>NZ_JBIAYW010000011.1:0-1350 GCF_042898305.1 Dactylosporangium sp. NPDC000521
GACGGCATGCACTTCGTCCTCTCGCGGGCGGCGCTGCTGGACATCTTCCTCATGTTCTGGATCGTGGTCGCCTTCTACTTCCTGGTCCTGGACCGTTCCCACCGCCGCGCCAAGTGGCTGGCCGCGCTGGAGTCCGGCTCCTCCCGCGTGCGGCTCGGCGTCCCGTGGTACCGGCTGGCCTGCGCCGTCTCGCTCGGGCTCGCGGCGGGCGTCAAGTGGAGCGCCCTCTGGTACATCCTGCTCTTCGCCGCCGCGATCGTCGTCTTCGACGCCGGCACCCGCCGCACCGCGGGCGTCCCGCACTATGTCCGCACCGCGCTGCTGCGCGACGGCCGGTGGCTCCTCGTGTTCGGCGCGCTCATCCTCGTGACCTACCTCGCCACCTGGACGGGTTGGTTCGCCTCCGACGACGGCTATTACCGGCACTGGTACGCGCAGGCGAACGGCCTCGCCAGCGACCGCCTCATCGACCCGCTGGTCAACCTGTGGCACTACCACCAGGAGGCGTACGGCTTCCACACCACCCTGCACGAACCGCACCCCTACCAGTCCTGGCCGTGGCAGTGGCTGCTGCTGGGCCGCCCCGTCAGCATGTACGTGAACACCGACGGCCCCTGCGACGCCAGCAGCTGCGTCTCCCAGGTGCTGCTGCTCGGCACCCCGGTCCTGTGGTGGTCGTTCCTGCCCGCGCTGCTCGCCCTCGCCTGGCTCGCGATCGCCCGCCGCGACGGCCGGGCCTGGCTCATCCTGGCCTGCTCCCTGGCCGGCATCGTCCCCTGGTTCCAGTCCATGCCGGCCCACCGCACGATGTTCTACTTCTACGCCCTGCCCGCCGAGCCCTTCCTGGTCCTCGCCGTGGTGTACGTGCTGGGCGCCATCATCGGCCCGCCCCGCCACGCCAACCCCACCAGCGACCACCGCCTGATCGGCTCGATCGTCGCCGGCGCGTACGTCACCCTGGTCGCCATCTGCTTCGCCTACTTCTACCCCATCTACAGCGCCACCATGATCACCAACGCCGAGTGGCTCTCCCGCATGTGGTTGGGCTCCCGCTGGATGTAACCCACCCACCTGGTTCTTCCAGCCAGACGACCGCCACCACCCCGGCAACCGCGCTCCCCTCGCCCACGGCCACCTCAGCGTTGCGCCCCCTGCCCACGACTCGGCCCGTGATCCTCCGGACGTGATTACCCCCGGCCCACGGTCACTTGGACCCACGCCTACCTCGGCTTGTGATCGCCCCCGGCCCACGGCTACCTCAGCTTGTAACCGCCCCGGCCCACGGCCGCCCCGGCCCGTGACCGTTGCCCGGCACGCTGTCACCCGGCACGCGGTCATGCAGGCGCGGTC
>NZ_JBIAYW010000011.1:1450-1757 GCF_042898305.1 Dactylosporangium sp. NPDC000521
ACGCAGGCGCGGTCACGCAGGCGCGGTCACGCAGGCGCGGTCACGCAGGCGCGGTCACGCAGGCGCGGTCACGCAGGCGCGGTCACGCAGGCGCGGTCACGCAGGCGCGAGGGCCCGAGGGGCACGTGGGCGCGGTCACCCACGGAACGCGGCTCCCTCGGCCCCTCGCCGCTTCGGTCCAAAGCTCTGCCCCGGCACACGGCTACCTCGGCTTGTGATCGCCTCAGCCCACGGTCGCCCCGGCCCGCGGACACCTCGCCACGCGAAGACCTCGCCCCACGGAGACCTCGCCCCACGGTCGCCTCGC
>NZ_JBIAYW010000011.1:1857-112831 GCF_042898305.1 Dactylosporangium sp. NPDC000521
CCCGCGGACACCTCGCCCCGCGGACACCTCGCCCCGCGGACACCTCGCCCCGCGGACACCTCGCCCCGCGGACACCTCGCCCCGCGGACACCTCGCCCCGCGGACACCTCGGCCCATGGCGGCGGGAGGCAGCATTCTTGGGCCGACGCCCCGGCGCAGCCCGCCAACGCTCCGCACCTGGCAACGCCCGCTGGGCACGCCAACCGCGCCCCGGCCGACATGCCGTGCATCCCGCGCCGCATGCCGGGCCTGCCTGCATGATGGGGCGCTCGCCCGGTCCCCGGTCAGGGTGCACAAGCAGCCGATCCCGCCGGCTGGCGCACGTACCCGGCAAGGCGAACGCACCGGGGCTGTGCGCATCCCCCTGCCGGTGCGCGTGTCCGGTCTGATGTGCGCCGGGGCGGCTACCTGACTTCAGCGGAACGGACCCCGCCGTGAGCGCCCAGCCCGGCGTGCCGCACCTCAACACCGCGCCCAGCCAGCCACACGCGGCCAGTCCAGCGCGCATTGCCGGTCCGGCGCGCATGGCCACCGGCGGAGCCAGCGGGTACGCGTCGAAGCAGGTGTCCAGCGTGGTGCACGTGGCCGGGCGGCGTGGGTGAGCGGGGGCAGTGCACCGTCGGCGGGTGGACCGGCACGGGGGTGGGCGGGCGGAGGCAGGCGGCAGGGCGAAGGCAGGATGCGGCAGGGCTCGATGTGGGTGCGGGCGTGTCCCGAGAAGTGCTCCGATCGGCATGCTTCGTTGACAGAGTGTTCTTGACCTGTCGCAGGGGGTGGATGGTGACGGTGGAGGATGTGTCAGAGCTGGAGCGGAAGCGGGCGGGATAGCCGCAGCCGCAACTGGCGCCGCGATCGGAGAGGAAGCGGCGGTAGCGACGAGAACGGCGGCAGGCACCGGAGCCAGATCTATCAGCGTGGGTGCAGGCGCCGGCGTCAACGCCGTGGTCGAAGCTGTGGTCGAAGGTGGCACTTCGGCGGCGGGAGCCGTGATCGGAGCTGCGGCGGGAGCAGGCGTCCCGGCTGTGCCCTGCGGCACGGCCCGAGTCGCTGCCGGGCACGGAACGGGAGCCGCAGCAGCACGCGGCACCGGCGCAGCCGTCGGACGTGAGACCGGTGGGGCGGCAGCACGCGGTACCGACGCAGCAGCAGGATGAGAGCGCGGCGGCGGACGGGGGTGGGGCCGTGGTTGTGGAGGGCGGGGGTACTGGGGCGGCGAGGGGCGGGAGCGGGACAAGGCGTCGAAGGGTGGGCTCGCCGGCGAGGATGCGGGCGTTGCGGAGGCGGGTCAGTTTCGTGGCGTGGCGGGCGGCCAGGCCGCGGGCGCGGGCTTCGGCGAACTCCGCCCTGGCGCGGGAGCGGGCCTCGCGGCGGCGGGCGAACTCGGCCGCGGTGGCGGCGCGGCGGGCGGCGCCGTCGAGCTCGGCGATGGGTGTGGGTGGGCGTGGATCTGGTGCGGACAACGAGAAGTACGGGCGTGGCATTGGCGGCCTCCCCCCGGCCGGCGCTCGCCTCAATTTTCCCGGCCCGACAACCCTGCGTCCAGCGCCCACCGTCGCCATCCACTCCCTGCGACAGGTCAAGCACCCTCTGTCAATGGAGGCGGCGGGAGCGGAGGCGGCGGAGCATGCGGGCGTCTTCGAAGCCGGCGGCGCGGGCGGCGGATTCGACGGTGGCGCCGTGGCCGATGAGGTGTTCGGCGCGTTCGACCCGGAGGAGCTGCTGGTAGCGCAGCGGGGTGAGGCCGGTGGCGTCGCCGAAGAGGCGGGTGAGGGTGCGTTCGCTGACGCCGGCGGTGGAGGCGAGGTCGCGGAGCGGGAGGCGGTCGGTGAAGTGGGCGTCGATGACGTCCTGGACGCGGTGGACGACGTCGGAGAGGTGGGCGCGGTGGCGGAGCATGGCGCTGTCCTGCGGGTCGTCGCCGTTGCGCCGCGCGTACACGACCATCTCGCGGGCGATCTGTGCGGCGAGGCCCGGGCCGTGGCGGGTGGCGACCAGGTGGAGCGCGAGGTCGATGCCGCTCGCGATGCCGGCCGAGGTGACGACGCGGTCGTCGATGACGAAGAGGACGTCCTTGAGGACTTTGGCTCGTGGGTACCGCGTAGCCAGCCGATCCTGCAGCACATGGTGCGTGGTGCACCGGCGGCCGTCCAGGAGGCCGGCCTGACCGAGCGCGTCCGCGCCCGAGCACACGCTGGCGCAGGTGCCGCCGGCCGCGTGGTGCGCCGCGAGCCACGCGCGGGTGGAAGGACTGAGCCGGCCGTTGGAAGGGAAGCCGTGGCTGCGCCACCCGGCGACCACGATGAGGTCCGACGGTGTGAGCGGCGAAAGGCCCGTGGTCCGGCGGACCGGCAGGCCCTGCGCGGAGGGGATGTCGTCCCGCTCGGCCGCGTACTGCAGCTCGTAGTCCAGGCCGAGGTCACGGGCCGTGGAGAAGACCTGGGCGGGGCCCGCCAGGTCGAGCAGGTGCAGCTGCGGCACGAGCAGGAAGACGACCTTCATCAGCCGATGAGCTCCTTCACCGTCGCGATCGTGGCGAAGCGGCCGGCGAGGGCGTACTCGGTGCGGGCGATGACCTCGTCGGTCGACAGGGTGCGGGGGCTGGCGAGGATCTCGTCGTAGGGCAGGTGGCGCTCGTCGCGGTGCGGGATCGGGAACGTGGCGGTGGCCTCGGTGACGAACGTGACGTCGTAGCCCAGGTCGCCGGCGACGCGGGTGGTGGTCTCGCAGCACAGCTCGGTCTGGATGCCGGTGACGATGAGGTGGCGGATGCCTTCGGTGGTGAGCAGCTGCTGCAGGCCGGTGGTGGTGAACGCGTTCGCGGAGGTCTTGGTGAGGACCGGCTCGTCCGGCAGCGGCTGCAGGCCCTCGATGGGGCGGACGTGCCCGTTGCGCGGGTCGAACACGGTGTCGACCTCGTGGTGCAGCACCCAGACGACGAGGTCGCCGCGGGTACGGGCGGCGTCGATCAACGGGTTGACCGTCGCGACGATGTCGGGGTTGGAGACGGCGGCCCAGCTGGGGCGCTGGCGGAAGGACTCCTGGATGTCGATGACGAGCAGCGCGCTTCTCATGACGACGATCCTGCGCCGTCCGGTGCCTCCCCGACAGGCACGGCCGTGCCGGGCACCGGACCGATCTGGTCACGGGAAGGGCCTGCCGACATGCGCAGGGTCAGCCAGTACAACATGAGCAGCAGCAACGCGAGGGCCAGCAGCGCCGACCCGAGGACGTTGACCCCGGCCCGCGCGAGCAGGACGCCGATCGCGGTCGGGACGAGGGCGCCACCGAGGCCGGCGCCGGCGATCTGCAGCCCGATCGCCCGATCGGCGTGCGCGGCCCCGACGCGGGCGGCGGTGGTGAGCGTGAGCAGCGGGAACACGGGCGCCGCGGCGAACCCGATGATGCCGAGGCCGGTCGCGGCAAGCCAGCCGGGGCCGGGCAGCGCGACCAGGAACGCGCCGGCCGCCATGCCGGTCATGCACCCCACGATGACGCGGTTGACGCCGATGCGGTCGGCGACGGCGCCCTGCACGACGCGGCCGAGGAAGAGCATCGCCCAGTAGCCCGACACGCACACACCGGCGACCGCGTCGCTCACCCCGCGACCCTCGGTGAGCAGCAGGAACGCCCACAGGCCGGCGCCGGCCTCGACCGCCACGTAGACCCCGAACGCGACCACCTGGACCCACACCACGGGCAGCTTGAGGGTGTCCCGTCCGCGTTGTGGCGTCTCGTGTACGGGCGCCGGGGCCCTCCCCCAGCTGCGTGCCCTGACGACGAACGAGATCGACAGTGCCAGCTGGGCGGTGGCGACCAGGACGTACCCGAGGCGCCACGGCGAACCGCCGCTGATCACGGACGTCATGATGAGCGGTCCGATCGCGACACCGAGTCCGAAGCAGGCGTGCAGCCAGTTCATGTGCCGGGCGTTGAAGTTCGCGGCCGCGTACGCGTTGAGCCCGGCGTCGATCGCGCCGCCGCCGAACCCGCCGAGCAGCGCGCACGGCACGACGAACCAGAGGCTGGGCGCGAGGGCGTACCCGGCGAGGGCGAGGCTCGTCGCGGCGGTGCTGCCGGCGAGGAGCCAGCCGACGCCGACCCGCCCGAGCAGGAACCCGGCGGCGACGCTGGAGGTGAGGTAGCCGGTGGTCGCGGCGACGAGCAGGTAGCCGACCGACTCGGTCGGCACGTCGAAGGTGCCGGCCATGAACGGCCAGCCGACGCCCAGGAGGCCGTCGGGGAGCCCGAGGCTGATGAACGCGAAGTAGGCCAGCACGAGCAGCGACGTTCTCACTTCGGCGATCTTAGTCGTTTCACTATGCGGGAACGCTCTCCCAATATTAGAGACGCGAATATTAGAGTCTGGGACATGGCCAACAACGTCTACACCCACGGACATCACGAGTCGGTCCTGCGCTCCCACCGCTGGCGCACCGCTGCCAACTCCGCCGCGTACCTGCTGCCGGTGCTCCGGCCGGGCATGTCCCTGCTGGACGTCGGCGCCGGACCCGGCACGATCACCGCCGACCTGGCCGCCGCTGTCGCACCCGGACCGGTCACCGCCCTGGAGGCGACCGCCGAGGCCCTGGAGGTCACGAAGGCCGGGGTGCAGGGCGTCGCGTACGTCGTCGGCGACGTCCACGCGCTGGACTTCCCCGACGACAGCTTCGACGTCGTGCACGCCCACCAGGTGCTGCAGCACGTCGCGGACCCCGTGCAGGCACTGCGCGAGATGCGCCGGGTCTGCAAGCCGGGCGGTTACGTGGCGGCCCGGGACAGCGACTACGCGGCGTTCACCTGGTTTCCGCAGCTGCCGGAGCTGGACGACTGGCTGGCGCTGTACCAGCGGATGGCTCGCTCGAACGGAGGCGAGCCGGACGCCGGCCGCCGCCTGCTGTCCTGGGCGCGCGCCGCGGGCTTCACCGACGTGACGGCTACGGCGAGCACGTGGTGCTTCGCCGACGACGAGGACCGCTCATGGTGGGGCGGCATGTGGGCGGACCGGGTCCGCGCCTCGGCGATGGCGACGCAGGCCCTGGCGAGCGGCTCGAGCCCGTCGGATCTGCAGCGCCTGTCCGACGGCTGGCGCGCCTGGGCCGCCTCCCCCGACGGCTGGCTGTCCATCCTGCACGGCGAGATCCTGGCCCGGCCGTAAGCTCTACGGGTGGATCGCCCCCTCGTCACCGTGTGCCGCGACTGCTGCTGCGGCTCGCCGCGCAAGCACCCGGACGTCGACCACGCGGGTCAGGTCGCGCGGCTCCGCCAGGCGCTCGGGGCGGCGGGAGTGCGGGTCAGCGGGTGCCTGGACGCGTGCGCCCGGTCCAACATCGTCGTCGTGCACCCGACCCCGTCCGCCCGGCGGGCGGGTGCCCGGCCGGTGTGGCTCGGCTACCTGCTCGACGACGCCGTCATCGACGACCTGACCGCCTGGGTCGACGCCGGCGGCCCAGGGGTGGCCCCGCTGCCCGCGATCCTGGAGCTGTACCTGACGAAGGCACCCGCGGGAGGCCTGTAGCATGGACCCGTTGCGTGGGGTAACCGGGTGACCACGGGTTTGAAGATCGATTAGGAACGTTGAGGTACGGTGGAAGACAAGCGGAGCCGCCGCCGAGAACGTCAGCGCCGCCCCCGCCGCCACACAACGAACGCCTGAACGACAGCACTGCCACGAACCGACCTGCGACGCCACCACGCGCGCGTTGGTGCGGTGGTGGCTCGATCGAACCGGCGACACCCTGGTGTCCCACACGATCGAGCACCCGCCGGCCATCCTGACGCGGCCGTCCACCGGTCACCGCTGACGGCAGGAACCACTGCGGGCGTCTCCTACTCGACACCGGTGAGCTCAGGCCGGCGAATCACGAGGGTGATGACGACGAACGCGTGGGGCAACCGGGGACCGCTGGGCGGCCAGCGAGTGTGGGCGGCCAGCGAGTGTGGGCGGGCGGGGAGCGCTGGGCGGGCGGGGACGCCGAGCGGTCAGCGGGCGTGGGCAGCGGGTGTGGCGAGAAGGCCGGACGGACGGCCAGCAGACTCGGACCGGCCAGCGAGCGCGGAACGGCCAGCGGGCTTGGGTAGCGGGGACGCCGGACGTACGGTCAGCAGACTCGGGACGGCCAGCGAGCGCAGGCGGCAGGCGCGGCGGGGGCGCCGGGCGGGCGGTCAGTGTGCGCGGGGCGGTCAGTGGGCGTGGGCAGCGGGTGTGGCGGGGACGCCGGACGAACGACCAGCGGGTCGGGGCAGTCAGCAGGCGCAGACCGGCCAGCAGGCGCGGGGCGGCCAGCAGGCGCGGACCGGCCAGCAGGCGCGGACCGGCCAGCAGACGCGGACCGGCCAGCAGACGCGGACCGGCCAGCAGACGCGGGCGGCAGGCGCGGGCGGCAGACGCGGACCGGCCAGCAGGCGCGGGCGGCAAGCGCGGCAGGGACGCCGGACGGGCGATCAGCAGGCGTGGGGCGGTTGGGGATGCCGGGCGGTCAGGAGCCTAGGGCAGGTGGCGACGCCGGGCGGCGGTCAAGGGTAGCGGCGGGGGGTGAAGACGACGGGGGCGCCGTCGCCGCGGGTCAGGGAGCGGGTCTGGGACGAGCCGACGATGAGCAGGGTCCGCATGTCCACCTCGGACGGGTCCAGGTCGGCGAGGCGCACCACGCGCACGCGCTCCTGCGGGCCGCCGACGTCGCGGCCCAGGACGACCGGGGTGTCCGGGGAGCGGTGGCGCAGCAGCAGGTCGCGGGCGGCCTCGACCTGCCAGGTGCGGCTCTTCGAGCCCGGGTTGTAGATGGCGATGACGAGGTCGGCGCCGGCCGCGGCCTCGATGCGGGCGGCGATGACGTCCCACGGCTTCAGGCGATCGGACAGCGACAGCACGCAGAAGTCGTGGCCGAGGGGCGCGCCCGCGCGGCTCGCCACCGCCTGGGCGGCGGTCAGGCCGGGCAGGACACGGACCGGAACGTCCTTCCAGCGGGGTTCGGCGGCGACCTCCAGTACCGCTGCCGCCATCGCGAACACGCCCGGATCGCCGGACGACACGACGGCGACGCGGCGGCCGTCCTTGGCGAGGGACAGGGCGAACTCGGCGCGCTCCGACTCCACCTTGTTGTCGGAGGCGTGCCGGCGCTGCCGCGGGTTGGCCGGGATCCGGGCCAGGTACGGGGCGTAGCCGACCAGGTCGGAGGCGGCCTCGACCGCGGCCGCCGCCTCGGGGGTGAGCCAGTCCCGGCCGGCGGGGCCGAGCCCGACGACGACGACCTCGCCGGCGGCGACCGCGGGCGGCGCGGACCGCAGCGCCGACGCCGTCTCCGAGTGCACGCGGCTCGGCAGCAGGGCGAGCGAGAAGTACGGCACATCCAAAGGGTCCACAGTGGACAAGGGGGCGACGCGCTCGCGGGCGGTGGTGGCGCGCTCGACGTACCAGGCGTCGTCGAGGCGGCCGGCGCGCTCCAGGGCGTCCCGTACGGCCCCGAACGTGCGGCCGAGCTTCATGACGGCGGCGGAGTCGGTGCCGGCGAGCCGCGCGGCGAGGTCGTCGGCGGGCAGCGTGCCGGGCAGCACGGTGAGCACCTCGTCGCGTTCGACGAGCGGCCGGCCGAGCACCGCGGACGCGCCCGAAACGGAGGTGACGCCGGGCACGACCTCGGTCACGTAAGCGTGCGAGAGCCGCTTGTGCATGTGCATGTACGACCCGTAGAAGAACGGGTCGCCCTCGCAGAGCACGACCACGTCACGGCCGGCGTCGAGGTGCGCGGCGAGCCGGGCCGCCCACGCGTCGTAGTGCTCCTCGATGACGGCCCGGTAGTCGGGGACCTCCTCGGTGGTGACCGGATAGACGAGCGCCTCTTCGATCTGGCCCTCGCGAAGGTACGGCGCAGCGATCGAACGAGCGATGCTCCGCCCATGGCGGGCGCTGTGGAACGCGACGACGGGTGCGGCGCCGATCAGCCGGGCCGCCTTCATCGTCACGAGCTCCGGGTCGCCGGGGCCGAGTCCTACGCCGTACAACCGACCGGTGTCCACTGTGGTCATTCCTTCTCGTCCGCGATGGCGTTGACGGCGGCGGCCGTCATCGCGCTGCCGCCCCGGCGGCCGTGCACGACCAGATGCGGCAGGTCGGACGCCGCGAGCGCGGCCTTCGACTCGGCCGCGCCGATGAACCCGACGGGGATGCCCAGCACGGCCGCGGGCCGGGGCGCGCCGGCCGCGATCATCTCCAGGAGCCGGAACAGCGCCGTCGGCGCGTTGCCGATGGCGACGACCGCGCCGTCGAGCCGCGGACCCCACAGGTCCAGGGCGGCGGCGCTACGGGTGGTGCCCAGCTCGCGCGCGAGCGCCGGGACCCGCGGGTCGCGCAGCGTGCACAGGACCTCGTTGTCGCGGGGCAGCCTGGCGCGGGTCACGCCGGAGGCGACCATCTCCGCGTCGCACAGGATCGGGGCGCCGTCGCGCAGGGCCGCGCGGGCGACGCGCACCACGTCGGCGCTGTACCCGATGTCGGAGGCGAGGTCGACCATGCCGCACGCGTGGATCATGCGGACGGTGACCTGGGCGACGTCGGCGGGCAGCGCGGACAGGTCGGCCTCGGCGCGGATCGTCGCGAACGACTGACGGTAGATCTCGGCGCCGTCCTTGACATAGTCGTACGCCGTCATGACTGAAGACGGTAGCCGTCGGCGGTCGCGAGCATCTCCACGTGCCTTCCCTTCGGTGCGCCGCAGCGCCGTTCGCAGCCGACCCAGTGCACCGGCAACGCATGGTCAAGGCCGCTGAGGACGGCGGCGCGGGCGTCGGCGCGCACGTCGGCGAGGGCCTTGGCGCAGCCGGGCCGGCCGGCGCACGCGGTGACCCCGGCCCACGGCGACGCGGGATCGGTGACGAGGCCGGCGGCCGTCAGCAGTGACTCGAGAGGTCCAGCTTCTTCGACCGGCACGTCGGGCACGACGACGGTCCGCCACGGCGTGACGATGATCTCTCCCGGCGCGGCCGCGACGAGCGCCGCCGACTGCTCCGGTGTCAGCAGCCCCAGCGGTACGACCACCGTCAGCGCGACCAGTCCCCCGACCTGCGGGGTCGATCCGATCGCCGGCCCCGGCGAGCCCGCGAGCCGGCCGGCGCCCGAGCTGAGGGCGCACCCCAGGCGGGCGGCCACCCGCGCCGGGCCGTCGGTCAGCTCGGCCAGGCGCCACGCGGTGCCGCCCTGCGCCGCGCGCTCGTCGAGGAACGCCCGGGACGCCCGGAGCAGCAGCTCAGCGGAGTTGTCGCCGGCCCGGCACTCTGTCGGGGCCCCGGCGAGGAGGAGGCGGTCGCCGTGCAGGCCGACGTCGCCGCCGAGCGGGGACACGTCGCCGCGCCCGTCGTCGACGGTCACCAGGAACCGGCCGGGCAGCGCCGCCAACGCGGGGTCGGCGCACAGGCCGGCGTCGAACGCGGCCACCACCGGCCGCACGTCCAGCTCGCCGCGGCCGTCGCGGCCGCTGAGCGGGCTGGCGACGATGTTGCGGACCCGCTCGTGGGTGTCCGACGGCAGCAGCCCCGCGGCGGTGAGCCTGGCCGCCAGCTCCGGCGATGCGTCCGGCCGCAGCGCCCTGACCTGCACATTTCCGCGTGAGGTGAGCTCCAGGGCGGGGTCGCCGAGGTCCGCGGCGGCGGCACGGAGGACCGCGAGGGCGGCGACGGTCAGCCGCCCGCCGGGCAGCCGGACGCGGGCCAGCCCGCCGTCGGCCGCCGCGTGGACCTGCACGGCGCCCGGGCACCGGTCCGGAGCGTCGCGTCCACTGGCAGCCTGCACGGGCCGGATACTACTGCGCAGCGCCCCACCCGGCCCACGAAAGCCGACCGAGCGAGCCGCCCAACAGGTCACAGAGGGCCAGCTTGACTCAAGGAAGCGGGGAACGGCAGAGTTGGCGGTGCTGTACGGCGACGTGTGGAGGAAGCCGGTGTGAATCCGGCGCGGTCCCGCCACTGTGACCGGGGAGTGGACCTCCGACGACGGCCACCGGGCCCAGCGCCCCGGCGGCCGGAGACGACGGCCACCGGGTGCGAGCCCGGGAAGGCCGGAGGCGAGCGCCGATCCGGGAGCCAGGACACTCTCCGCCGCCGGACCTTTCCCGACCGACTTGGGGCGCGGACCCCGAGGGAGGACCCCGGCGTGATCCTGCTGCTGTCGACGTCCGACACCGACCTGCTCAGCGCCCGTGCGAGCGGCGCGGCGTTCCGGCTGGCCAACCCGTCCCGCCTCACCGTGGAGGAGCTGCCGGCCCTGGCCGACGGCGCCGACCTGGTCGTGGTCCGGTTCCTGGGCGGCTACCGCGACTGGCAGGAAGGGTTCGACACGCTGCTGCGCCTGTCACTTCCGGTGGTGCTGCTCGGCGGTGAGGCGCTGCCCGACGCGGAGCTGATGCGCCACTCGACGGTGCCCGCCGGCGTCGCCGCGGAGGCCCACGCCTACTTCACCGAGGGTGGCCCCGCCAACCTCGCCGAGCTGCACAACTTCCTCTCCGACACGGTCCTGCTGACCGGTCACGGGTTCGCGCCGCCGGTGAAGACCCCCGCGTGGGGACCGCTGGACCGGGATTCCAAGGCTGAGGGCCCGACCGTCGGGATCATCTACTACCGGGCGCACCACCTGGCGGGGAACACCGCGTTCGTGGAGACGCTCTGCGAGGCGGTCGAGGACGCGGGCGGGCGGGCGCTGCCGGTGTTCGCCTCGTCGCTGCGGGCCGCCCCGGCGGAGCTGCTCGACACGCTGCGGCAGGCCGACGCGCTCGTCGTCACGGTCCTCGCGGCGGGCGGCACCCGGCCCGCCGACGCGCAGGCCGGCGGCGAGGACGGGGCATGGGACGTCGGCGCCCTGGCCGCGCTCGACGTGCCGATCCTGCAGGGGCTGTGCCTCACGAGCTCCCGCGACACCTGGGACGCCAACGACGACGGGCTGTCGCCGCTGGACACCGCGACGCAGGTCGCGATCCCGGAGTTCGACGGGCGGATCATCACGGTGCCGTTCTCGTTCAAGGAGATCGACGCCGACGGGCTCACCGTCTACGTCGCCGACCGGGAGCGGGCCGGCCGGGTCGCCGGGACCGCGGTCGCGCACGCCCGGCTGCGGCACCTGCGGCCCGAGGACCGCAAGATCGTGCTGATGCTCAGCGCGTACCCCACGAAGCACGCGCGGATCGGCAACGCGGTCGGCCTGGACACGCCCGCGAGCGTCGTGCGGCTGCTCGAGGCGATGCACGCGCAGGGGTACGTCGGCGCCGACGGCTTCCCGAAGGACGGCGACGCGCTGATGCACACGCTCATCGCCGCCGGCGGGCAGGACGTGAACTGGCTCACCGAGGACCAGCTGCGCGGCAACCCGATCCGGATCTCCGCCGCCCGGTACCGGAGCTGGTTCGACACGCTCCCCGCCGACCTGCGGGAGGGGATGGAGCGGCACTGGGGACCGGCGCCCGGTGAGCTGTTCGTCGACACGTCCCGCGACCCCGGCGGCGAGATCGTCCTGGCGGCGCTGCGCGAGGGCAACGTCGTGGTGATGGTGCAGCCGCCGCGCGGGTTCGGGGAGAACCCCGTCGCGATCTACCACGACCCCGACCTGCCGCCGAGCCACCACTACCTGGCCGCGTACCGGTGGCTCGCCGACGAGTTCGGCGCGCACGCGGTCGTGCACGTCGGCAAGCACGGCAACCTCGAGTGGCTGCCGGGCAAGACCGTCGGGATGTCCGCCTCGTGCGGTGCCGACGCGGCGCTCGGCAACCTGCCGCTCATCTACCCGTTCCTGGTCAACGACCCCGGTGAGGGCACCCAGGCGAAGCGGCGGGCGCACGCCACCCTGGTCGACCACCTGATCCCGCCGATGGCGCGCGCGGAGTCGTACGGTGACATCGCCCGCCTCGAGCAGCTCCTCGACGAGCACTCGACGATCGCGGCCCTCGACCCCGCGAAGCTGCCGGCGATCCGCGGGCAGATCTGGACGCTGCTGCAGGCCGCGCGGCTCGACCACGACCTGGGCCTGGCGGACCGGCCGGGCGACGACGGGTTCGACGAGCTGATCCTGCACATCGACGGCTGGCTGTGCGAGATCAAGGACGTCCAGATCCGCGACGGGCTGCACGTCCTCGGTGTCGCGCCGTCGGGCGAGGCGCGGATCGACCTGGTCCTGGCGATGCTGCGGGCCCGGCAGCTGTGGGGTGGCACGGTCGCGCTGCCCGGCCTGCGCGAGGCGCTCGGCCTGACCGAGGGCTCGACCGCCCGCGTCTCGGTCGACGAGGCCGAGTCGCAGGCCCGCGCCCTGGTGGCGGAGATGGAGTCCAGGGGCTGGCCCACATCCGACATCACCGACATTTCGGATTCGCCGGATGTGGTACGGGTGCTGGAGTTCGCGGCACGGGAGATCGTGCCACGGCTGGCCCGTACCGGCGACGAACTGACGATGGTCCTGCACGCCCTGGACGGTGGTTATGTGCCGGCGGGGCCGAGCGGGTCGCCGCTGCGCGGGCTGATCAACGTGCTGCCGACCGGGCGCAACTTCTACTCCGTCGACCCGAAGGCCATCCCGAGCCGGCTCGCGTGGGAGACGGGGCAGGCGATGGCCGACTCGCTGCTCGCCCGCTACAAGGCCGACCACGGCTCGTGGCCGCGCTCCGTCGGCCTGTCGATGTGGGGCACCAGCGCCATGCGCACCGCCGGCGACGACATCGCCGAGGCGCTCGCGCTGCTCGGCGTCCGGCCCGTCTGGGACGAAGCGTCCCGCCGGGTGGTCAGCCTCGCCCCCATCGACCTCGCCGAGCTGGGCCGCCCCCGCATCGACGTCACGATGCGCATCAGCGGCTTCTTCCGCGACGCGTTCCCGCACGTGGTCGCGCTGCTCGACGACGCGGTGCAGCTGGTCGCGGCGCTGGACGAGTCCCCTTCCGACAACTTCGTCCGCGCCCACGTCGCCGCCGATGTGGCCGCGCACGGCGACGAGCGCCGCGCCACGCTGCGCGTCTTCGGGTCCAAGCCGGGCGCGTACGGCGCCGGCATCCTCCCCCTCATCGACAGCCGCAACTGGCGCGACGACGCCGACCTGGCCGAGGTGTACGCGGTGTGGGGCGGCTACGCGTACGGCCGCGGCCTGGACGGCCTGCCCGCCCGCGGCGACATGGAGGGCGCGTACAAGCGGATCAGCGTGGCGGTCAAGAACACCGACACCCGCGAGCACGACATCGCCGACTCCGACGACTACTTCCAGTACCACGGCGGCATGATCGCCACCGTCCGGGCGCTGACGGGCCGCGCCCCCGCCGCCTACGTCGGCGACAGCACCAACCCCGACGCCGTGCGCACCCGTACCCTGAGCGAGGAGACCGCCCGTGTCTTCCGCGCCCGCGTCGTCAACCCCCGCTGGCTCGCCGCCATGCGCCGCCACGGCTACAAGGGCGCCTTCGAGCTCGCCGCCACCGTCGACTACCTGTTCGGCTTCGACGCCACCGCCGGCGTCGTCGCGGACTGGATGTACGAGAAGCTCGCCGAGTCCTACGTCTTCGACCCCGAGAACCGCAAGTTCCTCGACGAGTCCAACCCGTGGGCCCTGCACGGCATCACCGAACGCCTCCTGGAAGCCGCCGACCGCAACCTCTGGGAACACCCGGAACAGTCCACGCTCGACGCCCTGCGCCAGGTGTACCTCGAAACCGAAGGCGACCTCGAAGACAACCACTGAGCTGCGCTGCGCTGCCGCCCCACCGCCGCCGCGGCGGGTCCCGGCGGTGATGCTCACCCGCACCCCGATGCGCCGCTCCGCGGCGTGATGCGACTGCTGCGTGCGTCCTGACCCGGGGGTAGGCCGTGCCCTCCCCGGGTCGTGTGATCGAAGTTGTCGGGGTGGCCGTCTTCGTCCTTCGAGCATCATCGCGGCGGCCCGCGCCGGCGCCGCCTGGTCAGGAGGCGGCGAGGCGGAGGATCACCTCGGCGGCGCGGTCGATGTCCGACTCGTCGGTGGAGTGGTTGCTGACGGAGAAGCGCATGGCGGGCTGGCCCTGCCAGGTGGTGCCGCTGACCCAGCAGGTGCCCTCCTCGCGGACATGGTGGATGAGGGCCGGGGTCTGCGGGCCGAAGGTGAGCAGGACCTGGTTGAGGACGACCTCGTTGAGGACGGCGTCGCCCATGTGGGTGGCGAAGCGGGTGGCGAGCGCACAGGAGCGGTCGACGAGGGCCTCGACGCCGGTCCGGCCGAGGGTGCGCAGGGCCGCGTACACGGGGAAACCGCGCGCACGGCGGGAGAACTCCGGGTTGTGGTCGAGGGCGTCGCGTTCGTTGCCGCCCGCGTGGACGAGGTACGCGGCGCGGACCCCCATGGCGGCGCGGTGGGCCTGGGGGTGGGCGCAGAAGACGAGGCCGGAGTCGTAAGGGACGTTGAGCCACTTGTGGGCGTCGGTCGTCCAGGAGTCGGCCCGGTCGACGCCCGTCACGAGGTGCCGGTGGCGGGCGCTGGCCGCGGCCCACAGGCCGAAGGCGCCGTCGACGTGGACCCAGGCGCCGCGCGCGTGGGCCATGTCGCAGATGGCGGCGATCGGGTCGCACGCGCCGGTGTTGACGTTGCCCAGCTGGGCGCAGACGATGACCGGGCCGTCGATGTCGTCGAGCGCGGTGTGCAGCGCGTCCGGCCGCATGCGGCCCTGGTCGTCGACGCCCACCGGCACCAGCGCGGCGGTGCCGATGCCGAGGAACCGCAGCGCGCGGTCGATGGTCGAGTGCCGGTCGGCGCCGGCGACGACCGTGATGCGCGGGGCGCCGTGCAGGCCGCCGGTCTCGACGTCCCAGCCGACGCGGCGCAGGACCTCGTGACGGGCCGCGGCGAGCGCGGTCACGTGGCTCATCTGCGCGCCGGTGACGAAGCCGACCGAGGTGTGCCCCGGCAGGCCGAACAGGTCGCGGAGCCAGCCGCCGGCGACCTCCTCGACGATCGCGGCGGACGGGCCGGCGGTGTAGAGGCCCGCGTTCTGGTCCCAGGTGGCGGTGAGCCAGTCCGCGGCGAGCGCGGCCGGCGTCGCGCCGCCGATGACGAACCCGAAGAAGCGGCCGCTCGGCGACGCGACGATCCCGGCGTCGGCCGCGGCGGCGAGCCGGGCGATCACCTCACGCGCGTCGGTGCCCGCGTCGGGCAGCGGCCCGCCGAGCGCCGCCCGCAGCTCATCCGGGCCGGCGCTGCTGCCGACCGGGCGGGAGGGGAGGCCGGTCAGGAAGCGGGTCGCCTGTTCGTACGCCTCGGTGAGCGGGCCGTGCCAGTCGGGTTGCTCCATGCGTCCCATACTGTCCGGCCCGCCGGTCGAGAGCCAGAGAATGCGGAGGATCGTGCTGTGCCCGCAGACGTCGGCCGGGATTTTCTGTCGTACCCCTGTGCTTGAGTGTCGGTATGCCTCGACGACGCGCTGGTGACGCTGTCCGGGTGGTGCATCGCACCACCCGTGGGGACAGCTGGCGGGCTGAGGCCGATCAGCAGCGGTTCGGCCATCGCCGCGGCCGGCTCACCCCTCCGTCGGGGGCCGCCGGACCGCACACCGCGACGAGGAACCACACCACCGTCAGCCCGGTGAACGTTCCTGATCACAACGAGACTCGTCCTTCGATCACACCCACCAGCGGAGGGGATCGCCCCGGCGCTCAAACGTCGGGAATGGCTGCGAGCCGCACGCGCGAGCGGCATTCCGCTGCGATCACGGCCACCAGCGGACGGATCGGCCCGCGCCCGAACGCCGAAGCCGCCGCGGGAGGTACGCGCGAGCGGCATCCCGCCACACGCGCACACACGGACAGATCAGCCCGCGCCCGAACGCCGAAGCCGCCACGGGAGGTACACGCGAGCGGCATCCCGCCACACGCACACACACGGACAGATCAGCCCGCGCCCGAACACCGAAGCCGCCACGGGAGGTACACGCGAGCGGCATCCCGCCACACGCACACGCGGACGGATCGGCCCGCGCCCGAACACCGAAGTCACCGCGGAACACACGCAAGCGGCATCCCGCCACGCACACACACGGACAGATCAGCCCGCGCCCGAACACCGAAGCCGCCACGGAGGTACGCGCGAGCGGCATCCCGCCACACGCGCACATGCGGACGGATCGGCCCGCGCCCCGAACGCCGAAGCGGCCGCGGGACACACGCGCAAGCAGCACCCCGCGTCAATCACACACACCAGCAGACAGCTCGGCCCACTCTCGAACACCGAAGTCACCGCGGAACACACGCAAGCGGCATCCCGCCACACGCGCACACGGACAGATCAGCCCGTTCTCGAACGTCGAAGTCGCCGCGGGACACACGCGCAAGCAGCACCCCGCGTCAATCACACACACCAGCAGACAGCTCGGCCCGCTCCCGAACGTCGAAGCGGCCGCGGGACGCGCGCGCGAGCGGCATCCCGCCGCGCACGCGCAGGCGGTGCGCCGCGGAGCGGCGCATTGGGGTGCGGGTGAGAATCCCCGCCGGGACCCGCCGCGACAGCGGTGGGGCGGAAGCACAGCGGTCGGGTGAGAATCCCCGCCGGGACCCGCCGCGCCAGCGGTGGGGCGGAAGCGCAGTGCGGCACGACAGTGAGGTGGGACACGATGGTTGTCGGGTGGCATACATCCGGGATTCAACGGGGCGGTGGGGTGCGTAGGTTCATGGGCGTCGCAAGGAACGAACCCCAAACACCTTCCGTGCCACCACATATAAGGAATCGAATCCCCATGAAGCGTCTGCTGATCGCGTCCGTTGTCGCCGGTGCCACCCTGCTGCTGACCGCCGCCTGCGGGGGTGATGACAAGAAGGCCGACGACAAGAAGGCCGAGCCCGCCGCCGCTGCCTCGACGGCCGCCAGCGCCGCGCCCGCCGCGAGTGGGCAGCCGTCCGGGAGTGCCAGCGCGAAGGCGAGCGGTGCGGCCGGGAAGGGCCTGCAGTACCAGACGGTGGCGAAGCTGACCGGTGACCTGTTCACCAAGGACCCGCTGTGCCCGGTCGGCCAGTGGGACACGAACTCGACGGGCGTGCCCTCGAAGTACCGGTCCGCGGTGGCGAACTTCAAGCAGTTCGACTGCTACAAGAAGAAGGGCGACTTCATGCCGTCGCGCGGGCAGCAGGCGATCTTCGTGGAGTTCAAGGCGGCCAACGCGGCCAAGGCCTACGCGCAGGACGAGGCGAAGCTCTACCCGACGCTCATCGTGGGCAACACGGTCGTCGTGGCGGGCACGGGCCTGGAGAACACGGACATGAAGGCCTACCTGGAGGCCGTGAACGAGACGGTCGGCGGCGCGGGCGAGATCCTCGCGAAGGCCTGAGTTCGCAGGCCAACACCTTAATTCGGGTCGCGTATTGACTAGGGCACCGGGGCGGGAATAGCCTCCGATGGATCTGTAAGGCAACTTCACAGATCTCGGCCTCCGTCGTCACCCACCGGCGTCGGAGGGCGGCTCCCCGCCCGCCCCGGACCTACCCCCGACATGGGTCTCGGAGGCGGGCGAACCGCCCAGAAGGGACCCCCGTGACCCGCATCTCACGACGCAGGATCGGTCTCGCCATCGGCGCGACCGTCCTTGCCGTCACCGGCACCACCGTGGTCGCCATGACCACCGCCTCGGCCGCCGCCACCGGCCAGATCACCGGCTACGGCGGCAAATGCGTCGACGTCGCCGCCGCCAGCTCCGCCAACGGCACCCAGGTCCAGCTGTACACCTGCAACGGCACCGGCGCCCAGCAGTGGACCGTCGGTGACGACGGCACCATCCGCGCGCTCGGCAAGTGCCTCGACGTCAACGCCGCCAGCACCGCCAACGGCACGAAGATTCAGATCTGGGACTGCAACGGGACCGCCGCGCAGCAGTGGTCCAAGCAGAGCGACGGCACGCTGCGGTCGCTCGGCAAGTGCCTGGACGCGACCGGCCCCAGCTCCGCCGACGGGACCAAGCTGCAGCTGTGGGACTGCTTCGCGAGCGCCAACCAGCAGTGGACGCTCCCGGGAGGCACCACGAACCCGCCGACCAGCACGCCCCCGAACAACCCGAACAACCCCGACCTCGGCCCGAACGTGTCGGTGTTCGACCCGTCGATGTCGCAGGCGACGATCCAGAACCGGCTCAACACCGTGTTCAACCAGCAGGTGACGAACCAGTTCGGCAACGCCCGGTTCGCGCTGCTGTTCAAGCCCGGCACGTACAACGTCAACGCCAACGTCGGGTTCTTCACCCAGGTCGCCGGCCTCGGCCTGAGCCCGGACTCGGTGGTCATCAACGGCGCCGTGCACGCCGAGGCCGACTGGTGGCCGGACGGCTCGCAGAACGCGACGCAGAACTTCTGGCGCTCCGCGGAGAACCTGTCCGTCACCCCGACCGGCGGGCTCGACCGGTGGGCGGTGTCGCAGGCCGCGCCGTACCGGCGGATGCACGTGCGCGGGAACCTGGCGCTGTCCGACGGCGGCTGGTCCAGCGGCGGCTGGATCTCCGACAGCAAGATCGACGGCCAGATCCAGTCCGGCAGCCAGCAGCAGTGGATCACCCGCAACTCGCAGATCGGCAGCTGGTCCGGCTCGAACTGGAACCAGGTCTTCGTCGGTACCAGCGGCGCACCGGCCAACAGCTTCCCGAACCCGCCCTACACCACGGTCGGCGCCGCGCCGGTCGTGCGGGAGAAGCCGTTCCTGTACGTCGACGGCGCCGGCGCCTACCAGGTGTTCGTGCCGTCGCTGCGGACCAACGCCAGCGGCAACAGCTGGTCCAGCGGCAGCACCGCGGGCTCCAGCCTGCCGATCAGCCAGTTCTACATCGTGAAGGCCGGCGCGACCGCCGCGTCCATCAACGCGGCCCTGGCCGCCGGGCAGAACCTGCTGTTCACGCCCGGCGTGTACAACGTCGACGACACGATCCGGATCACCCGCGCGAACACGGTCGTGCTCGGCCTCGGCCTGGCCACGATCGTGCCGCAGAACGGCGTCACCGCGATGACCGTCGCCGACGTCGACGGCGTGAAGGTCGCCGGCATCCTCTTCGACGCCGGCACCACCAACTCGCAGGTCCTCATGGAGGTCGGCCCGAACGGCTCGGCCGCCGACCACGCGGCGAACCCGACGTCGCTGCACGACGTGTTCTTCCGCGTCGGCGGCTCGATCGCCGGCAAGGCGACCGTCAGCCTGCGGGTCAACAGCAACAACGTGATCGGCGACCACATGTGGATCTGGCGCGCCGACCACGGCAACGGCGGCACCGTCGGCTGGAACATCAACACCGGCGCGAACGGCCTCGTCGTCAACGGCAACAACGTCACCATGTACGGCCTGTTCGTCGAGCACTACCAGCAGTACCAGACGATCTGGAACGGCAACGGCGGCCGGACGTACTTCTACCAGAACGAGATCCCGTACGACGTGCCGAACCAGGCCGGCTGGTCCAGCGGCGGCGGGGCGCAGGGCTGGGCCGCGTACAAGGTCGGCGCGAACGTCACCAGCCACGAGGCGTGGGGGCTGGGCAGCTACTGCTACTTCAGCACCAACCCGAGCGTCGTGCTGGGCCACTCGTTCGAGGTCCCGCAGACCGCGGGCGTGAAGTTCCACAACATGGTCACCGTCTCCCTCGGTGGGACCGGCACCATCGCGCACATCATCAACAACACGGGCGGTCCGTCGAACTCCTCGACGAACGTCGCGAACTGGGTCAACTACCCGTAACCGCTGCCGAGCAGACCGGCGACGCTGTTCGTCGCCGGTCTGCTCGCGGTCTGCGCCGCGGCCCAGGTCGCGGTGGTCCTGGCGCCCACGGCCGGCACGATCGCGACCGTGGGCGCCCTCACCACGCTGCTCGCCCTCGCCACGAACATCCGGCTCTTCTCGCGAAGGCGGCCGGGAAGGGACGCGTCGAGCTGCACGCCGCCGCGTGACGACCCATGACATCCTTGCCCCCGTGCGCACTGTGCTCATCCTCGGCGGGACCGGTGAGGCGAGACGGCTCGCGGAGGCGCTGACCGGCGGCTCCCGGGTGATCAGCTCCCTCGCCGGGCGGGTCGCGGACCCTTCCCTGCCGCCCGGCGAGGTCCGCGTCGGCGGGTTCGGCGGCCCCGCGGGGCTGGCCTCCTACGTGCGGGCCGAGGCGGTCGACGTGGTCGTCGACGCGACCCACCCGTTCGCGGCGGGGATCAGCGCGTCGGCGGCGGCGGCGGGTGTACCGCTGGTGGTGCTGCGCCGCCCGGGGTGGGTCGCCGGCGACGGCGACGAGTGGCACCGGGTGCCGTCCCTCGACGCCGCGGCGGCGTACATCGCGGCGTCCCCCTACGAGCGGGTGTTCCTCACCACCGGCAGGCAGGGGCTCGGCGCGTTCGCCTCCCTGGAGGACCGCTGGTTCCTCGTGCGCAGCGTCGACCCGGTGGCGCCGCCGCACCCGCCGCGGCTGGAGTCGATCCTCGACCGGGGGCCGTTCACCGTCGGCGGGGAGACGGCGCTGCTCACCTCGTACGACATCCAGCTCCTCGTGACGAAGGACAGCGGCGGGTCGATGACGGCCGCGAAGCTGGCGGCGGCCCGCTCGCTGCGGCTGCCGGTGCTCATGGTCGACCGGCCCCCCGTCACGCCCGGCGTGCCCGTGGTGGCGAGCGTCACCGACGCCCTCACACACCTGCGGGGCCTCGGCATCTCCTGACACGATCACCGGCATGCTCCCCGCGGACCTGCACACGCACACCGAGTTCTCCTGGGACACCGCGACCGGCGACATGGAGGGCTCGTGCGCGCGGGCCGTGGAGCTCGGGCTGCCGGCGATCGCGTTCACCGAGCACACCGACTTCATCGTCTGGGACGTCGACGCCGTCCCGGGGCGCCAGTTCTCGCACATGGCCGACGACAGGAACCTCGCCCCGCCGCCGCTGGACGTGTCCGGCTACCTGGCGGCGATCGACCGCTGCCGGTCGAAGTTCCCGACGCTGAAGATCATCACCGGGGTCGAGCTGGGCGAGCCGCACTGGTTCCCGGCGCAGGCGGCCTCGCTGCTGGCCTCGGCGCCGTTCGAGCGGGTCATCGGCTCGCTGCACTCGCTGCGGGTGGACGGCCGGTTCCGCCTCGTCGAGGACGAGTACCCGCTGCGGGGCGTCGCGGACGTGCTGCGCGACTACTTCGCCGAGGCGATCCGCATGATCGAGTCGGGCCCGCCGTTCTCGGCCCTGACCCACCTCGACTACCCGGTCCGCTACCTGCCGCCCGGCGTCACGTTCACGATCGCGGACTTCGAGGAGGAGATCCGGGCGGTGCTGCGCGCCCTCGCCGGCACCGGCCGTGCCCTGGAGGTCAACACCCGCCGCGGCCCGGAGCCCGAGTTCGTCACCTGGTGGCGCGACTGCGGCGGGCGCGTCGTGTGCTTCGGCAGCGACGCGCACCGGCCCGACCTGGTCGCGACCGGCTTCGCCGAGGCGGCCGCGATGGTGGAGGCCGCCGGCTTCCGCCCGGGCCGCCACCCGCACGACCACTGGCTGCTCTAGGGTCTGCGGATGGGTTGGAACACGTCGGCGCTGTTCGTGCGGGGCGTCCCGGCGGCGGACGCTGTCAAGCTGCTCGGGTCCCCCGCGGTCGCGGAAGGCGCCCCGGTCCCCGTCGACGAGGCCACGAGCGGGCTCGCCGGAGGGGTGCTGTTCGCCGCGGAGACGGGCGGCTGGGCGCAGGTGTGGGACCCGTCGATGACGCTCGCCCCGGCGTGCGACCCGCCCGGCGACGCGCTGAGCGTCATGTTCTCCAGCGTCGCCAGCACCTACGCGTACACGCTGTCCAGCGGCGGCGAGGTCGTGCGGCAGCTCGTCCACGCCGACGGGGAGGCGGTGGTCGACGTGGGCGAGCCGCTGCCCGTGGAGGCGACCGTGGAGATCCCGTCCTGGGGCCCCGACGAGGACTTCCTGTGGGCCGTCATCGAGGCCGTGACCGGCACCGGCTACCCGTCGTCGCTGGAGTTCCAGCCGTACCGGCTCGGCTGAGGCCTCCGTCGGCCCGCCGGCCGGGCTCGGCGTCCTGCGGCAGCAGACGGCCGGCGTCAATCCTGTACCGGCACACGAAGCCACGCCCACACGCCCTCCGGGTCGGCCGCAGGAGGCATGGCCTTGACGTCAAGGGCGTGCGGGTTGCGAGGCTGGGGTGGTCGTCTGGTGGCGGCGGGACACGAGGTGCTGGGTGGCGGCGATCGCGGGGTACAGGAGGACGGCGAGCGGGAAGGCCAGCAGGGTCCAGTCGTCGAGGGCGTCGAGGGCGTCGGTGGTGGAGACGACGAGGAACAGGGCCGAGCCGAGCAGGGTGCCGCCGAGGGCGACGGTCGTGCCGCGGCGGCGGGGGCCGGGGCGGGGTGGGCCGGCGTGGCGGTCCAGGGCGGCGGCGAGGGCGGCGGCGCCGAGGAGGGCCGGGGCGGCGAAGAAGAGCGCGGGAAGAGCGCCGAGGAAGACGTACAGCGCCAGGCCCGGGACGGTCACGACGACGGTGAGGGCGGCGCCGAGCAGCAGGGCGAGCCACAGGTGCAGGCGGCGGCTGCCGGGCGGGGGCGGGGCGGGGACGGCGTCGCGGCGCAGCCAGGTCGTGGCGAGGAGTGCGGCGCCGGCCAGTACCGCCGCGGCCGACACGGCCAGGAGGACGGTGCCGGTCAGGGTGGTGGTCGAGGAGAGGTATTCGAAGGTCTGTCCGTCGTCGCGGACGCAGGTGACCTGGGGCGGGAAGGAACGCTCGACGGCCGTGAACGTGCGGGTCTCGTCGAAGCGGTAGTGGCACGAGCGCGCCGGGTCGAACTTGGACGGGCCGACGGCCCAGAGGGTGAGGGTGGTGCCGAGTCCGAGCAGGGCGCCCGTGCCGGTGAGCGCCCATCCGCCTGCCAAGGTCTTCATGCGGGACATGATGGCAAGGGACCGCGACGCGAACTGTATCGATCTTCGCAGGTCGCGACACGACTTTCCGCAAACGGCGGTCAGAATTGCGACACGGGGCTCAGGGGCGGGACGCGCGGCGCAGCAGCTCGGCCATCGGCAGGGTCGCCGCGCCGAACGCGACGGCGTCGGGGCCGAGCTCGCACAGCTCGATCGACACCTGGCCGAACGGGTGCTCCAGGGCCTGCTCCCCCGCCGCCGCGCGGATCTGCGGCAGGAAACGGGCGCCGAGGGCGAGGCCGGCCCAGCCGCCGAGGACGACGCGCTCGGGGTTAAACAGGTTGACCAGGTTGCCGATGCCGGCGCCGAGCATGCCGGCGGTCTCGGCGAGGATGTCCTCGGCCTCGGGCGTGCCGGCCGCGATGAGGGCGGCGACGTCGGCGAGCTCGTCGGCGCTGCGGACCAGGCCGGGGTTGACCTGCTGGTACCGGTCGAGGATGCCCTCCGCGCCGACATAGGCCTCCAGGCAGCCGCGGGCACCGCACCGGCACTGCCGGCCGCCGTAGACGACCGTGGTGTGGCCCCACTCGCCGGCGCTGCTGCTCGCGCCGCGGTAGAGGGTGCCGTTGGTGATGACGGCGGCGCCGACGCCGGAGCCGACGAGGACGATGACGGCGTTGGCGGCGCCGCGACCCGCGCCGAACCACATCTCGGCCTGGCCGAGGGACTTCGCGCCGTTCTCGATGAAGAGCGGCGCGGTGACGCCGCCGTCGCGCAGCAGCCCGTCGAGGGACGTGCCGCGCCATCCGATGGTCGGGGCGTGCACCCGGACCGGGTCGGACTGCTCGACGGTGCCGGGCACGCCGATGCCGACGCCGATGACGTCGGCGGGGTCGGTGTCGCCGAGGACCTCGCGGATGCCGGCGAGCAGCTGCCCGGCGACGGCCTCCGGAGCGGGCCGCGACGACGGCAGCGGCTCGTCGACGGTCGCGAGGCGGGTCATGGACAGGTCGAACAGCTCGACCTTGACGCCGGTCTCGCCGACGTCGGCGCCGACGAGCCGGCCGAAGTCGGGGTTGACGCGCAGCAGCACGCGCGGGCGGCCGCCGTCGGACTCGATCTGGCCGGCCTCGACGATGAGGTGCTCCTGGAGCAGCTCGCCGGTGACGCTGCTGGCGGTCGCGGCGCTCAGGCCGGTGATGCGGCTCAGGTCGTGGCGGCTCAGCGGCCCCCGGAAGAACAGCTCCGACAGCAGCGTTGACCGGTTGCGCCGACGCATGTCACGGGTCGTGGCCCGCTCGACCTCGATGCGCACCACCGCCGCGTGCCCCTCCCCCGACTGCTGCTTGTCGGTGAATCGTGTCATGTGAGCGCTCCAGCGTCGACACCGTGGGTGCTCATCGTCGCCTGGCGCGTCGTGCTACGGCCGCGACCAGCATCAACGCGACCACCGTGAAGGCGCCCAGCAGCAGCGGGGCGCGGGCGGACCGCTTCGGCTCCGGTGCCGTCCGGGTCTGCGCCTGAGCCTGCGCCTGGGCCGGCGGGGATGGTGCGGCACTGGTCGGCGGGGTGGCTTTCAGGCCGCTCGGATACCGGAGGATCACGGCCGGACCGTCCTGGTCGGAGACGGTCAGCAGGCTCGCGCCGTCGGCGGTGTAGGCGATCGCCTCCCCCTGCGGCTCGTCGGGCAGGGCGGTGACGGTGGCCTTGCCGGAGGTGATCGCCGCGGCGACGTCGCCGCCCTTGACCTCGAACTCGTAGGCGTCGGCGTAGGTGCGCACCACCGCCTTGGTGCCGTCGGCGGACACTGCGGCGCCGGTGACCCAGGCGATGCCGAGGAACCCGAGCGGGTTGGACGTGCCGGTGCGCTGCGGCTCGAACGCGCCGACCCTGGTGAGCTTCGCGCCGGCGGTGTTGTCGGTCGGCAGCGGCGTGTCGAGGCGGAACACCTCGCCGTTGGGGTCCTTGGTGACGATCACCGGCCGGCCCTTCCCGTCGATGAGCAGCGCCTCGGCGTCGCGGGGCACCCCGTCCGGATACACCAGGCGGTGGATCTTCAGCTCCTTCGAGCCGGCGGCCATGGTCCACAGCGCGATCGTGCTGCGGCGGGTGCCGGAGCCGCCGGTCATGGGGCCGTTGTCGCCGATGTCGGCGATCCACAGCGTGCCCTTCCTGTCGACGGCGAGGTCTTCGGGGTCCCGGGCGGTCGTGGGGTACTGGACGCTGCCGGTCACCCGGCACGCCTTGTCGAGCGTGAAGACGCGGGTCTTGGCCGGGTCGGGGTTGCTGTCGTTCTCCACGAGGTAGCCGGTGGGGGTGACCGCGAGCCCGGACACCTCGGTCACGCCCGGGTCGGTGATCCGGCACATCTCGGTGGGCGCCGCAGGCGCCCGTGCCGGCAAGGGCGCCTGCGGAGCCCGCGCCGGCACGGCGGCGTGACCGGTGGAGGGCATCAGCACGATCAGCACAGCAACCACCGCCGCCCACCGCATGGTTCAAGCTTCCCAGAACCGCGCGGATCATGTCCGGGCATCCAGTTTGGGTGACCGTGCGTCAACCGTTCGGTTACGGAATGCGGCCGACACGTTGGGGGAAATGCTCGAAGGTTACGGCGTCAATATGACACATTTCGGGCATGAAGACATGGGGGAACACGTATGGCGGACGGATGAGCGTCATCCGGCCGGCGGCGCTGGCGGCCGCGGCGCTCGGCACAGCACTCTGCACGCTCGGCGGGGCCGGCCCCGCGTCCGCCGCCCCGGGCCGGCCCGCGCCCGAGCCGGCCGCCACCGCCGCCGAAGCGGCCGCGCCGGTCATCGTCGCCCGGTACAGCTTCGACACCGCCAGCAAGGGGGCCGGCGGCGCCACCGTCGTGGACGACTCCGGGCACGGACACACGCTCACCTCGTCGGCCGGTCACGGTGGCAAGGTCCGCCTCACGGCGCTGCCCGGGAAGCTGACCACCGGCCTGGCGGCGGACTTCCCGTCCCGGTGCGCCGGCAAGAGGTGCCCGCACGCGGTGCTGCAGACGCCCGACTCGCCGGAGCTGAACCCCGGCACCGGCCCGATCCGCTACGGCGCGACCGTGCGCCTGCCGAAGAAGGAGGCCGGCTCCGGCCAGAACATCCTGCAGAAGGGCTACTCGGCGTCCGGCACGCAGTACAAGCTGCAGATCGACGGCGCGGCGGGCAGGCCGAGCTGTGTGTTCGCCGACGCGGCCGGGCCCGCGATCCACGTGGCGCTGTCGGACGTGTCGGTGTCCGACGGCGCCTGGCACCGCCTGGAGTGCCGCCGCGAGGGCACATCCCTGACCCTGCTCGTCGACGACGTGGTCCGCGGCTCGGCGACCCTGCCGGCGACGCTGTCGGTCGTCAACACCGTGCCGCTCAGCATCGGCGGCAAGGGCAACGGCAAGGACAACGACCAGTTCCACGGCACGCTCGACGACGTCTGGATCGCCCGCGGCTGAACCGCTCCCCCGGTCCCTCAGGCCTTCCGGGCCCGGGGGACCAGGGTCGCGATCACCGCGGCGGTGGCGAGCATCGCGGTCAGCACCGCGAAGGCGTACGTGTAGCCCGTCTCCAGCGGCAGGCCCGCGGGCGTCTCGTGGGCCGTGATCACGGCGCTGGCCACGGCCGCGCCGACGGAGCCGCCGATGGTGCGGATGTTGGCGTTCATGCCGCTGGCCACGGCCGTCTGCCCGGCGGGGACCGTCGCCACGATGAGGTTGACCATCGCCGTGAACGTCAGCCCGAGCCCCACCCCGAACGCTCCCGTCGCGACGGCGACCTGCCAGTACGCGTCGTGGAACAGCGTCAGCCCCGCGCACGACACCGCCGCGGTCGCGGTGCCGATCAGCAGCTGGACCTTCGACGACACGAATGCGGTCAGCGGGCCGCTCACGGACCCGGCGACCGCCATCGTGACCAGCATCGGCAGCATGGCGAGGCCCGCCCCGGTGACCGTGGTGCCGAACCCGTAACCGGTCGACCGCGGCGTCTGCAGGAACTGGGGCAGGAACGCGTAGGTCGCGAACATCCCGGCACCGAACAGCAGCGACACCAGGTTCGTCGTCCACACCGCGGGCAGCCGCATCATCTGCATGTCGATCAGCGGCTCGGCCGAGCGCAGCTCCACCAGTACCCATGCGGCGGCGAGGGCGAGGGCGAGCAGCAGCGGTCCGACGACCCGCGCGGAGGTCCACCCCCACGCCGGGGCCTTGCTCAGCGGCAGGATCAGGGCGACCAGCCACGCGGACAGCAGCACCCCGGCCGGCCAGTTGATCCGGCCCCGGCCTCGCTCCCGGCCGTGGACCGGCGACTCACGCACGAACCGCAGCGTCAGCAGCGCGGTGCCCGCCACGACGACGGCGGGGATCCAGAACAGCGCCCGCCAGTCCAGCGCGCCGGCGACCGGGCCGGCGAGGACCACGCCGAGGCCGCCGCCGACGGCGATCACCGCGGACAGCCCGCCGATCGCGGACGGGACCCTGGCCGGCGGCAGCTCGTCGCGGAGGATGCCGAACGAGATCGGGAACACCGCCCCGCCGAGGCCCTGCACGACCCGCCCGACGATCAGGACGCCGACGCTGGGCGCCGCGGCGGCTATCAGGCACCCGGCCGCGATGGCGGCGAGCGCGACGAGGAGGGTGCGGCGCTTGCCGTACATGTCGCCGATGCGGCCCATGATCGGCGTCGCCACGGCGGCCGACAGCAGCCACGCGGTGAGCACCCAGGTGACCGTGCCCTGGCTGGTGTGCAGGTCGTGCTGGATCTTCGGCAGCACCGGCGTGACCAGCGACTGCAGCAGGGAGAACGACGCGGCCGCGGTGGCCAGCGCGACGAAGAGGAACCGGCTCGCCCGCGGCGGCGCGGTGGCGAGCGGCGACGGGCTGAGGGTGAGTGCGCGTGTCATCGGTGTTTCCCCCGGACGCGGTACAGTAGTGGAGGTACGCCTCCACATTAGCGGAGGGGTGCCTCCGCTTCTACCTGATTCCACTTTGCGTGCTGGAGATCACCCATGTCGGCCGAGTCCCCCGTCGCCGTCCGGCGCCCGCAGCGCGCCGACGCCCGGCGCAACTTCGACGCGCTCCTCGCCGCGGCCCGTGACGCGTTCGCCGAGCACGGCACCGACGCGTCCCTGGAGGACATCGCCCGGCGCGCCGGCGTCGGGATCGGGACGCTGTACCGCAACTTCCCCACCCGCCAGGACCTCTTCGAGACCGTCTACATCGGCGAGATCGAGCAGCTGTGCCAGACCGCCGACGACGTCGCCGGCCTCCCGCCGTGGGAGGCGCTGGAGTCCTGGCTGCACAGGTTCGTGGCGTACGCGGCGACGAAGCGCGCCATCTACGAGGCCCTCAACCGTGACTCGGCGATGTTCCGCAGCTGCCGCGAGGAGATCTACCGCGTCGGCGAGCCCCTGATGGCCCGCGCCCAGTCCGCCGGCGCCGTCCGGCCCGACGTCACGTTCGACGACACCGTCCGCATGCTCAGCGGCCTCACCTCGGCCGGCTTCCGCGACGACACCCAGCGCGACCGGGTGCTGCGGATCGCCCTGGACGGCCTGCGCACCCGCTGACCGGGCCCGGCCTCGGCGGCGCAGCAGCGGGCCGGGGAGGTCCGGGTCGTCCAGGTGGGCCGCCAGGTGCAGCAGCGTGCGGCCCCGGTCGTCGCGGACGTGCGGGTCGACGCCCGCGTCCAGCAACGCGGTCACCCCTTCCGCGGCGCCGTGCGGCGCCCGCCGCATCAGCTCGCGGCGCGGCTCCCGCGACCGCCGCGGAAGCCGGCCCGCGCCGGTGCGGGTCAGCCGGAGACGAGCATCTCACCGGCCTCAGGTACGGCTACCAGTACGACTTCCGGAAGCTCATGCGCATCGACGCCTGACATCCCCCGACTGTCCACTGTAGATGTCCGCAAGCCGACAACCACGCGGCCCTCGGAGACGACAGGATTCCGCGTGTGATGACACGAGCGTTGCTCCCGATCGCCGTCGCGGCGATCGCCCTCACCGGCTGCTCCTCGGAGGACCCGGCCGGCACCACCGCGGCACCCGCCGCCACCACCGGCACCGCTCCCGCCGCCGGCACCTCCAGCGCGGCGGCACCGTCCAGCGCGGCACCGGCCGCATCCAGCGCGACGGCGGCCGGCGGGGGCTGCCCCGTCGACGCGGCCACGCTGCAGAAGGCGTTCCAGGCCAACGCCGAGGTCGCCGGGGCGATCATCCTCGGCAAGGGCTTCAAGGACATCAGCTGCTACCAGGGGTACGCGACGGCCCTGACGCAGCCGGAGGCGATGGACACCGCCGTCGTCGTGTTCAAGTACGACGGCACGAACAAGGTCTGGAAGGCGCTCATCGGCGGCACCGACAACGTCTGCGAGGACACGGTGCCGGCGTCGATCCGCCCGAAGCTCAAGCACTGCACCTGATTCCATTCCGGGACAGGCATTCGGGGCAGGCATCCGGACAGGCACAGAACGGGCCGGCCGCGCCTCAGCCGGCCCGTTCGCGGGCCGCGCCTCAGCCGGCCCGTTCGCGGGCCGCGTAGACGCCCGGGGTCTGGCCGGTCGCGCGGCGGAACGTGTCGACGAAGCTGCTCGGCGTCGCGAACCCGCACCGGTGCGCGACCGCTGTGACCGGCAGGCCGCCCGCGAGCAGGATCATCGCGTGGTACACGCGGACGTTGGTGCGCCACTGCGGGTACGTCATCCCGAACTCGGCACGGAACAGCCGGGCCAGCGTCCGCTCGCTCGCGCCGGCCTCCCGGGCCAGGGACGCCAGGGTCCGCGGCTCGTCGAGACGGTCCGCGGCGGCCGCGCACGCCGCGGCGAGCCTCCCGTCGCGGGCGGTGGGCAGCGCGACCGGCTCCTGCGGCGCGCGGTGCAGCCGGTCCCGGATCACCGCCCTCAGCCGCGTCTCCTCGTCGTCCGGCAGTTCCGCGTCGGTACAGGCGACGAGCAGCTCTCGAAGCAGCGGCCCGACCGCGACGACGGTCGGCGCGCCGGCTGGCAGCGGCGGGTCCTCCTCGTCGGCGAACCCGACGGTGTGGAACGCGCTCGCGCCGTGGAACCGGTGCTCGTGCCAGCAGCCGGCCGGGATCCACACCGCCCGGTCCGCCGCCGCGACCCACCCGCCGGCCTCCGTCTGCACGGCGATGACCCCGCGGCTCACGTACACCAGCTGATGCTGATCGTGGCGGTGCCGGTCGATGTGCGTGCCGGAGCCGTGCTCGGTGGCTGTCGTCGGCGCGACCGGCATGTGGCGGATGTTCGACATCGATCGGCAGAATACCGGAAGCCCGCACCGTACACCCGCTGCGATCTTGAACGGGTGACTGTTGCTACTGCTGCCACCGCGATCCCCTCCCCGTGGCGGCGCATGCGGGTGTGGGCGGCGGCGCACGCCGTCGACGACTTCTACCAGGGGCTGGTGCCGGCCGCGGTGCCGTACTTCGTCCTCGACCGCCACTACGGCTACGTCGCCGCCGCGGGGCTCGCCATGGCCGCCGCGCTCGGCAGCTCCCTGCCGCAGCTCGTCTTCGGCGTGCTCGCCGACCGGCGCCGCCTGCCGTGGATGTCGCCGGTGGGGGTGGCCCTGGCCGGCACCGGCGCGGGCCTCGCCGGGGTGGCGCCGTCGTACCCCATGGTCTGGACCCTCCTGCTGCTGTCCGGGCTCGGCGTGGCGATGTTCCACCCGGCGGCGGGGCGCGACGCGCGGCTCGCGGCGGGGTCGAGCGCCACCGCGATGAGCTACTTCGCCGCGGGCGGCAGCGTCGGCTTCTTCGTCGCCCCCGCCCTGGCGACCCCGGCCCTGGACGCGTGGGGCGTCGGCGCCACCGCCCTGTTCATCCCGCCGGCCGTGCTCATGGGCTTCGTCCTGCTCCGCCACCAGCGCCGCGCCACTGGCCAGGCCGCCGCCCGGGCGGCGGCGACGGGCCGGGACCGGCCCGCGCAGTTCGCCGTGCTGGCGTCGGTGGAGATCGTCCGCTCGGCGGTGTCGTTCGGCGTCAACACGTTCGTCGCCCTCTACTGGATCAACACCCTCGGCGCCTCCCCCGCCCTCGGCGGCACCGCCCTGGCCCTGCAGCTCGGCGGCGGCGTCCTCGGCACCCTCGCCGGCGGCCGCATCGCCGACCGGATCGGCCTCGTGCGCACCGTACGCCTGGGGAACCTGCTGCTCGGCCCGGCGATCGCCGGCATGCTCCTGTGCCCGTCGCCCTACCTGGCGCTACCGCTGGTGCTGCTCGTCGGCCTGGTCACCAACATCCCGTTCGCCGTGCTGGTCAAGCTGGGCCAGGACTACCTGCCGACCCGCCCGGGCACCGCCGCCGGCGTCACCCTCGGCCTGGCCGTCAGCGCGGGCGGCCTGGCGATGCCGCTGCTCGGCCTGATCGCCGACCACCACGGCCCTCGCGGCGCCTTCATCGCCCTCGCCGTCGTGCCCCTGCTGGCCGTCGCCCTGTCCGCCGCGCTCCGCGAACCGGCGCACCCGGAGGTGCCGTAGGTCAGCGGCCGCTCAGGGTGCCGGGCAGGCCCGCGGTACGCAGCGCGAGGATGTCGGTGGTGGCGCGCAGTGCGGCCAGCACGCCCGGGTCGGGGGTAGCGAAGACGGGCTCGTAGTCGCGCTCCCCCGCCGCCGGGTCGATGGTGAAGGCCAGCCGCGGGCCGTCGAGCGAGAACCGCGCGTCGACGCCCGGCTTGTTGCCGCGCGGGTCCTGCCGGTGCCACCGGCCGTCGAGGTGCACCGCGACGAGGCCGTGCAGCACGAACCCGCCGCCGGCGAGGTAAGGGTCGAGGCTCATGGGCGGTGGCGGGTGGTGGAGTACAGGTGGCTGTCGGGGAACTCGGCGGCGGTGAGGACGCGGCCGACGACGATGACGGCGGTGCGCTGGATGCCCGCCTCCCGGACCTGGTGGGCGATGTCGGCGAGGGTGCCGCGGAGGATCAGCTCGTCGGGGCGGCTGGCGCGGGCGACGACGGCGGCGGGGCAGTCCTCGCCGTACCAGGGGATCAGCTCCTCCACCAGCCCGGCGATGCGCTGCACGGCCAGGTGGAGCACGATGGTGGCGCGGCTGGCGGCCAGTGTGGACAGTTCCTCGCCCGGGGGCATCGGGGTGGCGCGGGCGGCGGTGCGGGTGAGGATGAGGGTCTGCGCGACGCCCGGCACGGTCAGCTCGCGACCCAGGGAGGCGGCCGCGGCGGCGAACGCGGGGACGCCCGGCACGATCTCGTAGGGCACGCCCGCGGCGTCGAGGCGGCGCAGCTGCTCCGCCATCGCGCTGAAGACGGACGGGTCGCCGGAGTGCAGGCGGGCGACGTCGAGGCCGGCGGCGTGCGCGGTGGTCAGCTCGGCGAGGATCTGGTCGAGGTCGAGGTTCGCGGTGTCGACGAGCCGGGCGCCGGGCGGGCACACGTCGAGGAGCTCGACCGGCACGAGGCTGCCCGCGTACAGGCAGACCGGGGTCCGGGCGAGGACGTCGCGGCCGCGGACCGTGATGAGGTCCGCGGCGCCCGGTCCGGCACCGATGAAGTACACCGTCATTTCCACACCACCCATTGCGTCACCGGCATCATCGGCCGCCAGGCGAGGAACCCGCCGACGGGTGCGGCACGCTGGACCGCGATCCGGGTCAGGGAGCCACCGTGCGTCTCGTGGAGCTCGGCGACGAGCCGCTCCGAGGCGATGGTGACCGCGTTGACGACGAGCCTGCCGCCCGGGCGCAGCGCCGACCAGCAGCGCTCGAACACCCCTGCCGCGGTGAAGCCGCCGCCGATGAAGACGGCGTCCGGTGCCGCCTCGGACGGGGGCAGGCCGTCGAGCGCGCCGGGCGCGGCACCGACCACTGTGGACAGATGCGGGACGCCGAGGGTGCGGGCGTTGGCGGTGACCCGTCCGGCGCGGACGGGGTCGCGTTCGACGGCGACGGCGCGGCACGAGCGGTGCGCGCGCAGCCACTCGATCGCGATGCTGCCCGAGCCGGCGCCGACGTCCCACAGCAGCTCGCCGGGGCGGGGGCCGAGCGCGGCGAGGGTGACGGCACGGATCTCGCGCTTGGTGAGCTGGCCGTCGCTGCTGTACGAGTCGTCCGCGAGACCCGGAGCCACGGAGACACCGCTGCCCCGGCAGTCGACGGCGACGATGTTCAGCGGACCGGCGGCCGTGACGTCGTGGTGGATCCGCTCGTCCGGGCCGCCGAGCGACTCCAGGACGGTGACGGTGCTGTCGCCGAACCCGGTCTCGGCGAGGATCCCGGCCACCGACGGCGGGGTGGCGGCGCCGGAGCTGAGGACGAGCACCCGGCGTCCATTGTGGAGGACCCGGCGCAGCGCGTCGACGGACCGGCCGACGGCGCTGACGACCTCGATGTCGTCCTGGGCCCAGCCGAGCCGCGCGCACGCCAGGGACACCGCCGACGGGTGCGGCACCACGTGCACGTGCGCCGCGCCGAGCAGCCTGACGAGGGTGCTGCCGATGCCGTAGTACATGGGGTCGCCGCTGGCGAGGACCACGACCCGGTCGGCGTGGTGCTCGGCGAGCAGCCGCGGCAGCGCCGGCACGAGCGGCGACGGCCACTCGACCCGCTTCGCGGTGACGGCGGCGAGATCGAGCTGCCGCCCGCTGCCGAACACGACGGTGGCCCCGGCGATCGCGGCACGCCCCGCCGCCGGGACGGAGTCCAGGCCGTCGGCGCCGACGCCGACGACGGTCACCTCGGGCGCGACCGCCGCGACGGCGAGGGTCGCGACCGCGGAGGACTGCCTGGCGACGACGAGCACCGCCGGGCCGTCGAACGGAGTCGTGGTGGCCGACGTCCGTGCGGGGGCGGTGCGGGCGGTGAGCAGCGCGGCGGCCTCGGCGACGCTCGGCGTGCCGGTGTGGGCGGCGACCCGTGGCGACGGGTTCGGCACGGCCACGGCGGCGAGCGCGGACGCCGGGTGGGTGACGACGTCCCAGCCGTGGCGGGACGCGAGCTCCTTCGCCAGATCCGCCCTGGTGTCCACAGTGGACAGGGCGATCACCACGTCGCCGGCGAAGGCGGGCAGGAGGGCCTCGACGTCAGCGGCGGTGGCGGTGGCGCGGGCGCCGAACCCGAGCACTACGCGCATGCCGAGACCAGCCGGTGCGCGAGGTGCGGGGCGCCGGCCCAGTGCAGGTGCAGGTACGACGCGTGCACCGACCCCGCCGTGAACCCCTCCCGGACCGTCCCGCCCTCGCCGTGCCACGCCCACGCGGGCCCTCCCACGGAGCCGGCGCCGAAGGACGGGGTGACGGCGGTGCGGTGGAACTCGTGGCCGCTGACCCGGGTGCCGGCGGGGGCGAGGACGCTGTCGCCGACCGCGACGGCGTCGCGGTAGCCGAGGGTCAGCTTCGGGGTCATGGCGGCGTCGACGGGCAGCACCCCGCACATCGGCCGGCCGTCCAGGGTCCGCGCCAGCCACAGCAGCCCGGCGCACTCGGCCGCGATCGGGGCGCCGCCGGCGGCGAGCCGGGCGACCGCCTCGCGGAGCGGCGCGTTGTCCGACAGCTGCTGCGCGTACACCTCGGGGAATCCGCCACCGACGACGAGCCCGCGCGTGCCGGGCGGCAGCGCCTCGTCCCGCAGCGGGTCCACGATGGACACCGCGGCGCCGGCGGCGGTCAGCAGCTCGACGGTCTCGGCGTAGCTGAACGAGAACGCGGGCCCGCCGGCGACCGCGACGACGGGCCGTCCCGCGACGGGCTCACCCACCGACGGCGTCCACGGCGAAGCGGCGAACGAGGGCGCCGATCGGGCGACGGCGAGCAGCGCGTCCAGGTCCACGCCGAGCGTGACCACGGACGCGAGGGCCCGCACGGACTCGACGGCCTCGGCGTGGCGTTCGACGACGGGGACGAGGCCGAGGTGCCGGGACGGGGCGGCGACCGCGTCGTGGCGGCGCAGCACCCCGAGGACGGGCGTGCCGACCTCGGCGCACGCGTCGCGGAGGATCTGCTCGTGCCGGTCGGAGCCGACCCGGTTGAGCACCACCCCGGCGATGCGCACGCCGGACCCGAACGACCGGAACCCGTGCACGACCGCGGCGATCGACCGGGCCTGCGCGGTCGCGTCGACCACGAGGACGACGGGCGCGTCGAGGAGCTTCGCGACGTGCGCGGTGGAGCCGAACTCGCCCGCGCCGGTGCGCCCGTCGAACAGGCCCATGACCCCCTCGACGACGGCGACGTCGGCGCCGGCCGAGCCGTGCGCGAACAGCGGCCCGATGCGCTCCTCGCCGACGAGGACCGGGTCGAGGTTGCGGCCGGGGCGGCCGGCGGCGAGCGCGTGGTAGCCGGGGTCGATGTAGTCGGGGCCGACCTTGAACGGCGCCACGCGCAGGCCCCGGGCCGCGAACGCCGCGAGGAGCCCGGTCGCGACGGTCGTCTTGCCGTGGCCGGAGGCGGGTGCCGCGACGACGATCCGGGCTACCACTCGATGCCCTGCTGGCCCTTGCGCCCCGCGTCCATGGGGTGTTTGACCTTCGTCATGTCGGTGACGAGGTCGGCGATGGCGACGAGGTCGGGGTGCGCGTCCCGGCCGGTGATGACGACGTGCTGGTTGCCCGGCCGGTCCCGCAGGGTGGCGACGACGTCGGCGACGTCGACCCAGCCCCACTTCATCGGGTAGGTGAACTCGTCGAGCACGTAGAACCGGTGCGCCTCCGCGGCCAGGTCGCGCTTGATCTGCTCCCAGCCCTCGGCGGCCTCGGCGGCGTGGTCGCGTTCGGTGCCGGGGCGCTGGATCCAGGACCAGCCCTCGCCCATCTTCTGCCACACGACGGTGCCGCCCTTGCCCGTCTCGCCGAGGGCCTTGAGGGCGGTCTCCTCGCCGACGCGCCACTTGGGGCTCTTCACGAACTGGTAGACGGCGATCGGCCAGCCGGCGCTCCAGGCGCGCAGCGCCATCCCGAACGCGGCCGTCGACTTGCCCTTGCCCTGTCCCGTGTGGACGGCCAGGATGTGCTGCCGGCGGCGCTGGCGGGTGGTGAGCCCGTCGTCCGGCACGCTCTCGACCTTGCCCTGCGGCATGTTCAGCTCCCCGTGTGGATCGCGGCGGTGGACAGTGCCGACAGCGGCAGGCAGTCGGCGGACAGGGCCCGCGCGAGGCGTCCGGCGAGGCCGAGCCGCACCGGGCCGGACTCGCAGTCGACGACGACGGCGGGGATGCCGGCGAGCGCGGGCGCGACGGTCATCGGGTCGGGGCCGCTGGTCGCGCGGCCGTCGGTGACGACGACGAGCAGCGGGCGGCGGCGGGCGTCGCGGCGCTTCTCACCGTGCAGCGTGCGGGCGGCCTGGCGCAGTCCCGCCGCAAGGGGGGTCCGGCCGCCGGTGCGCAGCTCGGCCAGGCGGAGCACGCCGACCTCGTGGCTGGCGGTCGGCTCGAGGACCGTCGTGGCCTCCGCGCCCCGGAAGGTGATCATGCCGACCTTGTCCCGGCGCTGGTACGCGTCGCGCAGCAGCGACAGCACGGCCGTCTTCACGACGGTCATCCGCTGCCGGGCCGCCATCGACCCGGACGCGTCGACGACGAACAGCACGAGGTTCGCCTCCCGGCCGACCTTGACCGCCTCGCGCAGGTCGCGGGCGTGGACGCTGCGGGACCCGCGCAGCGCCGCGGCGCGCACGCTGTCGGGCAGGTGCAGGCTGACGAGCTTGCCGCTGGGCTGCCGGGACCGCACGACCCGCCCGTGCCGTCCGTGCGCGGGTGAGCGCCGGCCGGCGTGGGCGCCCTGCTGCCGGTTGGCCCTCCCACCGATCTTCAACAGCCGCGTCTTGTACGGCGCCTGCGCGAACGCGAGCTCGCCGGCCGGCTGCGTGCCGGGGCCGGCATCCGGCGGGACGGAGGAGTCACCGCCGCGAGGGTCGCGACCATCGGCACCGGCACCGTCGGACAAATCCGAAGAATCGGAAATATCGGGAATGCTCGGCAAGGGAGGAGAGCTGGGAGGGGTTGCCGCGGGCGGGGCACCGCCAGCAGGGCCGCCGTCCGGAGCGTCACCGTCGGGGCCGCCGCCAGGACCGCCGCCGGAGTCAGGACCACCGCCGGAGTCAGGGTCACCGCCGGAGTCGGGGTCCCCGTCAGGACCGCCGCCGGTGTCGGGGTCGTCGTCGGGGCCGTTGAGCTCCTGGTCGAGGATCTCCTCCAGGCGCTCCTGGTCCGCGCCCGGCGGGTCCAGGGGGTCGCGGCGGCGCCGGTGCGGCAGCGCGAGCCGGGCCGCGTCCCGCAGGTCGTCCTTCGTCACGACGGTCCGGCCGTGCCAGGCGGCGACGGCGACCGCCGTGCGGGCCACGACGATGTCGGCGCGCAGGCCGTCCACGCGGTACGCGATGCAGATCCGCGCGATCCGGTCCAGCTGCGCGTCCGGCAGCGTGACCCGGGGCAGGAACTGCCTGGCGGCGGCGATCCTGCCGGCCAGGGCCGCGTCCTGCTCGACGTAGCGGGCGGCGAACCCGGCGGGGTCGTTCTCGTACTGCAGCCGCCGCCGCACCACCTCGGCCCGCGGCTCCACCGTGGCGGGCGCGGCGACGCCGACGACCAGGCCGAACCGGTCGACGAGCTGCGGCCGCGGCTCGCCCTCCTCCGGGTTCATGGTGCCGACGAGCAGGAAGCGGGCGGCGTGCTTGACGGAGACCCCGTCGCGCTCGACGTGGGCGCGGCCCATCGCGGCGGCGTCGAGGAGCAGGTCGACGAGGTGGTCGGGCAGCAGGTTGACCTCGTCGACGTAGAGGACGCCCCGGTGCGCGGCGGCGAGCAGGCCGGGCTCGTATGCCTTCACGCCCTCGCCGAGGGCCCGCTGCAGGTCGAGGGTGCCGACGACCCGGTCCTCGGTGGCGCCGACGGGCAGCTCGACCAGCGCGGCCCGGCGCCGGGCGGCGGGCGTGTCCACGGTGTGCGGACCGTCGGGGCACGACGGGTCGGGAGACGAAGGGTCGCAGGCGAAGCGGCAGCCGGCGACGACGTCGACCTCCGGCAGGAGCGCGGCGAGGCCACGCACGACGGTCGACTTGGCGGTGCCCTTCTCACCCCGGACGAGCACCCCGCCGATCGCGGGCGACACGGCGGTGAGCAGCAGGGCCAGGCGCAGGTCGGGCAGGCCGACCACGGCCGAGAACGGATACGGCGACGTCACGGGCACATCCTCCTCGAGCGGGTCCGCGCCCGCTGGGTCATGGAGCACGAGCGGCTGGAGTCTCCTGACTCCCGGATCGCCGCCATCCCCCGACCTTCCGGCTTGCGGCCGTGGCCCTTGCGCTGGAGGGTGACTCCCCGGTCACAGTGGCGGGACCGTCCCAGATTCGCACTGGGTTCCTCCCTATGACCGCTCGGGGTTCATCGTGTCCCACCGCTCCCAGTGACGTCAACGTGACCCAAATCCTTCGGGCCGGGCACGACCGGCCGAACAGATGACATGTGGAGGAGCGCCGCGCACGCCGCCCTGTGCGTCGTGCTGACCCTGGGCCTGCTCGTGGCGTCCGTACGGCCGCGCCTGCCGCCCCTGGCGCCGGAGACGAGCGTGGCGCCGCCGGGCACCCGGGCCATGTGGCTGTGGGGGCGCGAGCCGCCGGAGGCCGTCGTCGGCTGGGCGAAGGCACGCTCGGTGACGACGATCTTCGCGTACTACGACCCTCGCGCCGACGTGACGGAGCTGACCCGGCTGCGAGCGCTGTGCGACGACGCCGGGATCACCCTGGACGCGCTCGGCGGCGAGCCGGCCTGGACGACCGACCACGCGACCGCGCTCGACTGGGCCCGGGCCGCCGCGGCGTCCGGCCTGTTCCGGGGGCTGCACGTCGACGTCGAGCCGTACCTGTTGCCGACCTGGGAAGAGCGGCACGCGGCGCTCGCACCGCAGCTGCTGCGACTGCTGGACGAGCTGTCGCGGATCGGCCCGCCGGTCGAGCTCGACGTGCCCTTCTGGCTGCCGACGGTGCAGGTCGGCGGGGAGAACCTGGCCGACGCCGTGCTCGCCCGGGTCGACGGCGTCACGGTGATGAGCTACCGCAACACCGCGACCGGCGGCAACTCGATGCTCGGCGTCGCCGACGACCTGCTGCGGCGGGCCGGGAAGGCGGCGAAACCGGCCCGGCTCGGCGCGGAGACGCAGGCGCTCGGTGACTGCCCGCACTGCACGTTCCACGGCGGCACGGACAGCGCCATGCGGGCCACGCTCAGTGACGTCGACCGGGCCGCGCAGCGCTACGCCGCGTTCGAGGGAATCGCGGTGCACCAGTACGACACCTGGACAGCGCTCACCGGCTAGCTCAACCGGCCGCCGGCCCGGCCGATCTGGACTGCGTCATCAGGCAGCCATCATCAACAGAGAAGGACCTCTCCGATGCGCCGTTCAGCCTCGATCGCCCTGGCCTGTGCCGCCGGCGCGGCCGCCATCCTGCCCGCCGCGTCGCCCGCCAGCGCCGCGACCCCGGACCTGGGCCTGGTGGTGCCGCTGCTTGCGCCGATGCTGCCGGGGCAGTCGGGCTGGGTGGGCACCCTGTGGGGCGCCGCCGACGACGTCTGCGACGTGCGGGTCACCGCCTCCGGCGCGGGTCTCACCATCACGTACCCGTCGAACACGCAGAGCTACTCGTCGCTGTCGAAGGGCGACTCGCTCGCCGCCGGGCACGTGGACTACGTCGCGTTCAACATCAGCGTCGCCACGAACAAGCTCGTGTCGCTGAACCCGGTGACGCTGAACTACTCGTACACCGAGAAGGCCGGCGGCGCGACCACCTGCACCGGCACGAAGCGCACCGGCTCGCAGGTCGCGACGCTGCCGGTCGTGTCGGTCACCGGGGACGCCGTCACCCAGAAGACCTCGTCGGTGACCGTGCCGAAGAAGACCCCGGTCTGGACGCAGCTGGTGTTCCAGGCGCGCAAGGGCGGCGTCGACGACCTGCGCGTCACCGTCTCCGGCGGCCCGGCTGGCCTGGTCGTGAGCTACCCGCAGGAGCGCGCGTACACCCAGCCCAACCAGGCCGCGGCGCTGCCCGTCGGCACCGACGACTTCGCCGCCGTGAAGTTCGACGCCACGAACGTGGCCGTGGGCACCTACAAGCTGACGGTCAAGCAGACGTACGCCGGCATCACCGACACCAACGACCTCACGCTGGTCGTCGTCTGACGGAGGGACCTGCCATGATCCGCTCGAGAGCGCTGCTCACCATCGCCACCCTCGCGGTCACCGCCGGCCTGGCCGGCTGCGGCGACGAGGGCGCGAAGACCCCGGCGAAGATCACCGCACCGTCGGCCGGACCGTCCGCCAGTGCGCCGTTGGCACCCGAACGGATGGAGGCGATCTTCCTGGACACGACGGCGGCGCACCTGTGCTCGGTCCAGTCGCGGGTCTACACCGACCCGGCGGCGATGGCCGAGGCGTACGCTAGCAAGCCCCTCTACACCGGGCTCGCCGACGCGCAGGTCGAGCAGTACCAGCAGCGGGTCATCGCCGACCCCGCGTTCGCCGGGCGGCTCACCGCGCAGATCCAGGCGACCTGCGGCACCTCCGGCTGACCGGGTCCCGTCGCGGCCGTCCTCCTCACCGGAGGGCGGCCTTGCGGCGTTTCTTCTCCGGCTGCACCGGCGCGCGCCTGGCCGCGAGCCCGACCATGAGGCCGACACCCACGATGAGCAGGGCCGGGATCAGCCAGTCGGTGAGCACGAACGGCGTCTTCACCGGCGCAGGCACCGGCGGCTGGGCCTGCTGCGGGCCCTGCGTCGGTCCCTGTGTCGGCGCGGCCGTCGGTGGGGCGCCCTCCTTGTTGAGCGCGCGGGTCAGCGCCTCGGACGGGCCGGTGGCCGGCGCGGTCCAGCCCGCCGGCGCCGGCGTCACCGGACCGCTGTAGGTGAACCGCAGCTGCCCCTTCACGGCCTCGCCGTCGGAGGCGACCGTCTGGTAGGCGGCCGTGTAGAGGCCCTGCTCCGGCCAGTGCGACACCGGCACGAGCGCGGGGAAGCCGGTGTTGTACGACCTGGGCTCGAACTTCCCGTCGACCATGAAGTACTCCTGGACGGGCTTGTCGAGCCGCTTCGGCTCCCCGGTCCGCCAGCCGCCCTCGACCCGCAGCCCGGACGGCGCGGTGACCGTGAACCAGGCGAACGACGCCGGCTGCTCCGTGAAGTACAGCGCCACCTCGGCGCGCGGCTTGTCGACGGTGCTGTCCTGCACCGGGTCGGACATGGCCAGCTGCCCGTGGGCCGAGGCCGGGTGTGCGGGCAGGACGACGCCGAGCACGGCGACGAGCGCCAGCACCGCGATCTTCGACGCGCTGACAACCGATCGCATCGGCACATGATGCCGGGTTCCCCCATGAGCGACAAGACGCTAAATTCACAGCCCTGACAAACCCCCCGTCACCTCGGGAGCCTCTCCGTGCCTGCAGCTCGTGCCACCGTCCTCGCCGCCGCGCTCGTCCTGGCCCTCGCGGGGTGCTCCGCCGACCCTGAAGCACCTGCTCCGGCGCCGTCCACCACGACCGCGACGGCCGCCGCCGGCACCGACGCGCCGTCGCCGACCACGGGCACCTCCTCGGCACCGCCGTCGCCCGTCGCGACCGTCGCCACCGTCGACAAGGAGATCGTCGTCACCGTCGCGAAGAAGAAGGTGACGCCGCCGACCGGCCGGGTCGAGGTCGCCAAGGGCAACCTGGTGCGGATCACCGTCACCTCCGACGTCGCCGACGAGCTGCACGTCCACGGCTACGACAAGAGCCTGGCGTTGCCGGCCGGGGCGCCCGCGTCGCTCGAGCTGCGGGTCGACCGGACCGGGCTGTTCGAGGTGGAGACGCACGCGTCGCATCTGGTGCTCTTCCAGCTCGTGGTCCGTTGAGCACGGACCTCGCGCCGGTCCTGGCCCACGGTGTCGGCGGCCGCCAGGACCTGCCGCTCACGCTGGGCCAGCTGCTGGCCGGCGCCGCCGCCGCGCTGATCGTGTCGTTCCTGGTGCTCGGCGTCGCGTGGCGCACCCCGCGGCTCGACCCCGCCGCCGGCCGGCCCGTCCCGGCCCTCCGGGTGCCCGCCGTCCTCCCCCGGCTCCTGGGCATCCTGCTGCTGGCCGTCCTGGCGTGGACGTTCACGCTGCCCGACACGGCCGACAACCCGGCGGCCGGCATCGTGTACGTGCTGTTCTGGGTCGGACTGGTGCCGCTGTCGCTCCTGCTCGGCCCCGTCTGGCGGGCCCTGAACCCGCTGCGCACGTTGTCGCTGGGCTTCGCCGCCCGCCGCCCGCTGCCCGACGGCCTCGGCTACTGGCCCGCCGCCGCGGGGCTCTTCGCGTTCGCGTGGCTGGAGCTCGTCGCCCCGGACCGGGCCACCCTGCCCGTCCTCGGCACCTGGCTGGCCGTGTACGCCGTGGCCATGCTCGCCGGCGCGTTCGTCTACGGCCCCGACTGGCACACCCGCGGCGACGCGTTCGAGGTGCTCAGCGACCTGGCCGGCCGGCTCGCCGTGATCGGCCGCCGCCCCGACGGCACGCTCGCCTGGCGCAACCCCCTCGACGGCATCGCCGGCCTGCGCCCCGCACCCGGGCTCGTCGCCGTCGCCGTCGTCCTGCTCGGCGCCACCTTCTACGACGCGATGTCCGGCGCGCTCTTCTGGCTGCGGTTCACCCAGGAGAACGGGCTGCCCGCCCCCGTCACCGGCACCCTCGGCCTGCTGGCCGTCATGGGGGCGGTGGCGCTCGCGTACACCGTGGCGACCCGCACCGCGGGCCGGCGCGGCCACACGTCGGCGGACCGCATGCCGGGCGAGCTGGCCCACTCGATCGTGCCGATCGTCGTCGGCTACGTCGTGGCGCACTACTACTCGCTGTTCGTCCTGGAGGGCCAGCGCACCGTAGCGCTCCTGTTCGACCGGCCGGACTTTGACCCGTGGACCGGCGTGATCACCCCGACGGGCGTCGCCAACGTCCAGATCACCGCGATCATCCTCGGCCACCTCGTCGGCACCGTCCTCGCCCACGACCGGGCCCTGAAGCTCTTCCCCCGCGCCCAGGCCATGACCGGCCAGCTGCCGCTGCTGGGGCTGATGGTCGCCTACACCGTCGCGGGCCTGCTGCTGCTCTTCACCGGCTGAACCGCTGCCGGAATGCTTGACGGAATGCTTGGTAGAGCGGCGCGAGGGAGGAGCGCCGCTCTACCGGTCCAGCGATATATGTGTATCGAAGGGAGGCCTTCGAGCTAGTCCGTGCGAGGGTCCCGGGGGGTGAGACCCTTTCGGTTGCCGCTGAGAAGAGCATGCAGGTCGCCACTTGGCGCGGACTTGGCGAACACTTGCGCTGATCTGTCACCCACCCGACACAGCTGACCGGTATCGCCCACCTTGATCCACCCCTCCGCGGAGGGTTCAGACGGCCTCCGCTGTCGAGGGGACTCCGGGGTCGGACCCGGTGGGCTCGGCGACACCGGTGGTGACGAGCAGGACGACGGCGGCGACGGCCATCGCGGTCAGGCCGGCGGTGACGAGGGCGCCGCCGCCGCCGAGCCAGGCGACCAGCGGGGCCGCGGCCGCGGTGCCGCCGCCGATCGCGGTCTGGTTGACGGCGCCGACGGTGGCGAAGAGACGGCCGTGGCGCTCGGCCGGCGTACGGGCGGTGATCAGGGCGTTCTGGGCGACGTTGAGGATGCCGTTGCCGACGCCGCCGGCGGCCGCGGCGGCGTAGGCGACCAGCAGGCCGGGGGCGACGCCGATGCCCGCGATGCCGGCGCCCATGGCGAGACAGGCGACGGCGACCGCGACCCGGTGGCTGAGGCGCAGCAGCGGCAGCAGCTGCGAGCCCACGAGGGCGCCGGCGCCCCAGACGGTGAGGTACATGCCGTACTGCGCGGAGGAGGCGCCGAGCTGGTCGACGAACCGGAACGGCGCCGCGACGTTGTCGACGACGGCGGCGCCGATGCTGACCGCGACGCCGACCACCGCGACGGCCAGGACCCGGTCGGCGAGCAGCAGCCGCAGGCCACCGGACCGGTCACCGGCCGCGGCCGACGGGTCCGGGCGGCGGCGGACGGTGAGCAGCGCGCACGCGCCGGCGAGCACCGCGAACGTGGCCGCGTCGGCGAGCACCGCGGCCCGCACGCCGAGCCAGCCGGTGAGCAGCCCGCCGGCGGCGGGGCCGGCGATCCAGCCGAGGCCGAAGCCCAGCGACAGCCGGGCGTACCCGCGCTCCCGCCCGACCGGCCCGGTGATGGCCGGCACCAGCGCGCTCGTCGCCGGCCGGACGAACGCCGCCAGCCCCGCGAGCACCGCGAACAGCAGCACCGTCGGCAGCGGACCGTCCAGCAGCCCGAGCGGCACGGCGACCAGCGCCTGGCCGAGCAGCGCGACGATCAGCACGCCACGCGTCTCGAGCCGGTCGACGACGCGGCCCACCACCGGTGCCAGCACCACGACCGGCACCAGCTCCGCGGCGAGCAGCGCGGCGACCCACCCGCTGCCGTGCGGCTGGAGGCGCAGCAGCAGCGCGATGAACGCGGCGGCGTCGCCGGCCACCGACACGGCGAGCCCGGCCGTGAGGATCCAGAGGTCCGCACGCCCGCGCCGCGAATCGACGGTCCTCACGGTCGTCATGTCCGCCACCGTACCGCCGCCGCATCCGCCGGAAGTGCCCCTGATCCCGTATCCTGCGCGGGTCCAAGGGTGGTGACGCGGGGGGTCGGTCGCTGTGGTGGTGCCGGAGTCCGGGCACGGCTGGTGACCGGGCAGGCCGGCGCGCGCTTCACGCGGGACGGCCCGCAGGCGGCGGTCGACGCGTGGCTCGCGGCGCAGGACCCGGCCCGCGCGCAGACCACGCTGTGGGCCGAGGAGATGGTGCGGCGCGCCCCGCTCGCGATCGGCGGCGTCGCGCTGTGCCGGAACTCCGTCGGGCTCCCCACGCCCGAGGCCTGGTGCGCGTGGGCGTCCGACGGCGTGGTGGTCGAGTTCGTGTTCGTCCGGGTGCCGGCGCCGGTGGCGTGGGACCGGATGGCGGAGATGCTGCCGGCCATCGCCACCTACTCCTGACGTCCGGCTCCCCCCGAACCGCGGAACGCCGGCCGGCCCGAAGGCCGACCGGCGTTCCTAGCGCAGTCGAGACGCACCCGGCGGGTGGTCAGGCGCTGCTGTCGGAGATCTCGTAGTTCGGGCCGTCCATGACGTTCCCGAGGAAGCTCTCGAAGCGCTCCGTGAGCGACATGACGTGCGCGTCCGAAGCCTCGGCACCCTCGATCTCGGCCGCACCGAAGCCGGCGGAGCCCTCCTGGCCGTACGCGGCGAAGGTGTGCTCCTGCTCGATCTCGGTGTGCTCGTAGTGCGTGTACTCGGTCACCTCGTAGTGGTTGCCCGCGGCGTCCGTGTACTCGATGTGCTTGACGTTCTCGTACTCGGTGTGCTCGATGCTCTGGTGCTCGGTCTCGAGGATGCCGTACTGCGAGTTGTAGTCCTGCTCGCTGCCGCTGGCCTCGTGCGCCTCCGCGAGGCTGCCGTGGCCCTCGCTGGTCTCGATCTCGCCGTACTCGCTCATGGGGGTGGTCCTCTCGGATGCGTTTTCTCGGTGTTGCGCTGTTGGACCTAACGGTACGGGCGTCCGCCAGACCCAAAATCCCGGAAACGTGCCACCCGCACATCCCCGGATCGGCCCGTTTCTGGGCTCGACGTGCCGCGATCGATTTCTTGCATTCCTCCAATTATTTGTTGCATGTGCGGGTTCGTTCCGGTTCTGGCACACTGCCGGACCATGCTGGAGGAACTGGTGCAGCCGAACGAGACCGCCGTGCCGTTGCTGCCGTGTGTGGCCCCCGAGGAGACCGTGGTGTTCTGGCGTTCCCTGGGGTTCGCGGTCACGTACGAGCAGCGCCGGCCCTACCTGTACCTGGCCTTCCAGTGGCGCGGGGTGGGGTTGCACTACAAGCAGCCACCGGCCGGCATCGACGCGGCGCGGGAGGACATCGGCGGCTGTCTGGTGATGGTCGACCTGGTCGCGCCGTACCATGCCGCGTTCACGGAGGCGATGCGCCGCTCGTACGGCAAGGTGCTCGCGAACGGGCTGCCCCGCATCACCAGGTTCCGCTCCGGCGCGTCGCGCTTCACGGTCATGGACCCGTCCGGCAACTCGGTCATCTTCATCCAGCGCGACGAGCCGGCCGAGCTCGAGTACGGCGGCGCCAAGCACCTGCAGGGCCTGGCCAAGGTCCTCGACAACGCCCGGATCCTGCGCGAGTTCAAGCACGACGACCGGGCCGCGTTCCGCGCCCTGAACTCCGGCCTGCGCCGCCACGCCGACGGCGCCACCGCCCTCGAACGCGCGGTGGCCCTGGCCTCGCTCATCGAACTGTCGGCCGCCCTGGACGACCCCGGCCGCGTCCCGGAGTGGGGCGCCCAGCTGCAGGGCCTGCCGCTCACCACCGAGGAACGCACCACCGTCCGCGCCGCCGTGGCCGACCCTCTCATGCTCGACCCCTGGCTGCCCATGACCCCGGAAGGCTGACGCCCGCGACGAGCTCTCCCGCCCACTGCTGATGCTCCTGGGCCGGGCAACTCGCGTGCCGTCCGAATCCCGAGGCCAGAAGACGGAGACCGGTAGACGGAGACCGAACGCCCGGGGCCGGAAGACGGAGGCCGGACGACCGGGACCAGACGACCGGGGCCGGAAGACGCGGCAACCCGGTGGATCGACGGATCCACCGGGTTGCTGAGTTGCTGGGTCAGCGCGTCGGGGTGGTCACCTTCTCCGAAGCCGGATCCGTCGCCGACGGGGCGGGGGCGGCCAGGTCCAGGGTGCTGCGCAGCGCGGTCGGGCGCATCAGGGCCGCGGCCACGACGCCGACGAGCGCGATGCCGGCCGAGATGAGGAAGATGTGGCCGGTCGCGTCGCCGTAAGCGGCCCGGACGATGTGCTGCATCGCGGGCGGGAGGGCGTTGAGGTTGAGGTTGCTGGTGCCGCCGCCGGAGCCGGCCGGGACACCCGCCGCGGCCAGGGAGTGCGTGATGTTGTCGGTGACGCGGCGGGCGAGGACGGCGCCGAGGACGGAGACGCCGATGGTGCCGCCGAGCGAGCGAAAGAAGGCGATCGTCGAGCTCGCCGCGCCGATGTCCTTCAGGGGCACGGTGTTCTGCACGGCGAGGACGAGGTTCTGCATGGAGGAGCCGACGCCGACGCCGACCAGCAGCATGGCCGCGCCGACGAAGACGAGCGACGTCTCGTGGTCGATGGTGGCCAGGGCGGCGAAGCCGAGCACGAGGATGACGGTGCCGGCCACGATGTACGGCTTGATGTTGCCCGAGCGGGTGATCAGCCGGCCGACGATGATCGAGGCGGCCAGGACGCCGGCCATCATCGGGATGGTGAGCAGGCCGGCCTCGGTCGGGGTGTAGCCGCGGCCGATCTGGAAGTACTGGCCGAGGAAGACGGCACCGCCGAACATGGCCATACCGACGGCGAGGCTCGCGACGATCGACAGGGCGGTGGTGCGCTGCTTGACGATGTCCAGCGGCACCACCGGCTCCGCCGCGCGGGCTTCCACCAGTACCGCGGCGGCAAGGAGGACGAGTCCGGCGCCGACCATCGCGAAGGTCTGCCACGACAGCCACGCGAACGAGCCGTCGACGAACGAGACCCAGATGAGCAGGATGCTGACGCCCGCGGCGATGAGCGAGGCGCCCAGGTAGTCGATCTTGACGGGGCGCTTGACCGTGACCAGGTGCAGGGTCTTCTGCAGCACGAACAGCGCGATCACGGCGACCGGCACGCCGACGAAGAAGCACCAGCGCCAGCCGAGCCACGACGTGTCCACGATGACGCCGCCGAGGAGGGGGCCACCGACGGTCGCGACGGCCATCACGCCGCCGAGATAGCCGTTGTACCGTCCGCGCTCCCGCGGCGGGATCATCGCCGCGATGACGACCTGGACGAGCGCCTGCAGGCCGCCCACGCCGATGCCCTGGAAGGCGCGCGCGGCGATCAGCTCACCGGCGTTCTGCGACAGGCCGGACAGGATCGAGCCCACGACGAAGATGACGATGGAGATCTGGACGAGCAGCTTCTTGCTGTACAGGTCGGACAGCTTGCCCCAGATGGGGGTGGAGGCGGTCGCGGTGAGCAGGGTGGCGGTGACGACCCACGTGTACTGGCCCTGGGTGCCGTTGAGCGCCCCGATGATCTTCGGCAGGGCGGTGGAGACGATGGTGGAGCTCACCAGCGCCACGAACAGCACGAGCAACAGCCCGCTCAACGCTTCGAGAATCTGCCGATGCGACATCGGCTTGGTGTGACTCATCGTGTTGCCTCCAGGTGCAGGTCGTTCGTGAAGCGGCGCAGGTAGCCGCTGAAGTGCTCGAGGTCCGCCGGGCTCCAGTCGCGCAGCGCGCCGGCGAGCAGGTCGTCGTACCAGGCGACCGCGTCGGCGAGGGTCTGCCGGCCGGCGGGCGTGAGCTCGAGGAGGGTGGCCCGGCCGTCGTGCGGGTCAGGGACGCGCCGGACGAGGCCGGCCTGCGAGACCGCGCTGACCGCCCGGCTCGTCGTCGACTGGTCGAGCGCGCACCGCGCGGCGACCTCCTTCAGGTGCCGGCCGCCGTCCGAGCGGTCGATCGCCTGCAGCAGCCCGACCGTGCCGGAGGGCAGGACCGGGTGCCGGCGCCGGTGCTTGAGCACGCGGAGGACCTTCATCAGCTCGTACAGATCGTCGCGCAGCTCCATCGGACACCTCCTCCAATTACTTGCCTTCTACAAGCATCAGAAAAAGTTGCCCAGTGCGCAAGTTTTCTCAGTGAGAAGTGGGTAACATTCGGGGCGTGAGCACCGGGCTGCGGGAACGCAAGAAGACCGCCACCCGGCAGGCCCTGCACGAGGCCGCCGTCAGGCTGGCGATCGAGCACGGCCTCGACCGGGTCACCGTCGAGGCGATCGCCGACGCGGCGGACGTGTCCAGGCGGACGTTCTCCAACTACTTCGCCAGCAAGGAGGAGGCGTTCCTCTACGGCGACCACGCCCGCATGTGCCTGCTCATCGACGCGGTGCGGGCCCGGCCCGCCGGCGAGGCGCCGTGGCAGGTGCTGACCGCCGCCGCCATCGAGGTGTTCCAGGTGCTCGGCGCCCGCGACCCGCGCTGGATCGCCCAGGTGCGGCTCGTCCGCCGGCACCCGGCGCTCGCGGCGCAGCAGGTCACCACGTACACCTCGATGGAGGACGGCCTCACCGCCGAGCTGGTCGCCCGCGGGGTCGGGGCGCCGATCCGCGCCCGTCTGATGGCCGCGGCGTTCATGGCGTCGCTGCGGGTCGCGATCCAGGCCTACCCGGACCACACCGAGGGCGCCGCACTGATCGACGTCATGCGAGAAGCCCTCGCCGTGACGGGCGAGGGCTTCCGCGGATAGGGAACGGTCAGCGACTTCAGCGCGGCGGGGGTCAGCGGGCGCCGGTCAGCTGCGGGCGCAGCATCAGCAGCACGCCGAGCGTCATGTAGCCGATGAGCAGGTGGGCGCCGCCGACGTAGTCCGCGATCGGCGAGCCGAAGATGCCGAAGATCGGGACGGTGACGACGGCCCAGCTCTCCGCGACCACCGGCCACACCCGCACGACGCCCTTCCACCGGCCGGTGATCGCCAGCTTCACGCCGATGACCGCCATGCCGAGCATCGACAGCGGCCAGAAGATGTCCATCGGGACGAGGAACGCCTGGTCGCGCAGCGCCGGGATGGCGTGCAGGACGCTCCACAGCGTGGCGATCGCCAGCAGCACGTGCTCGACCACGAGCATGCCGCGGGCCACCTTCGTGAGGCCCGTGGCGCGGGTCCGGACCTGAATGGCGAGCAGCGCGAACAGCCCCAGCTGGAACAGCCCGCCGGTGGCGTCGGTGATGGTGAGGCCGAGGGAGTCGGTCGGGTTGTTGCCGACGGTGAACATGCTGGCCGCCCAGGCCGCCGTGCCGGCGGCCAGGGCCAGGCCCAGCTTGCGGACACCACCCACGGTGATGGCGACGGGGGGCTGCTGGCCGGTGAGGTCGTCGGTGCGGGCGGGGACGGGCTCGGTGCGGATCGTCATGGCAGGTTCCTTTATGTGAGGCGGCGGGGTCGCCGGGTATGCCGAGAATCCTGCGTCCTGCCGCGACCCGGGCGGCAGGGCCGGGCGCCCCCGATGGCGTCCCTTCCCGAGTCCCGGCCGGCACGGGACTCCGGTCCCCGGGACCGCGGGACTGCCGGGCTGACACGATGGCCGCATGCGCACGCGGCTCCCCACCCTCGCCGGCGGGCTCTTCGTCCTGCTGGCGCTCGCCTCGACGGTCATCTCGATCGTCCTGGACGCCGCGATCAGCGCCGAGCGCCGCGCCACCGACGGCATCGAGGCGGGCTGGATCTCCGGCCTCGCCGGCCTGGCCCTCGCCGTGCCGGGCGCGCTGCTGGCCCGCAAGGTCCCCCGCAACGCGGTCGCCTGGATCCTGTGCGTCACCGGCCTGCACTGGTCCAGCGACGGCACGTTCGCGTCGTGGGTCGCGTACGCCACCGCCCACGACCCCTGGCTGCCCGGCGTCACCATCTCCTGGTGGCTCTACCAGCGGCTCGGCGCGGCGCTGCTGTTCTCGCTGCCGCTGCTGCTGATCTTCTACCCGGACGGCCGGCCGCCGGAGGGGCGCTGGCGCTGGGCCTCGTTCGTCAGCCTCGGGTTCACCGCGGTCCTGCCGGTCACGCTGCTGTTCGTCCCGACCCGGCTCGCCGAGGCGCAGGGCGGCGGCGACGACCCCTCCGCGGCGCTGCACCTGTCGATCGACCTGCTCACCCTCCCGCTGCCCGACAGCGTCTGGGTCGTCCTGCTCCGCCTCGGCTACGCGGCGCTGCCGTTGAGCCTGCTGGTGCCCTTCGCGGTGGTGTTCCGCCGGTACCGGCAGGCAAAGGGCCTCGCCAAGACCCGCATGCGCTGGCTGGTCTGGGCCGGCGTCGTCGACCTGCTGGTCATGCTCTCCGCGCTGCTGCTGCCCCAGTCGGCGCTGTCGGCGGGCCTGTTCGTGGCGATCGTCGTCACCGGCGGTGCGATCGCGGTCGGCATCCTGCGCCCGCGTCTCGTGGACATCGACCGGCTCCTCGGCGGGACCGTCCTCTACGGCGCCCTGGCCACGCTCGTCGTCGCCGTCGACGCGGTCCTGCTCGCCGCGGCGACGACCCTGCTCGGCGAACAGGGTGCGGCCCTCGCCGGACTGCTCGTCGTGATGCTGGTGTACGGTCCGCTGCGCCACCGCCTCTGGCTGCTGGTCCAGCGGGTGGTGCTCGGGCGGCGGCACGACCCGTACCGCGTCGTCTCCGGCCTCGCGGAGCAGCTCGAACGCACCGACAGCCCCGAGGACCAGCTGCTCGCCGTCGCGCGCAGCGTCGCCGAGGCGTTCAACGCCCCCTATGTCGCGGTCGAGGTCCACCGCGGCGGCGACTCGACCCTCCTCGCCGAGCACGGGCAGCCGGTCCCGGACTGTTCTACGCTGCCCATCACGTACCGCGGCGAAACCGTCGGCAGGCTGATCCTGCCCGCCGGCGGGCCCCGCACCGACCTCTCCCCGCGCGACGAGCGGCTCCTCGCGGACGTGGTCCGGCAGGCGGCGGCCGCGGCGCGCTCCAGTCACCTCGCCGCCGAGCTGCAGCTGAGCCGGGAACGCCTGGTCGGGGCCCGCGAGGAGGAGCGCCGCCGGGTGCGCCGCGACCTGCACGACGGGCTCGGCCCGGCGCTCGGCGGGGTGGCGCTGCGCATCGACACCGCCCGCAACCTGCTGAAGTCCTCGCCGTCCAGGGCCGACGACATCCTGCGGCAGGCCCGGGAGGACGTGTCGACCGCGCTCGCCGACGTACGGCGCCTCGTGCACGACCTGCGCCCGCCGGCCCTCGACGACGTGGGCCTGATCGGCGCCGTCGACCAGGTCGCCGACCGCCTCCGCACGCCGGCCCTGACGATCCACGTCTCGGGCGACCTGCCTGCGGGCCTGCCCGCCGCCGTCGAGGTCGCGGCCTACCGGATCGCCTCGGAGGCCCTGACCAACGTGTCGAAGCACGCGCGGGCCTCGGCGGCCTCCGCCGACTTCTCCGTCGTCTCGGACAAGCTGGTCGTGACGGTGACGGACGACGGCGCGGGGATCTCCGCCGGCACGCCGTCCGGCGTCGGGCTCATCTCGCTGCGGGAACGCGCCTCGGAGCTCGGCGGCCACTGCGAGATCTCCTGCCCGCCGTCCGGCGGCACGACGGTACGCGCCACACTGCCGCTAGGATCTTCACCGCAGGAGGTGGCCGATGGCCGATGAACCGGTCCGGGTCCTGGTCGCCGACGACCACCCGATCTTCCGCGACGGCCTCGCCGTGCTCCTCGGCTCGGTGGAGGGCATCGACGTCGTCGGCACCGCCGCCACCGGCGCGGAGGCCGTCACCCTCGCCGTCGACCTGCTCCCCGACGTCGTCGTCATGGACGTGCAGATGCCCGGCCTGAACGGCATCGAGGCCACCCGCCGCCTCGCCGCCGAGGCCCCCTCCGTCGGCGTCGTCGTGCTCACCATGTCCGAGGACGACGGCACGGTCTTCAGCGCCGTCCGGGCGGGCGCCCGCGGGTACCTCGTGAAAGGCGCCGAACAGGAGGAGATCGTCCGCGCCATCAACACCGTCGCCTCCGGCGGCGCGGTCTTCGGCGCCACCCTCGCCCGCCGCATCGCCGAGTTCTTCGCCGCCGGCCCCCCGACGGCGACGACGGCCTTCCCCGAGCTCACCGCCCGCGAACGCGAGATCCTCGAGCTCCTGGCCGCGGGCCGCTCCAACGCACAGATCGCCCAGGCCCTCTACCTGTCCCAGAAGACCGTCCGCAACAACGTCTCCAACGTCTTCGCCAAGCTGCAGGTCGCGGACCGTTCCGAAGCCATCGTCCGCGCCCGCGAGGCAGGCCTCGGCCGCCCCCAGTAGCCCCACCGCCATCGCGAACCGCCGGCCGGGCGGACCCGCCACGCGCGGCGGCCGGGTCAGCGGGAGGTGATCGAGGAGATCAGCCCGTACCCGACGGCCTCCTCGGCGGACAGGACACGGCCGGTGGACAGGTCGTCCTCGATGCGGGATCGGGGCTGGCCGGTCGCGGCGGCGATGCGCAGGACCAGGTCCTCCAGGTCGCGCAGGTAACGCCCGGCCTCGGCGACGACCTGGTCGGCGGTGCCGCCCGGGCTGGTCACCTTCGGCTCCGACAGGCGGAACCTGGCGTGCGCGAACGCGGTGCGGGTCGCCGCGGCGCAGAACACCCCGATGGCGGCGCCGCCGACCTGGCCGACGGCGGTCGCGTGGACCGGGGCGTGCACGGCGTCGAGCGCGTCGACGAGCGTGAACACCGCCGCGAGCTGCCCCTCCTCCGCCGACAGGTGCAGCGTGATCTGCTCGGTGCCGAGCGCGTCGAGCGCGAGGAGCGTCGCCGCGGCCCTGCCCGCCATCTCCGGCTCGATCATCCCGCGCAGAAACACCATGCGCCGGCCGAACAGCTGCTCGTCGAGCCACGGCGCGTGCTGCGTCTGCGGCGGCTGCGGGTCGTCGTCGGGCCGCCACTCGGGCCGGAACCGCAAACTGTGCTCCATACGCCGACCCTAGGCGACCCCACCCGCACCCGCCGCACCCCGAGCCCCCATTCCGCTGCGGGCAGAAGCCGAAGCCGCGGTCGAGGAGGAAGCCGAAGCCGAGGACGAAGCTGCCGGGCCGGGCATGTTACGAGTGACGCCCGCGGGGGCGGTCGAGGCCGAGGTGGTCGAGCCAGTCGTCGACGGGGTGGCCGAGGTCCTCGGCGGTGTCGAGCCAGTGGGCGGCGGTGCCGGCGTCCTCGGGGACGCCCTCGCCGGTGAGGTGCATGTAGCCGAGCATCGCCGCGGCGCGGGGGTTGCCGGCGTCGGCGGCGCGGCGGTAGTAGGCGGCGGCGAGGGTCAGGTCGGCGGGGAAGCCGGATCCGGTGGCGTGGGCGGCGCCGAGGTTGTACAGCGCCCGCGGCTGGCCGAGGTCGGCGGCGCGGATCAGCCAGCGGCGGCCGAGGTCCTCGTCGCGGGGGACGCCCTCGCCGGTCGAGTGCAGCACGTACAGCTCGAAGGCGGCATCGGCGTCGCCCCGCTCGGCGGCCCACTCGTGGTGCGGCACGGCGGCGGCCGGATCGCCGAGCCACTGCTCCAGCAGGCCCAGCCGGTAGCGGGCGGCGGGGTCGGTGGCGGCGTGCGGGCGCAGGTGCTCGCGGGCCGCCCGCTGCGCGTCGGCCGGGCCGTCGGCGCACGAGCGGGCGAAGAGCAGCGCCCCGTCCCGGTCGCCGAGCGCGGCGGCCTCGGCGAAGCACTGCCGGGCCTGGTCCAGCGTGGTCTCGCCGGAGGGGAAGGCGGGGGCGAGCACGTCGCCGCTCGCGCCGAGGTAGCAGCTGCCGAGCTCGATCCAGGCGCGGGCGCTGCCCGACCGGCCGGCGGCGCGAAGCCCCGCGACGACCTCCTCGGCCACCGAGAGCGGCAGGATGCCGATCATCAGGTCGCCACGGTTGATGCGGCCCGCGAGGGCGATGCAGCGGGACTCGTCGAACTCCACCCGCGCAACCTAGCAGCCGCCGGGCCGCGACCGTCCGCGATCGTCTCAGAGTGATTTTCCCGTTTCCGCCGGGCTGCCACTTTCGGCTGCCACCATGCGGGTGACGGGTACAGCTTCGACAGACCTCTGGAGTGCGCATGGTGGACGCCTCGTTCAACGAGTCCGGCCTCGCCGACAAGGACCTCGTCGAGATCGTCAACGAGGTCTGGGACGCGTACCTGCAGCAGCCGGACGCCCAGCCGACCGATCACGAGCCGGTGCTGGACATGCGCCCGATCACCGCCGCCGTCTCGATCACCGGTGCCTGGGAGGGGCATGTGCGGGTGCTCGTACCGGCGGCGGCGGCGAACGACATCACCGGCCTGATGCTCGCCATGGAGCCCGACGAGGTCACGGACCAGGACGTCACCGACGCCATGGGTGAGCTGATCAACGTCGTCGGCGGCAACCTGAAGAACCGCGGCGCCCAGCCGGCGAAGCTGGGGCTACCCGTCGTCGCGACCGGCAAGATGCTGTTCCCGTCGACCCGCGAGACGCACCGGCTCGCCGTCGGCTGGCAGGGCAAGCCGGACGAGCCGATCACGTTCAGCGTGCTGCACGTGCACCGGGAGCGGCCGGTCACCAACCGCATGGCGTGACCGTGACGGTCACCAGGTTCGCTGCCGCACCAGGGCGGCCTCGATGCGTTCCGCCGGTGCCGGCGTGCCGTAGTAGTGGCCCTGGCCGTAGCGGCAGCCCGCGGTCCGCACGACCTCCAGGTGCCGCTCCACCTCCAGACCGTGGGCGACGACCGTCACGTTGAGCCGCTGCGCGAGCTTCACGACGACGTCCATGATCGGCGCCGCTCCCCCGCCGGCCGCCGGCTGCGACACGAAGAGGGCACCGTCGACCTTCAGCACGTCCGTCGGCAGCCGCCGCAGGTGCGCCAGCGACGTGGCGCCCGTGCCGAAGCCGTCCAGCGCGGTCCGCACACCGACGGCCCGCACCGTGGCGAGGGGCTCGACGGCCCGGTCGAGGTCCGCGCCGATCTCCCGCTCCGACAGCTCCACCACCAGGTCCGGCGGGTCGATCTGGTGGCTGTCGAGGGTGAGGCTGAGCCGGCCGGCGAACCCTTCCGCGACGAGGTCGTCGATCTCGACGTTGACCGACATCCACAGCCGGTACCCCTCGTGCTGCCACGACGACAGCTGCCGGCACGCCCGGTTGAGCACCCAGTCGTGGATCTCGCCGGTGATCCCGAGCTCCCGCGCCACCTCCAGGGTCTCCTTCGGCGGGACCGTGCCGAGGGTGGGATGCCGCCAGCGCAGCAGCGCCTCCACGCCGACCGGGTGCCCCTCGACGAGGTCGTAGACCGGGTGGTACGCGAGGTCGAGCTCGCCGCGCTCCGCCGCCTGCGGCAGGTGCTGCTCGAGCGTGGCCCGCCGCACGTAGGCGTCCTCGACGGCGGCGTCGTGCCACTCGACCTTGCCGCGCCCGCCGCGTTTCGCCCGGCGCAGCGCCAGCCCGGCCCGGCGCAGCGACTCCTCGGCGCCGCCGCCGGCCGGGGCGAGCCCGATCCCGGCGGACAGCTGCAGGTCGGCGCCGGGCAGCCGGTACGGCTCGCCGAGGTCGCCGAGCAGCCGCGTCGCGAGCGTGAACGCGTGGACCTTGTCGACCTCGGTGTACACCGCGAACTCGTCGCCGTTGAGCCGTGCCGCGACGTCGCCCGTGCCGATCGCGCCGCGGATGCGGGCGGCGGCCTCGACCAGCATCGCGTCGCCGACGTCGGCCCCGTGCAGGTCGTTGACGCCCGCGAAGCCGTCCAGGCCGATCATCACCAGGTGGCCGGTCCTGCCCTCGAGGTGGGCCAGCAGCGTCCCGCGGTTGGCCAGGCCGGTCAGCGGGTCGGTCCGCTGCGTGCGCTGCAGGCTGTGCTCCAGGTCCTGCTGCGCGGTGACGTCCCGCAGGTGCACGACGACGCCGTCGACCTCTGGGTTGCCGCGTTCGTCGGTGACGCTGACCTCGACCGGCCGCCACGCGCCGAACCCGTCCTGGAGCCTGGCCCGCACCGGCTGCGGCGACGTCCGGTCCAGAACGACCGCGGCGGCGTCGCCGGGGTGCAGCAGCTGCCGGAGCGGCCGGCCGACCACGTCCTGGTCCGACAGCCCGAACTGCCGCGCCGCGGCCGCCGACTGCCACCGCACCGACAGGTCCCGGTCCAGCACCACGATGACGTCGGAGGAGCCCGCGACGAGCGTGCGGAAGGTCGCCTCCTGCGCGTCGAGCCGGCCGCTGTACCGCCGCAGCGCGACCGCCTCCAGCAGCTCGCGTACCGCGACGGCCAGCACGGCAAGCGTGCCGACGGCCATCGCGGGCGTGCCGATCTGCCCGCGGCTGACGAGCGCGTACAGCACCGCCGCGGCGCCGGCGAGGACGGGCGCGACGAGCAGCGGGTCGCCGATCAGGATGCCGTCGGTGGCGGGCCGGCCGGGCTGGCGGTCGACGTACACCGACCGGCACGCGCCGGCCCAGACCAGCACCGACCCGAGGACGAGCAGGCCGCCCGCGACGAGCAGCCAGGTGCCGTTGCCGGCGGGCCGCAGCCGCAGCACCGCCAGGCCGAGGACCAGGAGCGCGACGCCTCCGGCGGCGGTGACGGCGGCCCAGCGCGGCAACGGCGCCCGTACGCCGCTGACCACCGCGACCGTGATGCCGACGACCGCGAGCAGGCAGGTGGTGAAGACGGTGGGGCCCGGCTCGCCCTGCTGTTCGAGCACGAGGACGAGCAGGGTCAGGAACTTCCACAGCGCGACGCAGACCCCGTCGAGCGCCCGCCGGATCGCGCCGGGCGTGTCGACGGTGACCCCGGGCAGCTTCAGCAGGCCGGCCACGAGCGCCGCCCCCGCGACCGGCGCCAGGTACCCGGCGAGGGGCGTGGCCACGGCGGAGACCCCGGCGCCGAAGACCCCGGCGGCGAGCGCCGCGAGACTGAACACGGTGCCGCGGGGCAGCGGCTTCGGCGTGACCGCGCCGGCTCCCTCCGCGCCGGGCCCGTCCGGGTGCCGCCGGCCGGCGCCGGCCGCGAGGCGCAGCAGCCAGGCGGCGTGCAGGGTCGCCGCGGCCGCGGCGGCGACGAGGACGGCGACCCCGGCCGGCAGCCCGAGCGGCGGCCCGCCGACGAGGACGGCCGCCGCGACGGTCAACGTGAGCGGTGCCGAGGCCATGAGCGTCCGGCCTCGTGATCTGTGCGCGCCACCGATACCCGGTTTCATCGCATCGGTCCGTTCGCTCGCTCGGCAGGGGGTCCTAGCTGCCCCCAGCAACGACGAGCACCGCCGGGGGTGACGTCAAGGTCACCCGATCGGACGATATTGCGTCCATTTTGCGGTAGTTTATGGGCATCGATCGGGAAGGCGATGTGCGTGGCGCCCAGGGACGGGTACAGGGACCGGTTGACCCGCCGGTCGCGGGGGCCCTGCCGGGCCGGCCCGGCGTGCCAGGATGAGCCGATGGGGAGCGTCGACGAGGTACGCGCGGTGGCGCTGAGCCTGCCGCGGACGACGGAGCACCTGATCCGCGACCGGGTCAAGTTCCGGGTGGGCAGCATCGTCTATCTGGCGCTGTCGCAGGACGAGACGGCGCTGGGGTTCGCGTTCCCGAAGGAGGAGCGCGACGCCCTCGTCGCGGCCGACCCCGGCCGGTTCTTCCTGCCGCCACTGTCGGACCTGCGGTTCAACTGGGTCTGCGGCCACCTCGCCGGGCTCGGTGGCGAGGAGCTGCGCGACCTGATCGTCGACGCGTGGCGGATGGTCGTGCCGAAGCGCGTCCACGCCGCCTGGCACCAGAGCCTGTCGTGAGCTTGTCATGAGCCTTGCCGAGCCGCCGCTGTTCGCGGCCCTCGCCGGCGCGCGCAGCGTCCTGGTCGCCGGGGCGGGCGGCGGCTTCGACGTGTACGCCGGGCTGCCCCTCGCCCTCGCCCTGCGCGCGCAGGGCAAGGTCGTGCACCTGGCGAACCTGTCGTTCACGGCCCTGGAGACGCTCGACCTCGACGTGTGGCTCGCGCCCGGCGTCGCGCTGGTGACGGCGCGGACGGAAGGGCTCGAGGACTACTTCCCGGAGCGGGCGCTCGCGCGGTGGCTGCGGGGGCAGCGGGAGCCGGACGTCGTGTACGCGTTCCCCCGCACCGGGGTGCGGCCGCTGCGGGAGGCGTACGCGACGCTCGCCGAACAACTCGGCCTCGACGCGGTCGTGCTCGTCGACGGCGGCACCGACATCCTCATGCGCGGCGACGAGGCCGGGCTCGGCACCCCCGCGGAGGACATGACCAGCCTCGCCGCGGTCGCGGGTCTCGACGTGCCGGTGAAGCTGGTGACGTGCGTGGGGTTCGGGATCGACGCGTACCACGGCGTCCGGCACACCCAGGTGCTGGAGAACATCGCCGCGCTCGACCGCGACGGCGCCTACCTCGGCGCGCTGTCCATCCCGTCGGCGAGCCGGGAGGCCGCCCTGTACCGGGACGCCGTCGCGCACGCGCAGGCCGCGACGCCGCTGCGGCCGAGCATCGTCAACGGGCAGATCGCGGCGGCGAGCCGGGGCGAGTGCGGCGACGTGCGGTTCACCAGCCGCACCGGCGGCAGCACCCTGTTCGTGAACCCGCTGATGACCATCTACTTCAGCTTCACCGTCGACGGCCTGGTGAGCCGGGTGCTGTACCTGGACACGCTGGAGGACACGGTCCGCATGGAGCAGGTGGTGGCCCGCATCGGACGGTTCCGCGCCGGCATCACACCCCGGACCGCGCGCCCCTACCCGCATTAGCAGGTAAACTCGGGGATTCGACGAGCGGGCGGAGGTGAGGCGTGAGGACTGCGTTGCGCACGACCGCCGTCAGCCTCGCGCTCAGCATCTGCGCCATGCTGCTCGGCCTGACCCAGGCCCACCACACGCTGCCCGGCGACACGTTCCAGGTCGCGCGGACCGGCAGCGTCATGTCGGCGGTGCCGGGCGCTGACGCGCCACAGGGGCGCAAGCTTCCCCGTACCGGCGAAACCACCGCCGACGGAGCGCACTGGCTCGTCGTGCTGCCCGCCGCGCTCGACGTCACACCGCCGGCGGCCGTCTGGTCCGCGGCGGCCGGCACCGCGCAGGTCCATCGTGGACGGTGCGGCGCCACCCCGGGCTGCCGGGGCCCGCCCACCTCCTGAAGTTCACGTTCTCCGCAGCCGTGGCCCCGCCGGGGTCGACGGTTTCGTCGCGTTGCCCTTCAGGAGGTTTCCGTCATGTACCGCATACCGCCACGCCCACGTCAGCTCGTCACGCCGCACGGCCCGCCGGGCCGCCGGTGAGCGCCGTCGCCGCGATCGTCATCTTCACGGTCGCGTTCGCCCTCATCGCCACCGAGAAGGTCCACCGGGTCGCCGTCGCCCTGTTCGCCGCCGGCATGATGGCCCTGCTGGGCCTGGTGCCCGGCAAGGACGTGTTCTTCTCCGAGCACGCCGGCATCGACTGGAACGTCATCTTCCTGCTGCTCGGCATGATGATCATCGTCGGGGTCATCAAGCAGACCGGCATCTTCGAGTTCCTCGCCGTCTGGGCGGCGAAGCGCTCCGGCGGCCGGCCGTACAAGCTCCTCGTGATGCTCATGGTCATCACCGCGGTCGCGTCGCCGTTCCTCGACAACGTCACCACGATCATGCTGGTCGCGCCGGTGACCGTGCTGGTGTGCGGCAAGCTGGGCATCCCGGCCGCGCCGTACCTGATCGCGGAGGCCCTCGCCTCCAACATCGGCGGCGCCGCCACGCTCATCGGCGACCCGCCGAACATCATCATCGGCAGCCGCGCCGGCCTGACGTTCAACGACTTCGTCGTGCACATGGCGCCGATCGTCGCGATCCTGTTCGTGCTGTTCGTACTGCTGGCCTGGGTCATGTTCCGCAAGCGCTTCGAGTACCACCCGGAGCGCGTCGCCGAGGTCATGGCCCTGGACGAGCGCGCGTCGATCACCGACCGGCGGCTGCTCGCCCGGTGCCTGGCGGTCCTCGCGCTGGTCGTCACCGGCTTCGCGCTGCACGCCGTCATCCACGTCGAGCCGGCCATCATCGCGCTGCTCGGCGCCGGGCTGATGGTGCTCGTGTCCCGGGTCCCCACCGCCGCCTACCTGGAGGAGGTGGAGTGGTCGACGCTGGTGTTCTTCATGGGCCTGTTCGTGATGGTCGGCGGCCTCGTCGAGACCGGCGTCATCCACCGCATCGGCACCTGGGCGACCGGCCAGGTCGGCGACGACTACTTCCTCGCCGCGACCGGGCTGCTGTTCGGCTCCGCGGTGCTCGGCGCGTTCTTCGACAACATCCCGTACGTGGCGACGATGGCCCCGATCGTCGAGGACATCGTCGCGACCACCCCCGACCCGGCCACCGGCCAGTCGCTGTGGTGGGCGTTCGCCCTCGGCGCCGACTTCGGCGGCAACGGCACCGCCGTCGCCGCCAGCGCCAACGTTGTCGTGCTCGGCATCGCCGCGCGCGCCGGCCAGCCGATCAGCTTCTGGCAGTTCACCCGCTACGGCATCGTCACCACCGTGATGACCACCGTCATCGCCTGGGGCTACGTCTGGCTGCGCTACTTCGCCTGACCCGCACAGGAGCCCGTCCAGGGACCCGCACAGGGGTGACCGCACCGGCCTGCCGGGGCGGTCACCCCGCGGCGCGACCAGGCCCGGTGTCGTCCACGGGCGCCGCACATCGCCGGGTTGGCCGGAGCGGCGGATGGGGCGAAACGGTGAGATATTCGACGGGTGGAGCATTTCACAACGGTTGCGGGGTCGCTGTCACAGGCCCTTAACATCCGTTCATGAGTGAGGCTGACGGGCTGCGGCTGGGTGCCGATTTCCCCGGTGGCGACCTGGAGCAGTGGCAGCGGCTGGCCCTGGCGGTGCTGCGCAGGACCGGCGCCGCCGATGACGGCACGCCGCCGGAGGCTGTCGCGGAGCTGCTGGGCAGCGTGACCTACGACGGGATCGCGGTGGCGCCGCTGTTCACCGCCGCCGACGCGCAGGGGCTGCCCGCGACCGGGTGGCCGGGGCAGTCGCCGTTCATCCGCGGCGGCAGCGCGCAGCCGCGGGCGTGGGACGTGCGGCAGCGGCATGCGGACCCCGACGCGAAGGCGACCCGCGAGGCGATCCTCGCCGACCTCGAGAACGGGGCGACGTCGATCTGGCTCGACGGGATCGCGCCGGGCAGCATCCCCGACGTCCTCGACGGCGTGTACCTCGACCTCGCCCCCGTCGTGCTCGACTGCGGCGCCGCGACGGAGGACGCCGCGCGCGTGTTCCTCGGGCTGCCGGGCGACGACAAGCGCGGCAACCTCGGCGCCGACCCGCTCGGGTGGCAGGCGAAGACCGGGGAGCCCGCCGACCTCGGCATGCTGGGCCGGCTCGCGAAGCAGGCGCCGCGGCACGTACCGGTGGCGACGGTCGACGCGACGCCCTACCACGAGGCCGGTGGCAGCGACGCCGAGGAGCTCGGCTTCGCCGCCGCGACCGGGGTCGCGTACCTGCGGGCGCTGGTCGACGCGGGGATGAGCGCCGGCATGGCGCTGCGCCAGCTGGAGTTCCGCTACGCGGCCGGCCAGGACCAGTTCGCGACGATCGCGAAGCTGCGGGCGGCGCGGCGGATCTGGTCGAGGATCGCGACGGTCTGCGACGTGCCGCACCTCGGCGCGCAGGTGCAGCACGCGGTGACGAGCGCGGCGATGATGACGGCCCGCGACCCGTGGGTGAACCTGCTGCGCACCACCGTCGCCTGTTTCGCCGCCGGGGTCGGCGGCGCCGACGCGGTGACGGTGCTGCCGTTCGACGCGCGGCTCGGGCTGCCCGACGGCTTCTCCCGGCGGATCGCGCGCAACACCTCGACGCTGCTGGTCGAGGAGGCGCAGGTGGCACGGGTCGTCGACCCGGCGGGCGGCTCGTGGTTCGTGGAGTCGCTGACCGACGCGCTCGCGCACGCCGCCTGGGACGTGTTCGTCGACGTGGAGCGGGCCGGCGGGATGGGCGCCGCGCTCGGCAGCGGGCTCGTCGCCGACCGGGTCGCCGCGACCTGGCAGCGTCGCGCCGACCGGCTCGCGCACCGCCTCGACCCGATCACCGGCGTCAGCGAGTTCGCGTCCCTGGAGGAGCGGCGGCCGGTCCGCTCCCCCGCGCCGCAGGCACCCTCGGGTGGGCTGCCGCGGCACCGGTACGCCGAGGCGTTCGAGTCCCTGCGGGACGCCGCCGAAGGCTCGGACCAGGTCGTCAGCCTGGTCACGCTCGGCCCGGTCGCGTCGCACACCGCGCGGGCGTCGTTCGCGGCCAACCTGTTCGCCGCCGGCGGCATCCGGACAGTCCACAATGGACCTTCCCCGGCCGTCGCGTGCATCTGCGGCTCCGACCGTTCCTACGCCGAGGAGGCCGAGGACACCGCCCGCCGGCTGAAGGCCGAGGGCGTCAAGACCGTCTGGCTGGCGGGGAGACCCGCCGGCTACGAGCACGTCGACGACTACCTGTACACCGGCTGCGACGCACTCGCCGTGCTCCGCCGCACACATCTGGACCTGGGACTGGTGACGCCGTGATCCCCGACTTCACCGAGGTCGCCCTCGGCACCCCCCGCGTCGACGCCACCCCGCCGGAGCCGGCCGAGGCGTGGCAGACCCCGGAAGGCATCGACGTCGCCGGTGTCCACGGCGCATCCGACCTCGACGGGCTCGACTTCCTCGACACGTACCCGGGGATCGCCCCGTTCCTGCGCGGGCCCTACCCGACGATGTACACCACGCAGCCGTGGACGGTCCGCCAGTACGCCGGGTTCTCCACCGCCGAGGAGTCCAACGCCTTCTACCGGCGCAACCTCGCCGGCGGACAGAAGGGCCTGTCCGTCGCCTTCGACCTCGCCACCCACCGCGGCTACGACTCCGACCACCCGCGGGTCGCCGGCGACGTCGGCATGGCCGGCGTCGCGATCGACTCCATCCTCGACATGCGGCAGCTCTTCGACGGCATCCCCCTGGACAAGATGAGCGTGTCGATGACGATGAACGGGGCCGTGCTCCCCGTCCTCGCGCTCTACATCGTCGCCGCCGAGGAGCAGGGCGTCGCGCCGGAGCTGCTGTCCGGCACGATCCAGAACGACATCCTCAAAGAGTTCATGGTCCGCAACACCTACATCTACCCGCCCGCGCCGTCGATGCGGATCATCAGCGACATCTTCCGGTACACCTCGGAGAAGATGCCGAAGTTCAACTCGATCTCCATCTCCGGCTACCACATCCAGGAGGCCGGGGCGACCGCCGACCTGGAGCTCGCCTACACCCTGGCCGACGGCGTCGAGTACCTGCGCGCCGGGCGCGACGCCGGCCTCGACGTCGACGTGTTCGCGCCGCGGCTGTCGTTCTTCTGGGCCATCGGCATGAACTTCTTCATGGAGGTCGCGAAGCTGCGCGCCGGCCGGCTGCTGTGGGCGAAGCTCGTCCGCGAGTTCGGCGCGAAGAACCCCAAGTCGCTGAGCCTGCGCACGCACTGCCAGACGTCCGGCTGGTCGCTGACCGCGCAGGACGTGTTCAACAACGTGGTCCGCACCTGCGTCGAGGCGATGGCCGCCACCCAGGGCCACACCCAGTCGCTGCACACCAACGCCCTCGACGAGGCGCTGGCGCTGCCGACCGACTTCTCCGCCCGCATCGCCCGCAACACGCAGCTGCTGCTGCAGCAGGAGTCCGGCACGACCAGGGTCATCGACCCGTGGGGCGGCAGCGCGTACGTGGAGCGCCTCACCCACGACCTCGCGGCCCGCGCCTGGCAGCACATCCAGGAGGTGGAGGCCGCCGGCGGCATGGCCCGCGCCATCGACGAGGGCATCCCGAAGCTGCGCATCGAGGAGGCGGCGGCCCGCACCCAGGCCCGCATCGACTCCGGCCGGCAGCCGGTGATCGGGGTCAACAAGTACCGCCCCGACGCCGACGAGCCGATCGAGGTCCTGAAGGTCGACAACTCCTCCGTCCGCGCCCAGCAGCTGGCGAAGCTGCAGCGCCTGCGCGCGGAACGCGACCCGGACCGCGTCGCCGAAGCGCTGGCGGCGCTGTCGGCCGGCGCCGCCTCGGACGGCAACCTCCTCGAACTGTCGGTCGTGGCTGCCCGCGCGCACGCCACCGTCGGCGAGATCTCCGACGCCCTGGAGCGGGTGTTCGGGCGGCACACGGCGCAGATCCGTACCATCTCCGGGGTGTACCGCGACGAAGCCGGCAACGACGAGCTCATCGACCGGGTGCGCGCCGCCACCGCCGAGTTCGCCGAGGAGGAGGGGCGCCGGCCCCGAATCCTCGTCGCCAAGATGGGCCAGGACGGCCACGACCGCGGCCAGAAGGTCGTCGCGACCGCGTTCGCCGACCTCGGCTTCGACGTCGACGTCGGCCCGCTCTTCCAGACGCCGGACGAGGTGGCCCGCCAGGCGGTCGAGGCCGACGTGCACATCGTCGGCGTCAACTCCCTCGCCGCCGGGCACCTCACCCTCGTCCCCGCGCTGCGCGACGCCCTCGCCGCCCTCGGCCGCGACGACATCCTCGTCATCGTCGGTGGCGTCATCCCCCCGCAGGACTTCGACGAACTGCGCGCCGCCGGCGCCGCCGCGATCTTCCCGCCCGGCACGGTGATCGCCTCGGCGGCCCTGGACCTGCTCGCACAACTCCGCCGGTGACCGCCCTCCTCGAGGGGGTGCTCGCCGGGCACCGCGCGTCGATCGGGCGGGCGATCACCCTCGTGGAGTCGACCCGCCCCGACCACCGGGCCCAGGCGCAGGACCTGCTCGTCGCGCTGACCCCGCACGCCGGCCGGGCCCGCCGCATCGGCGTCACGGGCGTCCCCGGCGTCGGCAAGTCCACGTTCATCGACGCGCTCGGCACGTTCCTCACCGGCGCCGGGCACAGGGTCGCGGTCCTCGCCGTCGACCCGTCGTCGACCCGCACCGGCGGCAGCATCCTCGGCGACAAGACCAGGATGGCCCGCCTCGCCGTCGACGACGCCGCCTTTGTACGGCCGTCGCCCACGTCGGGCACCCTCGGCGGCGTGGCCCGCGCGACCCGCGAGGCGATGACCGTCGTCGAGGCCGCCGGCTACGACGTCGTCCTCGTCGAGACCGTCGGCGTCGGCCAGTCCGAGACCGCCGTCGCCGGGATGGTCGACACGTTCCTGTTGCTGGCGCTCGCCCGCACCGGCGACCAACTGCAAGGCATCAAGAAGGGCGTCCTGGAGCTCGCCGACGTCATCGCCGTCAACAAGGCCGACGGCCCGCACGAGCCCGACGCCCGCAAGGCCGCCCGCGAGCTCGCCGGCGCGCTGCGCCTCCTGCACACGTCCGGCGCCCGCGACTGGCAGGTGCCGGTCGTCACCTGCAGCGGCCTCACCGGCGCCGGACTGCCCGACCTGTGGTCCCGCCTCGAGGCCCACCACGACCACCTGTCGTCGTCGGGCGCCCTCGACCGCCGCCGCGAGGCGCAGCGGGTCGCGTGGATCTGGGAGACCGCCCGCGCCACCCTCCTGGACCGGCTGCGCGCCGACCCCGCCGTCCGCGCCCTCGCCCCCGACCTGGAGGACCAGGTCCGCGCCGGCACGATGACCCCGGGCCAGGCCGCCGACGCCATCCTCGCCGCCTTCCACCGCACGACGTAGCGGGACCCCGGACGCTGCCCTCCCAGCGGAAGGCACGGCGGGACTCAGACGGTGCCCTTCCGCCGGAAGGCACGGCGGGACTCAGACGGTGCCGATGAGGCCACCGTCGATGACGAAGCCGGCCCCGTGTCCAACCGGGTCCCACGGCGGTCAGATCTCGACGGGTCTGCCGGTGGTGAGGTCGACGACGCTGATCGCCTCCATCGGGCAGGAGGCCACCGCGTCGAGGACGGCCTCGTCGTCGGGGGCCACGTCCTGGTTGACCGGGTGGGCCCGGCCCTCGACGTCGTCCAGCTCGAAGCGGTCCGGGGCGATGCCCTGACAGCTGCCCGAGCCGATGCACGTGTGGTCCACGGTGATCCGCCACATGCGCACCAACCTATCGAACTCCGCCATTGTTTGCCGACCTGAGCCAGGTTGGCAAGATTCGTACGGACGATTGAAAAACTTCAACGTCGGCCGTAGCTTTTAGGCGCTCACCCCCTGACCCGGTCCGGCCTCGGCGGAAGGTGACTCCATGCCCGCGTACCCCACCAGCGTGCACTTCAGCACCGGCCGCGCCGCTGAGGGCCCGCTCATCTGGGCCCAGGTCGCGATCTGGGACGTGCTCCGCTGGCTGCCACCGCACGACTCGACCCTCAACCTGCTCACCCGCTGCCCCGTCCCGCCGCACAACGACCTCGGCCGCGTCCTCACGGCCGTGCGGCGGCTCGTCGAGCGGCACGACTCGCTGCACACCCTGTACGTCGACACCCCCGAAGGCCCCCGCCAGCGGGTCGTCGGCGAGGGCGACATCCCGCTGCGGATCCACGACATCGGCGACCGCGGCACCGACGAGGCGGCCGCAGAGCTCGGCGAGGCACTGCGCGCCCCGTGGTTCGACATCGGCGCCGACCTGCCGCTGCGGGTCGCGATCCTGGTCCGCGACGACGCCCCGGTCGTGGTCCTGCTCGCCGCCAGCCACATGGCCGTCGACGGCGGGAGCTTCGCGATCGTCCGCGGGGACCTGCTCAACCTGCTGCAGGACCCGCCGGTCGCCGTCGAGCCGGGCCAGCAGCCGTTGCAGCGCGCCGGGTACGAGACCTCCGCCGTCGGGCTGCGCCGGGAGGCGAAGGCGCTCGCCTACTGGGCGAAACACCTCACCGGCGTCCCCACCCGCATGATCGAGAGCGTCCGCGACGGCCGGCCGCCCAACCTCGACTGGGGGCTGATCCAGTCCCCCGCCCTGGCGCTCGCCACGAACGGGCTCGCCGCCCGGTTCGGCGTCCCACCGGCGACGGTGCTGCTGGCCGGGACCGCGCTGCAGCTCGCCGCGTACACCGGCGAGACCGAGGCCCTGCTCCGCATGATCGTGGCGACCCGCTTCCGGCCGGCGAGCCGCGCGCTGGTCGGCGCCTTCAACCAGAACGCGCTCTTCCGGCTCGACTTCACCGGCCGCCCCGCCGAGACCGTCGGCGACCTGCTGCACCGCGCCTCGGACGCCGCCCTCCTGGCGTACGCCCACTGCGAGTACGACCCACGCCGGCTCGAGGCGCTGTTCGCCGACGTCGCCGCCGGCCGCGGGATCACGCCCGACGGCTACTGCTTCTTCAACGACACCCGCTTCGCCCCGCCGGACCAGCCCCCGCCCACGCCGCCGGCCGACCTCGCCGACGCGATCCACGCGGCGCCCGCGACGAAGCTGCGTGCCCCCGTCATCGACCGCCTGCCCAAGGGCGCCAACTTCTTCATGTTCCTCACCGACCTGAGCGACACCGCCGAACTGATGCTGTGCGCCGAGCACGGCTTCCTCGGCGAACGCGGCCCCCTCGGCTTCCTCGACGGCCTGGAGCGCCTCGTCGTGAAGGCCGCGCTCGACGAGCACGTCACGACCGGCACCCTGTACCGCGACGCCACCGGCCCATGACGCGCCGATGACGGCGGCGGCCCGGTCACCGGAAGCCGGTGGCCGGGCCGCGCGACACCGCGCGCTCAGGTGCTGGGGCGCGGGATCAGCTCGGGAGAGATGACGTCGGCGATCGTGCTCTCGCGGAGGTGACGGTTGTGGCGCGGCACCTGCCTGGTCTTCACCTCGGCCAGGCGGCGGCGCAGGTCGTCGCGGACCTCCAGGATGGCGGCGTGCAGGTCTTCCTCCGTCGATGTGGTCACCGCCTTCGGGTGGCCGGGGGTCCAGCACTCGAGGGTGACCTTCTGGCCGCGGGCGTTGCGATCCTTCACCGACACCTCGATCTCCGTCGCGTCGACCGGGAACGCGGCCAGCTGGGTGTCGAGCGTGGCGAACTGCTCGGCGATCCAGGCCCTGTCGCCCTGGGAGAAGCCGGCGCCGACGCGCAGGCAGTCCTCGACGGTGGCCGGTGTGCTCGTAGCACTTCTCGACATGTCCGAGACCCCTTCCGTTGCTTGCCTTGACTTTGTCCGCTTACCCCTCAATGACCCGGTTCATGTCCCCCAATCCTTCCTAGGAGGCTAGCCCACCACCCTGGACGATGATTCCGGCCCGAATCCGTCAGCTCACCCGGCAGGCGGCCGATGGGGAGGACAGTATGTCCAGACCTCCGTGGATCGTCGCCGTCGTGACGGCGCTCGCGCTCCTCCTGGCCCCGGCCGTGGTGCTCGGCACGGCCTCACCCGCGAACGCCGGCGAGGGGGGCGACCCTGCCCTGATCAAGAAGCTCGACGAGGCGAACCGCGCGTACATCGACGCGCAGAACGCCCTGGCGGCGTCCCTGCAGCAGCAGAAGGCCCTCGAGGAGCAGCAGCAGAAGCTGGAGACGGAGTACGCGAAGCTGCGCGACGAGACCCAGACGATGTCGGTCGCCGCGTACCAGAACGGCGGCGGGCTGCGCAGCGCGGCGACACTGCTGGACAGCCCGACGCCAGGGGTGTTCGCCGACCGGGTGAGCACGCTGGAGGTCATCGCCCGGCGCAAAGCCGCCCAGCTCACCCGGCTGACGGCGACGCGGACCGAGCTGACCAGGACGAGGTCGGCCATCGACGCCGAGGTCGGCAAGCAGCAGGCGAGCACGGCGGTGATGGCGCAGCAGAAGGCCGGCCTGGAGGAGGCCCTCGCCGAGTCGATGGCCGCCGTCGACGTGTCCACCACGTGGAGCGAGAAGACCACGACCAGGACCGCCGAGCCCGCGCCCCGGCGGGCCGACGGCTCGTGGCCGGCGGAGTCGTGCGGCACGGACGACCCGACGACCGGCGGCTGCCTCACGCCGCGGACCCTGCACGCGCTGCAGGAGGTGCGCAAGGCCGGGTTCATGCGCTTCGTGTCGTGCTGGCGGCAGCCGCCCGAGCCATACGAGCACCCGAAGGGCCGGGCCTGCGACTTCGCCGCCGACGTGAAGGGCTTCGGCGGGGTGGCGGCCGGCGCGTCCAAGGAGTACGGCACCCAGCTCGCCGCGTGGCTGATCAAGAACGCGCAGGCGCTGGGCGTGATGTACGTGATCTGGTACAAGCAGATCTGGACGCCGGCGGGCGGCTGGCACGCCTACAACAGCGGTCAGGGCGACCCGAGCAGCGACCACACCAACCACGTGCACCTGTCAATCTACTAGGACCGACAGCAGCGCGGTCACCGCCGGAAGGGCCGCCCTACCCGCGGTGACCAGCGCGTCCAGCCGCCGGGCACCCGCGACGGGCAGGTCGGTCACCCGTACACCCGCCGCCAGCGCGTCACGAAGCGCCAGGTCCGGCGCGATGGTGGCGCCGTGCCCCGCGGCGACGAGCGCGAGCACGACCGGGTAGTCGACGCACGCGTGCACCCGCCGCGGGGTGAAGCCGCGCTCGCGGCCGAGCCGGTCCAGGACCTGCCCGGTCGTCGACGTCGGCGGGCCGGCGATCCACGGGCGGTCGGCGAGGTCGGCGTAGGAGAGCACGGGCGGCCAGCCGGCGGGAACCACGACGCGGTACGGGTCCTCGCCGAGTGGCACCACACTGACCTGCCTGCGTGACTCCAGGCCCAGCGAGGCGTCGCGCTCGGTGATGGTCACGTCGAGGCCGCCGAGGCGCAGCTCGCGCAGCGCCGGCGGGCCGTCGAGCTCGGTGATCGAGCAGGTCACGTCGGGGTGGTCGCGGGCGAGGCGGGCCATCGCGGGGATCAGCAGATGCCGGATCACGGTCGCGAACGCGCCGACGCGGACGAGCCCGGCGGCGTGGCCCGACATGGCGACCAGCTCCCGCTCCGCCTCGGCGAGCTCGCGTTCGATCGCCTCGGCGCGCACGGCGAGGACCCGGCCGGCGGCGGTGAGCACGGCGCGCCGCCCCGACCGGTCCACCAGCGGCCGGCCGACGGTGTGCTCCAGCTGCGCGAGCTGCTGCGACACCGCCGACGGGGTGACGTGCAGCGCGGCGGCGGCGCCGGCGAGGGTCCCGCGGCGGGCGATGGCGGCGAGCACCGCGAGGCGGCGCGGGTCCAGGTTCATGCAGCCCCGCTTCAGTGCAACTGTAGGAATTCTCGCTCACACGTTAGCTGCGCTGTCTGCCACGATCTCAGGTGTGCCACGCTTCATCGAACTGAGCCACCCCGTCCACGCCGGCCTGATCACCTATCCGGGCATGCCCGGGCCCGTGATCAGCGACTACCTGTCCCGGGAGGACGCCCGCGGCAGGTACGCGCCCGGGACCGACTTCCAGATCGGCCGCATCGACCTGATCGCCAACACCGGCACCTACCTGGACACGCCCGCGCACCGCTTCGAGGGCCGCGGCGATCTCACCGACGTCCCCCTCGACCGGGTCGCGGACCTGCCCGGCGTCCTCGTCGACGCGACCGGGGTCCGCGCGGTCGACGCGGCGCTGCTGGAGCGGCAGACCGACACGCACGGGGACGTCACGGACTGCGCCGTCCTCGTGTGTACCGGCTGGTCGAAGCACTTCGGCAAGCCCGCCTACGGCGACCCGGACGCGCCGTTCCTGACCCGCGACGCCGTCGACTGGCTGGTGCGGAGGGGCCCGGCGCTCGTCGGCATCGACTCGGTCAACATCGACGACGTCGCCGACCTGACGCGCCCCGCGCACACCGGCCTGCTCGACGCCGGCATCTACATCGTGGAGCACCTCAACGACCTGGACCGGTTGCCCGTCGACGGGTTCCGGTTCACGGCGGTGCCGCCGCGGATCGCGGGCATGGGCACGTTCACCGTCCGCGCCTACGCGGTGCTGTCGTGATCGCCCTCATCGGCTGGGCGGGCGCGGCGGGGCTGCTCGCCGCGTACGCCCTCGTCTCCACGAAACGGATCACCGGCGACGGCGCCGTGTTCCAGGGCCTCAACATCGCCGGCGGCGCGGCCCTCGCCTTCAACTCGGCGGTGAACGGCGCGTGGCCGTCCGCGGTGCTCAACATCGTGTGGGTGGCGATCGGCGCGGTCGCGATCTTCCGGCTGGCGCGGCGCCGGTCCGTCAGAGCCGCCCCGAGTACCAGGGTGTCCTGACTCGGTAGAAGACGAACCGTCCGGGCGCCGCCGCGCAGGCCAGGTACGTGTGGCTCCACGTGCACGTGTCGACCGGCACGTCCAGGGCGCCGAGGTCACGGGTCGCGCCGTCGTCGGCCTGCACGCCGAGCCAGGTGTACGGGCCGGCCGGCACGTCGACCGGCAGCAGCAGGTAGCTGCCGTCGTCGAGGCGGGCGGCGCGCCGGCCGGGCCAGCGCCGCACGACCCGGCCCTCGTCGTCGAGCAGCACCGCGCCGCCGGCGTCGCGGAGCATGAGCCGCTCGCCGACCGGCAGCAGGGTGCGGGGCGCGTCGACGTCGACGCGGAACTCGACCTCGCCGGTGCGGATGTCCAGCGCGGTCACCCGGTGCTCCTCGACCGCGCAGATCCGCCGCTCCCCGCAGGCGGCCAGCGCCCGCACCCGCGCCTGCGGGTCCGGTGACGTCCACGTCCACTGCACCTTGCCGAGCTTCACCCGGTCGCGGGCCTGAATCCGGTAGCCGTGGCCGGGCCCGGCGACGAAGACCTGCTCCTCGTACGGGTACACGAGGTCGTCGGGGGCGGCGACGGCCGGCGCGGCGCCGTCCGGCTTGCCGCTGGACAGGCTGATCACCTCGATGCCGCCGCCGGCGACGGCGCGGACCAGGTGCGGGTCGACGGTCAGCGGCTCGTCGAGCGCGGCACCGTCCGGCGACGTCGGGACCTGCTGGTGGCTCCAGTTGTCGGTCAGCCAGAAGCTGCCGGCGCCACCCGGCTGGTCGAGGGTCGCGATCTCCTTCTGCGTGCTGACGTCGGTGACGACGAGCCGGTGGTCGGCGCCGCGGTATCGCACGAAGTACTTGCCGACGAGCTCCCACCGGTCCCCGGCGACGACGTCGAACCTGACGAACGGCACCCCGTTGTTCGCGTTGAGCAGCGTGATCGTGCGCCGGCCGGCGCTGTCGGGGGCGCCGGTGACGATCACGGAGCCGCGGGCGAAGCTGAACGACTCGACTCCGGTAAGGGCCGTGTTGGTCCAGATCGCGGGTTCCCCGGGCTTGTCGACGTCGACGGCGCGCAGGTGGAAGCGCCCCTCACCGGCCTGGTAGCCGACGAACGCCCGGCCGCTGTCCAGGAACGCGCGCAGGCCGGGCCCCTCGACGGCGCCGGGGAACGTGGCCTCGCCGGTGCGGCTGAGCCGGTCGAACGCATACGGCCGCTGGTTGAGCCGGTAGACGAACGCGCCGGCGAGCACGGCGGCGACGAGGACCGCGACGACCGCGGCGGACCAGCGGGCGCGCCGCGAGAGCCACAGCGACCGACGCGGCGTCTGCACCCGCCGACCTTATCGTGACGGTTCTACGAGAAGCTGTTGGGGCCGAGCAGCGCTTTCAGGTCGCCCTTCAGGGCGGTGGTCGGCTCGACCCGGTACGGGCCGAGGCGCAGCAGGGTGATCCGCGAGCCGTGGCTGAGCTTCACGTGCACCTCGGCCTTGCCCGGGTGGTTGAGCAGGATCTCCTTGAGCCGGTCGACCAGCGGCGGCGTGCACCGGTTCGCCGGCAGCGACAGCACCACCGGCCGGTTCTCGTCCGCGGTGGTGACGTCGGGCATGGACAGGTCCATCGCCATGAGCCGCGGCGTCTCGTCGCGCCGGTCGACGCGGCCCTTCACCACGACGATCGCGTCCTCGGCGATGTACTGGCCGACCAGCTCGTACGTGTTGGGGAAGAACAGCGCCTCGACGGCACCGCCGAGGTCCTCCAGGCTCGCCGACGCCCACGGCTTGCCCTGCTTGGTGATGCGCCGCTGCACGCCGGTCAGCATCCCGGCGAGGGTGATGACGGCGCCGTCCGGCACCGAGCCCTCCTCCGACAGGCTGCTGATCGCCGTGTCCGCGGCCTTGGCGAGCACCGACTCGAGGCCGAACAGGGGGTGGTCGGACACGTACAGGCCGAGCATCTCCCGCTCGAACGTGAGCAGCTCCCGCTTGTCCCACTCGATCTGCGGGATCGCCGCGGTCATGGCGGGGGTGCCGCCGCCGGTGTCGTCGCCGCCGAACGCGTCGCCGAAGAGGTCGAACTGGCCGATCGCCTCGTTCTTCTTGATGTCGGCGTAGGCGTCGATCGCGTCGGCGTGGATCGCCAGGAGCCCGCGGCGCGGGTGCCCCATCGAGTCGAACGCGCCGGCTTTGATGAGCGACTCGATCGTCTTCTTGTTGCAGGCGACGGCGTCGACCTTCGACAGGAAGTCGTGGAAGTCCTTGTACGGCGCGGCCTGCCGGCACCGCACGATCGCGTCGACGACGTTGTGGCCGACGTTGCGCACGGCGGCGAGGCCGAAGCGGATGTCCTTGCCGACCGGCGTGAACGGGCCCGCGGACGTGTTGACGTCCGGCGGCAGCACGTCGATGCCCATCCGCCGGCACTCCGACAGGTACAGGGCCATCTTGTCCTTGTCGTCGCCGACGCTGGTCAGCAGCCCGGCCATGTACTCCGCCGGGTAGTTCGCCTTGAGGTACGCCGTCCAGTACGAGACGAGCCCGTAGCCGGCCGTGTGCGCCTTGTTGAAGGCGTAGTCGGCGAACGGGACGAGCACGTCCCACAGCTTCTTGATCGCCTCGTCGCTGTAGCCGTTGGCCTTCATGCCGTCGCTGAACGGCACGAACTCCTTCTCCAGGACCTCTTTCTTCTTCTTGCCCATGGCCCGGCGCAGCAGGTCGGCCTGGCCGAGCGTGTAGCCGGCGAGCTTCTGCGCGGCGCGCTGCACCTGCTCCTGGTAGACGATCAGCCCGTACGTGGGGCCCAGGATCTCCTGGAGCGGCTCCTCCAGCTCCGGGTGGATCGGCGTCATCTCCTGCTGCCCGTTCTTGCGCAGCGCGTAGTTGGTGTGCGAGTTCGCACCCATCGGGCCCGGGCGGTACAGCGCCAGGACCGCGGAGATGTCCTCGAAGTTGTCGGGCTTCATCAGCCGCAGCAGCGAACGCATCGGCCCGCCGTCGAGCTGGAACACGCCGAGGGTGTCGCCGCGGGCGAGCAGCTCGTAGGCGGCCTTGTCGTCCAGCGGCAGGCTGAGCAGGTCGAGCTTGATGCCGTGGTTGCGCTCGATGTTCTTGACCGCGTCATCGATGATCGTCAGGTTGCGCAGGCCGAGGAAGTCCATCTTCAGCAGCCCGAGCGTCTCGCACGTCGGGTAGTCGAACTGCGTGATGATCGCGCCGTCGGCGTCGCGGCGCATCAGCGGCACGTGCTCGATCAGCGGCTCGGCGGACATGATGACGCCGGCGGCGTGGACACCCGTCTGGCGGATCAGCCCCTCGATGCCCTTCGCCGTGTCGACGACCTTCTTGACGTCGGGGTCGCTGTCGTACAGCGCGCGGAACTCGACCGCCTCGGAGTAGCGCGGGTGGTTCGGGTCGAAGATGCCCGTGAGCGGGATGTCCTTGCCCATCACGGCGGGCGGCATCGCCTTGGTGATCCGGTCGCCGACCGCGAACGGGTAGCCCAGGACCCGCGCCGAGTCCTTGATGGCGGCCTTGGCCTTGATCGTGCCGAACGTGGCGATCTGCGCGACCCGGTCCTCGCCCCACTTGTCGGTCACGTACCGGATGACGTCGCCGCGCCGGCGCTCGTCGAAGTCGATGTCGATGTCGGGCATCGAGATGCGGTCGGGGTTCAGGAACCGTTCGAAGATCAGGCCGTGCGGCAGCGGGTCGAGGTCGGTGATGCCCATCGCGTACGCCACCAGGCTGCCGGCGGCCGAGCCACGGCCCGGACCGACGGCGATGCCCTGGTTCTTCGCCCACAGGATGAAGTCGGACACGACGAGGAAGTAGGCCGGGAAGCCCATCTTCACGATCATGTCGGTCTCGTAGTCGGCCTGCCGCTGGTGCTCCTCGTCGATGCCGCCGGGGAACCGGCGCGCCATCCCCCGGGCGACCTCGGCCCGGAAGAACGACTCCTCGGTCTCCCCCTCCGGCACCGGGAAGCGCGGCATCAGGTTGCGCTCCTTGAACATGCCGTCGGTGTCGACCTTCTCGGCGACCAGCAGCGTGTTGCGGCAGCCCTGCTGCCACAGGTCGGAGCTGTCGACGGCGCGCATCTCGTCGGCGGACTTCAGGTAGTAGCCCGACCCGCCGAACCGGAACCGGTTCGGGTCGTTGATGTTGGATGCCGTCTGCACGCACAGCAGCACGTCGTGCGCCTCGGCCTGGGCCTGGTGCGTGTAGTGCGAGTCGTTGGTGACGACCGGCGGGATGTCGAGCCGCTTGCTGATCTCGGTCAGGCCGTCGCGCACGCGCCGCTCGATGTCGAGGCCGTGGTCCATGACCTCGAGGAAGTAGTTGTCCTTGCCGAAGATGTCCTGGTACTTGGCGGCGGCCTTCAGCGCCTCGTCGAACTGGTCGAGCCGCAGCCGCGTCTGGACCTCGCCGGACGGGCAGCCGGTCGTGGCCATCAGGCCCTCGGAGTGCTCGGCGATGATCTCCGTGTCCATCCGGGGCCACTTCACGAAGTGCCCCTCGATCGACGCCCGCGAGTTGAGCCGGAACAGGTTGTGCAGGCCGGTCTTGTTCTTCGCCCAGATCGTCTTGTGCGTGTACCCGCCGGAGCCGGACACGTCGTCGTCCTTCTGGTCGGGACGGCCCCACTTGACGCGCTGCTTGTGCAGCCGCGACTCGGGCGCGACGTAGGCCTCGACGCCGAGGATCGGGGTGACGCCGGCGGCGGTCGCCTGCTTGTAGAAGTCGTACGCGCCGTGCATGTTGCCGTGGTCGGTGATCGCGACGGCGGGCATGCCGAGACGGTTCGCCTCCTTGAACATGTCCTTCAGTCGCGCCGCTCCGTCGAGCATGGAGTACTCGGTGTGCACGTGGAGATGCACGAACGAGTCGGCCATGCTGCGCCCCCCTGTTGAGATGTCCTTCACTTCCGGCGCGTCAGCCTAGCCACGGTTCATGATCGACACGCCGTCGGGCGGATGTGATCCCTCTTCCGCTGTGAATTTTGGCGCTCGCAGACCGGGCAAATCGCCTGGGTCTCGACGGTCCGTCACGGCCGGGTCACTGCAGTTCGGCGGTGACGAGGAGCCGCACGTACGCATCCACCCACAGGCGCACGGTGGTGTCGTCCGGGTCGGGCCCCAGGCCTTCCCGCAGCGCGCCGACCGAGGCGGCGGCGCGGCGCAGCCCGACCCGTGACAGGGTGTGTTCCGCGTCTCGCAACCGGCCGGTGAACGTGGGCGGCAGCATCCGCAGGCCCCGGTGGGGCACCTCGGCGAGCAGTGCCGCCGCCGTGCCGACCGCGTGCCGGAGCGGGTCCTCGTCGGGCACCGGCCCGCCGCCGATCCGGAACCCGCCCGCCGGCGCCAGGTCTGGGACCACGACGGCGTCGTCGCCGACCGCGAACCCGAGCGGCTCGACGGTGATCACACCGCGGGACCTGCCGACCGTGCCGGCGACGGCCCGGACCGGGCCGTCCAGCGCCGCGGCGATCGCGTCGAGGGCGCCGGGCGCGGCCGCGGTGTGGGTCGCGGTGATCGTCGCCACCCCGCCGGCCGGGTCCGCGACGACGGCGTCGAGCCGCTGGGCGCCCGGGGAGTAGTGCACGGACCGGACCTCCGCGACCTGCACGACACGCACCAGCTCCGCCTCCACCCTGGGCCGCACCACCCGCGGCGGGAGCCGGTCGAGGTACGCGGCGAGCTCCCGCAGGTCCCGCACGACGAGCGCGTCCGGCAGCGCCGTCCACATGCCCTGCGACGGCGTCACGGTGGTCTTGGCGACGCGGCTGGTGGCGAGGCGCACGGTGCGGCTGGCGCTGCGGATCGCCGACTCGGTCACGACGGTGCCGCCGGCGAGCTGGGCGACGGTGGCCCCGGCGACGCGCCCGCCTTCCCGGTACGCCCGGCGCAGCACCAGGACGGTGGCGCTGTCCGCGTGCGCGAAGTAGATCTCGACCTGTGTCTCGTCGCCGACGGTCCTGAGCCGGCAGCCGAGGCCGTCGAGCCGGGCGCGGCGCATCGGGGTCTCCGCGGCCTCCCGCGTGCCGAGGATCCTGGCCCGCAGGCCGGCGCCGCCGGGAGCTGCCGGAAGGGCGTGACGCCGGTTGGTGACCGCGCGGTGCCTGGCGTGCAGCTCGGCGACCAGCCCGGCGAGCCGGTCGTGACTGTAGGAGGTGGCGCGCCGCTCGTACGCCGCGAGCTGCTCCTCGAGGTCACCGACGGCGAGCAGCGGCCAGCGCAGACCGGCCCGCTCCAGGCGCTGCCGCACCTCGGCGACCGTGGCCGCCAGTCCGGGGCCGACGTGGGTGGCGCCCGTGAGCAGGATCTCGCCGGCCAGGTGTACCGCGGCGTCGAGGGACGCGTCGGTCCCGGCGTCGGCGGTGGCGGGTGGTCCTCCGACGTCGACCTGCACGTCCTGCTCATCGGCCTTGCCGCCGGCTGTCGCGTCTTTTGTATCGGCCGCTACAGCGTCGGCGGCTTGTGCGTCGGCGGCTTTGGCGTCGGCGGCTTTGGCGTCGGCGGCTTTGGCGTCGGCGGCTTTGGCGTCGGCGGCTTTGGCGTCGGCGGCTTTGGCGTCGGCCGCTCGGAACGCCCATACGGCGAGGGCGATGACGTCGTCGCGGGCCCCGGCGACGGCGTCCGTGTGCACGAACCCGAGATCGCCGGGCACCAGGAACCGGACCGTCGCCGACCCGAGCTCCACCCGCGGCGCCGGGTCCGCCGCGGAGGGCCGGTGCACGCGGGCGACGTAGCCGGCCCGGTACGCCCGCCGCGCGGCGTTGAGCTGTCGCGCCCCGATCCTCGCCTCGATCTGCTCGTCGGTGAACGCCCCCGGCGACCATTGCGTGACGACATCCGTTGTCTCGTGCTCGCTCTGGTACGCGATGACGAGGCCCACGATGTGCCGGCAGATGCCGGTGGCGCCGCAGGTGCAGCTGCCCGTCTCCAGGCCGCCCTGCGGAAGCTGCGTCTCGGGGCCGTCCGGGTAGGTGCCGCGGACCGTGCCGCCCGGGTCTTCGGTGATCGCCGGCGGGGCCTGCTCGACCTCCCTCGTGGCGCGCTTGACCAGTCCCCGGTTGGTGAGTGCGGCAAGCGACTCCTGGGTCAGCGCGAGGAGGTCCGCTCTCATCGGGCCACCTGCTCCGCCACGTACGCCGCCAGTTCACCCGGGGTCATGGCGCCGACGGAGGCACCGGCGTCGGCGAGTCGGGCGCCCATGTCCCGGTCGAACGCCGGGTCGGCGTCCTCGTCCAGCGCCGCCAGGCACAGCACCTTCGTCCCCTGCCCCGCGACGTCCCTGACGAGCCGGACGAGCCGTTCGCCGCCCCCGGGCCCCTCGTACAGGTCGCTGATCACGACCAGGATCGTGCGGCGCGGCTGCTCGATCAGCCCGGTGCCGTACTCGACCGCCCGCGCGATGTCGGTGCCGCCGCCGAGCTGGACCTTCATCAGCAGCTCCACCGGGTCGTCGACGTCCGCGGTCAGGTCCACCACCGCCGTGTCGAACGCGACGAGGTGCGTCTTCACGCCCGGCAGCCCCCACAGGCACGCCGCGGTGACGGCCGAGTGGATGACGCTGCCCGTCATCGACCCCGACTGGTCGACGAGCAGGATCACCTGCCACCGGTCCAGGTGCCGGCGTGTCCGCGCGATGAAGTACGCGGACTCCACGTACACCTTCCGCTCCTGCGGGCGGTAGCGCCCGAGGTTCGCCCGCAGGGTGCGTTTCACGTCGAAGTTCCTGGCGACCTTGAACCGGCTCGCGCTGCGGGACCGCGCCCCGGAGAACGCGTGCCGCACCTGCGTCGCGAGCTTCTCCACCAGCTGCCGCACAACCTTGTCGACGATCCTTCGCGCCAGCACCAGCACGTCGGGGTTCATCAGGTGCTTGGTGCGCAGCACGGCTCTCAGCAGCGTCGGGTTCGGCTCGACCCGGGCGAGGACCGCCGGGTCGGTGACGACGTCGTGGATCTCGTACCGCTCCACGGCATCGCGCTGCAGCCGCTCGATCGTCTCCTTCGGGAACAGCGTCGTGATGTCGTCGAGCCAGTCGACCGTGGTGACCACCGACCCACCGTCCCCGCCGTGCCGCGTCTGCCGGACGCCCCGGCGTTCGAGGTCCTCGTCGCGCCCGTACAGCCAGTCGAGGGCCGCGTCGCGCCCCAGGCCGTCGGCGCTGAGCCGGCCGCCGTTCAGGACCGACTGCCCGGCCTCGCCGAGCACCAGCCGCCACCGCTCCAGCTCCTGCGCGGTGCGGTCCAGCTCCTGCGCGGTGCGGTGCTGGTCCTGCGCGGTGCGGTGCTGGTCCTGCGCGGTGCTGTGCTGGTCCTGCGCGGTGCGGTGCTGGTCCGTGTGGGGCTGGTCGGTGCGGTGCTGGTCGGGCGTGCTCATGGCAGGAGCCCTTCGTGGGTGAGGGCCGCGTCGACCCGGGCCTCGAGCTCCGCGGCGGCCGCGACGAGCACCGGGTCGACCTCGCGCGCCCGCAGCAGCGACCGGCCGCTTCCCCCGAGCCCGCGCCTGGCGAGCAGGTGCCCTGCGACGGTCTCCCGTTCCCTGGGCGGGAAGTACGTGAACGCCTGCCGCAGCGCCGGCAGCGCGATCAGGAACTCCGCCTCGCCCATCCCGCTGATCAGGTCGTCGAGCACGTCGAGCACCCGGGGCGCGTGCAGCACCTCTTCGCGCGCCACCGCGAACAGCCCCGCCAGCCAGTCGCCGACCGTGCCCGGAGCCGCCGCGCCGCGGACCGCCCGCACCGGGTCCTCCCAGGCCCTGCCGCCGTCCTTCCCCTGCCCCTTCGCTTCGGGGCGGGTGGTGTCCGCTCCTTCGGAGGCGGTGGCATCCGTCCCTTCGGGGCTGGTGGCGTCCGCCCCTTCGGAGCCGGTGGCATCCGTCCCTTCGGGGCTGGTGGCGTCCGCTGCTTCGGGGCTGGTGGCATCCGTCGCTTGGGGGCCGGTGGTTTCCGCGGACCAGCAGAAGCCGAAGGCGGCGCCGCGGAGGTCAGGCGGGGATTCCCTGTCCTCGGCGACACGGCGCATCACGGCGAGGGCGGCGTCGCGGTCGAGGGCGAGGCGCGGCCCGGCGTGCACCGTGGTGTCCCGGACGGCGACGACCGCTGCGATGCGGGCGGGGTCGGCCGGGGAGGTGCTGCCCCGTACGCCTTCCGCGAGCCACAACGCCCGCTGGTGGGCGGCGGTGATCACCGTGCCGAGGGGGGCGCTGCCGGCCGTGCCGAGGAGCCGGTCGTGCCGCCACAGGGTCAGCACGACCGCGAGGAGCCGGCCGAGGTCGCCGAGGTCACCGGCGGTCCCGACGGCCGCGCCCAGGTCGTGCAGCACCTGGTCCGACAGGCGGACCGTGCCGCACAGCGCCGCGTCGAACAGGGCATCGGCGAGACCGGCCACGTCCGCCCCGCGGATCCGTTCGGCGAGGACGGCCGCGGCGGCTTCGCCGAGGGTCACGCCGTACGCGCCGGCCTCGATCAACGCGACCAGCCGATGCTCATGGACGGTGACGTCCCACTGCTCCTCCAGCACCGGATCGACCCCGGTCCGCGGCCCCCGCCGCCGGTCGAACCCCGGGATCCGCAGCACCCGCAGCCGGTGCAGCAGCCGGCTGCGCCGCAGGCCGTCGTCCTCGGTGAGCGCGACGGTGACCGTACCGCCGACGCCGAACCCTTCCCGCTCGAGCTCGGCATCCGCGTGGTGCACGAGCGGCGGCAGCGGCGTCGAGGGGTGCAGCCGGCCGACCCGGGTGCCGCTGAGCGCCGCGACCATCTCGACGACGACCGGGTGGGTGCCGGCCCGCAGCCGCCCGCGGGTCGCCCACGGCAGCGGCTCGTCGAGCGCGTCGTGCACGAGCGCCCCGGCGAGCCCGTCGAGGATGTCGGTCCTGCCCGGGTGCTGGTGCCCCCGGACGAGCGCCAGCCCGGCCGCCGACGCCCGCGCCGCGATCAGGTCCGCGGTCGACGCCCGCTGCTTCCGCTCCCGCAGCCGCCCGACGACGGCGCCGGCCAGGTGATCGGCGGCGTGCCGCGCCCCGCCGTCCCACACCTGCTGGTAGTACTCCGGCGACGGCATCCCCGACTGGTACCCGTCGAACGCGTCCAACCGCCGGAACGAGTACGGCACCAGATAGCTCCCCCCGACCGCCCCCTCGGGCAGCCCCGGCACCTCAGGCCACGCCGCGCCGTCCTCCACGCCCCCGGCACCCACCAGCACCTCAGCCGCCGCGCCACCCCCATCCACGCCTTCCCGCGGCACCGGCACGTCAGACCACGCGGTGACGCCGTCCGGTTCCTTAGACGACCCACTGCCCCCGGCACCCACCCGCGGCGCCGGCACGTCGGACCGCCCGGCGCCCACCGGCATCCCAGGCGACGCGCCACCCCCGTCCGTGCCCTCCCGCGGCACCGGCACGTCGGACCGCCCGGCGCCCACCGGCATCCCAGGCGACGCGCCACCCCCGTCCGTGCCCTCTCGCGGCACCGGCACGTCGGGCCATGCGGCGTCCCCGTCCGCGCCTGGCGGTGGCATCTTCGCGGCAGGCCGAGCGGTGACGCCGGCCGTCAGGCGGATCAGCGCCGGCCGGTGGAATCCGCCGGTGACCACGACGACGGGACGGTCCCCCGCGTCGGCGGCGGCCGCGCGGATCCAGCGGGCCATGTACGCCTCCCGCCTGGTGTCGCCCTCGCTCGCCGGGGTCTCCCCGCGCAGCAGGTCGAAGTAGGCGGCGAGCCGCTCGGCGATCCCGTCGTCGGGCGGGATCTCGAACAGGTGGTCCCACAACGCGTCCACGTTGTCGACGGCGAACTCCGTGCACAGCCGGTCGACGACCTCGGCGTAGCGCTGCTCGGCGTCGGCGTACCGGTTCTCCCGCTGCGCGAGGGCAGGGTCCCACGCCGGCAGGTCGATGAAGCGCACGGTCGCACCGGCCCGGTGGCCTTCCTGCAGCGCGACCCACTCCGGCGAGTACGCGCAGAACGGCGCCCACGAGGCGCAGTGCCGCTCGTCGTCGCGGTAGCTGCTGAACACCGCGACCGGCAGCTCGTGCCCGAGAAGCAGCTCGCCGATGCGGTCGTTCATGTCGGCTGGCCCCTCGACGAGCACGTGCGCGGGCCGCAGCGCCGCGATCGTGCCGGCGACGAGCCTGGCGCAGGCCGGGCTGTGGTGCCGCACGCCGATGAACGTGGTGGCCATCGCCGCTACCCCGGCAGCTGGTGCCGGGCGGCGTGCAGCGCCTTCCACTGCGCGCCCGACCGCCAGGTCAGCTGCTGCTCCAGGTACCGCCGCAACTTGGCCAGATCCTCGGTGTTGTCCTTCGCGGCGGTGCCGGCGAGGCACGACACCAGGTCCTCGGCGGTGCCGGCCTCGCGGCGCAGGAACCAGCCGCGTAACCCGACGGCGTGCGCGACGGAAACGGCCTCGGCGGTGCTCATGACGGCCGACAGCCGCTCCATCGTGTCGCCGCGCGCCGACTGCCCCGTCCGCAGCTCCCGGAACGTCGTCACGAGCACCTCGAGCACGTCGCGGCGCGGCGCGGCGGTGACCCCGGACCGGCGCAGCAGCGCGCCCGCCTCCGCCTCGACGAGCGCGAGCTCCGTGTCGAAGTCGGCGATCGGGAACACGGTCTCGAAGTTGAACCGCCGCTTCAGCGCCGCGCTCATCTCGTTGACGCCCCGGTCGCGGGTGTTGGCGGTCGCGATCACGTTGAACCCGTCGCGCGCGAACACCATCGCCTCCGGCCCGGTCAGCTCGGGAATCGCGAGCACCCGGTCCGACAGCGGCGACAGCAGGCAGTCCTGGACCTCGAGCGGGCAGCGGGTGATCTCCTCGAACCGCACGACCTTGCCCTCGGCCATCCCCCGCAGCAGCGGCGCCCGCACGAGCGACCGCTGGTTGGGCCCTTCCGCCACGAGGAGTGCGTAGTTCCACGAGTACTTGATCTGGTCCTCGGTCGTCGCCGCCCCGCCCTGTACGGTCAGCGTCGACTCCCCGCTGACAGCCGCCGCCAGCAGCTCGGACAGCAGCGACTTCGCGGTGCCGGGCTCACCGACCAGCATCAGCCCCCGGCTGGTCGCCAGCGACACGAGGGCCCGGTCGATCAGCGACGGGTCACCCACGAACTTGCGGCTGATCCCCGCCGACGGATCCCCCACGATGAACCGCCGCGCGGCCGTGAGGCTCAGCGCCCACCCCGGCGGCCGCTCCCCGCTGTCGGTGTCGCGAAGCTTCGCCAGCTCATCGGCATACCGGGCCTCGGCCGGCGGCCGCTGCACGGCGGTGCCCTCCTGCAGCAACTCGTGCGCAGCGCTCACAGCGTGACCTCCCGCAGGTCTCTGATGATCTCGGACACCGTAACGGGGCCGGGCCCGCCGAACCTCTGCGGCCTGCCCGGCGCCCACCTGGCCGCACCCAGCTCCGCGACACCGCCCGAACCCACTCGGCCGGCCACCCCCGCGCCGCCCACCGCACCCATTCCCCCGACGCCGCCTACGCCCGCCCCGCCCACGTTGCCGACGCCGCCCGCCCCCGCTCCGCCCATCGCACCCACGTCGCCGACGCCGGCCGAACCCGCTCCGCCGGCCACTCCCGCTACCTCAGCCGCACCCGCTCCGGCTCCTCCAACGCCGAGCGTGAGCGTGCCGGCGACGTCGAGGCCGAGGTCGGGGACGAGGCCGAGGTCGAGGGCGAGCCGATCGGCGAGCTGGTCCGGGGACAGGCCGAGGGACGCGGCGACCTCCGCGAGCCGCTCCTCGGCGCGGACACGGATCGGCTTGGCGCGGACGGTCGTGGCAAGGCGGTGCAGGTGAACGAGTGCGCCCCCGGTGCCGATCCTGGCGATGACGTCGACGGCCGAGGCGGCCCTGGCCATGGCACCCTCGCCGGGCCAGGCGCGGACGTGCCCGGCGAGGTGGCGGGTGGTGTCGTCGTCGCCGAGCAGGGCCTGGGCCTCGAGGACCCAGCCGGCGCGCGGCGGGGCCCCGGCTTCGACCCACCGGTCCAGCAGCGACACCGCGAACGCGGCGAGCGACGCCGGGGTGCACGCCTCGGCCACGACGGCCAGGCCCGCATACGGCTCGCCCTGCTTCGACATGGCGAGCATCGTCAGCACGTGCCGCGCGGCGTCCGGCGGGACCGTGCCGACGCCGCCGCGCAGCTCGATCGGGGTGAGGGCGGCCGGGTCGGCCCAGTCGGGCAGCGCCGGCACGCGCGCGGGCAACACCAGCAGGGGGTCGGTGTCGAGGAGGTCGGTGACCGCGGCGGCGGCGCCGGCACCGTAGGACCGGGCGGCGGCCTCGACCGTGTCGCGATGGTCAAGGTCGGCGAGGACGCGCAGCGCCTGGCCGGCGAGGCGACGCGCGGACCCGGCCGGGCCGGCCGCGGCGGGGATGAGCGCCCGGGCGGCGGACGCGGGGTGCCTGCGCAGCCAGTCGGTGGCGCGCTGCCGTGCGGCGCGACCGCCGTCGAGCCCGCGGGCGACGGCGGCGGCGACCTCAGGCCCGGTGAACGGCATCAGCAGCGGGCTCGCGCCCGACCGGTCGACCTCGAGGACGAGCGGCAGCACCAGCACCCCGAACCTCGCGATGAGCGGGGGCGCCCAGCGCTCATGGTCCCAGCGTCGGGTGGGGCGCCAGCGGGCGGCGACCGGCGCGGCGATGTCCATGGGCGCGCGCAGGAAGAACCCGAACGTGTCGAACCAGGCGCACCGCCCCGCTTCGATGTCGCGGGCGAGCGCGGTCCAGTCGGACCGCAGCGGCCCCCACTGGCCGGCGGTGCCGGCCCGGTTGAGCCATGCTGCCTGCTCCCCCGGCTCCCAGACGATCGCCGGCTCGTCGGCGCAGCGCAGCCCGGTGACCACGGCGGCCTTGCGGCCGGGCCGCCGGGCCGAGGCCCACGGTGGGGCGACGAGCAGCGGCGGCAGCGCCTTGGGCGGCGCGACGACGCGGCGGTCGAGCGCGTCGAGCTCGGCGGCGACCCTGGTGGCGGCGGCGCCGGCGAGCGCCGGCAGGACGTCCTCAGCGGCGGCACGGTGCCGGGCGACGTGGGTGCGCAGCCGCTGGGCGATCCGCGGGCGGGACGCCCCCTCGGCGAGCAGCCGCACCGCCCGCTGCGGGAACCGGTCGCACGCCTCGGTCAGCGCGGCCGGGACGTCGCGCCTGTCGGCCCGGTCGACGAGGGCCTGAAGCGCCTCGTCGGCCGGCATCACGGCGAGGACCGACAGCATGGCCCGCCGGGCATCGGCGGACGACGACCCGAACCGGTCCAGCCACACCACGAGCGGTGGCACGACGGCGACACCGAGCCCGTCGGCGATCGTGTGCAGCAGCGCGGTGTCGGCGAACAGCCCCCACGGCGGATAGGACCCGACAAGGGTCTCGGCGTGCTCCGCGGTCGTCACCGACGCGAGGGTCAGCCGGGTGCGCCAGTCGTCGCCGACGACGTGACCGCGCACCTCCTCCTCGACCCAGGCCGCCTCCGTCGGCGCGAGGAACGCCGTCACCACCCGATGCGTCGCCGACCGCTCCCGCCAGCGGGCCAGCCGCTCCACGACCGGCAGATACTCCTCCTCGGGCGCCGCGGCGACGGCTGCCCGCACCCGTGCCAGGACGGGGAACGCGCCCTCGGAACCCCGCAGGTAACGGACCACGGGCTGCCCGGCCAGGGTGGTGCCGGCGCCATAGCTGCCATAGCCGAGGCCTTGCAGCTCCATGGCGGCCTCGACGGCGAAGGCCAGCCCGCGGCCGGCGACCCACCCGTCGGCGAACACCGCGGCGGCGGCCCGGCTGCGCTCGTCGGGCGGCCCGGCATACGCGGCGACGACCGCGGCCGCGCCGAGCGGGGTGCTGGCGGTGTCGCCGTCGAGGTGGGCAAGGCCTTCGGCGCTCACGTCGGCGGGGGTGCCGGCGCTGGTGAGCGCGGAGCGCAGGCTGGGGCGCTGGTCGAGCAGCGCGGCGATGTCGGCGGCCCAGGTCGCGCTCGGGCTGAACCCTGCGGGAGCCCCGCCGCGCCGCGGCAGGATGTCGCGCAGCCAGGAGGATGGAACGCCGAACGTGCCCATGTGCCGCCTCCCCGTGGTCCGTTTCGGATGGCGGTCACCATAGCGACGCCCACCGACAATTTCGGGTGGGACGGCCGCACGCTGCGACAATGTCTTCGATCATGAAAATTGAGCAAATGGGGAAAATCGGATCCTCGGAAAAGTGTCAGACCCTCCTGTTACACCTACAGACATGGGAATCCGAACCAGCCGCGGGGTGAGCGTCGACGAGGCGCTCCGGATGGTCCTGACGCTGCCCGAGGTGGAGCAGCGCCAGCACGGCAACCATCTCGGCTTCCGGGTGCGTGACCGGGGGTTCGCCTACCTGTGCGAGGACGACTGGACCATGCTGGTCAAGACGTCCCGTGAGGAGCAGGCGGCGCTCGTCGAGGACGACCCGCGGGCCTACAAGAAGTCACACGTGTCCGGCCGGTTCGGCTGGGTGCAGGTGCGCTTACGCAAGGCGCACGAGGACGAGCTCGCCGACCTGATCACGGAAGCGTGGAGGATGACCGCACCAAGGCCGATCGTGGCGCGGCTGGATCTCGCTTTGAGTTGACGGGTGATGTACGAGGTGAGCCCCGCCGCCCGGTCCGGGCTAACGCAGCGCCGACACCACCATCATGACGAGCCCGGCACTCAGCACGGCGAGGAAGGCGACCGCGAGGACGATGCGCGACGTCAGACGAGCGACCGGGGCGACGTTGGCCATGATTTTCATACGCCGGAGGAAACCATGACGGCCTGAAGCCTGCCTGTGGCTTGGCTGAAGCGAAGCCCGCCGAGCCGGGCACACCACGCCGGCAGACGGGCCCTGTCGGCGGAGGGCGAACGCGCTCGGCGGAGCGGGACTGGCTCGAAGGGAGCGGAACCGGTCCGGCGGAGGTCGAACTGGTCCGGTGAAGTCGAACCGGTCGCGACGGAAGCGGAGGTGCGCCCAGCTGACACGAACTCGCCCCCGGCTGAACGAGGTCATCCCGCGACAGGCATCGGCTGGCCTGCACGAACCGTCGGTGCGGGGAAGCCGCCCCGGCACGAACCGTCGGTGCGGGAAAGCCGGTCCGCACGAACCATCGGTGCAGGGAAGCCAGTCCGCACGAACCGTCGGTGCAGGGAAGCCAGTCGGCACGAACCGGCGGTGCAGGGACAGCCAGTCCGCACGAACCGGCGGGGCGGGGAAACGACGCCGCCGGAGACGATCGTCCATCGAGAGAACGTGCCGGCCGAGGAGAGCCTGCCGGGTGGAGGGGTGCGGGCAGGTGGGCGGAACCGCTCAAGGTGTGGCGGGGGCTGCCGATTGCGGCGGCTGTGGACGTGCGGGTGCTGGGGCAGATCGAGATCATTGACGGTGACGGCCGGCGGATGACCGGGGACGACCTGCCGCGGCGGGCCCGGCAGGTGCTGGGGGTCCTCGCGGCGCGGCATGACCGGGTGCAGTCCAAGGATGCCCTTGCGGACGCGGTCTGGGGGGCGGACCTGCCCGGCAACGCGACGGCGGCGCTGGAGCACTACGTGTCGGTGCTGCGGCGGGCGTTGCAGCCGGGGGTGCCGACGGCCCGGTCGTTCATCGTGACGAGGGCCGGCGGGTACGTGTTCGCCACCGATCGGGCCCGGCTCGACCTCGCCGAGCTGCGGGCGGCGGCGAAGATCGCGGAGCGGCGGCCGGGGCAGCTGGACGTGCGGGAGCGGATCGTCGAGCTGGCGCCGGAGCTGCCGTTCGTGGAGGACGAGTACGCCGACTGGGCCGCGCCCGCGCGTGCCGAGGTCAAGGCGGTGCTCGTCGCGGCGCTGCTCGACCTGGCCGAACCGGCGGCGGCAGGGGACCCGGCCAGGGTGCTGCGGCTGGCGCGGGAGGCGACGGAGCTGGAGCCGTTCACCGAGCGTGGATACCGGCTGGCGATGGTCGCCGGTGCGGCGCTGGGCTGGGCCGACGAGGTCGTGCGTTGGTTCGACCTGTGCCGGCGGGCGCTCGCCGACGACCTGGGGATCGCCCCGTCCGCCGACACGACGTCGCTGCGGGACCGTCTCCTGGCGGAGCTCGACACCGCCACGCCGGCCGCCGCCACCGCCGGGGGCGGCCCGGTGAACGGCGACCGCCGCCGGGGTGGGGACCGGCGCAAGGCCGACCGGCGTGCCGCGGCGCCCGCCGGTCCGGCCGCGGACGAGGTCGGGGAGGGCGGCGTCCAGCGGCGGCTCGCCGTCGTCAGGGAAGACAGGAACGTCAGGAACGTCAGGAACGTCAGGAACGTCAGGAAAGCGGAGGCGGCGGGCGGGCCGGAGGACACCGCGGGGTTCGTGGGGCGGCAAGGTGAGCTGGCCGCGCTGCGGGACGGGCCAGGGGTCGTGCACGTGGCCGGGCCGGCCGGGGCCGGGAAGTCGGCGCTGCTCGGGCGGCTGCGGGACGAGGCGCCGGAGCGGGTCGGGCTGGGGCGGGGGCCCGGGCCCGGCGGGGCGCTGCGGCTCGGCTGGTTGCGCACGGCGTTGCACCAGCTGGGGCAGCCCGCGGATCGTACCCTCGACGCGGCGATGCACGAGCGGCGCACGCTGCGCCCCGGCGAGCTGGACGCGATCGCCGCGGAGCTGGGTGGGTGCATCATCGCTGTCGACGACGCGGAGCATCTCGACGCGGACTCGGTCAGCGAGCTGCGGTGGCTGCGGGAGCGCGGGGTGCGGGTCGTGGTGTCGTACCGCTACCCGTCGGCGATCGCGGACCGGCCCCTGCACGCGCTGGACGCGGACCTCGTCCTCCGGTTGGACCCGCTCGGGGAGCAGGACCTGCCGGTCGACGTGCTCGAGGCCAGCGGCGGCGTCCCGGCGCTCGTCGCGGCCGCGGGCGGGGATCCGGCGATCGCGGAGGCGGTCGCGATGCACCTCGCCAGGCAGCGGACCAGGTGGATGCCGCCGGCGGCGTGGGAGATCCTGCGGCTGACCGCGGCGCTGGGGACGCTGCGGGTGGAGCAGCTGGCCGCGGCCGGTGGGCTGGACCTCGACGAGGTCCTCGGCGCGGTCGACCGCCTCGTGCACGCGCACCTGCTGGTGGAGGAGCCCGGCGGGAGCGTCCGGCACCGCAGCGACCTGATCCGGTCCGCGGTGGCGGCCCAGATCTCCGCCGCGCACGGCCACCACCTCCGCGACCGGCTCGCCACCGCGTAACCAGAAAGCCGGACAAACCGCAACAGCCGCAACAAAGCAGCAGCCGCAACAAAGCAGCAGCCGCAACAAAAGGGGCAAACACGACGAAGCGGCAGCCGCGACAGAGCGGCGCGCCGCCGCCCGTACATCGGCCGGAAACGCGACAGGAAAACCTCGTTGCGGCGCGGCGCCGCGCGTCGTATGTTGTTCTCAGATCGAGAAATACTCTATCTGAGAAGGACTCATCGTGAACGACGCCGACTTCCTCGCCAGCTACGACCCGCGCGCCTACCCGCCGGTGGCGGTGACCGTGGACATCGTGGCGTTCACGATCCGCAACGGCACGCTCAACGTGCTGCTCGTGCGCCGCGCCTGCCCGCCCAGCGAGGGCATGTGGGCGCTGCCGGGCGGGTTCGTCGGGCAGTGGGAGGACCTGCCGACCGCCGCCGCGCGGGAGCTGGCCGAGGAGACCGGCGTCGCCACCGCGCACCGCAGGCTGCACCTGGAGCAGCTCGGCACCTACGGGGCACCGGACCGCGACCCGCGCATGCGGGTGTTCTCGGTGGCGTACGTCGCGTTCGCGCCGGACCTGCCCGACCCCGTGTCCGGCTCCGACGCCCGCGAGGCGGCCTGGGTGCCGATGGACGAGCGGCCCGCTGAGCTCGCGTTCGACCACGGCACGATCGTCGCCGACGGCCTGGAGCGCGCCAGGTCGAAGCTGGAGTACACGCCCCTGGCGACGAAGTTCGTCGGCGAGGAGTTCACGATCGCCGAGCTGCGCGCGGTGTACGAGACGGTCTGGGGCGAGCCGCTGCACGCCGGCAACTTCCACCGCAAGGTGCTGTCCGTCCCCGGGTTCGTCGAGAGCACCAACACGACCACGGAGCGCGGCGGCGCCCGCGGCGGGCCGCGCGCCAAGCTCTACCGCGCCGGCGACGCCCGCCTGCTGCACCCCGCGCTGCTCATGCCCAGCCGAGAGGAGACGGTGCGATGACCACCACCGCCGAGGCGATCGCACTGATCGAGTCCGCCGGCGGCAGCCTGTTCGACGGCGACGACCCGGCCGGCACCTACCGGCGGCTCGCCCGCCTCACCCACCCCGACACGGCCGGGCCGCAGGGCGCCGCGGCGTTCGCCCGGCTCGCCGAGCTGTGGCGCAACCACGGCACCATCCGCAGCGCCAAGGGCGCCTACCCGACCGCGACGCTCGCCTTCGAGGGCGATCTGGCCAATCTGTACGCCGTGCCGGAGGGCCACCTGAAGCTCGTCCGCGACCCGGCGTGCAACGACCTCATGGCGCGGGAGGCGGCCGCGCTGCGGCGGATCGCGGACCGCGGCGACCCGCGCTACCTGCCCTACGTGCCGCGGCTCGTGGACTCGTTCCGCCACAAGGAGGACACCACGACCAGGCGCGGGAACGTCGTTGCGACCTCCGCAACGGGGTTGCACAGCCTCGCCGAGGTGGCGCGGCGCCGCCCGGACGGGCTCGACCCCCGCGACGCGGCGTGGATGTGGCGGCGGCTGCTGGTGGCGCTCGGCCTCGCGCACCGCGCCGGCGTCGTGCACGGCGCGATCGTGCCCGAGCACGTCCTCATCCAGCCGGAGGACCACGGCGTCGTGCTTGTCGACTGGTGCTACAGCGTCACCGAGCCCGGCGACCGGATCCCGGCGATCGTGCCGCACCGGCGCGACCACTACCCGGCCGAGGTGCTCGCCCGCGAGACCCCCGGCCCGTACACCGACCTGGCCATGGCCGCCCGGCTGATGGCCGACCTGATGGGCGACCGCGCCCCGCAGGCGCTGCGGCGCTTCGCCGACGGCTGCCGGCTCGCGTCACCGAGGCAGCGCCCCGACGACGCCTGGAAGCTGCTCGGCGAGCTCGACGACCTGCTGCACCGCCTGTACGGCCCCCGCAAGTTCCGACCGTTCACCCTCTGAAGGGAGACTCCCATGGGAAGTGGGATCTGGTCGACCGACGTCTACGACGCCGCAGACCGCTACCGTCGCGCCACCGGCGCCAGCGCGTTCGCCTACAGCGACTCCGGCGCCCGCACCGTCCACAGTGCACTCGACCCGAAGGGTGTCGGCAAGCGCGAGAGCCGGGACTCCGACGAGCACCCCGACTCGGTCGCCATCGCCGTCATGTTCGACGTGACCGGCTCGATGGGCTCCGTGCCCCGGGTGCTGCAGCAGAAGCTGCCGCAGCTGCTCGGTCTGCTGCTGCGCAAGGGGTACGTGAAGGACCCGCAGATCCTGTTCGGCGCGATCGGCGACGCCACCTGCGACCGGGTGCCGCTGCAGGTCGGGCAGTTCGAGTCGGACAACCGGCTCGACGAGGACCTCGGCCGCTTCGTGCTCGAAGGTGGCGGCGGCGGGCAGATGACCGAGTCCTACGAGCTCGCCATGTACTTCATGGCCCGGCACACCAGCATCGACTGCTACGAGAAGCGCGGCAAGCGCGGCTACCTCTTCATCATCGGCGACGAGCAGGCCTACTCGCGGGTGAAGCCCGGCGAGGTCCGCGACGTCATCGGCGACAGGCTCGGCGAGGCGATCGGCTTGCGGGCGATCGTCGACGAGGTCCGCCGCATGTACGACACGTACTACATCCTGCCCGCCGGCTCGTCGTACGCCGGGAACACCACCATCCTCGACTTCTGGAAGGACCTCCTCGGGCAGAACGTCATCGCCCTCGACGACCCGGACGCGGTGTGCGAGACGATCGCGCTCACGGTCGGCCTCGGGGAGGACTCCATCGACCTGGACGAGGGCCTCGAGGACCTGCGCGAGGTCGGCTCGGCGGCGACCGCGACCGTCGGCAAGGCCCTCGCGCGCATCGGTGGCGGCCGCGCGCCCGTCGCGACCGGCACGGCGCCCACCATGTCCGGCACCACCAGCGTGGAACGGTTGTAGGTCATGCGGCACGTCATCGTGGTGGACCTCGGATACGGGGACTGCGGCAAGGGGACCGTCGTCGACCACCTCTGCGCCACCCGTGACGTGCACACCGTGGTGCGCTTCAACGGCGGCGCCCAGGCCGCGCACACCGTCGTGCTCGGCGACGGCCGCAAGCACACGTTCGCACAGTTCGGGTCGGGCACGTTCCGGCCCGGCGTGCGGACCCACCTGTCGCGGTTCATGGTCGTCGACCCCCTGGCCCTCGCCGCCGAGGCCGACCATCTGGTGGGGCTCGGCGTCCACGACGTGTGGTCCCGGCTCACGGTCGACCGGGCGGCGCTGCTGTCCACGCCGTATCACCGCGAGGCGAACCGGGCGAAGGAGATCGCCCGGGGCGCCGACCGGCACGGTTCGTGCGGGATGGGCGTCGGGGAGGCCATGGCGTACGCGCTGCGCCACCCCGACGACGCCCCGCGGGCCGGCGACTGCGCGGATCCGCCGCTGCTGCGGGCGAAGCTCCGCCGGCTGCGAGAAGCGCTCGGCGTCGACGGCCCGCCGGTCGACGCGTGCGTCGAGGCGTACACGGCGTTCGCGGCCACCGTGTCCATTGTGGACGGACTGCGGATCGAGGGGCCGTGCGTCTTCGAGGGCGCGCAGGGGGTGCTGCTCGACGAGTGGCACGGGTTCCACCCGTACACCACCTGGAGCACGACGACGTTCGCCAACGCCGAGACGCTCCTGGCCGGTGAGCCCGCCTACCGGCTCGGGGTCCTGCGGACGTTCACGACCCGCCACGGCGCGGGCCCGCTCGTCACCGAGGACCCGTCGCTGCCCGTCACCGACCCCAACAACCCCGCGAACCCGTGGCAGGGCGCGTTCCGCGTCGGCCACTTCGACGCGGTCGCGCACCGGTACGCCCTGGACGTCTGCGGCGGCGTCGACGGGCTCGCCCTCACCCACCTCGACACCGCCGCGTCCACCCCGGACCTGCGGATGTGCGTCGACTACGACGGCGTCAAGCCCACCCGCGGCCCGACCGGCGACCTGGACCGGCAGGAGCGCCTCACCCGCGCGATGTCGTCGAGCCGGCCGCGCCTCGTCACGGTGGACGACTGGACCGCCGCGGTCGAGGAGCAGCTGTCGGCGCCCGTGGTGCTGGAGTCGCACGGCCCCCGCGCGGAGGACAAGACGTCCACCGATTCGGCACCGCCGGTGGCCGCCCGGGTGACATGCTGAAGCCCGCACCTCAGTCGCACCACAGTCGAACCTCAGCCGGTCGTGTGACGCTGCTGCCCACACGGTTCAAGGGGGTCAGACGGATGGGACTCGGTCGCGGCACGCTCAACGCGGTCCTGCTCGCCACCACGGCGGGCCTGGCGATCGGCGGCGTCGCCGGCGTCGTGTCCCCCACGTTCGCTGAGGCCGGCCCTTCGGCGCCGCACCGGGCCGCCCCCGCGACGGTGGTCACGGACGTCGACGTGCTCACCGGCGACCACATGAGCATCACGGTCCGCTTCAGCAACCCGGGCCGCGCGCCGCGTCACGTCGCCGCGACGGACGTCAGCGTGTCCGCCGGTGCCGTCGTCCTTCGCCCCCGTACGACCGGCGCCTTCGACGTCCGCCCGGGCGCCACGGCCACCTCGACGTTCGACTTCGACGCCCCGCCCGCCGGCGCGTCCCTCACGCTCAACCTGCCGGGTGAGGCGCTCCCCCTCTGACGCCCTTCTCCGTCGCCCTTCCCTGTCGCCCGGCGCGCGAGCAGCACCAGCCCGGCCGCGCCGGCGGCGAGCACCGCGCCCGCGGTGCGGGCGGACGGGTCGAGCAGCGGCGGCACGAACGCCGCGGCGAGCTCCATGCCCAGCACCGCGTCCAGCGCCGCCCCGTGCGGGTGGCAGTCGTTCGGGTCGGCACACCGCGGCACGCCGGCCAGGTCGAGCCGCCGCTGCACGGTGGCGGCCGCGGACCAGACGTATCCGGTCACCACGGCGGCGACGATCAGGTACGGGCGGAGCGGCCGCAGCGCGAGCCACGTCATCCGGCGGTCACCTCCGTGCCCGGTAGCGGCGCCTCCAGGGCAGGCCGCCACCCTCACCACGGCCCGACGGCCGCCCATCCAGCGCCGAGGCCGGCGCGAGTGCCGCGGGCCGGCCGGGGGCGCGGGCCGGCCGGAGACGCGGCCCGACCGGAGACGCGGGCCGGCCGGAGACGCGGGCCGGCCGGAGACGCGGGCCGGCCGGAGACGCGGGCCGGCCGGAGACGCGGGCCGGCCGGGGACGCGGGCGTCCCGGGTGATGGGGTGCCGGTCCCGGGGAGCAGGCGCCGCTGCCGGTCCGGCGGCGGTCCTGCGGATCGGGGTGGCGGGAGGTCAGGGGGTGAAGCGCTCGCGGCGGACGACGGGGCGGCGGCCCTTCAGGGTGGTGCGGCGCAGCGTGTCGATGACCTCGTCGACGGCGCCGTCGGGGACCTCGACGAGGGAGAAGCGGTCGGTGATCTCGATGGCGCCGATGTCGCGGCCGCTCAGGCTCGACTCGCCGGTGATGGCGCCGACGAGGTCCTGGGGGCGGATGCCTGCGGCCCGGCCCGCGCCGACGAACAGCCTGGTCATGCCGCCGGCCGGCACGCGTCGGCCGCCCGCGTCGCGGCCCCGGCCGCGACCGTCGGCGTCGCGGACCGCGACCCGGCGGCCAGGACCCGGCCGGTCGCCCGAGCCCGACCCGGCACCGGACCGGCCGCCACCGACGCCCGAGCCGGAGCGGTCGAAGGGCTCGCGGGGCGCGCGGAGGGTGATGTCGGGAATCTCCTCCTGGTCGCCCTCGCCGATGCCGGCGGCGTCGTGAGCGATCTTGACCGCGGCCATCGCGATCTCCATCAGGTCGAACTCGTCGCTGAGGGTCTCCACGACGACGCGGAACTGCGAGATGGCCTCACCGTCGGCGGCAAGGAGCTCGTGGAGTGCGGCGCGGGTGAGCTCGAGGCGCCGGGCGCGCAGGTCGGCGACGGTCGGGACCTTCTCGATGAGGATGCGCTGCTTGGTGATCCGCTCGATGGTCTTCAGCATGCGGTGCTCGCGGGGCTCGGCGAGGGTGATCGCGATGCCCTCGCGGCCGGCGCGGCCCACGCGGCCGATGCGGTGGACGTAGGACTCGGGGGCCGAGGGCACGTCGTAGTTGACGACGTGGGTGAGGTGCTCGACGTCCAGGCCGCGGGCGGCGACGTCGGTGGCGACGAGCAGGTCGGCGGTGCCGTTGCGCAGGCGTGCCATGACCCGGTCGCGCTGCTCCTGGCCCATGCCGCCGTGCAGGGCCTCGGCGCGGTACCCGCGGCCGTTGAGCGTCTCGGTGAGCTGGTCGACCTCGTCGCGGGTGCGGCAGAAGACCAGCGCGGCGCCGGGCGCCTCCACGTCGAGGATGCGGCCGAGGGCGGCGGACTTGTGGGCGCGGCTGACGACGTACGCCACCTGCCGCACCAGCGGGGCCTCGCCGGCGGGGGTCGGCGCGCGGCCGATCTGGATGCGGACGGGGTCGTTGAGGTGGCTGCGGGCGAGCCCGTCGATGCGCGGGGGCATCGTGGCGGAGAAGAGCACCGTCTGCCGGTCCTCGGGGGTCTCCTGCAGGATCGCCTCGATGTCCTCGGCGAAGCCCATGTCGAGCATCTCGTCGGCCTCGTCGAGCACGACGACGTGCAGGTCGTGCAGGCGCAGCGTGCCACGGCTGATGTGGTCGAGGGCCCGGCCGGGGGTGGCGACGACGACGTCGACGCCCTGCTCCAGGGCGCGCAGCTGACGGCCGATCGGCTGACCGCCGTAGATCGGCACGACGCGGGTGCCGAGGTCCTTGCCGTAGCGGTGGATCGCCTCGGACACCTGGACGGCCAGCTCGCGGGTGGGCACGAGGATGAGCGCCGAAGGGTTGTCGCCGCCGGGCGCGGGGATCGTCTGCAGCAGCGGCAGCGAGAAGGCGGCGGTCTTGCCGGTGCCGGTGGCCGCCTGGCCGAGCAGGTCACGGCCCTGCAGCATCGGCGGGATCGCCTCCCGCTGGATCGGGGTGGGCTCCTCGTAGCCCAGGTTGGTCAGCGCCTTGAGCAGCTCGTCCCGCAAGCCCAGTTCGGCGAAGCCGGTGTCTTCGGTCACGGTGGGGCTCCTCAATCGCGGTCTTCCGTGGCTGTCGCGGCGTATACCAGCATCCCAGGCCCGGCGTCCCGCCGCCTGAGCGGACCGCCTGGATGTGACCTGGAACTAGCCGACTGGTACAACGAGCGAGTGGCCGACGACGACTGGCAGGCGCAGCGAGCCCGTGCGGTGGCGCACCACGGGGCCGAACTCGACCGGCGGCGCGCCGCGGAGACCGAGCAGGCGACGGCGCTGATCGAGCGGTTCGTGGCGGACGCGCTCGCGGCGGGACTGCCGGCCGAGCCCCTGCGGGCCCGATCGTACGGCGGCCGCTCCTACCGTACGCCATTGCGCGGCTGGTACCTCAACAGTGAGCACACCATCGCGGTGGGTGACGACGGCCGGTACTACTCGCTGCTGGTGCCGTCGAGCGCGACGGCGTGGCTGACCGGGGTGACACCGCAGCCGCACGCGCCGAGGCTCATCGTCGGCGAGGGCAGCCGCGACGGCGAGTCGATCCCCCTGCAGAAGCTCCTGGACAGCAGGCTCAGAGGCGGATGAAACAGCAGGCTCGGAGGCGGACGAAACAGCAGGCTCAGAGGCGGATGAAGGCGGGCGGCACCTCGTCGGTGAGCCACACGCCGTTGCCGGAGACGTAGAACACGTGGCCGGCGCGGGCCATCTCCCCCGCGAGGACGGTGAGGACGGCGACGGCGCCGCCGCGGCGGGTGCCGACCCGGCGGGCGGTCGCGGTGTCGGGTGACAGGTGCACGTGGTGGCGGCCGCCGCGGTTGAGGCCGGTCGCCCGGATCGACGGCACGGCGGCGGCGCCGGTGCCGTGGAAGAGCACCTCCGGCGGGTCCTGCGGGGTGAGCCCCAGGTCGACCGGCACGGAGTGCCCCTGGTTGGCGCGGATCCGCTCGACGCCGCCGGGCCCCGCCTCGACCGCGTACCGCTGCTTGTCGTTGCCAGCGACGACCTCGTCCAGGTCGGCCCGGGTGATGCCCATGGCGTCCAGGAACGTCTCGACGGGCACCCAGCCGCCCGGGTCGAGGGTCAGGCCGACCCGCGCGGGGTCGTGGCGCAGCGCCTTCGACATCCGCTTACTGAGCTTGACCAGCTGCTGGTATTCCATGGCCGTTCCATTGTCGGCCCCGCCGCAACCGGATAACGACGCGATCCGGCCGGATCAGCACCGCGCGGCGCCGGCCCATCCAGCGCCGCAGCGCACCGGACGGGTCGAGCTCGGGCGTCACCGCGATCACCGTGGCGCCACCGTGCTGCATGACGACACCGGGCCGGGTGAGGACCGCCCAGCCGTCGCCGAGCACCTCGTCGAGCCGGACCGTCCGGCCGGAGCGCACCACGAACGGCTGCGGGGCGAGCGGGCCGGCCCCGCGAAGCGGCGGGCTGGTGGAGCGCAGCGCGAGGCCCTTCAGGCCGGGCAGCCGCCACACCGCGCCGAGCACCACCCGCCGCACCGCCGCCGCACGGTCCTGGCCCCCGGTCATCGCCCACCCGGCCACGATCGCGAGCCGGATCTGCGCCTTCGCGTGCGGTTTGCGTTCGCGCTGGTACGAGTCGAGCACCGACGGGTCGCCCGAGTCGCGCCAGGCCGCCAGCTTCCACGCCAGGTTGTACGCGTCGCGCAGGCCGGCGCCGAGTCCCTGGCCGATGAACGGCGGCGTCTGGTGGGCCGCGTCGCCGAGCAGGAACACCGTGCCGCGCCGCCACGTGGTGGCGATCCTGGCCCGGAACGTGTACTGCGCCTCACGGACCACCGTGACCGCAGCATCGGCCTGCCAGGGTGCGAGCACGTCGTTCACGTCGAGCGTCGGCTCGCCCTCGTGCATCCGGAACTCCCACCGGTACCGGCGAAACCCCAGCTGCATGAAGGTGGCGGCGCGACGCGGGTCGCAGATCTGGTGGACGCCGCCCCACGCGTCGAGGTCCCGGTCGGTGACGCCGTCGACCACCAGCCACCGCTCCTCGAACCCGAGGTCCTCGAGGCCGGCGCCGATCAGCTCGCGGACCGTGCTGTTGGCGCCGTCGCAGCCGAGCACCGCCGACGCCGGCAGCGAGGAGCCGTCGGCGAGCGTGACCGACGTGGACGTGACCCCGGTGACGGTGACCCCGCCGCGGAACTCGATCAGCGGCAGCTCGGCGATCCGCGCGCGCAGCAGCCGCTCCAGGTCGGGCTGGTCGAACATGTTGGCCTGCGGCCAGCCGTGCGGGCCGGGCCCGGGGTCGCGGCGGAACTCGGCCATCACCCGGTGCCTGCCGTCGAGCAGCCGCAGCCCCAGCCCAGGCCGGCTGACCGCGGCGAACGCGTCGGCGACGCCGAGCTCCTGCAGGATGCGCATCACCTCGTCGTCGACGTGAACGGCCCGGGGCAGCGGATACGGCTCGGGGTAACGGTCCAGCAGCAGGCACGGCACGCCGCGCTGGGCGAGCAGGATCGCGGAGGCGGCACCGACCGGTCCCGCCCCCACGATCACCACAGGGTCCACGCTGGTGAGGCTACGTCAGGCCGCCGCCTCCGCCGCGCTGCGGCGTCAGCCTGCGCCGGAACCGCGTCCATGATGAGCGGCCGCTCATGCGCAGCGCGTCCCGTTGAGCGTGAACGCGGCCGGCGCGGTGTTCGTGCCGTTCCAGTTGGAGAGGAACCCGAACGTCACGCTGCCGCCGGCGGGGATGCCCGCCGTGTAGCTCGCGCTGGTCCAGGTGACCGCCGCGCCGGACTGGGCGTAGGTGGCGCCCCACGACTGGGTGACGACCTGGCCGTTCGCGAAGCTCCAGGTCAGCGTCCAGCCGTTGATCGCGCCTGTACCGGTGTTCGTCACCTTCACGTCGCCCTGGAACCCGCCCTGCCACTGATTGGTGACGCTGTACGCGACCTTGCACGCGCCGGCCGGCGGCGGTGACGACGACCGCGACGGCGACGGCGACACCGAACGGGACGGTGACGGTGACACCGAGCGGGACGGCGACACCGAGGACGTCGGCGACGTCACCCCGCCGTAGACGGTGGCCTCCTTGGCGGTGGCCTTGATGCCGTTGGCGCCGTTGAAGATCCGCTCGCCCCAGCTGGTGAGCTGCGCGGGGTTGAAGCCGGTCGCCATGTCGAGGTACTCGACGCCGCCGCCGTTGCCGCTCCACGACCAGCCCAGGTAGCCGATCCGCAGCGACTGCGCGGTCGCCATGATGGTGTCCTCGTCGGGGTTGCCGTCGGAGTGGTTGAAGCCGAACTCGCCGACGACGATCGGCAGCTTCGCGGTGACGAACCGGTTCAGGTAGTCGTTGATCTCCGCGGCGGTGTCGAACACGCCGTACATGTGGATCGAGAACACCGTGTTCTTCAGCGGGTCGGCGGCGAAGACGGTCGACGCGTTGTCGCGCATCGTGAACGACCAGTCCTGGCCCCAGTTGGGCGCGTCGACCATGATGGTGTGCTCGAACCCGTTGCTGCGCAGGCGCTTGACCGCGTTGGCGGTGTCGGTGGCCCAGTTGGCGACGGTGGCGGCGTTGTTGCCGTAGGGCTCGTTGCCGATGTTCACGATGACGTACTTCTCCTGGCCGGCGAGGGCGCTCTTCACGCTCAGCCAGTAGTCGACCGCCCGGTCCAGGGTGATGGCGCCGCTCTGCTCGCCGTAGCCGGTGGTGTCGTGCGCCTCCAGGACGCAGATGAGCCGGTTGGCCTTGCACAGCGACACGACGTTGGCGACGTCGGCGGTGTCGTTCTTCGTCCAGCGGTCGCCGGTGGCGAGCACGACCCGGACGCTGTTCGCGCCGAGCGCCTTGATGTTGGCGAACGAACTGGTCTGCGTCGGGTACCAGGTGTGCGCGTGGCTGACGCCGCGCATGACGAACTCGGCGCCGTTGGCGTCGTAGAGCCTGCCGTTGCTGACGGTGAAGCCGGTCGCCGCCGACGCCGGCTGCACGGCGACGAGCACCGACACCACCACCGCCGCCGCCAGCGTCGCGGCCGCCGCAAGGGTGATCCGCGTTCTCATGTTGGTCCTCCTCAGGGGGTCGGACGCAACATATGAAGCGCTTCAGTTACGGTCAACGATGTCCGCCCCGGCCGCAGGTCGGCCGCCGCGGCGGTGTGAAACTTGCAGCGCCGGGTAGCTGGGGCCGCATGACCATCGACAATCCGTCCGACCTGTTCCTCTACGAGCTGTCCGGCATGTACGACGCCGAGCGCAAGAGCAACCATCTCGTCGGCGAGATGCTCGGCCAGGCCGAGCACAGCCCCCTGGCCCAGATCCTGCGCGCCCAGCAGCAGCAGGGGCAGCAGAAGATCCAGAACATCGAGACGTGCTTCGCGATGATGGAGATGGAGCCGGCCGAGGTGCCGTGCTCGACGCTCGACGGGATGCGGGCGGAGTTCCAGGCGTTCGCCGGCCAGCGGCCCTCCACGGAGGCGATGGAGATCTTCGCCGTGGACGCGGAGATGAAACTGGCGCACTTCGGCATCGCCGGCTATCGCGGGCTGATCGACAAGGCGCTGCTCATGGGCGAGATGCAGTGCGCGCAGATCCTGCAGACCAACCTGGTGCAGAAGCAGGAGAACGCGGGCACGTTCGAGCGGATCAGCCACGAGCTCGGCCAGCGGGTGGCCATGCAGATCTGATCCGAGGCCGGAGGGGGCCCCGACATCGGGCCCCCTCCGGTCCCTCCGGGGTCAGCCCCCGAGACTGGCCGCGGCGGAGGCGATCGCCGAGGCGAACGTGCTCACCTGCGTGTAGACGCCCGGGTAGTTCGGGCGGGCGCAGCCGTTGCCCCAGCTGACGATGCCGACCTGGATCCATGCGTTGGCGGCGTCGCGGCGGAACATCGGGCCGCCCGAGTCACCCTGGCAGGTGTCGGTGCCGCCGGCGGCGTACCCGGCGCAGATCTCGTCGTTCGGGATCAGGTCCGGGTAGGAGTTGTCGCAGGTGGCGTCCGCCACGTACGGCACGGTCGCCTTGAGCAGGTAGCGCTGCTGCGCGCCGCCCTCCCGCGCCGCACCCCAGCCCGCGACGGTGAAGGTGCCGGTGTCGTACGTCGTGTTCGTCGCGATCGGCAGCGTGGCCAGGCCACTGACGGGCGACGCGAGCCGGATCAGCGCCCAGTCCTTGCCGTTGCCGTTGTACCCGGGTGCCCGGTACACGTAGTTGGACCTCACCTGGATGCGGCTGGACGACTGCAGGTCGACCACGCCCAGCGTCGCGGTGATACTGGTGTTGGTGCCGGTGCCGCCGACGCAGTGCGCCGCGGTGAGCACCAGCCGCGGGCTGTACAGCGCGCCGCCGCAGCCCATCGAGAGCCGCACCATGAACGGGAACTCGCCCTGCGCCGCGCGGGTGCCGCCGACGACGTCCTGCTGCGCGTGCGCGATGCCCGGCAGCACGCCGACGGCGGCGATGACGGCGGCCAGGACCGCCAGGAACCTTCGAACCATCCGGAGCCTCCCCTGCGTTGGATGATGGGGAGGATGGTATCCATCGAATCGATATCTACGGATATATCGTCCGGCTCATACTGCCGACCACGACGCTGGTCTCGGTCTCCGGGTCGGTGACGGTCGAGGGCGTCAGGCCGCTCCCGGCGAGGACCGCGTGGACCGCGTCCAGCTGGGCGTCGCCGGCCTCGGTCAGCAGGCGCCCTCCGCCGGTCAGCCAGCGCGGGGCCTCGGCCGCGACGCGGCGCAGGACGTGCAGGCCGTCGTCGCCGCCGTCGAGCGCGGCCCGCCGCTCGTGCACCCGGAACTCCTCGGGCAGGAACGCGATCTGCGCCGTCGGCACGTACGGCACGTTCGCGAGGAGCACGTCGACCCGCCCGCGCAGGTCCTCCGGGAGCGGGTCGAAGAGGTCACCCTCGTACACCTCGGCGTGCGGCAGGTTCCGTCGCGCGCAGGCCACCGCGGCCGGGTCGACGTCGGCCGCCACCAGCCTGACGCGCTCCTTGCCGCGGGTCGCGGTCGCGCCGAGGGCCCCCGTGCCGCAGCACAGGTCCAGCACCGTGTGTCCACTGTGGATGTACGCCCGCGCGGTGGCCGCCAGGAGCTCGGTGCGGTGGCGCGGGATGAACACCCCCTCCCCGATGGCGAACCGTTCGCCTGCGAACGACGCCCACCCGACGAGGTACTCGATCGGGTGCCCCAGCACCCGCCGCTCGACGAGGGTCGCCAGCCGCTGTTCGTCGCCGGCGGCCGCCTCGGTCAGCAGCGCCGCCTCGTCCTCGGCGAACACGCACCCGGCGGCGCGCAGCCGGTCGATAACCTTGAGCACGCCGCACTGTAGCGTTGCTAGGCTGATCTGTGCGCGCGGTTATGCTGTCCGGCCCCGGTCCCGTGTCCAACCTCAGCGTGGTCGAGGTGCCGACCCCTTCGCCGCCGCCGGGCTGGGTCAGGATCCGTGTGAAGGCGTTCGGGCTCAACCGGTCGGAGCTGCACACCCGCCTCGGCCTCGCGGAGGGCGTGGTCTTCCCGCGCGTCCCGGGCATCGAGGCGGCGGGCGTGGTGGACGACCCGGGTGACTCGTCGTTCGCAGCCGGCCAGCAGGTCGCCACGATGATGGGCGGGATGGGCCGCACCTTCGACGGCGGCTACGCCGAGTACACGGTCGTGCCCGCCGCGCAGGTCATCCCGTTCGTGTCGGAGCTGCCGTGGGCCGCGATCGGGGCCGTCCCGGAGACGCTGCAGACGGCGTACGGCTCCCTCACCACCGCCCTGGACCTGCGCCCCGGCCAGACGCTGCTGATCCGCGGCGGCACGTCGTCGGTCGGCCTGGCCGCCGCCGCCCTCGCCCGCGACCTCGGCGCGACCGTGCTGGCGACGACCCGCTCCCCCGGCCGCCTCGCGTTCCTGTCCGACGTCGGCGTCACCCACGGGCTCGTCGACGACGGCTCGGTCGCCGCGCAGGTCAGGGCGCTGTTCCCGGACGGCGTCGACGCGGCCCTGGAGCTCGTCGGCACCCCCACCCTGCCCGACACCCTGGCCGCGACCCGAGTCCGGGGCACGGTCTGCTTCACCGGCATGCTGTCCAACGAGTGGCTGGTCCGCGACTTCTACCCCATCGGCTACCTGCCGACCGGCGTCCGCCTGACCGCCTACGGCGGCGAGGCGAGCGACCTGCCACCCGTTGTGCTGCAACGGTTCCTCGACCGGATCGCCGCCGGCGGGCTGACGCTCGGCCCGGTCCACACGTACGCGCTGGACGACATCCGCACCGCCCACACCGACCTGGAGCTGGGCACGCACGTCGGCAAGCTCGTCGGGCTGCCCTGATGTCGCCCCTGATGTCGCCGTTCCCGGTCGCCGCGCACACCCACCGCTTCCTGATCCACGCGGTGCGGTAGCCGTGGAGTACCCGCTCCCCATGCGCGACATCGGCTGGCTGGCAACGCACCACCGACCGCGCCGACCCGTGACATCGGACCCGAATGGCAGGTACAGCCTCATGGGCACAGCAGAGGCTCGCATCGAGGATGCGGGCAACATCCTGGTCGCGCCGGCGGCCCTGCACGACGACGAGCTGATCAGGGACTTCCACGGGTCCGTGTGCACGCCGCAGGATCTCCCCTCCGTGCGTGGCAGGTCCGTCTACCTGTGCGGCGACGTGTCCGGGATCGGCGCGCACGGGCTCGACGGGGCCGCGCGGGTGCTCGTCGTCAAGGAGCTCTCGCGCGAGCTCGACGGCGCCGCGCCGTGGCCGGTCGTCGACCTCGGGCAGGTGCCCGTCCGCGTGCACGGCGCCGGCGTGTACTACCGGCGCTTCTTCGACCCCGGCGCCGACCACTTCGCCCGGATCAGCTCGGAGCACGCGTTCCAGTCCCTGACGGAGTCGACCAAGCCCGGGACCGCGCACCGCACCGGGATCTACCTGACCCCCGTCACCCGGGACGGCGACGAGCTGCACTTCCGCCTGCTCCGGTGCTCCACGAACCTGTCGGGGCCGACCGAGAACTTCTCGGCGACCGACACGGAGATCGTCGAGGCCCTGAACCGCGAGGCCGCCCACGTGTTCCGGGACCACGCCCCGCTGAACCACGTCCTCGCGCAGATCTACCACAACACCCCGGGCACCGAGGAGCGCAAGCAGTCCAAGGCCAAGATCTCCGCGCACGCCGACAAGACCAAGGACATGCCCGGCAACGGCATCATGGCCTTCTGCACCTTCTACGACGGGCTCGACAGGCTGCGCCCGCTGGGCCCCTTCGACCACGGTCTGGACGGTGTCAGCGGGCTCACCAGGCTGCACTTCCGGCTCAAGGCGCCGGCTGGGCTGCCCGAGCAGTTCACCGTGACCCTCCATCCCGGCTCCGTGTTCTTCATGCCGCTGTCCACCAACCGGCTGTACACGCACGAGGTCCGGCCACCGGCGCTGGACGCCGGGCTGCTGCCGACCCGCCTGGGGTACGTGGTGCGCTGTTCGAGCGCCGAGGCCGTGCACAGGAACGGGCAGACGTTCCTCAAGACGGACAGCGGTCCGGTCGAGCTCGGGCCGCCCACGCCCGAGGGCATGGCCGAGCTGCGCAGGCTGTACGCCGAGGAGAACCGGACCCAGTCGTTCGTCGACTACGGCGACGAGCCGCGCTTCAGCATGAACTCGGGGGACTACCTTGCGCCCCGGGAGTGAGATCCGCTCGTACGCCCTGCCCACCGACGGGAACCCCTTCGAGCAGCTGTTCGCGGCGGTGCGGTTCGAACCGGTCGGCAAGGGCAGGCTGGGCGCCGTCCTGGTCCGCCCCGACGGGACGGGTGACGTGCCGATCGTGCGCACCACCACCCGGTACAGCAGTCCCGCGCAGCGTTTTCCGCCGGTGTACGAGCGGCTGGCGCGACAGGTCCAGGCACGTGCGGCGCTCCCCGCCGGCTTCAACAACGCGCTCGTGGAGAGCTACACGAACACGTACACCACCATGGGCGGCCACAGCGACCAGGCTCTCGACCTGGCGGACGGGTCGTCCATCGCGGTCTTCTCCTGCTACGAACGACCCGACGCCCCGCCGAGGAAGCTGGTCGTCGAGTCGAAGGAGCACGGCGACGAGTTCGAGATCCCGATGCCCCACAGCAGCGTCATCGTGTTCTCCGTCGACACCAACCGGCGGCACAGGCACAGGATCGTGCTGGACAGACCCGCCCAGCCGGCCGAGAACCGATGGCTGGGCGTGACCTTCCGGACGTCGAAGACCTTCATCCGGTACCACGGCGGCCATGCGAACCTGCGGAACGGCGCGCGCCTGACCCCTGCCGACGACGACCAGCGGCGCGAGTTCTACCTGCTGCGGCGCCGCGAGAACACCGAGACGGACTTCACCTACCCTCCGCTGACGTACACCGTCAGCGCCGGCGACCTGCTGCCGCCGGTTTCCGTTCCGCCCCGGTGACCTCGGCGGGCTGTCAGGCGTAGAGGCCGCGGCTGTAGCGGTCCTCGGCGTAGTACTCCTCGAGCTGCTCGAGCGATTCGGTGGTGTTCTGCACGCTCTTGACGAGCTTCGCGTGGGACGGCAGAGCCTCGGGGGTCCAGGTCTCGGGCTTCCACAGGTTGGAGCGCATGAACGCCTTCTGGCAGTGGAAGAAGATGGTGTCGATGTCGACGACGAGGGCGAGGACCGGCCGGTGTCCCTCGACGACCAGCGAGGAGAACCACGGGGCGTCGGTGAGCAGGCGGGCGCGGCCGTTGATGCGCAGCGTCTCGCGGCGGCCCGGGACCATGAAGATCAGGCCGACGTGAGGGTTGGCGAGGATGTTGTGGAAGCCGTCGGCGCGCCGGTTGCCGGGGCGCTCCGGCAGGGCGATGGTGCGCTCGTCGATGACGTGGGTGAAGCCGGGCGGGTCGCCCTTCGGGGAGACGTCACAGTTGCCGTCGGCGTCGGACGTGCCGACGAGGACGAACGGCGACAGCGCCAGCCAGTCCCGGTCGGTCGGTGACAGGGTGTCGCGTTCCTTGCTCACGGCCCGGGGCATCGGCGACCCGAGCAGGTCCTCCAGTTCAGCGGTCGAGGTGATCTGCATGGTCCTCAGCATAGGGCGCGTAACAACCTGTAACGATGAAGATATTGTACGGCCGGACGTGTGCGATTAGCGTCGGCTCATGACCGGACACATCTCCGACGCGGACGCCTACCGTGACGACCGCGCGCACGTCTTCCACTCCTGGTCGGCGCAGCGGGCGCTGGACCCGGTCGTCGTCACCGGCGGCCTCGGCAGCACGTTCTGGGACGCCGCCGGCACCAGGTACCTCGACTTCTCCTCGCAGCTGGTGAACCTGAACCTCGGGCATCAGCACCCGCGGGTCGTCGCCGCGATCCAGGAGCAGGCGGCGCAGCTGTGCACGATCGCGCCGAGCTTCGCCAACCCCGCGCGCAGCGAGGCCGCGCGGCTCATCGCGGAGGTGGCGCCCGGGGACCTGTCGCACGTGTTCTTCACCAACGGCGGCACCGAGGCCAACGAGCACGCCGTCAAGATGGCGCGGCTGACGACCGGCAGGCACAAGGTCCTGGCCGCGTACCGGTCGTACCATGGCGCCACGACCGGATCGATCACGCTCACGGGCGATCCGCGCCGCTGGGCCAACGAACCCGCGATGCCGGGGGTCGTGCGGTTCTTCGGGCCGTACCCCTACCGCTCGTCCTTCCACGCCGACAGCGCGGAGCAGGAGACGGAGCGGGCGCTGCGGCACCTCGAGGAGGTGTTCATGTTCGAGGGGCCGGCCACGATCGCCGCCGTCGTGCTGGAGACGGTCGTCGGGACCAACGGGATCCTCGTGCCGCCGCCCGGGTACCTCGCCGGGGTGCGGGAGCTGTGCGACCGGCACGGGGCGCTGCTCATCTGCGACGAGGTGATGAGCGGGTTCGGCCGGTGCGGGGAGTGGTTCGCCGTCGACCGGTGGGGTGTGGTGCCGGACCTGATCACGTTCGCGAAGGGCGTCAACTCCGGTTACGTGCCGCTGGGCGGGGTCGTGCTCGGCGACAAGGTGTACGAGACGTTCGCGGAGCGCCCGTTCCCCGGTGGCCTCACGTACTCGGGCCACCCCCTCGCCTGCGCGGCGGCCGTCGCGACCATCGAGGTGATGCGTGACGAGCGGATCCCCGAGCGGGTCAAGGATCTCGGCGAGCGGGTCGTCGGGCCGCGGCTGGAGAAGCTGCGCGACCGGCACCCGTCGGTCGGTGAGGTGCGCGGCCTGGGCCTGTTCTGGGCGATCGAACTGGTCCGCGACCGGGACACCCGCGAGATGCTGGTGCCCTACAACGCGTCCGGCGCCGCGGCCAAGCCGATGGCCGACGTCGCCGCCGCCTGCAAGGCCCGCGGCGTGTGGCCGTTCACGCACTTCAACCGCCTGCACGTGGTGCCGCCGCTGGTCGTCACCGAGGAGGAGCTGCTGCAGGGCCTCGACGCGATCGACGACGCCCTCGACGCGGCCGACGCGCACGTGGCGTAAGCGGGCGCGGCGGGCGTCAGTCCTGCCTGGGACGGCGCCGCCCGCCGCGTCCCCCCATGCGCGATCCGACGCCTCACACCTTGCGGCGCCGGGCGAGCAGGACGCCGAGCGCCGTCATGAGCAGGGCGAGCGTCGCCATGAGATCGACCGGCAGCCCTGTCACCGGCAGCCGGCCACCGGCGAGGCCGGTCGTCGTGCCGTCCGCGCCGCCGTTCGCCGTTGTTCCGCCGGTACCGCCGGCGCCCGCACCCGTGGCGCCGCCCCCTTGCGCCGGTCCTCCGGCGGCGGGAACCCCCGCCCCTGTACCGGTGCCACCGCTACCGCCGGTGCCGCTACCGCCGGTGCCGCCTCCGGTGCTGGTGCCGCTACCGCCGGTGCCGCTACCGCTGGTGCTGGTACTGGTGCCGAGGCTGGTGGAGGCTCCGATGGTGACGGCTGTGCCAGTCGGCGCGGTGGCGCCGTCGCCGGCGAGCGTTGCGGCGCCTGCTGTCACCGCCACGGCAGCGTCGACGGATCCGGGCAGGCCCGGCGCGCCGACCGCCGCGACGACGGTGAGGCCGCCCGTGCCGCTCGCACCCGCGCCGCCGCCCGCACCCGCGCCCGCACCTGGGCCGGTGTTCGGGCACGTGCTGCCGGTACCCGTACTCCCGCCGGAACCCGGAGCGCGGGAACCGGTGCCGACCTGGACCGCGACACCGATCGACGCGCCGCCGGAGCCGCTGCTCGACCCGCTCGACCCGCTCGACCCGCCGACGCCGACGTCGGCGGAGATGCCACCGACGGTCACCGGCAACAGGTTGCCACCACCCGGCGCCGGCCCGCCGCCGAGCCCGAGGTCGCTCTCGGACGCGGCGGCAGGACCCGACCCGAGCAGCCACAGCCCGCCCGCGAACCCGGCGGTCACCAGGACCCGCTGCACCCATGTGTTCATGTCGACGTACCCCCATCCGGCCCCGCCTCGCCGCGGGACCAACCAAACGGATGACGCGCTCCGCAGTTGAGCGAGCACTAAGAGTGATTGCGATCACGGTTGCGCGCAAGGGGCCGGCCGGTTGCAAACCGCCCGCGCGTCAGGGAGCGAACGGGTACGCCCGCAGCGTCGCCTGCTCCAGCCCTTCGGCCGTGGCCCGCAGCGACACCCAGCCCTTCCCGCCCGGCTCCGGTGGCACCTCGAACACCCCTGCCGCGGCGTCGGCCTCGGCGACGAGCACGCCGTCGCGGTGCACGGCCGTCCGGGCCCTCGCGTACTCCGCGCTCCCCGGATGCCCGGCGCCGTCACTGTGCGGCCAGGCCGCGACGACGAGCGTGTCACCGTCGCGCGACACCCACTGCTCGGGCAGCTCCTGCACCTCGACGCTCGGCGCCGCGACCCCCTCGTTCCACGCCGGGCCGGCCGGCCCTTCGAGAAGCACGCCGGCGGCCGGCTCCTCGAACGCGGTCCGCCACGTCACGCCGCCCGCGTCGAGGTTGTAGTGGTCGTCGCGGCGCGCCGGGAGCGTCTGGAGCGGCAGCGCCGCGGCGAACACCCCGCCGCCGCCCGGCATCCGCGGCCTCGTGCAGGTGACGCCCGTGCCGCCGCCGACCCTCGCCCCGAACCGGCTGCTGACGGTGCCCACCTGCCCGGCGGTCAGGGTGCGGGCCGGTCCGGCGGGCAGCCGCCCGTACACCATCCAGGCCAGGAAGAAGGCGGCACCGGCGGCGGTCATGGTGACCGCGACCATCACCCGGAACCCGTCGACCGGCCGCTCCCCGCCCAGCGCCCCGAAGTACACGCCGCGCAGGGCACCGCGAAGCGGTTCTCCCACGTCTCACCGTCGGTGACCGGCATCCGGTACCTGACCTCGAGCAGCTCCGGCACCGCGTCCTTCCGCGGCACGGCGATCGCCACGGGCCGCCCGGCGCGCGCGTCGGCGGTCACGGTCACCGGCCCGTCGACCCGGACCTCTGGCTGCACGAGCCAGGTCCTCCTGCACCTCCACCGACACCAGGTATGTCCCCGGTCCAGCGGCACCCGCACCGTCCCGTCGAACGCCAGGCCGATCGGCTCCGCCGGCCGGTCGGTGCGGGCCACCTCCAGGAACGCCTTCGCCGCCCCGCCCCACGGCAAGCTCGGTCAGCTCGCCCGTCCCGGCCGCCACCGCGACCCCGGGCGCGAGCACGGTGCCGGCGGCGGTCGCCCCGGCCACAAGGATGGTTCGTCTGCGAATCGTCACACCTGTACACGCGGCGACCTCCGCCGCGGTTCCCCGTTCTCCCGGCCGACACTGCGACCTCCGCCGCGGCTCCGCTACTTCCGGCCGACACGCGACGACCTCCGCCCCGACTCCCCTACCTCCGGCCGACACGCGACGACCTCCGCCCCGACTCCCCTACCTCCGGCCGACACGCTGCGGCGTCCGCCCCGGCTCCCCACTTCCCACCGACACACGACGACCTCCACCTCGGCTCCCCGTTCATTCGGCCGACACACGACGACCTCCGCCCCGACTCCCCTAACTCCGGCCAGCGCATGACGACCTCCACCTCGGCTCCCCTTCTTTCGGCCGGTGTGCGGGGGGTGTGGGTGGGGCAGGATGGGTGGTGAGCGGTTCTGGGGGGAGGTCGCTCATGCCACGGCCATACTTTTCGTTGTCAGCACCGCTTTCCGGCCCAGCGCCGTGCGTTGCGGAAGTCGACTGGGCCGCGGTCGGCGCCGCCCGGTGCGCCGCCGCCGCGGAGGAGTTCCGCCGCCGGCGCGAGGCCAGGTCGCGCGCCAAGGCGGAGTTCGCCGAGGCCCGCACGCACGGCCTCGCCGCCCGCCACGCCACCAAGCTGGCCCGCCTCCGCAACGCCCGCACCCTCACCGGCGAACACCAGCCACACCCCCCGGCAACCCGTCCGACCACACCCACGGGGGCCCGCCCCGCGACCCCGGCAACCCGTCCGACCACA
>NZ_JBIAYW010000011.1:112931-159104 GCF_042898305.1 Dactylosporangium sp. NPDC000521
CCCGCAGCGGCCCGCCCCGCGACCCCAGCAACCCGTCCGACCACACCCGCAGCGGCCCGCCCCGCGACCCCAGCAACCCGTCCGACCACACCCGCAGCGGCCCGCCCCGCGACCCCAGCAACCCGTCCGACCACACCCGCGGCGGCCCGCCCCGTGACCCCGGCAACCGTCCAGCCTGCACCGGATGCGACCGCGCCACGGACGCCTTCACCCCCGGCAACGCCCACAACCACCTCGCCAGCAACGCCTGCAGCCGCCCCGCCAGTGACACCCCCGACCGGACCGTCAGCCGCAGACTCGATCCCTCTCGCCGGTCACACCGTGGCGGTCCGGCCGGTGGCGCCATCAACCGTCCGGCTGGCGACGGGTGCGCCACCGACGCCTTCGATCGCTTCGCCGGCGGCGCTCGTGGCAGTCCGGTCTCTGACGCCCTCGGCTGTGATGCCGGCCGTGGGCACGACCACACCGGCGACAGCAGCGACCACCCCACCGGCGACACCCTCAGTCGCGGCGTCAGCAGCACGCCCGACCATCCTGGCAACCATCGGTGGCCGCCCCGTCGGTGACGGCTCCAGGCGCCCCCAGTCGGGCGCCCGGCTGCTTCGCCTGCGAGCGCGCGGGTCGGCACACCGGTCTTGTCGCTGCCTGCGCCGGCCGTCCTCGGCACCCGGCGGCACTCGCTGCGTCGTCTGGGGCCTCGGCGCCCGTACATCCCAGGTTCATCGGCGACAGCGTTTCCCGTCCCGGTCCATCGGGTGCCGCACCCGGGTCGCGCCAGGCTTGCCGGGGCAACGTCTTCGTCCGCCGCGCCCGCGTCGCGTTCCACTGGTTCAGCGACATCGAGGGCCTCGCCGGCGCTCCTGCGGCCGCCGGCGAGGCGTCCGGCTGTTCCGGCATCAGAGGCGTCGGTCGTCGCGGCGGCCGTGCGTGCCGACCGCGACCAGTGCGACCGTCGTCCCCGCCAATGACGCACGGGGAGAGTGGCGGCCTGCACCTCCGCGCCCGTACAGCGCTACCGCGTCTGGCCGTTCACCTCGTCCGGGCACTTTCGTCGTGTTCGTGCGTCCGCTGTCCCGTCGTGTTCAGGAAGAAACACAGTGCGGCCACGCCGAACGGGTCCCTGCCGCGGCTAGGTGGTGGCGTCGTGCATGGCCTTGGTGAAGACGGACTCGGCGTCGGCGTGTTCTTCGCTCTGGGAGCCGTTGCGCACCTCGACGAGGGTGCCGTCGTGGAGGGTGAGCTGCCAGCGGAAGCGGAGCCTGGTGGTGCGGACGGCGGTGGCGATCTCCTCGAACGGGATGAAGCGGCTGCCGGGGGTGGCGGCGAGCTCCCGGGGGTTGCCGTCGGCGAGCCAGCGGCGCATCCGGTAGCGGGCCATGCCCGTCTTGTACCGCGGCATCCCCGGCATCACGAGCAGCCCGTGGCTGAGGATGAGCAGGTCCGCGCGGGCGCCGTCGACGATGGCGGTGGTGATGCCGGCGAGGATGCCGGCGTGCTCCGTGCCGACGCGCTGGCGGACGTGGCGGGCGGTGGTGACGTCGACGCCGCGGGCGTGCAGCTGCTGGCGGGCGAGGGCCACGGTCGCCGGGTCGCAGGCGAGGCCGGCGGGCTGGGAGAGGTCGAGGCGGGCGCCGGAGAGGTCGACCAGATAGCCCGACGCGGTCCAGGACACCTGCCAGCGGGCGACGCCGGAGCGGACGGCGGCGAGCCGGAGCAGGGTTTCCAGCGGCGCGGCGAAGCGGGTGCGGGCCTCGCGGCGGGTCGCGGTGGGGAAGAGCGGACCGGCGAGGTCGTCGAGGCGGCCGGCGGCGATGAGGTCCAGGACGGCGCCGACGTCGGGGACGGGCCGCCCGACGGCGCGGCTGAACGCGCGGAGCATCGTGTCGCACTGTTCCTGCAGGTCGGAGGTCTGCACGACGGCGCGGAACTCGTCCCAGGGCAGGACCATGGCGGACTGCAGCGCGACGGCCTGGAGGGCGCGGCCGGCGGCGGCCAGGTCGGCGACGAGGCCGGCGGCGGGTCCGTCGGCGACGGCGAAGGAGGACTCCGGCGCGGCCATGATGGCCTCGACGCGGGCCTGCAAGGGCGGGTGGGTGTCCCAGCGGTCGTGCGGGCGGGCCGACGTGACGATCTGGGCGCGCAGCGCCGAGACCTCCTCCGCTCGGGCGCGCAGCAGCTGCGGGAAGCCGGCGAACACGTCGTCGGGCAGGTAGCCGGCGTCCAGGCCGGGGCGCACGACGGTGCCGAGGTAGAAGCCGAACAGCTGGTCCAGGACCTCGACCTCGCGCAGGGCGCTCGCCGCCTGCAGCCGGCCCGCCACCCGCACCGCGGCGAGATCCGCCTCCAGCTCCTGGCGGCGGCTGACGGCGTTGTGCACGAGCAGGAACAGCGCGCCGTAGGCGCGGAAGACCCAGCCGGCGACGTTGGACGCGCCGAGGTGGCCGATGGTGCGGGCGAGGGCGACGCGGCCGCGGTACGAGATGCCCGCGAACCTCGTGTGCCTGCCGGAGTAGTGGCCGAGCTCGTGCGCGAGGACGAACCGCAGCTGCGCGACGGTCAGCGTCTGCAGCAGCGGCATCCCCACGTACAGGTGGCGGCGCCCGCCGATCAGGCCCATCAGGCGGGCCCATTCGCTGACGGCGGCGTTGACCTCCGGTACCAGGTGGATCTCGTCCGGTGCGCGGGTGCCGACCGCCGCGGCCAGCTCGTGCACCGTCTGCCACAGCCCGGGCGCGTTGTGCGGGGTGAGCGGGATGCCCTGCGGGCCCGCGCCGTCGGCGCGCAGTGCCTTCCACGTGCCGCGACCGACGGCCCACACGGTGGCGGCGAACACCGCCACGCCGACCTTCGTGCCGACGAGGCCGGTGGTGGCGCTCGCCACCCAGATCGCGAGGGCGAGCCCGGCCGCGAGCTGCGCGAGGGCGAGGACGTAGAAGCCGGCCAGCATGATCAGCGACAGGAAGGCGCGGGCGGCGACGGTCATCGTCAGGCCTGTGCGCGCGCGGCCGAGCGGGCCCTGGTGAACGCGACGTCGGGGGTCGCGAGGTACGACCAGGGCCAGCGCGTCACCCGGTCGCCGAGCACGTCGAAGCGCTCGGCGGCGGCGGGCCGGTCGCCGTTGAGCGTGAACGCCATCGCGAACGCGTTGTCGCCGGCGGCCCAGCCGGGGCGCCGCTCGTAGCGGTTGTGCCGCACGGAGCGGTCCGCGGCGAGGCGCAGCCGCTCGCCGACCTCGGGGCTGTGCATGTACTCGCCGTCCTCGCCCTCGGGCAGGTCCAGCCAGTGCTCGATGTGCGCGTCGGCGACCAGGACCCCGAGCGGTGAGCCGGGCGGTGCGGCGGCGACCGCGGACTCGGCGAAGTCGTGCATCAGCTCGTGCGAGCCGCTCCACTTGCGGCACAGCTGCTGCAGCATGTGCGAGTGGGCGTCGCGGTGCCACGGGTACCGGCGGACCACCTCGTCGAACCGGCGGCGGGTCTCGTCGAGGCCGAGCTGCCTGGCCCGGCCGAGCGTGACGAGCCCCACCCAGGGCGTCGGGTCGTCGGCGTCGAGGTCGGTCGCGTCGTCGAGGCAGTCCTCGGCGATCTTCAGCCGGTGGAAGAACACCTTGAACGCGTCCTCGCTGACCGTCGCGGCCCGGCCGTTGCCGCGGGCCTGCCACGCCCAGTCGATCGCGTGCAGCCCCTTGACGGTGAGCGGGGTCGCCTTCCTGGGCGCCGCGGCGATCCACTCGTCGATCCACGCGCCGTCGCCGCCGTGCTCGCCGAGGACGCGGCAGTAGAAGTACCGGTCGTCGGGGTGTTCGACGTCACGCAGCGTCTCCGCCGCCGCCTGCCAGTCGCCGCGCTTCGCGGCCGCGATGAGCCGGGTCGCCTCAGGGTCGCCCTGCGCAGGATCGATGTCCAGGTGTTCGATCCTGTCTGCGGCTCTTCGCCGGAATGGCCACATCGAACCCGTTCCTCCCGTGACGTCAACGGCCCCGAACTATAGGGTCCGCCGTCCAGGGCCGCTATCGGCCCCGCGACGGTAGGGCTAAGCCCACTGTCTCCGGGCCGCGGCGCCGCGAGAATGGACGGCATGAAGGTGAAGGCGTTCGTGCGCGCCGGGGCCGTCGCCATCGGGCGGGTCGCGTTGCTCGGGCTGCTGTCGCCGCCGGTGAAACTGGTGCTGCTCGTCCTGTCCGTGGTGTCGCTGGCGCTCAGCGTGATCGGGCTGGGGCTCGTGCTGGCGCCGCTGGTGGCGATGCTCGTGCGCGCCTACGCCGACCTGCACCGGCGGGCGGCGCGCGACTGGTCGTGGGTCGACATCCCGCGGCCGTACCGGCCGATGCCCGACGGCGCGTTCGTCGGGACCCCGCGCCGGTGGTGGTGGCTGGTCCGCGACCCGGCGACGTGGCGGGACCTGCTGTGGCTCCTGGCGGGCGCCCCCGTCGGGCTGCTGCTGGGTCTCACCGGGCCGGTGCTGCTCGGGTACGGGCTGGAAGGGCTCCTCGGGGTGGCGATCATCATCGACGCCGCCACCGGGCGGTACGGCTACGGCGTCACCTGGCCGATCACCGACGCCATCGACGTCGTCAGCGTCCCGCCGCAGGGTGCGCTCGTCACCGCCGGTGCCCTGTACGCGGGGCCGTGGCTGCTGTGGGTGCTCGCGCGGTTCGACCGGTCGCTGCTCGCGCCGACCCGGGGCGCGGCCCTCGCCCGGCGGGTGGACCGGCTCACCGAGACCCGCACGCACGTCGTCGACGCGCAGGCCGCGGAGCTGCGCCGGATCGAGCGGGACCTGCACGACGGCGCGCAGGCGCGGATCGTGTCGCTGTCGATGAGCCTCGGGATGGCGGAGGACCTCGTCGCCCGCGACCCGGCCGCCGCGCAGGCGCTGATCGCCGAGGCGCGGGAGGCGAGCGGTCTCGCGCTCGCGGAGCTGCGGCACCTGGTGCGCGGCATCCACCCGCCGGTCCTCGCCGAACGCGGCCTCGACGGTGGCCTGCGGGCCCTGGCCCTGACGCTGCCCGTGCCGGTGACCGTCACCGTCGACCTGGACGGCCGCCGCCCCGACGCGCCGGTGGAGTCCGCGGCGTACTTCGCGGTCGCCGAGGCCCTCACCAACGTCGTCAAGCACGCGCACGCGTCGGCGGCGTGGGTATCGTTGACCCATCTCGGGGGCGCGCTGCACATCACCGTCGGCGACGACGGCGTCGGCGGCGCCGAGGAGCGAAGCGGCTCCGGGCTGACCGGGGTCGCGCGCCGGCTGGGCGCGTTCGACGGCGTCCTGCGCATCGACAGCCCACCCGGTGGTCCGACCGTGCTGACCATGGAGCTGCCGTGCGCGTTGTCATCGCCGAGGACCTCGCCCTCCTCCGCGACGGGCTGATCCGGCTGCTCAGCTCGTACGGCTTCACGGTCGCCGCGGCCGTCGACACCGGCGAGGCGCTGCACGCGGCGCTGCTGGAGCACCGGCCCGACGTGGCCGTCGTCGACGTGCGGCTGCCGCCGACCTTCACCGACGAGGGCCTGCGCGCGGCGATCGCCGCCCGGGCCGCGGTGCCGGGCCTGCCGGTGCTGGTGCTGTCGCAGCACGTGGAGCAGCTGTACGCGCGGGAGCTGCTCTCCGACCGCCGCGGTGGCGTCGGCTACCTGCTCAAGGACCGGGTCGCCACCGTCGGCGAGTTCGTCGACGCGGTCCGCCGGGTCGCCGGCGGCGGCACCGCCATGGACCCGGAGGTCGTCTCCCAGCTGCTGGCCCGCAGCACCCCGACCGCGGCCCTGACCCCGCGCGAGCGCGAGGTCCTCGGCCTGATGGCGGAGGGCCGCTCCAACGCCGCGATCGCGTCCCGGCTCTTCGTCACCGACAAGGCCGTCGGCAAGCACATCAACAACATCTTCGCCAAGCTCGGCCTGCCCCAGTCGGAGGACGACAACCGCCGCGTCCTCGCGGTCCTCGCCTACCTCAACGCGTAGTGCGATCGAGTGCTCGACAACGGGTGACGGGCCACGCGGCCTGCTCTGATACGGCGTACATTCACGCTGAGCCACGGGAGGTGACGCGATCGGAGATCGATTAACGTTCGGCATTTGGGTGATGGTCAGAGTAGTGGGCCGGTGTGGTCGAGGAAGTTGAAGCAGAGTTGGTCGCTGCTGCCGATGCGGTGCAGTGCGGCGGTGTCGGCGTCGTCGAGGATGTCGGGGCACAGGTTGGCCAGTTCGGTGCTCTTGAGGTTGCCCCAGACCAGTTCCATCGGGGTTGAGGTCGTGGGCGTAGCCGGGCAGGGCTTCCACGGTCAGCCAGTGCTGCTGGCTGGCGATCCAGGCCTTCATATCCTTGGAGCGGTGCGCGGACAGCCCGTCCCAGATCAGCACGACGGGTTTGCCGCGCAGGTGCCGGCGCAGCTGTTTGAGGAACTCGATGAGGCTGTGGGTGTTGTAGCTGCCGGCCTTGGTCTGGAAGATCAGTTTTGCGCGGGACCGGTCGGGCCGGTATGCGAGGACGCCCGCCATCGACATGCGGGTCCAGGAGAACCGGTGCCGCAGCACGGGTGTCTGCCCGCGCGGTGCCCAGGTCCCGCGGACCACCGGCAAGAGGGAGAATCCGCTTTCGTCGCTGAGTAGGCCCGGGGCGCGGTGTCGGGATTGCTCCCGATCCGTTTCCCCGGACCTCTCGCCGAACCCGCCGTGCGCCTCTCGACGCAACGGGCTCTCCACGGGCTCTGCCGTCAGGTGCTGTTCGTGCGGACCCAAGGGTTGGGGATCGTGTTCCCGCGGTAGCGATAGCGGGTAATCGGTATCGCGCTGATCTTCCGCAGGCTGATCCCATCCGCCGTGATCGGCATCCATTTCCCGGCTGGGGAGGTGAGCCGTCGGCGGACGTCCGTCCAGTTCCAGTGGTGCCGGGCTTGCAGCATCCGGACGAGCCGCCACCAGGCGATGTCGTCCAGCTTGCGGAAGATGTGCTTGGCCACGGCATGCCGGAAGTAGTTGGCCCATCCGTGTGTGGCGTTGTTCAGGTTCAGCAACACCACGGCCAGGTCCTGCTGCGACGTTCTGTGGGTGAGGTGGCGGATCTTCGCCTTGAGCGACCGCAGGGGCCGTTCGGCGACGAAGGTGTAGACGTACCACCTGTTAGTTCCTCGTTTGCGACGCCACTGGATGTGGAACCCGAGGAAGTCGAATCCCTCGCTCATGTGCACGACCTGGGTCTTGGCTTCAGACAGCCGTAACCCGATCGGTGCGAGCACCATGGCGATCTCCTCGCGCAGCGTCTCGGTGTGCTGCCGTGTGCCGTGGACCAGCACGACGAAGTCGTCGGCGTAGCGGACGATCCGCCATGACGGCAGTCCCTTGACGCGGCGCCACGCGCGTCGACTCGTGGTGGACAGTTCGCCGCCGCTTTCCCATCCGCGGTGCAGGTGCTCGTCGAGCACCGACAACGCGATGTTGGCCAGCAGCGGTGAAAGGATGCCCCCTTGCGGTGTGCCGGTCATGGTGTCCTGACGTTCGCCGAGTTCGGTGAGCAGCCCGGCCTTCAGGAACGCCTTGACCAGTGTCAGGACACGCTTGTCCTTGATCCGGTTCCGGACGCGGTCCATCAACGCGGCGTGGTCGATTTCGTCGAAGCACGCTGCGATGTCCGCGTCCAGCACCCACCGGTAGCCGTGGGTGCCGTAGAACTGGATCTCAGAGACGGCGTCCTGCGCACGCCGTTTGGGCCGGAACCCGTAGGAGACCGGTTTGAAATCGGCCTCGAAGATCGGCTCCAGTACCAGTTTCAGCGCGGCCTGCACGACCCGGTCCGCGATCACGGGAATCCCCAACCGTCGAACCTTTCCCGACCCTCCTGGCTTGGGAATCGTCTTCTCCCGCACCGGCAACGGCCGGAACGAGCCCGTTTTCAGCTGGGCCCGCAGATCGTCCAGGAATCCGGGGACACCGATGCGTTCCGCGACGGCGGCGACCGTCAGGCCGTCGACCCCAGCGGTTCTGGCGCCCTGGTTGCCCGCGACCCGTTCGAACGCCACGATCAGCGTCGCCGGGTCGTGCACGAGGTTGAACAGATCATCGAACCGGCGACCGGAGTCGGTCGCCGCCCAACGGTGAAGTTTGGCCTGCATCTCCGATACCCGCTGTAACGGCCCCATCGGAACCGTCTCCAGCGGAGCGCCGCCATTCGGTGGAGCGTCTTTCGGCATTGCAGCATCCGTCCCTTCTCGAACCCGCTGCCGTCCTTCCCCATGTGCCGGGCTTTCCCCGGCTCGGAGTACTACGACGGCTCCGCCCCGTCCGGCCCGTTCGGCGGTCGGTGCGCCTGTCCCCGACAGCACAATGGGTGCGTGCGGTCAGGGAGCCGCGACCGGACAGTTCCCGTGTTCACTGCGATTCGTTCGACGAAGTAGGAGCCCGACTGTGTCCCTGCGGTATCGCCACGAGTACGCCGTAGACCTTCCCCGTGGCCTCCCGGGCAGCTTCCGAGATACCACCCCAAGAGTTCCCCGCCCATCCAGCAGCGGGTGCGCACCGCATCCGGCCCTGATCCACCAGGTTCGAGCCGGTGTCATCATTGAGAGACGTAAAGACGCCGGTTCCTCGCGTACTCCTCTCCGTCCCGCTCGCCGGACCCGCACCATCTGGCAGTGCTGACACGTCCCGGCTTTGTCAGGGCTGCTCCCACCTTCCCCGGCACCACCCGGATCCGGCTGCCCCCAGCTCCACCCCTCCGCTACGACGGAGCAGGCGGTGAAGGTCTCTCACCTCCACCCGAATCACAGCGCCTCACGGCGCAACTGGAAGCAGATCCAGGCGCCGCGCCGTCATGCCCCCTTGTGATCCTGGGCCAGTCCTGCTTCACCCATGCCTCGATCGCCGCGTCGTCGCGCTCCGCAGCGCGTCGGGCCGGTCGTTGCCGGGTCCAGCCGAGGCGTGCCGCAGGATCTGCCACGTCTGCGTCGGCGAGTACCGCACACCGGTCACCCGCTCGATCACGTCCGCGACCCGGGCCAGGGTCCACATGTCGGTGCTGAAGCCGTGCGCCTTCGGCCCGGCCAGCAACGCCGCCTCCACCTCACCGAGCTGCTCATCGGACAACCACGACCTGCGTCCCAGCCGCGCCGCACCGACCAACGCCTCTCGACCGCCGGCCTGCCAGCGGTGGTACCACCGCGACGCGGCCTGCGCCGTGACACCCAACGCATTGACCACATCAACCTGCTGACAGCCGGCCTCGAACATGTCCGCGGCCCGCATCCGCTGCTCTCGCAACGCATCCACGTCACGAACGACACCACGACGCGTACCGGCCGACCGGGGCGAGGCAGTCATACCCCTGATGTGTTGCCCGCCAACCCGGTCGACCGACAACGACTCACCGAGAACCCGAAAGTTCTTTAGGAACGCTCCTGTACCGTGCCAAGAAGACGGCCGCGCGGCACCGCCCCGGTTCCGTGACGGCCGACCGGCGACGCGTGAAGCCGCTCCGTGACGGTCGACGGCAGGCATTCCTGGTTGCTGCGCTCGCGGATCGACGCGTGAGGCGGCGCGGACCGGGGTAACGGACGCGGCATGGGTGCGGTGGTGGTCGGGCAGCTGGCCCGCGATCTCGTGATGGTCATGGAACGCCTGCCGGACGTGCACACGTCGGGTGCGGTCAGGGAGCGGCTCGAACAGCTCGGCGGGAAGGGTGCCAACCAGGCCGTCGGCCTGTCGCAGCTCGGCGTCGCCACGGCGCTCGTCGCGGTGGCCGGCGACGACCCGGTCGGCGACGCGCTGCTGGCCAGAGCCGCGCTCGACGGCATCGACGTGACGCATGTGGTGCGGCGGCCGGGCACGGCGACCGGGCTGATCGTCGAGGTCCTGGAGGACGGCGGGCGGTGGCGCTACCTGGAGCACCTGCCGCAGGGTGTCCTGCTCACCGAGGCGGACGTGCGGGCCGCCGGTGACGTGCTGCGCGCCGCCGACGCGGTGCTCGTACAGCTGCAGCAGCCCCTGGACGCGGTCCGTGCCGCCGTGGAACTTTCAGGCGGGCTGACCGTCCTCGACGGCGCCGTCACCGACCGGTCGGTCCTGCGCGGCGCCGACGTCCTGCGCGCCGACGCGCGTGAGGCGGAGGTGCTGCTCGGTGGGCCGGCGCGCGAGGAGGACGTCCTGGCGGCAGCGCCGGCGCTGCTGGACTCCGGGCCGCGCCTGCTCGCGTTCGCGCTGGCGGACGGCGGTGACCTGTTCGTGTGGCGCGACGGCCACGCGCTGGTCCCCCACGCAGCCGGCCACGAGCTGGTCTCCCACGCGGCCGGCGAGGCCGTCGACACGACCGGCGGCGGCGACGCGCTCACGGCCGCCCTGACCGCCGCGCTGCTGGACGGGGCGACGCCCCGGGAGGCGGCGCGGGAGGCGGTGGCGGCCGCCGGGCGCGTCGTCACGCACGCCGGCGGCCGCCCTGGGCTCACGCCCCGCCGGCGGTCAGCGTGACCGTCTGCGGGGTGAACGAGGTGCCGAGGACGTCGACGCCGGCGGCCTTGGCCGCGTCGATCGCCTTCTGCATGTAGTCGTTGGTGTAGGCCAGGCCTTCCGGCTTCTTCTTCAGGACGGTGTCGCCGACCTGGTTCTTCGTCGTCATCGAGATGTCGACGGTCTGGCTCCAGGCGGCCTCGTCGATGAGGCCGACCCCCTTCGCGGCGGGCCAGACGAGCTTGTTGACCTCGTTCATCTGCCACAGCTGGTGGCTCTTGCCGAGCTTGGAGCCCTTCGCGACGACCATGTCGCGGCACTCCTCCGGCTTGTCGCGGCAGTACGCCCAGCCCTTGATGGTCGCGGTGAGGAACTTGACCGTCTGGTCCTGGTACGCCTTGTCCTTCAGCTTGTCGGTGTTGGCCCAGACGGCGTCCTGCAGCATGGAGGTGCCGACGGTCTTCCAGTCGATGATCGAGAAGTCCGAAGCCTGGTACAGCGCGCCGGTCGCCGGGTTGGTGGCTTCGAGCAGCTGCGCGTACTCGTTGTAGGACATGGCCTGCGCGACGTCGATCTCCTTCTTCAGCAGCGCCTGCATGTCGAACTGCTGCTGCACGAGGGTGACGTCCTTGCCGGGGTCGAGGCCGGCCTTCGTCATGCCGGCGAAGAGCTCGAACTCGTTGCCGAAGCCCCAGTTGCCGACCTTCTTGCCCTTGAAGTCCGCCGGGGACTTGATGCCGCTGCCGGCGAACGCGACCTGGTAGGTGCCGGAGCGGGCGAAGATCTGCCCGACGTCGGTGATGCCGGCGCCCTGCTCGCGCGAGGCGAGGGCCTTCGGCACCCAGGCCACGGCGTAGTCGGCCTTGCCGGTGGCGAGCACGGTCTGCGGCACGATGTCGACGCCGCCCTCGACGAGCTGCACGTCGAGGCCCTGCTCCTTGTAGAAGCCCTTGTCCACGGCGGCGATGTAGCCGGCGAACTGGGCCTGGTAGAACCACTGCAGCTGGAGCTTCACGGTGGTGACCCCGCCGCTGCCGGTGGTGGTCGTCGTCGGTGTGTCGGCGGTGCCGCAGCCGGCGAGCGCGAGGCTCGCGACGGCGGCGCCGATGATGAGGGACCTGATCCGCATGGGCGCTCCTCGAAAAAACTACGAACGAACTACGAACGGGCCTTCCAGGGCATTGCGAGACGCTCCAGGAGGAGCGTGGTCAGGTAGAAGACGAGGCCGAGGGCGCAGGCGCCGACCACGAACGCCCACGCTCGGGGATACGCGGTGAACGCGGCGGCGGAGGTGATCCGCGCCCCCAGCCCGTCCTGCAGGCCGCCGAAGTACTCGGCGACGACCGCGGCGATGACGGCGAGGGAGGACGCCTGCCGCAGTCCGGTGAACACGTAGGGCAGCGCGCCGGGCAGGCGGACGAGCCGGGCGAACGTCCAGCCGCCCGCCGCGTAGCTGGCCATCAGCTCGCGGTGGGTGGGGTCGACCTCCCGCAGCCCGCGCAGCGTGTTGATGAAGACCGGGAAGAACACGATGATCCCGGCGACGACCCGCCGCGGCAGGCTGCTGGTGGAGTCGAACATGTTGTTGAGGATCGGGGCGAGGGCGATGATCGGCAGCGCGTTGACGACCGCGGCGTAGGGCACGGCGACGTCGCTGAGCAGCTTCGAGCGGCTGGTGGCGAGCGCGGCGAGGATCGCGGCGGCGGTGCCGCCGACGAGCCCGACGAGGGCGTTGGCGCCGCTGGCGAGGGCCGCGTCGACGACGTTGTCGCGCTGCTCGACCAGCTGCGCCCAGATCGCCGACGGCGCCGGCAGGATGAACGGCGCGATCCGCCCGGCGGTGACGACGACCTCCCACAGGACGAGCGCGACGACGCCGACCAGCACCGGGGGCAGGACCGATCTGACGTACTTCATGCCCGGAGCGCTTTCCGGACCGCGGTGACGTGCTCGAAGTAGGCCGGGGACTGCCGGGCCGCCTCGTCGCGGGCCGGCAGGTCGATGTCGATGGTCGCGGTGATCCGGCCGGGCCGGGCGGACATGACGACGACCTTGCCCGACAGGAACACCGCCTCGGAGATCGAGTGGGTGACGAAGACCGTGCTGGTGCCGGTCTTGGCGCAGATCTGCAGCAGCTCGCCCTGCAGCCGCTCCCTCGTCATCTCGTCCAAGGCGCCGAAGGGCTCGTCCATGAGCAGCAGCGGCGGGTGTACGGCCAGGGCCCGCGCGATCGCGACCCGCTGCTGCATCCCGCCGGACAGCTGGGCCGGGTAGTGTCCGGCGAAGTCGGCGAGCCCGACCAGCCCGAGCATCTCCTCGGCGCGCTTCCTGCGTTCCTCACGAGGCACCTTGCGCAGTTCGAGGGGCAGCTCGACGTTGCGGCGCACGGTGCGCCACTCGAAGAGGCCGGCCTGCTGGAAGGCGATGCCGTACTCCTGGTCCCGGCGGGCCTGCGCGGCCGGTTTCCCTGCGACGGTGACGGTGCCCGCGGTAGGCTCGATGAGGTCGGCGATGAGGCGCAGGAGGGTGCTCTTGCCGCACCCGGACGGCCCGATCAGCGACACGAACTGTCCACTGTCGACGGTGAGGTCCACGTCGGACAGTGCGGTCACCTCGTCGGGGCGACCCGCGTTGAACACCTTGCTGACACCAGCAATCGAGACAGCGCTCATACGACGTTCACCTCGACCCTGCGTCTGTGGCGCATGAGGGGGAGCTCGAGCAGGCTGACGACGCCGGCGACGACGAGTCCGAGGACGGCGGCGCCGAGCATGGCGGTGTAGACCTTCGCGGGGTCAGAGGTGGCCTCCCTGGAGTACTCGATGACGAGCCGGCCGATCCCGCCGCGGGTGCCGGTGGAGATCTCCCCCACGACGGCGCCGACCACGGCGGCCGCGCCGGCCAGGCGCAGCGCGGGGAACAGGAACGGCAGCGCCGCCGGCAGCCGCAGCTTCACGTAGGTGCGCCACCAGCCGGCGGCGTAGGAGCGCATCAGCTCCACGCCCGACGCCGACGGGGACTGCAGGCCGCGCAGCAGCCCGACGGCGACGGGGAAGAACGCGAGGTAGGAGGCGATGACGGCGACCGTCATCCAGTCCTGCCACGGGTACGGGCCGAACGACAGGGCGCCGCTCCAGCCCGCGACGAGCGGCGCGAGCGCCACCAGGGGCACGGTCTGCGACAGCACCACGTAGGGCAGCAGGCCCCGCTCCACGACCCGGAAGCGTTGCATCAGCGTGGCGAGGACGAAGCCGATGGCCGTGCCGGCGAGAAACCCTACGGCCGTGACGCCCAGCGTGAACAGGCAGGCGTCGGCGACGACCTGCCACACGGGACGGCCGCCCGTCAGCTCCGGCCGCCCCAGGCGCTGCGCGACCGTCCACAGGTGCGGCATCGACAGGTCGTCGGCGCGGGGCAGCACCTTCACGCCAAGGACCGCGGTGCCCTCGGGGTCACCGACCGCCTTGTACCCCTCCCACAACAGGGCGAAGACGACCAGCCCCCCGAGAGCACCGAGGACCTTCCTCATGACAGCGCCGGGATGATCTGCTCGCCGTAGGCGCGCAGCGTCGATTCCTTCGCGTCGTGCTGCAGGTACACGGCGAACTGGTCGACGCCGAGCTCCCTGAGCTCGTTGAGGCGGCGCAGATGCTCCTCGACCGGGCCGAGGACGCAGAACCGGTCGACGATCGCGTCGGGCACGAAGTCGGTGTGCGGGTTGCCGGCCCGCCCGTGCTCGGCGTAGTCGTAGCCCTTGCGGCCCTTGATGTAGTCGGTGAGGGCGGTCGGGACCGCGCTGTCGCTGCCGTACCGTTCGACGATGTCGGCGATGTGGTTGCCGACCATCCCGCCGAACCACCGGGTCTGCTCCCGCTGATGCGCTCTGGATTCGTCCGAGTCGTCGCCCACGTACGCGGGAGCGGCCACGCAGAACTTGATCGCCGCCGGGTCGCGGCCCGCCTTCTCCGCCGCGTCCCGCACCGCCTTGATCATCCAGGCGGCGATGTCGGGGTCGGCGAGCTGCAGGATGTACCCGTCGCCGACCTCACCGGTGAGCGCGAGGGCCTTCGGCCCGTACGCGGCGACCCACACCTCGAGGCGGCTGTCCGGCGCCCACGCGAACCGCAGGTCACGGTCGCGGAGGCGGACCTGCCGGCCGTTGCCGAGCTCGCGGACGACCTGCACGCACTCGCGCAGCTCGGCGAGGGTCGTCGGCCGGCTGCCGAGGACCCGCACCGCGGAGTCGCCGCGGCCGATGCCGCAGACGGTGCGGTTGCCGTACATCTCGTTGAGGGTGGCGAACAGCGACGCCGTCACGGTCCAGTCGCGGGTGCCGGGGTTGGTGACCATCGGCCCGACGATCACCCGCTCGGTGTCGGCGAGGATCTTGCTGTAGATGACGAACGGCTCCTGCCACAGCACGTGCGAGTCGAACGTCCACACGTGGCTGAACCCGGCCGCCTCTGCCTGCTTCGCGAGCTCGACCGTCCGCGTCGCCGGCGGGTCACACTGGAGCACCACCCCTACGTCCATACGTCACCTCACCTTGGGGAAGCCCAGGTCGACCTCCGACGTGGCCGGGTCGGGCCAGCGCGAGGTGACGACCTTGGTGCGCGTGTAGAACTGGATCCCTTCGGGCCCGTACATGTGCAGGTCGCCGAAGAGCGAGGACTTCCAGCCGCCGAAGCTGTAGTAGGCGACCGGGACGGGGACGGGGACGTTGACGCCGACCATGCCGCAGACGACGTCGTACTGGAACTGCCGGGCGGCGCCGCCGTCGCGGGTGAAGATGGCGGTGCCGTTGCCGTACTCGTTGTCGTTGACGAGTTTCAGGGCCGCGTCGTAGGTGTCCACGCGGACCACGGACAGGACCGGGCCGAAGATCTCGTCCTGGTACAGCGGCGAGTCGGTGCTGACCTTGTCCACCAGTGACGCGCCGAGGAAGAACCCGGGGCCGCTGCTGACCGGGGCGTCGCGGCCGTCGACGACGACCTCGGCCGTTCCGGGCTCGCTCAGGTACCCGGCGACCTTGTCGCGGTGTTCGCGGGTGATGAGCGGGCCCATCTCCGCGGACGGGTCGCTGGCCGGGCCGACCGCGATCCGGCCGATCCGTTCGCTGATCGCCTGCACCAGGGGGTCGGCGACGGCACCGACGGCCACGACGACGGAGATCGCCATGCACCGCTCCCCCGCCGAGCCGTACCCGGCGGACACCGCGGCGTCGGCGGCGGCGTCGACGTCGGCGTCGGGCAGGACGACCATGTGGTTCTTCGCGCCGCCGAGCGCCTGGACCCGCTTGCCGGCCCTGGTGCCGGCCTCGTAGACGGCCCTGGCGATCGGGGTGGAGCCGACGAAGCTCAGCGCCTGCACGTCGGGGTGCTGGATGAGCGTCTCGACGGCCTCCCGGTCGCCCTGCACGACGTTGAACACGCCGTCGGGCAGCCCGGCCTGGCGGAGCAGGTCGGCGAGGAGCAGCGAGACGGACGGGTCCTTCTCGCTCGGCTTGAGCACGAACGTGTTGCCGCAGACGAGCGCGTTGGCGAACATCCACATCGGGACCATCGCCGGGAAGTTGAACGGGGTGATGCCGGCGACCACCCCCAGCGGCTGGCGGATCGAGTACACGTCGACGCCGTTGGACGCCTGCTCGCTGTAGCCGCCCTTGAGCAGGTGCGGGGCGCCGGTGGCGAACTCGATGTTCTCCAGCCCGCGGGCCAGCTCGCCGGCGGCGTCGGCGACGGTCTTGCCGTGCTCGGAGCTGACGAGCGCCGCGATCTCCTTGCGGTTGGCGTCCACCAGCTCCCGGAACCGGAACATGACCTCGGCGCGCCGGGACAGCGACGCCGCCCGCCACGCGGGGAACGCCTTCAGCGCGCTCTCGACCGCCCTGTCGGTCTCCTCCTTCGTCGCGGCGACGACGTAGGCCTGCTGCTCACCGGTCGCCGGGTCCCAGACCGGCAGCTGCCTGCCACCGGTGCCGCTCACCGCGGCGCCGTCGAGCCAATGCTTGATCTCACGCATGCTTGTTGCCTCTTCTGGTTAGATCAGGTAGTCGCTGAGTCCGCGGCGGACGAACTGCCCATGGCCCTTGCTGCCGTGGTACGCCCCGCCGGAGACGATCACGCGGCCGCGGGACATGACGGTGTCGACCTTCCCGGCGATCTCGTAGCCTTCCCAGGCGGAGTGGTCCATGTTCATGTGGTGCGTCTCGACGCCGATGCGGGTGCGGGCCGCCGGGTCGTACAGGACGATGTCGGCGTCGGATCCGGGCGCGATGACGCCCTTGCGGGGGAACAGGCCGAACATGCGCGCGGGGGTGGTCGCGATCGTCTCCACCCAGCGGGCGAGGCTGAGCTTGCCGTCGACGACGCCCTGGTACAGCAGGTCGACGCGGTGCTCGACGCTGCCGATGCCGTTGGGGATCTTCGAGAAGTCGCCGATGCCGAGCTCCTTCTGGTCCTTGAAGCAGAAGGGGCAGTGGTCGGTGGACACGACCGACAGGTCGTTGGTGCGCAGCCCCTGCCACAGGTCGGCGCGGTGCGTCTCGTGCCTGCTGCGCAGCGGTGTCGAGCAGACCCACTTGGCGCCCTCGAAGCCGGGCGCGCCGAGCTGGTCCTCGAGCGTCAGGTACAGGTACTGCGGGCACGTCTCGGCGAACACGTTGCGGCCGAGGTCGCGGGCGGCGGCGACCTGTTCGAGGGCCTTGCTGGCGGACAGGTGCACGATGTAGAGCGGGCAGTCGGCGGCGACCCCGGCGAGCCAGATCGCGCGGCTGGTCGCCTCCGCCTCCAATGCCTCGGGTCGGGTGAGGCCGTGGTGGATCGGGTCGGTCTCGCCGCGTTCGAGGGCCTGCTTGACCAGCACGTCGATCGCGGGCCCGTTCTCCGCGTGCATCATGATCATGGCGCCGTTGTCGCGGGCCTTCTGCATGGCGCGCAGGATCTGGCCGTCGTCGCTGTAGAAGACGCCGGGGTACGCCATGAACAGCTTGAAACTGGTGATCCCCTCGCCGCTGACGAGGGTGTCCATGGCCTTGAGCGACTCGTCGTCGACGCCGCCGAGGATCATGTGGAACGCGTAGTCGATGTGGCAGTTGCCGCCGGCCTTGCCGTGCCAGGCGGCGAGCCCGTCCTGGACCACCTCGCCAGTGCGCTGCACCGCGAAGTCGATGATGGTGGTCGTGCCGCCCCAGGCGGCGGCGCGGGTGCCGGTGTCGAACGTGTCGCTGGCGAACGTGCCGCCGAACGGCAGCTCCATGTGGGTGTGCGCGTCGACGGCACCGGGGATGACGTACTTGCCGGTCGCGTCGATCGTCTCGAAGTCGCCCTCCTGCGGCCCCTGCCCCGGCGCGAAGATCGCCGACACCTGCTCGCCGACGACGAGCACGTCGGCCGGAAGCGCACCCGTCGGACCGATGACCGTCCCGCCCTTGATCAGAATCATGGCTGCACCAGGTCCTGGTACGCGTCCGGGCGGCGGTCCCGGTAGAACTGCCATCGGTCCCGTACCTCGGCGAGCAGGGCCATGTCGAGGTCGCGGACGATCAGTTCGGGGTTGTGCGCGTCGCCGACCTCACCGACGAACTTGCCCTCGGGGTCGACGAAGTACGAGGTGCCGTAGAAGTCGTTGTCGCCGAGGTCCTCGATGCCGGTCCGGTTGATCGCGCCGATGAAGTACTCGTTGGCCACGGCGCTCGCCGGCTGCTCCAGCTGCCACAGGTACGCGGACAGGCCCCGGCTGGTCGCGGACGGGTTGAAGACGATCTGTGCGCCGTTGAGGCCGAGCGCCCGCCAGCCCTCCGGGAAGTGCCGGTCGTAGCAGATGTAGACGCCGACCTTGCCGACCGCGGTGTCGAAGACGGGGTAGCCGAGGTTGCCCGGACGGAAGTAGAACTTCTCCCAGAAGCCCTTGACCTGCGGGATGTGGTTCTTGCGGTACTTGCCGAGGTACCTGCCGTCCGCGTCCACCACGGCCGCGGTGTTGTACAGCACGCCCGGCTGCTCCTGCTCGTACATCGGCAGCACCATCACCATGCCCAGCTCTTTGCTCAGAGCTTGGAACCGTTCGGTGGTGGGGCCGGGGATGGACTCGGCGTACTCGTAGTAGGCCTTGTCCTGCACCTGGCAGAAGTAGGGTCCGTAGAACAGCTCCTGGAAGCAGATGACCTTGGCGCCCTGCGCCGCGGCCTGCCTCGCGTAGTCCTCGTGCGCCTTGATCATCGACTCTTTGTCGCCCGTCCAGCTCGTCTGGACGATGGCGGCCCTGATCACGTCTGCCATGGCTGCCCCTCTCTGGGCTTTGCGGCTTCAACGGTGCTGGGCTTTGCGTCGACCTTGTCCCAGGTCGGATGTCGTAGGACACTAACGACACAAATCTAGGCGGACAATGGTCCAACCGTTACAGAATGTTTCGGAGATGCAAATTGCTCGCGCTCATCACCGGGGCGGTCGACGACCGCAGCGCCCGGGGAATCGCCGCCGCCGTCAGCCGCCTGGTGACCGCCGGGACGCTGCCCGCGGGCTCCCGCCTGCCGACCGTGCGGGACGTCGCGCGCGAGCTCGGCATCAGCCCCACCACCGTGTCCGAGGCGTGGCGCAGCCTTGCCCGCGCCGGCGCGATCCAAACCCGGGGCCGCTCCGGCACGTTCGTGGCCACGCCCTCGTTGCCGCGTCAGCGTCTGCGGTACGCGCAGCTCGGCGGCCGCGTCGGCGAGCTGGGCCGTTCGGAGCTGCTGCGCGACCTCTCGACCGGCGTGCCCGACTACGACCTGCTGCCGTCGCTCACCGACGCGCTGCGCCGCATCGGCGACGCCCAGCTGACCACCAGCTACCTCGACGGCGCGGTCCTGCCCTCACTGGAGACGGTGCTGCGGTCGCGCTGGCCGTTCCCCTTCGATCAGCTCACCGTCGTCGACGGGGCGATGGACGCCCTGGACAGGATCACCGGCACCGTGGTCCGCTTCGGCGACCACGTCCTGGTGGAGAACCCCGCGTTCCCGCCGGTGCTGGACCTGCTCGAAGCCGTCGGCGCCACGGTCGTCGGCGTCGCCATCGACGAGCACGGGATGCGGCCCGACGCCCTCGCCTCCGCCCTCGCCGCATGCGAGCCCGTCGCCGTGTACCTGCAGCCCCGCGCCCACAACCCGACCGGCGCGAGCATGACCCAGGCCCGCGCCGACAAGCTCGCCCGGGTCCTGGCCCGCCACCCGGCCGTCACGGTCATCGAGGACGACCACGCCGGCGACATCGCGACCGCGCCCCCGGTCAGTCTCGGCCGCCGCCTGCCCGACCGGACCGTCCACGTGCTCAGCTTCTCCAAGAGCCACGGCCCCGACCTGCGCCTCGCCGCGATCGGCGGCCCGGCCTCGGTGGTCACCGCCGTCACAGACCGCCGCCTGCTCGGCCCCGGCTGGTCCAGCCGCCTCCTCCAGGCCGTGCTCGTCGAGCTCCTCACCGACTCGTCCACAGTGGACCAGATCGCGCACGCCCGCGACGAGTACGCCCGCCGCCGCACCCTGCTGCTGGACGCCCTGGACACCCGCGGCGTGACCGCCACCGCCGCCGACGGCATCAACCTCTGGATGGCCGTGGCGAACCAGCAGGTGGCGATGCTGACCCTCGCGGCGCACGGGATCGCGGTCGCCCCGGGTGCCCCGTTCGAGGTGAGCCCCCTGGGCAGCGACCACATCCGGGTGACCGCGGGCCTGGTCCGCGAGGGCTTCGACGACCTCGCCGACATCCTCGCCGAGGCAGCGGGCGCGACCACCCGCGGCAGCGGCCCCCGCACCGCCAACCACCCCCGCGGCTGGCGCTGACGCCTGCTCTAATGTGCGCATGCTGAGGCTGCCGGAGCCGGGGACGCCGTTCCACCGCCTCGCCCACACCGCCGCGCACCGCTGGTGGCGCCCGGTCGTCGGCACGCTCGTCCTGGCCGCCGCCTATCTGCTCGTCGAGTGGCTGGGCGGCATGCTCGGCTTCGGCGAACCGCTCGACACCTGGCTGTACCGGACGTCGGTGGGGTCGCTCGGGGCGGCGGCGCTGCTGCTCGCCCGGGCCGCGCAGGCCCGACGGGCCGGGACACTCGCGTCGGTGCTGGGCCGCCCCCGCTGGCACTGGCTCGGCCTGTGCCTGCTGGAGGCGGCGGTGACGGTGGTCATGCTGGTGGCGGCGTCAGCCGTCCTCGTCTGGGCGATCTGGGCGGGCCCCAATGCGCGGATCGTCGGCGGCGTCGGCGGCGAGTTCGTGCTCCCCTTTCTGGCCTTCATCGGGCCGACCGTGGTGGTGGCCGTCGCCGCCGAGCTCGTCTTCCGAGGCTGGCTGCTGCAGGCCGTGGGCGCGTACGGCGGCGGCCCGTGGCTGGCGATCACGGTCCAGGCGGTCCTCTTCGCGGCCGCGTTCTACACGGTCGGCCCGTGGACCTTCGCGGAGGGCCTCACGCTCGGCGCGGTGCTGGGCTGGCTGGCGGTGCGCACCGGCGGCCTGGAGGCGGGCATCGCGCTCGTGGTGTGCCTGGATCTGCTCGCGGCAGCGCGTGAGGCGATCCGCGAGGACCTGTACTCCGACGGGTACCTCTCCGACCTCCAGTGGCAGTTCTTCGCACTGGACCTGGTCGTGACGCTGGCGTACGCGGCGACCGTCGCCCTGCACGCGCGCCGCCGCGGCATCGCAGCCGTCACCCCCGCCCTGGCGGCCGCGGCGGTGCCGGCACCCGTCTAGCCCGGCACGGCGTGGACCTGTTCGGCGCAGGCGCTGCGCACGATCCGCTGCTGCCGTGCGTACGGTCGCTGCCGTGCGTACGGTCGCTGCCGCGCGTACGGTCGCTGCCGCGCGTACGGTCGCTGCCGCGCGTACGGTCGCTGCCGTGCGCACGATCCGCTGCCGCGGGCGCGATCGCTGCTGCCGCGGGCGCGCCCGTGTGTGGCGATGGGACCGGGCCGGAACCTGACCGGCCAGGCCTGGCCGACGTGGCTGACATGCGCCGGAGCGTCGCTCGGACCGGTCCTGGGGTGCCCGCTCCGCTTCTCAAAGCACCATAACCCACCACACCTAATCGACCTTGCACTTGTCACGCAAGCGGTGGCCGGCGGTTTCAGGCGGTGACGGCGTGGGTCTGTTCGGCGATGGTGAGCTCCTCGTCGGTGGGCACGACGCAGACCGCCACGCGGGCGCCGTCCGGGGAGATCACCGGTTCGTGGGCGGCGTTGCGGGCCGGGTCGACCGTGATGCCCCACGTCGACAGGCCGTCCAGGGACGCGGCGCGGACCGGGGCCGCGTGCTCGCCGACGCCGGCGGTGAAGGTGATCGCGTCGAGCCGGCCCAGCACCGCGTGGTAGGCACCCACGTACTTGCGGATGCGGTGGCAGTACACGTCGAAGGCCAGCGACGCGTCGGGGTCGCCTTCGGCGCGCCGGGCAAGGACCGTGCGCATGTCGTTGGCGCCGGCGAGGCCGCGCAGGCCGCCGTGGCGCTGTAGCTGCTCCTCCGCTTCGGCGGCGGAGAGGCCGGCGGCACGGTGCAGGTACGAAAGGACCGCCGGGTCGACGTCGCCGGAGCGGGTGCCCATCACGAGACCTTCGAGCGGGGTGAGGCCCATCGACGTCTCGACGCTGCGGCCGCCCCGGATCGCCGTGGCGCTGGCGCCGTTGCCGAGGTGCAGCACGATCATGTTCAGCGCGGCGAGCGGGCGGCCGAGCAGCGCCGCGGTACGCCGGGACACGATGTCGCACGAGGTGCCGTGGAAGCCGTACCGCCGGATCCCGAAGCGAAGAGCGAGGTCCCGGTCCAGGGCGTACGTGCGCGCCTCCATGGGCAGGGAGGCGTGGAACGCCGTGTCGAACACCGCGACGTGCGGCACGCCGGGCAGCGCCGCGCGGGCCGCCTCGATGCCCGCGATGCCACCGGGGTTGTGCAGGGGCGCGAGCGGCGTGAGCTCCCGCAGTACCTTCAGCATCGCGTCGTCGACGAGGGCGGGCGCGGTGAACGTCGAGCCGCCGTGCACGACCCGGTGCCCGACCGCGGTGATGCCGGCGGGGTCGAGCCCGCCGAGGATCTCGGCGAGGGCGGCCGCGTGGTCGGCCACGCCGCCGGGCTCGCCGATGCGCTCGACCAGGCCGCGCGCCCCCGCGGCCGGGTCGGTCAGGTCGACGACGCGAAACTTCACCGACGACGAGCCGCTGTTGAGCACGAGGATCATGAGAGGCAGACTAGCGGTGTGGCTCGCATCGTGTACCTGGTCGAACACGGACCCGGCTCCGGCAAGTCCGCCGTGGCGCTCGGCCTCGCCGAGCTGCTGTCGCGGAAGGTGCCCAGGATCGGGGTGTTCCGCCCGTTCGTCGACGGGACGACGAAGGACACGACCCTGAGGCTGTTGCGCGAGCGGTACCACATCGGCAGCGACCAGCAGGAGCTCTTCGGCGTCACCGCGGCCGAGGCCGCTGGGATGCTGTCCGCGGGCGACGGCGAAGGCCTCGTGGGGCGGATCGTGGAGCGGTTCCGGCCGATCGCCCGCGACCACGACGCCGTGGTCGTCATCGGCAGCGACCTCGACGACGAGCCGTCGCCGACCCTCGCGCTCAACGCCCGCCTGGCCAACGAGTTCGGCGCGGTCGTGGTCGCCGTCGTCAACGGCGCCGGCCTGGACGCCGACACGGTCGCGTCGGTGGCGCGGCAGGCGTACCACGGGCTGGTCGAGCTCGACGCCACCGTCGCCGCGATCGTGGTGAACAAGTCGTCCGAGAAGCCGCCGGCGCTGCCCGTGCCCTGCTACACGATCCCGAACGTGGCGACGGTCGCGGCGCCGACGGTCGCGGAGGTCGCCGCGTCGCTCGGCGCGACCATCGTCAGCGCCGGCCCCGCGTCGCTCGAGCGTGACGTGCTCGACTACGTCGTCGGCGCCGCGCAGGTGCCGACCGTGCTCGACCACCTGACCGCCAACTGCCTGCTGATCACCCCCGGCGACCGGGCCGACCTGCTCGTCGCCGCGGCCGCCGCGCACGCGTCGGGGACCGTGCCGCTCGCCGGGATCGTGCTCACGCTCGGGATCGCGCCCGACCCGGTGGCGCTCGCCCTGTTCGAGCGGCTCAACACCGGTCTCGCTGTGTTGTCGGTACCGGCGGCGAGCTACGACACGATCGCGGCCTCGACGCGGATGGAGCACCGGCTCGGCCCGGACAACCCGCGGAAGGTGGCGGCGGCGCTCGGGGCGTTCGAGTCGAACGTGGACACCGCGGCCCTGGAGGCGGCCCTGGAGCTGACGGCGTCGACGCGCGTGACGCCGCTGATGTTCGAGTACGACCTGATCGACCGCGCGCGGGCCGCGAAGCGGCACGTGGTCCTGCCGGAGGGGACGGAGGAGCGGATCCTGCGGGCGGCGGACATCCTGCTGCGCCGCGGCGCGGCCTCGCTGACGCTGCTGGGTGACCCTTCGGTGATCGGCGCGAAGGCACGGGACCTGGGCCTGGACATTTCGGACGCCGCGGTGATCGACCCCGCGACGTCCCCGCTCCTGGAGCGTTTCGCCCCGGTTTACGCGGATTTACGGGCACATAAGGGTGTAACGCTGGACCTGGCCCGGGACGTGGTCCGCGACGTCAGCTACTTCGGCACGATGATGGTCCACCTCGGGCTCGCCGACGGCATGGTCTCGGGCGCGACGCACACCACCGCCGCCACGATCCGGCCCGCGTTCGAGATCATCAAGACGGTGCCAGGCCTGAGCGTCGCCTCCAGTGTCTTCTTCATGCTCCTGCCGGATCGTGTGCTGGTGTACGGCGACTGCGCCGTCAACCCGGACCCCGACGCCGAGCAGCTGGCCGACATCGCCTTGTCGTCGGCCTCGACCGCCGCCCGGTTCGGCATCGACCCGCGCGTGGCGATGCTGTCGTACTCGACCGGGACGTCCGGCGCCGGCGCCGACGTGACGAAGGTGGCCTCCGCGACCTCGCTCGTCCGCTCCCGCCGCCCGGACCTTCCGGTCGAGGGGCCCATCCAGTACGACGCCGCGATCGACCCCTCCGTCGCCGCCACCAAACTCCCCGGCAGCACCGTCGCCGGCCAGGCGACCGTGTTCGTGTTCCCCGACCTCAACACCGGCAACAACACCTACAAGGCCGTCCAGCGCTCCGCCGGCGCCGTCGCCGTCGGCCCCGTCATGCAGGGCCTGCGCAAACCCGTCAACGACCTGTCCCGCGGCGCCACGGTCAAGGACATCGTCAACACCGTCGCCATCACGGCGATCCAAGCTCAGGGTTTCTTGTCATACCCGTCGGGCACGATGGAGGCATGACGGCGAAACTCACCACGGTGGTGTTCGACTCCCCTGACCCGCACGCCCTCGCCCGGTTCTACTCCGAGCTGCTCGACCTGCCGCTCACCCGCGTCGACGGCGACTGGGTCGACATCGGCGACGGCACGACGAAGCTCAGCTTCCAGCACGCCCCCGACTTCCGCCCGCCACTGTGGCCCGACCCCAACTTCCCCCAGCAGATCCACCTCGACATCCAGGTCGACGACATCGACGCCACGGAGTCCAAGGTCCTGCGCATGGGCGCCACGCTGCTCTCGACCAAGGAGGCAGGCTTCCGCGTCTACAGCGACCCGTCCGGCCACCCGTTCTGCCTCTGCTACGACTGACCCCCCACGGCCAGCCCACCCGGCCCCTCTGCGGTGCCGCTCGTGGGTCCAGCACGCCTCGTGCCGGGGTGTGGTCCTGAACAGCGGAATCACGGGCGCGGTCTGCCTGGCCGGCGTCCCGGGCGCCGCCACGTCCACGCCTGCTTCCGGGAGCCCCCTTCCCGCTCGGCGACCCTCTATGCCAGGCAACCTCCGCAACCTGATCCTGCTCCCGGGCAACGTCCTGCCGAAGCCACCCTCAGCGCCACTCCCCCAGCCGACTCCTACGGTGCTCCCGCTCCGCGCCGTCCCCACCCCGTGCCGTTCCGGCGGCCGCCCGCTGAGCCACCCGCCTGCGCCACCCACCCGTGCCGTCCGCCCGTGCCACCCACCCGTCTGCGCCGCCGTCTGTGCTGCCCGACCGCCGCGCCGCCCGCCGTGCGCCCGCCCGCCTGTACCACCCGCGCCGCCCGCCGGTGCGCCCGCCCATACCGCCCGCGCCGCCCGCCGCGCCGCCCGCCGGTGCGCCCGCCCCGCCCGTACCGCCTGTGCCGCCCGTCCTTACCGCCCGCCCGCCCCACCCGTCTGTGCTGCCCGACCGTGCTGCCCGCCCGCCGCCCGCCGGGGCGCCCGCCCGCCCGTACCGCCCGCCGGTGCGCCCGCCCGTCCGTGCCGCCCGCCGCGCCGCCCGCCGGTGCGCCCGCCCGCCCGTACCGCCCGCGCCGCCCGCCGGTGCGCCCGCCCGTCCGTGCCGCCCGCCGGGGCGCCCGCCCGCCCGTACCGCCTGTGCCGCCCGTCCTTACCGCCCGCCCGCTTCACCCGTCTGTGCTGCCCGACCGTGCCGCCCGACCGTGCCGCCCGCGCACTGCCCGACCGTGCCGCCCGCGCGCCGCCTGCCTGTGCCGTCTGCGTCGGTCGCGCTGGCTGGCTGGTCGGCGTCCTGGACACCACCCACGTCCGCACCTGCAGCCGGAGCCGTTCGCGCGGGCATCCTCCACAACCTGAATCTGCCCGGGCGGACTCGTCCCGAAGACACCCTCGACGCCACTCCTGCGACCGGCTCCCGCACCGCCGGCTCGCCCACACCGCTCGCCCCACGGCACCCACTCAGGCCGGTCCGCCCACGTCAGAGCATCGGGCGGGGGCCTGGCAGCCGCGCACGTCACCCACTCGCTAGCCCATGTCGGCGGTCTCCGGTGTCCGGCGACGACTGCCGCGAGGCAGGGGGAACGAAGGTCCTCGCGAACGTGGCCGGGGTTACGGGTTGACCAGGGGTTTGGTCGGGCAGCCGTGTTGTTGTTGCCACTGCTCCACGTCGGCCACCGGGGACTTCTCGGTGCCGGCTTTCCAGGCGTCGAGGTAGGACCAGGGCCAGATCACGCCGCGGCGGGTCCACCAGTCGGTGGTCTTCTGGCAGGCCGGGGAGATGCCGAAGTGGATGTGGCAGGCGCTGGCGTCGCCGGTACGGCCGACCTTGGCCACCGGCTGGCCCGCCTTGACCGTGGTGCCGGCCTCGATGCCCTGGTCGATCGTGGAGAAGTGGGACATGTAGTAGCGGATGCCGTCGCCGCCGAGGATGGAGACGGAGAGGCCGCCGCGGGTGGCGCCGTCGTTGACCTTCGCCTGGTAGGTGTCGGTGCGGGTCACCTCCAGGACGGTGCCGTCGACCGGGGAGACGGCGGTGAGGCCGCAGGCGGCGATGATGTCGCTGGCCGGGTAGTCGTGGTGGGTCCTCGCGTAGGACGCCTTGCCCTCGACCGGGAACGCGTGCTTGACCGGCTGCCCGGCGGCGGCGCCCGCGGTGGCGCCGGCGCTCGGCGCGGCTGCCTGCGAGGACTGCGGACCGGATGCCAGCTGGCGGCCGGGTGACTCGGACGCGGCCGGGGGCGGCGGGGCGGTCGAGGGGGCGGGGTCGCCGCCGCAGCCGGCGGCGTCGAGCGCCACCACCGCGACGGCACCGGCGAGCCTGGTGCGCAGCGCGAACATCGTCAGCCACCCTACGCCCCCACGGCAACCACCCGCACCACGACGCCCGCCCGCGACGAACCACCCGGGACCACGACGCCCCGGCCGCGACAAACCACCCGGGACCACGACGCCCCCGCCGCGACAAACCACCCGGGACCACGGCGCCAGGCCGCGACAAATCACCCACACCACGGCGCCCCGGCTGCGCGCCCGGACCACGGCGCCCGGACCACGGCGCCCGGCGGTGGCGGGCCCGGCGTCAGATGACGGGGGCGGGGAGGATGGCGAGGAGCTGGGTGGGGGGTTCCAGGGCGTCGACGAGGGTGTCGCCCTCGAGCCAGAGGCCGCCGGCTCGGCAGACGAGCGCCGCGGCGGCCTCGACGGGGCAGGGCAGGAGGGCGCCGCAGGCGCCGCAGCGCGCCGGGTCGTCGGGGTCGCGTTCGAGGTGGCGCGTCTGGAGCTCGGCGGCGGTGGTGACGAGGACGCTGTCAGGGTCGAGGTGCAACATGTCGATGATCGTGCCGCCGGTACCGGCGGCGACAGCGCCACAAAACGGGTGAAAAGCCTGCTGAACGCGGGTCACCCGGAAAGGTCAACGGGAGGGCTGGCCGGTGCCGGCGCACTGGCTGGCGGCGCCGGTGACGCCGTCGGGCTGGTGGGCCGGGGTCGGGGAGCCGGCGTTGACGTGGACGCGCGCGCCGCAGACGGGGCAGCGGCTCATGGCATCGGAGGGCATCTCGTTCACCTCATGCGGCAGGAAAGACCGGACGAGGGAGTGATTCCCCTCGTCCGGCCGGTTGGAACATGTCAGCCGCTGACGAGTGCCAGCATCTGGCTGATCTGCTGCGTGCGGGACAGCTCGATACGCTCCGCGAACTGCTTGACGGTGCTGTTCTGACCGTTCGCCTTCAGCTGCTGCGCCATCTCGACCGCGTTGTGCTGGTGGGCGATCAGCAGGTTGAGGAACTTGGTCTCGAAGTCGGCGCCGGACGCGTCCCGCAGGGCCTTGATCTCCTCCTCGCCGGTGGCGGGCTGACCGCCGTGCGCGGCGTGGCTGCTGTGGTCGTCGCTGCCCGTGGCCTTCTCGTTCCAGCCGGTGAGCCAGCCCTTCATGCGGTCGACCTCCTCGGCCTCGACGACGTCGATGGCGCCGGCGAGGTTGACGACGTCCTCGCGGACGCCCTTGGCCTTGCCGAGCTTCAGCATCTCCAGGCCCTGCCGCTGGTGGCCGATCATCATCTGCAGGAACAGCACGTCGTAGGCGTTGTGCGGGCCTTCGGCGACGGCGGCGACGCCCTGCGGCGCGGCGGCGGCACCCCGCTGGGGGCCGGCCGCGGGCTGGTTGACGTCCTTGCAGCCGGTGAGCAGGAGCGCGGCGCCGACCAGCAGCGCGACGGCGGTGCGGATACGCGTCACGGCGGTCACACCGGCAGCCAGAGCGCGAGCGTGTAGATCGGCTCCCAGCTGTAGATCGCGGTGTGGGCCTGGCGGCACTGGTACTTGCGGCCGTCGTACGTGACGACGTCACCGACGTGGTAGGTGACGCCGGCGGCCCAGGCGGCTCCACCCGGTGCGGGCGTGGTGGTGGGCGGCTTCGAGGTGGTGGCCGTCGCGGTCGGCTTCGGAGAAGCGGTGGCGGTGGCGGTGGCCGTGGGCCTGGGCGAAGCGGTGGCGGTGGCGGTGGGCGTGGGTGTGGGCGTGGAGCCGCCGCCGGAGCCGATCTGCAGGTCGATGCAGTTGTAGAACGCGTTCACCGTGTCGGCGATGTTCCACACGGCCAGGACCGTCTGCCGGCCCGAGTACCCGGCGAGGCTCACCTGGTGCGACACGGTCGCGTTCGGCTGCTTGCCGCCGTCGTTGAACTGCGCGATGCGGGTGTTGCCGATGAAGTAGTCCCACGTGCTGGTGGAGTGCCGGGCGGTCAGGACCCAGTTGAAGGTGACCGAGGTGCCGACCTGCGTGGCGGGCCAGTTGCGGCTGTTGTCGTCGAGCACCGCGAACTCGGGCTTGCCGCCGTTGCAGTTCTTCTGCCCCTTCGGGCCTTCGACGCTCTGCGGCTCGTACTGAATGGGACCGCAGTCGGCGACCTTCTTCTGCGCGCACAGCGCCTGCCGGCTCGGCGGTGAGGACACGTATCCGTGCGCCGAAGCGGGCGAGCCGAACCACAGAGTGCCGGCCGTCGCACCCAGTGCGACCAGCGGATACAGCACGGATCTACGCATCGCCAATTTCCTTCCACACCATTGTCGAGCAGGTGCGGAGAAACGTATCGGAGGTGCGCTTAACGAGCCCTTCTGCGATTTGCAAATCTCGCCTAACGCGTATTTATGGCGTCGTTAAGCGAGACGGGGGCGGCGAGGCCGAGGCCGACGGCGGGCCGGTGCGAGGCGAGGAGCCAGTCGGCGGCGACCCGGGCGCGGTTCCCGGGCAGGGACAGCAGGTGGTAGGCCCGGGTGACGGCCTTGGCGGGCAGGCCGGACAGCGGGACCCGCAGCGGGTTCGCCGCGGCGTCCGGGCCGCCGAGGTCGACCAGGAAGCCGAGGTCGTGGTGCTTGTACCGCCGGCGCCTCCCGATCCCGAACGACGCGACCACGTTGTGCGCGGCGAGGGCGCCCTGCCGGACGGCGTGCTGCGCGGTCATCGGGGTCAGCGAGCCGGGGCGGGTCAGGTCCGGCACGGCGGCGGCGTCCCCGCAGGCGAAGACGTCCGGGAACCCGGGCACCGTCAGGTGCTCGTCGACGACGAGCCGCCCCTGCTCGGTGCGCAGCTCGAGGTCCTCGACGAGCGGGTCGGGGCGGACCCCGACGCACCAGATGAGGGTGCGGGTCGGCACGACCCGCCCGTCGCTGAGCTGGACCCGGTCCGACGAGGCGGAGGCGACGGAGCAGCCGGTGAGCACCTCGACGCCGCGGGCGCGCAGGACCCGGTCGGCGGTGCCGGAGAGGCGCGGCGACAGCTCCGGCAGCACCCGGGACGCGGTGTCCAGCAGCAGCCAGCGCACCTGGGTGCCGGCGAGGGACGGCTGGTGGCGCACGATGTCCGCGACGGCGAGCCGGCAGTGCGCGGCGACCTCGGTGCCGGTGTAGCCGGCGCCGACCACGACGAACGTCAGCCGGGCCGCGCGCTCCGCCGGGTCGTCGGCGGTGGCGGCGAGCTCGACCTGCCGGATCAGGTGGTCGCGCAGGTACAGCGCCTCCGGGATGCCGCGGAAGCCGTGCGCGTGCTCGGCGATGCCGGGGATCGGCAGGAGCTTGTTGACGCTCCCCACCGTGATGACCAGCCGGTCGTACGTGAGCTGCCGGGTCCGTTCGGCGCCGTCCTCGTAGTGGACCGTGCGCAGCCGCGGATCGATGTGCGTGGCGTTGCCGAGCACGACCCGCACCCCCGGCAGCGCGGCGGGCAGCGACACCGCCACCCGACGGGGTTCCAGGACGCCGGCCGCCACCTCCGGCAGCAGCGGCAGGTACAGGAAGTAGTCCGTCGGGTTGAGCAGCGTGATCCGCGCCCGCCCGCGGGTCAGCCGGGTCAGCCGCCGGGCCGCGTGGAAGCCGGCGAACCCGCCGCCGACCACCACGATGTGCGGTGCCGCAGCGGGTGCCTCGAAAGGTGCCATCGGTGCCTCCGTCGTGAGCGTCACACCGCGATACCCAGCTCGACCCGGGTCACGCCGGGCGCGCATGATCGCTGGCATGCTCACCGTCGTGCTACGGACCGCCCAGGTCGCCAGAGTCCTCGCCGCGAGCACGCTCGGCCGGCTGCCGCTCGGCGCCGCGCCGGTCGCGCTGCTGCTGTTCGCCCGGGAGACGCTGTCGATCGGCGCGGCCGGCGCGCTCGTCGGCGTCTACACGGCGGGGGTCGCGGTCGGCGGGCCGGTCCTCGCCCGCGTCGCCGACCGGTTCCGGCAGCCGCCGGTGATGCTGGCCGGCGCCGCCGTGTCGACCGCCGGGTTCGTGCTGCTCGCGTCGGGGGTGCCGCTGTGGGCGGCGCTGGTCGCGGCGCTCCTGGCGGGGCTGGGCGCGCCGCCGTTCGAGGCGGGCCTGCGGGTGTTGTGGCGGTCGCTGCTGCCGGAGGAGCAGGTGCCGACCGCGTACACGCTGGACATCGCGGTGCAGGAGCTCATCTTCATCTTCGGCCCGCTGGTCGCCGGCGCGTCCGTCGCCGCCGGCGGTCCCGTCGCGGGCCTCTACGTGACGGCGGGCTTGCAGCTGGCCGGGACCGTGTGGTTCGTGACGACCCCGGTGGTGCGCGGGTGGCGCGGTGAGCACGCGGAGCGGCACTGGGCCGGGGCGCTGCGCTCGGGCCGGCTGCGGCTGCTGCTGGTCGCCGTCGTCCTCGTCGGTACGGGTGTCGGCAGTCTCCCCGTCGCGGTGATCGACTACGCGGAGTCGGTCGGTGGCCGTGGCTGGTCGAGCTGGATCCTGGCGGCGCAGGCGACCGGTGCGCTCATCGGCGGGCTCGTCAACACCCGGGTGAAGGTCGACGGGCGGCGGCTGCCGCTGCTCGCGCTGTGCCTGGGGCTCGGGTACGCGCCGCTGCTGCTGACGCCGTCCCAGCCGGTCCTGCTGCTGCTCCTCGCCGTCCTGTCGGGGCTGTTCCTGCCGCCGTTCCTCGCCGCGACGTTCGTCACCGTGGACCGGATCGCGCCGGCGGGCACGGCGGCGGAGGCGTTCGCGTGGGTGGCGACGGCGTTCTCGGTCGGCGCGGCCGCGGGCGCCGCCGTGGACGGCGCGATCCTCGACGCGACGACCGGGCCGCGGATCGGGTTTCTCCTGTCGCCGCTGGTCATCGCGCTGGCCGCGCCGCTGCTGGTGCCGCTGGCCAGAAGCCTCCGCACGGGCGGCGATCCGGCGCCCGCTGAACACGTTCGGGCGGAGACGCCCTGATTTGTCCGAAATAGCCGGAAAATCGGGTTTACTGGTTAATGTCGAAAGCAGCGCGACGGCCACCGGTTGAATGCAACGGGGGACGGGGGACGTCGCGGCAGCGGCGGGTCCGGGGCGGCAATGGCGCCACCCGGGCCCGTTCGACGTTTCGCGTACAGTTCCGGGGTGACCCCGCACGACCCCACTCTCACCTCCGCCCCTGCTCCGAGGGCCGGCCACTCCCCCGCCCACGCTCCGGAGGAAGCCATGCCCCGCGGCACCGCCGACGCTCCGGCGGGCGCCCCGTTCAGCAGCGAGGACGCCCCGTTCGGCAGCACGAGCGTCCCGGTGGACAGCGAAGGCGTGCCGTTCGGGCCCGGGATCGACCCCGAGCGGCTCGCGATCTGCCTCGCCGTCTTCGAGGAGCTCGACGACCTCCCACCGGACCACCCGGACGTGGTGCGGGTGCGCAGGGCGACGTCCCACCTGTACAAGAGCGTCAAACGCCAGCGGCGCAGCGACCGCCGCGCGGCCATCACCGAGAACGACCGCATCGTGACGGCGGCCACCGCGACCGGGGCGCCCGGCCGCATCGACGACGAGACGCAGGGCATCGCCCTGGTGTCGCCGACCATCGGCGCGACCGCGGGCCGGCTGCTGCGGCCGAGGTCCTGCTACACCTGCAAGAACCGGTACGTCGACGTCGACGCGTTCTACCACCAGCTCTGCCCGGACTGCGCGCGGCTCAACCGGCAGCGCCGCGACGCCCGCACCGACCTCACCGGCCGGCGGGCGCTGCTGACCGGCGGCCGGGCGAAGATCGGCATGTACATCGCGCTGCGCCTGCTGCGCGACGGCGCCCACACGACGATCACGACCCGGTTCCCGAACGACGCGGTGCGCCGATTCGCGGCGATGCCCGACAGCGCCGACTGGCTGCACCGGCTGCGGATCATCGGCATCGACCTGCGCGACCCGGCTCAGGTCGTCGCGCTCGCCGACGACGTCGCCGCGCAGGGCCCGCTCGACATCCTCATCAACAACGCCGCGCAGACCGTGAAGCGGGCGCCCGGCTCCTACTCCCACCTCGTCGCGGCGGAGTCCACGCCGGTCGAGCTGGACGGCCCGATCCCGGAGATGCTGACGTTCCACAAGGCCGACCCGCACGCGGAGCTGACCCTGGAGGCCGGCGCGTCGCCGCTCATCCCGCCGGACGCGCTCACGGCCCTGGCCCTGACCAGCCGCAACACCACGGCGGAGAAGGTCGCCGCGCTGACCGCGATCGACGCCGGCGGGCTGGTGCCGGACCTCGCCTCGATCAACAGCTGGACCCAGCGGGTGCACGAGGTCGACCCCCTCGAGCTGCTCGAGGTGCAGCTGTGCAACGTGACGGCGCCGTTCATCCTCGTCAGCCGGCTGCGCCCGGCCATGGCCGCGGCGCCGGCCCGCCGCAAGTACGTGGTGAACGTGTCGGCCATGGAAGGCCAGTTCAGCCGCCGCTACAAGGGGCCCGGCCACCCGCACACCAACATGGCGAAGGCCGCGCTCAACATGCTGACGCGCACCAGCGCGGAGGAGATGCTGACCGAGGGCATCCTGATGACCGCGGTGGACACCGGCTGGATCACCGACGAGCGGCCGCACCCGACGAAGATGCGCCTGCACGAGGAGGGCTTCCACGCCCCGCTCGACCTCACCGACGGCGCCGCGCGCGTGTACGACCCGATCGTGCGCGGCGAGCAGGGCGAGGACCTCTACGGCTGCTTCCTGAAGGACTACAACCCGTCCGCCTGGTAGGGCGTGCGGACCCCGCCGCGGCGTGCCCGCGGCGGGGCCGGCGGGATCAGCGCAGCTGGTACGACAGCGTGAACTTGCCGACCTGGACCTCGTCGCCGTCCTTCAGCGTGGCGCTCTTGACGCGCTCGCCGTTGACATACGTGCCGTTGAGGCTGCCCAGGTCGAGCGTCGAATAGCCGAAGCCGCTCGGGTTACGGTGAAACTCGACGTGCTTGCGGGAGACCGTGTTGTCGTCGAGGACGATCTGGTTGGCGGAGTCGCGGCCGCAGCGGCAGATCTCGCCGTCGAGGGCGAACTCGGCGCCGGCCTCGGCGCCCTTGCGGATCAGCAGCGTCGCGCGGCCCGACGGCAGCTTCTCCATGTGCGCGGTCAGATCGAGCGGCTGCGTGGCGCCCTCCGGGGCGTCGACGGACGCCTGGGCGAGCAGCTCCTCGCTCGCCACGATCGGCACCCGCCAGTGGCGGGCGAGGCCGATCGCCTCCAGCGGCGCCGCCGGCACCCGGATCCCGTCGCCGAGGACCAGCTGGAACGGGCCCTGCGCGGCGACGACCTCGACCGCGCGCAGCGGGGCGCGCAGCGCGGTCAGCGCCCGCTGGAACAGCTCCGCGCTGACCGGCTCGACCATGTCCCGCGGGCCACCCTCGACCGCGAACTGCAGGTGGCGGCCGGTCCGCTCGTCCTTGAGCAGCACCATCGGACGGCTCTGCCAGGTCTGCGCCCGCACACCAACGACGACGAGCTCACGCATCCCCGGGCCTCCCGTGTCCGACGGTCAAGTTTGACGTGCCGCTAACGGTACCGGGCGGTGGCTTGCTTTCAGAAATGCCAGCCCCGCCGCTGCGTCGCCTGCTGGATCCAGTTGCTGACCTCGGCGGGCCAGTTGACCGCCGCGGCCTGCGCGTGCCCGACCTGGAACCGGCTGATCGAGTCGTGCCCCTCGGTGAAGATCCCGCCGCGCTTGTCGAACTCGATGATGACCTGCGTGCCGTGCGGGTCTGTCACGAAGGTGACCTCGACCTCGTTGATGCGGCTCGCGTACTGCTGCGCGGCGTAGAACTCGATCTCCTGGTAGAACGGCAGCGTCTGGTGCACGCCGTGGATGTGCCCACGCTCCAGGTCGGCGGCCTTGAACCGGAAGCCGAGCTGCCCGAACGCGTCCAGGATGGCGCCCTGCACCGGCAACGGGTGCACGTTGATCGGGTCGAGGTCGCCCTTGTCGATGGCCCTGGCGACCTCGAGCTCGGTGCGCACGCCCATCGTCATGCCGTGCAGGCGCTGCCCGTACATGTGCGTGATCGGCGTCTCCCAGGGGATCGGCAGCTGGAACGGCACCGCGTGCTGCTGCCCCGGCCCGAGGCGGAACCCGCCGGTGAGCTGCTGGCGCTGGAACTCGACCGTCGCGTCGTATTCGCTGTCGGCGCCCTCGACCTCGACGCGCGTCTGCAGCGCCACGACGATCCGCTCGATCTCGACCTCGTGGTCGCCGCCGGCGAACCGGACCTGGCCCTGCACATACCCGCCGGGCTGCACGTCCGGACCGGCCAGGACGGTGTCGACCGTCGGGCCACCGACGCCGAGCGCGCGCTTCAGGCTCTTGAAGACCATTCGCGGAGACTAACACGCGAGACTGTAGGGTTGAGTGGTGTCCAAACTGCTGCGGATCGGGGAGCTCGCACACCTGTCCGGCGTGTCCACCCGCACGGTGGACTTCTACACCGGGCTCGGCCTGATCGAGCCGGCCGACCGCACCGCGGGCAACTTCCGGCTCTACGCCCCGGACTGCGTCGACCGGATCGCCGCGATCAGGGCCCTGGAGGCCAACGGGGTCAGCCTCGCCGAGATGGCGGGCGCCCTCGGGCCGGGGAAGGGCGACCTGCCGGGCCAGCTGTCGCAGCTGCAGCTCGACCTCGACACGCTCCGGGAGGCGGCCGCACACTCCGGCCCGGCCGCCCACCAGCTGCTGCTCGCCCTCACCGCCCGGCTGCAGTCGCTGATCACGACCGCCATCGAGGTCACGGGCAACCTGCCCCCCATGTAGCCGCCCGTCGCGGCCGTTCAGGCTCTGATCAGCTCGGCCACCCGTACACCGTGCGCCGCCGCCTGCTCGTGCCCCTTCTTCAGCGACTCGGCGGCCAGCCCTCGCAGCGGTGCCATCGCGGGGGTCACGTCGGCGAGGGTCAGCTCGGCCTCGGCGACGTGCAGGTCGAGGCCGAAGACCTCGCCGAGCAGCCGGCGCAGGTAGGGCGTGACGTGGTCCCAGCCCTCCTTCGGGGCGCCGGGCCCGTAGCCGCCGCCACGGCTCAGCGCGAGCACCGCGGGCTTGCCGCGCAGCGGCTGGTCCCCGCCCACGCCGAGCCGGGGGTGCAGCACGACCAGGTCGATCCAGGCCTTGACCTGCGCCGGGAGGTTCCAGTTGTACAGCGGGACCGCGAAGATGAACGCGTCGGCGCCGAGCAGCTCCTCGGCGAGCCGGTCCACCAGGTCGCGGGCCTCGTCGGCGGGGGCCGGAGCGGCCGGGTCGACGGCGGCGCGGGCCAGGGAGGTCCACGCGTCGGACGGCAGCGGGTGGGCACCGAGGTCGCGCCGGGTCACGGTGGCGCCGGGGTGCTCGGCCAGCCAGGCCCGCTCGGCGGTGTCCGCGAGGGCGCGGCTGACCGATCCGGTGGTGCGGATGCTGGCGTCGAGACGGAACAGGTGCATCTTCTGACTCCCCATCAGTGCTTTCGCTTCTGTGCAGATAGTCTGCACAGCAGAACATCTTCCCGCAAGAGTGAGTGAGCTGCTTATCATTGCTGCATGACGCAGGCGCCGGAGGTTCGCGACGAGCTCCAGTCGGACCTCGGCTGGGCGCTGGGCGTCATGCTGCGCGCCTACGCGAAGGGGGCCGGGCACGTGATCGCCGGCGTCCCGGGAGGGCCCCGCGGCTACCAGGTCCTCACGGCCGCCGTCTCCGGCGCCGAGGGCACGCAGCTCGCCCTCGCGAACAAGCTCGGCATCGACCGGACCGTCATGACGTACCTGCTGGACGACCTGGAGCAGGCGGGCCTCATCGAGCGGCGGCCCGACCCCGCCGACCGGCGCGCCCGGCGGATCGTGGCCACCGACGCGGGCCGGGCCACGATGTGTGAGCTGCAGGGCAAGCTGGCGCACGTCGAGTCACGGGTGCTCAGCGCGCTCGACGAGGCGGAGCGGGAGCTGTTCCGGGCGCTGCTGCGCAGGGCCGCGACCCGGGTGGACGAGCACGACCCGGTCGCCGACGCGTGCACGGTGGTCGACCAGTTCGCCGCTTCGCCTGTTTCGTCGCCCGCCGCTTCGCCTGCTTCGTCCGCTTCGTCCGCCGCTTCGTCGCCCGCCGCTTCGGCCGGCGCCTCACGCCGGCGCCGGAAGGGTCAGATCTGACAACGTTCCGGTCTCATCGGGACGTTTGACGTGGTGAGTCGGCATACTGGAGCTGACCATCCGGCGAGCAGTGAGGAACCCCCGGGCGCGATGATGCTGCAACGCCGGTATCGGCTCGAGCGGCTGATCGGTGCGGGCTCCACCAGCGAGGTCTGGGAGGGGCACGACGAGCTCCTGCGCCGCCAGGTCGCGGTCCGTCTGCTGCGCGCCGACCGCGCCGAGCTCGCCGAGGTGTTCCTCGCCGAGGGCCGCGCCGCCGCGCGCCTCACCCACGCCAACGTCGCCGCCGTCTACGACGTCGGGACCGTCGAGCTGCCCTCGCGGGGCGAGGTGCCGTACGTGGTCATGGAGTTCATCGACGGCGTCACGGTCGCCGACCGGCTCCGGCACGGCCCGCTCACCGTCCTCGAGGCCGCCCAGACCGGCGCGGAGGTCGGCGCCGCCCTCGCCCACGCCCACGGCCAATGGGTCACGCACGGCGCGCTCACCGCCGCGAAGGTCGCCCTCACCGGCGTCGGCGCGAAGGTGTTCGGCTTCACCGACCGCCGCGGCGACGACCCGCACGACGTGAGCCTCGACGTGCACGCCCTGGGCGCCCTCCTCGCGTCCGCGCTCGACCCCACCACTGTCGCGCTCGGCTCCCCTGGTTTCCCGGGCTCTGCTGCCGGCTCCGGTGCCGCCGCGCTGGCGGCGCTCATCGAGCGGTGCACGGACCCCGACCCCGCGCTGCGCCCCGGCAGCGACGAGGCGGCGCTCGGCTTCGCCCGCATCGCCGGCACCAGGGTCGACCTGCCCGCCTGGTACACCATGTCCGCCGCCGACGAGACCACCGCGGCCGGCGGTCCGCCGCTGTCACCGGCCCACCGGTCGCCGGGCCTGCCCTTCTCCGTCCTGCCGTTCTCGGTCCGCGGCCTGTCGGCGCTGCCCCGCGCGTTCCCGCCGGTCCGCCTGCGCCGCGACGCCACGGCCGTCCGGACCGCCACGCCACCGGCCGCGGCCCTCACTGACGGGCGGTCCGGGACGCGGCCCGGCGCCCGCTCGGCGGCGCACACCCGGATCTCGCTGCCGCGGCTGCCGTTCGGCGCGCAGTCCCGCTCCACCGCCCACCTCAACGACGTGACCCTCGTCGACCTGCGCTCGGCCCGCACCGCACCGCCGCCGCGCGCCGCCGCAACCGCGGCCGGCCGCGGCCGGCGCTGGGCGTTCCGGGCCCTCGTCGGCTCGGCCATCGCCGGGGTCGTGTCGCTCGCCACGGTCGCCGCGCTCGGCCAGCCCCAGGCGGAGGGCACGCCGCCCTCGACCGGCCAGCTGCAGACCGCCACCGCGGGCGCGAGCCCCGCCCCCACCGTCACGACCCAGGCACCCGCCCCACCAGCCCCGGGGACGACGCCTCCGCACACCCAGCCGACGACCCGCCCACCGGCGACCAGGCCGACGTCGGCGAAGCCCTCGACCTCTCCCCCGGCCAGCCCGTCCGCGTCGGCCTCCGCGTCCCCGTCGGCGTCGGTCTCGGCATCCCCGTCGGCCTCCGCGTCACCGTCCGCTTCGGCCTCGCCGTCGGCGTCCGCGTCCCCGTCCGCGCCCCCGTCGGAGTCCGACACCACCACCTCGCCGAGCCCCTCGCCCGCCGCTCCGTGACCCGGCGCCCTTCACGCACCGCTCAGGAATCCGCTGTCCCACCCGTCGCGGCCCGTCGGCTCCTGATGGACGTCGCGCGATCCACCCACGCACTCGTCGGGTGATCGCGCGACGTCCATGGTCCGGCGTCGTCCGGTCAGGGGGTCCAGGACGGGTCGCGGCCGCTGAGGCCCAGGGCGCGGGCCAGCGGCGGGGCGGCCGCCGGGACGAGGACCTCCGCGCCGTACACGTTCATCTGGCGCCCCATGTCGGCGGTGCGGGCGACCTCCTCGTACACCCGCAGCACCACGACATCGTCCCAGTGCGGGTCGGCGCCGGTGGCGCGGGCGAGGTCCCAGCCGTGCAGCACGAACTCGCCGAGGACCATGCCACCGACCATGTCCGCGGGCAGGTCCGTCGGACCGCCCATCCGGGTGGTGCCCTCCCACGCCGCGGGATCGCTCCAGGCCGCGGCGAGCGACTCCAGGTGGGAGCGCAGCAGGGTCCGCCAGTCGCCGGCGGTCCGGTCCTGTTCGGGTCCCGGGTCGACGGCCTCCTTGCGGGCGGCGCCGGTCAGGGCCGGCGCCCAGTGCAGCAGGTGGTTGACGAGCGCCTGGACGTCCCACCCGGCGCACGGCGTCGCCGCCTCCAGGGTGTCGATGCCGTCCACGATCTTCAGGGTCACCGGCGTGGCAAGACCGATGAGCAGGTGTCCTTCCATCAGCGCCACGGTAGGCGCCGCGGCACGCGCGGTCTTGGACAAACACGACGGATACCCTTGCGAGGTGCGCGACCCGAGGGAGCTGGGCGGTGCGTGGTCGGCGTTCCAGCGCCACGGCACCGCGCCGCCGTCGCCGCCCCTGGAGGGGGTCGTCGCCCGGTACTGGTGGGCGACCTGGAACCTGACCGGCCAGCCCGACTACCGCCAGCTGCTCCCGCCGACGCCGAGCGTGCAGCTGACGTTCCCCACCGACGCCGCCCCCCTGCTCCGCGGCGTCCACCGGCGCCACTTCACCCGGACCCTGCACGGCACCGGCGGCGTCCAGGGCGTCGCGTTCGTCCCGGGCACGTTCCGCCGGTTCCTCGGCGCGCCCGTGAGCTCCCTGACCGACCGCACCGTCCCCGCCACGGAGGTCTTCCCCGGCATCCCCGCCGTGCCGCCCGGCGACAGCGCGACCATCGACGCCTTCCTCGCCGAAGCGCTCCCCCCGCCCGACCCCGCCGGTGACGCTGCCGCCGCCTGTGTACGCCGCGCCGCCACCACTGCGGACCTCCGCCGCGTCGACGACCTCGCCGTCGCGTGCGGGCTGGGCGTGCGGCACCTGCAACGCCTCTTCGCCGAACACGTCGGCGTCAGCCCGAAGTGGCTGCTGCGCCGCTTCCGCCTGCAGGAGGTGACCGACGTCCTCGCCGCCGCACCCGGCGCCCCGGTCGACTGGGCGGGGCTCGCCGCCGACCTCGGGTACGTCGACCAGGCCCACCTCAGCCGGGACTTCACCGCCATGTTCGGCGAGCCCCCGACCGCGTACGCGGCCCGCTACTGACGCCCGTCGAACGCGCCCGTCCGGCGGTGGATCGGCTGCCGGCCGGACCCCACGAGGCGGGGCCCGGCCGGCAGCTTCCCGGTCAGCGACGCCGGCGGAACCGCAGCCGCTCGGCGAGCACCTGGCTGCCCGCGACCCGGGTCGCGGCACCGCCCGCGATCAGCGCGAGCGCGGCCAGCGTCAGGAGCGTGACCGGCGGGCCGGTGACGGGCAGACCGCCACCGCCGCTGCCCGGCGCCTGGACGTCCGCCGGGGCGGCGCCGACCGTGACCGCCAGCTTCAGCACCCGCAGGGTGCCGGACGGGTCCGTGCCCATCGAGACGAACGTGTGCCCGCCGGACATGCCGGCCGGGACCGTCACCTGCTTGCTGAACTCCCCGTGCTCGTCGGTGAGGGCGGTGCCCAGCGCGGTCGGGCTGGAGTAGACCAGCAGCTGCACCCAGGTCCGCGGCGCGAACCCGGTGCCGACCAGGACCGTCGGCTGGCCCGCGCTCGGCAGGGCCGTGCCGGCGCTCGAGGTGAGGACGCCGTCGACGGCCGTCGGCGGCACGGTCGCCGGCACCGTCACGGGTGCCGCCGGCGTGACCGCGAGCGGTGCGCTGGTCGTCGCGTCGCCCTCGGCCACGGTCGCGGCCACCGTCACCTGGTAGGTGACCTGGTTGGTCGCGCCGGTCAGCCGGTGGCTCGTCGTCGCGCCACCGGCGATCGTCGCGGTGATCGGCGAGCCCGTCGCGGGGGCCGCCGTCACGGTGTACCCGGTGACCGCGGCGGCCGGCACGGGCACCGTCCACGTCACGTCGATCGTGGTGTCGCCGGGCACGACCGTCACGGCCGGGGCGGTGACCGCCGGCATCGTCACGGACGCCGTGCCGGCCGGTGAGGCGCCCTTGGCGTTGACCGCGGCCACCGAGACGGTGTAAGCGGCGCCGGGGATGCCCGCGAAACCGCAGGTGGTGGCGAGCGGCGACGCGGTGGCGCACGCCGGCGAGGCCGGGCCGGCGCCGCTGGCGCGGGTCACCGTCACCGTGTACGACAGGATCGGCGCACCGCCGGTCTCCCCCGGTGTCCAGTCCGCCTTGATCAGGTCACCGGCGACCGAGGCGCTGACCGCCGGCGCGGCCGGCGCCGCGGCCTCGAGGGTCACCGTCGCGGTGCCGCCGGCCGAGACGCCGGCGCTGTTCTGCGCCGTGACCGCGACGTCGTAGGTCGCGCCGGGCACGCCCGTGGTGCTGCAGGTCGTGCCGGTCGGGGACGCGGGCGTGCAGGTCAGCGCGGTGGCCGGGGTGCCCTGCCGGGCCACGGTGACCTGGTACGCGCTGATCGGCGCCCCGCCGGTGCCGTTCGGGCTCCAGTTGACGGTGATCGTGGTGCCCGACGCCGCGGCGGTCACCGTCGGCGCGGCCGGAGCGACCGCGGCGACCGCGGCGGTGGCCGTGCCGGGGTTGGAGGTGCCGGCGACGTTCACGGCGGCGACCTCGACGTCGTACGTCTGGCCCGGCATGCCGGTCGCGGTGCAGCTGACCGCCGGCGTCGGCGCGCCGAGCGGCGGGGTGCAGGGCAGCGTCGGCGCCGTCGGGGCGCTCTGCGGCACCAGCGTCACCACGTAGCTGGTGATCGCCGCGCCACCGTCGCTGCCCGGCGTCCAGTTGACGGTGATCGTGCTGCCGGCGACGGACGTCGTCACGCCCGGCGCCGCGGGCGGGCCGGCGATGACCGCCGTGGTGGTGCCGGCCGTCGACGGGCCGGTGGAGTTGTAGCTGCGGACCTCGACCGAGTACGTGGCGCCCACGACGCCGGCGACGGTGCACGACGATCCGCTCACCCAGCCGGGCGGGGTGTTGGCCTCGACCGACGGCACCGTGGTGCACGCCACGGGGACCGGGCTGCCGCCGTCGGTCCGGTTGACCAGGACGGTGTGCCCGGTGATCCCGGTGGCGCCGGGCGCCTCGGTCCAGGTCACCGTGACGGTGGTGCCGCTGACCGTGGCCTGCGCGGTCGGCGCGGCGGGCAGCGGAGGGACGGTGACCGTGGTGGTCTCGAAGGGCGACCAGCCGACGCTGTTGTGGGCCCGGACCTTGACCTGGTAGGTCGTGCCGGCCTGCCCGGCGATGGTGCAGGACGTGGCGGTGGCCACGGTGCACGGCACCGTCACCACCGGGTTGCTGCCGGAGACCGTCACTTCCGTCTCGTAGGCGTCGATGCCGGTCTCGCCGGCGGCGGGCTCGTAGTCGATCGTGATCGCCGTGCCGGTCCGGGACGGCGTCACCTGCGGCGCGCCGGGCTCCGAGGGCTGCAGCTCAGCCAGCCACGGGGCGCTGGCCCGGGGCGTGCCGGAGATGTACGAGTACACGACCACCTGGTTGACGCCGGGGAAGATCATGTCGGAGAACGTGCACGGGCTGACCGTGCAGCTGAGGACGCCGTTGCCGTTGACGCTCACCACGTACCCCGTGGAACCCGGGACCGAGGTCCAGGTCACCGTGAACGTCGTCGCGGTCTCGACGACCGAGGTGATGGTCGGTGCCATCGGATCGCCTGCCCCGCCGGGACTCGGCGAGGCCTCCACGGTCGCCGTCCCCGGGGATGCCAGGCTGTTCTTGCCGTGCCAGGGCGGAGCCGGCGGAACCTTCAGCCCGGGAGCAGCCGGCCGCGCGTGCGTCGAGAGCGTCCGCGCGAACCCGTGGACGGTCCTGTCGTCGGCGGAGGCACTGGCGGCGGCCGAGCCTGACCGTGCCGTCCCGGCCGGGCCGGCGGCGCCGGCCGACGCGCTGGGACGCCCCTTGCCCGCCGCCCCGCTCTTGCCGCTGCCCGCCTTGTCGCCGGCCTTGCCGCTCGCGTTGCTGCCGGTCTTGTCGCCGGCCCTGCCGCTCGCGTTGCTGCCGGCCCTGGCGCTTTTGCCGCTGCCGGTCTTGGCGTCGGCCTTGCCGCCTGTCTTGTCGGCCGTCTTGACGCGCGCCTTGTCGCCGGCCTCGGCGCTGCCGGACCTGCCGGCGGCCGGCTTGCCGCTGGACTCGCCGGTGGCAGGCTTGCCGTCGCGGGCCTCGGCGCCGGCCCGTGACGAAGGGCTGCGCCCGGCGCCGGGGTCCGCCGAGGCGGGCGCGGACAGCCCGGTCAGTGCCAGCAATGACGCGACGGCGCACGCCGCCGCCAATCGATGCGATCGAAAGTTCCTTGGCGACATCATGCCCCTGGTCCCTGGTGCGCTTGGGTTGATCCACTCCAGCGGGACGTTATGGCACCTGACCGACAAAGTGGGTATTTCTCAAAAATCAGATGATTTTGCACCACAGCCGGCGGCCGCCGACCGGGCGTCGCCACGGGACGGTCCGCGTGTACAACAGACGGCATGGACGCGAAGCGGGCGCAGGGGATCGGGTTCGCCGCGGCGATGGGTGCGCTGGCCGGCGCGGCCCTCGGTGCGCACCGCGGGCGGCGCGGCGCGGTCGCGGGGGCGGTGCTGGGCGCCGGCGCCATGGCGGGCGTCGACGCGCTCGCGCGGGCCCGGCAGCGGCCGGGCGAGATTCCCGCGGTGTGGTCGCGGGTCGCGGCCAGCGGCGCGATCGCCGCGCCGGTCGGGTGGGTGGCCGGGAAGGCCGGCGCGAGCCCGCTCGCGGTGGGCCTCGCGAGCGGCGCGGTGGCCGGGGCGATGGGCATCAGGCCGCACAAGGTGGCGCTCGGGCCGGTGGTCGGGCTCGCCGTCGGTGCCGCGATGCGCGGCCGGCCGGCGGCACAGGTCGCCGCGGCGAGCGTCGTGACGTTCCGGACGGTGTCGCAGCTGGTGTTCCGGGACGCGCAGGTCAGCCTCCTCGCGGAGCGGGTGCCGTCGGAGCGGCTGCCGTTCGTCGTGCCCCTCGAGGCGCGGACCCGCTACGTGGGCACCGGCTACGTGCGGGCCCTCGCCGAGGCGACCGGCGGCACGTACCAGGAGGCGGCGCCGGACGTCGGCATCGTCGCGAGCCTCGACGTCCTCGCGGGCCCGGACTTCGACCCGGGGGCGGTGCCGCCGCTCGTGCGGGAGTTCTACGAGCACACGACCCGGTTCACGCTCGACATCGTGCCCCGCTGGCGGACGTGGGTGCGGCCCGGGTACCTGCTGTACCGCAACCTCGTCGCCCGGCCGCTCGGGCAGGCGAACGTGCCGATGAACCAGCGGGAGGCGCTCCGCGGGGTCCGCAGCCGCATCGACACCGTCACCGCCGGCGACGGCCTGCAGACCCGCGGCTGGATCCGCAGCTACGCCGACACCGACGAGCCGATCTACGTCGGCATCTACACGACGTACCGGCACGAGGGCCGCGGCTATGTCAGCGTCGGGTTCCCGTTGCCGCAGGCGAACTTCACGGCGACGCTCGCGCCGCGGCGGCGCGAGAACGGGCTGATCCTCACCAGCTCCGCGCACGACGGGCAGACCGGGCACTACCTGAGCCACATCGACGGGGAGACCCGCGACCTGACGACCCTGGCGGTGCACGGCTTCGCCGAGGAGCTCGACGTGTACGTGGAGGACGGCGAGCTGCGGGCCGTGCACGCGTTCGCGGTGTTCGGGCTGCCGTTCCTGCGCCTGGAGTACACCATCCGCCGGAAGAGCCCGCGCTAACGCCGTCCGCCCTCCGCCAGGCCGAACGCCGCAAGAACAAGATCCAGCATCGCCTCCTGTACGAGCGGCGGATACGCCGACGGGTCGGCCGCCGCGAACGCCGCCGCGCCCTCCACCATGGCGACGAGCGCGACGGTGACGGTCGCCGGGTCCTGCGCCGGGCCGCACGCCTCGACGAGCCGGCCGACCCTGGTCCGCCACGCCCGGCTGTTGACCCGGTGCAGGTCGGTGAGCTCCTCGTCGGCGACGGCCGCGGCGAGGAACCCGAGCCAGACGGTGCTCTCCGCGACGGTCTGCGGGTCGAGGGCGAGCCCCTGGTGCAGGATCGCGCGCAGCGCGGCCCGCGGCGAGCTCGCGGCGGCCTCCAGGCTCTCGACCCGGGCCTTGGTCGTCTCGTGCAGCAGCTGCCGGGCGTGCCGCAGCAGCGCCCGCCGGTTGGGGAACCGGTGCATGACGAGGCCGGTCGTGCAGCCCGCGGCGGCGGCCACGGCCCGGATCGTCAGCCGCTCCAGGCCCTGCTCCGCGAGGACGTCCCAGACCGCCTTCGACAACCGCTCCTCATGTGGCACGCGTCGCACTCCATCCGCCTCGTAACAACTGTTACGGTACCACCCGTGACGGACTGGATCATCGAGGAGCGCGCCTGGGACGACCCGGACGGGGCCGCCCTGCGCGCCGCTCAGCGGGCCGAGCTCGACGCCCGCTACGGCAGCGACGACCACGAGCCGGGCGGCCCACCGTCCGGCGACGACATCGACCTGTTCCTGGTCGCGACGGCAGGCGACGGCCCGGTCGGCTGCGGGGCGCTGCGGCGCCTCGACCCGGCCTCCGCCGAGGTCAAGCGGATGTACGTGGTCCCGGCCGCCCGCCGCACCGGCGTCGCGACCGCGATCCTGCGCGCGCTGGAGGACGCCGCCCTGTCCCGCGGCTGGACGACGCTGCGCCTGGAGACCGGCACCGAGCAGCCCGACGCCCAGCGCTTCTACCAGCGCGAGGGCTACCACGAGATCCCGCTCTTCGGCGTCTACGCGGGCTCCACCCTGTCCGTCTGCTACGAACGCGCCCTGCGGCGGTAACGCCACCCACCACGGCACACCGGCCCGGCGCCGCCATCAACGCCACCGCCTCGATCACGGTCGTCACTGACGACGCCAAGTCCGCCGCGGATCGGCAGACAGGTCAAGGCGGCATACAACCGCGCCACCCGCGCACTCCTGGTCCGCAAGCCCTGAGCCCAGCCCACCCGCGCCACACCGCAGCACAGCCCTGCAATCACGACGCCGAACGCAGGAGACCGAAAGCGGGAGGCCGAAAGTAGGAGGCCGAAAGCACGGGGCCGGAAGCGGGAGG
>NZ_JBIAYW010000011.1:159204-349544 GCF_042898305.1 Dactylosporangium sp. NPDC000521
CCGGAAGCAGGAGGCCGGAAGCAGGAGGCCGGAAGCAGGAGGCCGGAAGCAGGAGGCCGGAAGCAGGAGGCCGGAAGCAGGAGGCCGGAAGCAGGAGGCCGGAAGCAGGGCGCCCCTTGCCGACCGGGGTGGCAAGGGGCGCCCGGCAGGTCAGGCCGTGACGATTGTGCCGTCGGGCTTGCGGGTGCAGGTGACCGCGCGGGCGGTGGCCGTGGCGGCGCCGGTGAGGCACTTGCCGAGGACGGCGTGGCCGGCGGCGCTGGGGTGCCACGACTCCTGGCAGGTCTGGAAGTACGAGACGCAGGTGTTCGCGATCCGCTGAATGGCGATCTTGTCCTTGCCGGCGAGGCTGGTCACGAAGACGCCCGAAGCGCCGTCCTGCAGGCGGATCGGGGTGGCCAGGGCGTTGGCGGGGCTGCCGGAGTGCTCGCAGAGCCGCGCGCCGTCGAAGGCGTGCTGCACGTTGAGGTAGACCAGGTCGTCGCCGGGGAACTCGGCGGCGAGGGTGTCCCGGGTCGTGCGCACGATCGTGCCGAGGCTCTGCGAGAAGCCGTGCCCGGGCGCGAGGCTGGCCCGGTGGATCGGGCAGCCGGCGGCGTACCGCTCGGCGCCGAGGTCGCGGAACTTGTCCCGGTCGTCCTGCCGGCCGTCCTCCTCCCAGTAGGTCTGGTCGAGGTCCAGCGGCAGCGGGTTCGTGTAGTCCTGGAAGACCACCCGGTGCTGCCCGTCGGCGTCGATCTGGTCGAGGGTGGCGATGATCTGCCGGGCGGCGGCGATCGTCTCGGCGGTCGCCGCCTGGACCTGCGCCGCGGTCGCCAGGTCGGCGGCCGTGCACGGCTCCTGCTCGACCGGGCCGTTCAGGTAGGCCCAGAACTCCCACCAGCCGGTCCACGCGTCGGCGATGAACCGGTTCGCGCACTTCTCGGCCACGTCGCCGAACGTGAACGAGCTGTTGTTGGAGCCGAGCCCGATCAGCACCAGGTCGATGTCGTGGGTCTGCGCGACGGCCCGGAGCTGGTCGAGCTGCGCGGCGACGGAGCGGCCCTTGTCGCGGGCGCCGGACGGGTTGGCGATGTCGTGCGGCCGGCCGCCGGAGCACGCCAGGTTGAAGCGGGCCTGGATGCCGGGCAGCGTCGCCTGGTTGAGCGACGCGTTGGCGGAGCGGTGGCAGAAGAAGGCGTTGGTGTTGGGCGCCGACCAGCCCGGGAACGGCTGCGCGACACCGTTGACATCGACGACCGGCTGGTAGCTGCCGGCGCCCTCCCCGCTGATGAAGCTGTCGCCGAGGGCGACGGCGGCGGTCGGCAGGGCGGCCGCGGCGGGCAGCGCGGGCACGACCGCCGCGCCGGCGGAGACCAGCACGCCCGCCACGACGAGCGCGGTACGACGGAACACGGACACGGCGGTTTCCTCGATCCCATCGAACGTGAGAAATCCTCTGGGTCGGGATCAGATCACGACGCCCGCATACCCGTCAATGTTTCGATGCGATTTCCCTACAAAACCAGTCGGATAAGTCACGCAGACCGGGTCACCGTGAACATGAAGCAGCCGTAGGCGACGTTGCGGGAGTCGACCCGCACCACCGCCGCATCCGACAACACGTCGGCGATGACGCCTTCCGGGTCCGTGCCGTCGTGGACCCGGGTCGCGGGATGGATCCAGCCGCGCGCGTCATAGGCCCGCAGCACCTGCGACCGGCCGCGCCAGCCCTCCGGATAGCCGGCCCCGGCGGGCCCGTCGCACCGCCGCGCGTGCGCGAAGACGGCGCCGATCTCGCGGTACGGGCTCGCCGGCAGCACCGGCTCGAACCCGAACAGCATCAGCCGCTCCCCGGCCACCGCGTCGCGCAGGCAGCACCGCAGCGGCTCGCCCCCGCCCGCCTCCTGCACCACGACAGGGTTGCCGGAGACGTCGATTCCCTTGCCCCGCACCGATTCCAGGATCGCGGGGTCGATCGCATGCACCGTGAACATGCCCCGATCCTGTCCCACGCAAGGGTTCCGTGGCTGGCGGGAATCGGTCGTCGCGCTCGCCGTGCGGACCCGCACCGGCGGCCTTACCGTTGCAGGAGTGGAACGCGTACCAATGGACGAGAACGCCGCCGCGCGGCAACGCCTGACCGCCCTCATCGACTCCCTCGGCGACGACGGCCTCACCCGGCCGGTGACCCCCAGCTGGACCGTCGCCACCGTGCTCGCCCAGCTCGCGTTCTGGGACCGCTGGGCGCAGACCCTGGTGCGGCGCTGGCGCTCCGGCGAGCTCCCGCCGCCGAGCGTGCCGCCGTGGTACGACGACGCGCTCAACCACACCCTCCTGCCGACGTGGCAGGCGCTCCCCGGCCGCGAGGCGGCACGGATCGCCCGCGCCGCCGCCGAGGAGGCCGACCACGAGATCGAGAAGGCGGAGACCCCGGTCGTCGCCGGCATCCTCGCCTCCGGCCAGTCCAACCTCCTGGACCGCGCCACCCCCCGCAACGACGCCCTGGACCGGATCGAGCGCGCGCTGCGCTGAAACCGGCACAGGCCGGATCGAGAGAGCGCGCGCTGCGCTGAACCCTACGACGGGTACGGCGTGGACCGCAGCAGCCGCGCCAGGTGGGCGGCGTTGGCGGCGAGGGTGCGTGTGGCGGACGCCGTGGTGCCGGGCTTCGGGCCGGCGTCCTTGTAGTCGACCTTGCCCATCGCCTCACCGACCCAGTACGTGGAGGCGGCCGCCGGGACGGTGCAGCCGACGTCGTTGAGGGCCTGCAGGACCTCGGCGGTGACGTGGTGGGCGCCGTCCTCGTTGCCGACGACGGCGACGGCCGCCACCTTGCCCGTCATGGTGCCGGTGGTCAGCTCGGCGTCGAGGCGTTCGAGGACCATCTTGCAGACCGACGCGGGCTGGCCCATCCAGATCGGGGTGGCGACGACCAGGATCTGCGCGTCCAGGAGCTGAGCGCGGATCGCGGGCCAGCCGTCGACGGAGCCCTCGTCGGCGGAGACGCCGAAGTGGACGTCGTGGTCGGCGACGCGGACGACGGTGCCGTCGACGTCGTGGTCGGCCAGGGCGGCGAGGACCTCCCGGCCGAGCAGCTCGGAGCTGGACGGGGACGGGGACCTGCGGAGCGAGCAGCACAGCACCAGGGCGCGCAGCGTCATGGGACCTCCAGACAGCGGAAGGGGGCGCCGCGAAGAAGCGGCGCCCCCGGATATCAGCTACGAGATGGACTACAGACCCGGACGCGGAATGTCTTCCCGCCACTGGCCGGACTCGGCGCCGCGCTCCTCGATGTACTTCTTGAAGCGCTTCGTGTCGGCCTTCACCTGGAGGTCGTCGGCGCCGACGGCGGCACCGGCCTTCTCCACGACACCCTCGGGCTGCCAGTCGAGCTGGACGGTCACGCGGGTGTCCCGGTCGCCGAGGCGGTGGAAGGTGACGACGCCGGCGTGCTTGGTGTCGCCGCCGACGCTCCTCCACGCGATCCGCTCGTCCGGGTGCTGCTCGATGATCTCGGCGTCGAACTCGCGCCGGACGCCGCCGACCTTCGTCACCCAGTGGGTGTGCCGGTCGTCGAGCTGGCGAATCGACTCGACGCCGCTCATGAACTGCGGGAAGGACTCGAACTGTGTCCACTGGTTGTACGCGGTGTGCACGGGCAGGTGGACGTCGATGGTTTCGGTCACGCCACTCATTCGTTCCTCCGAAGAACTCGTGATTGTCGCGTTCGCCCATCTCGTGCCCGCCGACGAGGCGTACAAACTGGATTCAGGCCTGTTGTTGCGTAGGTCGCACCAGCAGCTCGTTGACCGCGACGTGCCGGGGCCGGGTGACGATGTAGGTGATCGTGTCGGCGATGTCCTCGGCCTCGAGGCGCTGCATGTCGGCGAAGCGCTGGTTGATGCCTTCCAGGATCTCGGGGCGGTTGTGGCCGGCGAGCTCCGTGGCGACGGCGCCCGGCTCGACCAGTGACACGCGGACGAAGCGGCCGGTGACCTCCTGGCGGAGTGCCTCGCTGAAGGCGCCGACGGCGTGCTTGGTGGCGTTGTAGACGCCGCTGCCGTTGCGCGCGACCCGCCCCGCGACGGAGCTGACGTTCACCATGTCGGCGACCTGGCGCGGACCGTCGGCCGCCGCGGCGAGCAGGTGCGGGAGCGCGGCGTGGGCGCAGTACATGAGCCCCATGACGTTGACGGAGACCATGCGCTGCCACTCCTCGACGGGCGCGTCGACCACGGGCCCGAGCAGCATCACACCGGCGTTGTTCACGAGGGTGTCCAGGCGGCCGAGCTCGTTCACCGTCTGGTGTACCGCGGCGACGGCGGCCGACTGCTCGGTGACGTCCGCCTCGACGACCAGGGCGGTGCCACCGTCGGCGCGGATGCGCTCCGCGAGGGCGGCGAGCCGGTCGGCCCGGCGGGCGGCGAGCGCGACGGCCGCGCCGCGGGAGGCCAGCGAGAGGGCGGCCGCCTCACCGATCCCGCTGGAGGCACCGGTGACGAGCGCGACGGTTCCTGACAAAGATCCCATAGGACCCGACGCTACGCCTCCGCTATGCCTCCGCTATGCCTCGAGGTCGCGCCGGATCTCCTCGAGCACCTTCTGCGTCTCCGTCGGCGGGCGGGCCTCGACGCACAGCCGCTCCATCGCCTCGGCGTACAGGTCGACGTCGTCGCGCTTGTCGAGGTAGAGGGCGCTGGTGAGCTGCTCGATGTAGACGACGTCGGGCAGGTCCTGGTCGGGGAAGCGCAGGATGGTGAACGCGCCGCCGGCCGCGGCGTGGCCGCCCGCGTTGAACGGGATGACCTGCAGCCGCACGTTGGGCAGCGTGTTGGCCTCCAGGAGCGCGTCGACCTGGCCGCGCATGATGTGGACGCCGCCGATCGGGCGGCGCAGCGCGGCCTCGTCGACGACGACCCACAGCTTGGGCGCGTCGGCACGGGTGAGGACCTGCTGGCGGGCCATCCGCAGCTCGACCCGGCGGTCGATCTCGTCGGACTTGGCGCGGCCGTGGCCGAGCAGGACGACGGCCCGCGCGTACTCCTTGGTCTGCAGCAGGCCCGGCACGAACTGGACCTCGTATGTGCGGATGAGGGCCGCGGCGGCCTCGAGGCCGAGGTAGGACTGGAACCAGTTGGGCAGCACGTCGCCGAAGCGGTGCCACCAGCCCGGGTTGTTGGCGTCGCGGGCGAGGGCGAGCAGCCGGGTGCGCTCCTCCTCGTCGTCGAGCCCGTAGAGGGTGAGCAGGTCGGCGACGTCGCGCTCCTTGAAGCCGACGCGGCCGAGCTCCATCCGGCTGATCTTCGACTCCGACGAGCGGATCTCCCAGCCGGCGTCCTCACGGGTCACGCCCTGCGCCTCACGGAGCCGGCGCAGATGGGCGCCCAGCAGCATCCGGAGGACCGTGGGGCCTCCGGCCGCGCCGCCTTCCGGTGTTCCGGTCGTCACCTACTGCCTCCGAGTCCTGGCCGCTGCCCTGTCACCCACTGTCCCCGTGCGATCCGTCCTGAGCGATCCGTCTGAGCGGTCCGTCCTGGCGAACCGTCCCATGGTGGAGCCGTCCCGTGGGCGAGCCGGAGTAAGCATGCCATGACCCGACAGTAAGCGGGAGTGGGCTCGCGTCGATCGGCGGTATCTCCGTCGAGCCCGTCCCGGCCGTCACATCAGCGGTCCAGCAGGTTGTCGAAGTCGCCGTCGCGGGCGCCGGCGATGAAGGCGGCGATCTCGTCGTAGGTGTAGATGAGCGCGGGCCCCTGGGGGTCGCGCGAGTTGCGCATCGCGAATCCGGTCCCGTCGGGCAGCGGGGCCAGCTCGACGCAGTTGCCGCTGGGGTTGCTGCGGCGGCTCTTCTGCCAGGTGACACCCGGCAGGTCACCGGCCGGCATCCCGTTGTACGTCTGCTCCATGGACATCTCTCTGCAACATGTAGTTGAAAGTTTGCCGAGAATCGGCGTCTGCACGTGCATCGGCTCTTGCGTATGCAGCCGATAACGCGCATGCTAGCGCATGTGCGAATGTGCGGGGACGCTCACAATTTGTGACCAGAACCGGACGTTCGCTCCCAAATGATCGGGTGGCTTCCCCAGCTACGATCTTGGAGGACGCGCGCATGGACCCTCTCGCCTTCCTGGCCGGTGCGGCCGTGGCGGCCGGAGCGTGCGCGGCGTGGGTGTCCCAGCGCCGGGTAGCACAGCTGCGACGGCAGCTCATCGCCGAGCGCCACGCCGCCAGCCATGACCCGCTGACCGGCCTGCCCAACCGCCGGGCCTTCTACTCCCGCGGCGCCGAGCTCGTCGCGGACCCGGACGCGCACCCCCTGGTCGCGGTCGTGCTCGACGTCGACGGGTTCAAGCAGATCAACGACGTCTACGGGCACTCCGCCGGCGACGCGGTCCTGGTCGCCATCGGGCACCGCTTCGCCTCGTGCGCCGGCGAGGGTCCGCGGCGGGGCATCGTGGCCCGGCTCGGTGGCGACGAGTTCGCCGGCCTCATCCCCGAACGCGACGGGGAGCCCGACGAGCAGGCGGCCCGGCTCGCCGACATGCTCGCCGCGCCGATGCGGCTCGGCAGCCAGGTCGTGTCGGTCAGCACGTCGGTCGGGCTGGTCCCGGTCGAGCCCAGCGCACACCTCGCCGATGCGGTGCACCGGGCCGACGCCGCCATGTACCGCGCCAAACGTCACACCCAGCGCCGCCGGACCTCCCTGGTGACGCACCAGCACGTCCTGCACACCTCGCTCCGCTGTGAGCTCCCCACCCACCCCACATCGGCGACCTGACAAGGACCCCCGCGATGGACCTCAAAGAGCTCGTCCGCCAGCGCCGCCGCCACCAGCCCCGTCCGAAGAGCTGGCTGGCCGCCAAACTCCACCGAGCGGAGCAGTGCCGCGACTGCCACCAGCCCTGGCCGTGCGACCAGTACGTCGCCGCCCGCAACTCGGTCCTCGTCTACGCGCTGCGACGCCTCGAGCTCGCCCGGCCCGGGAGTCTGGGGTGACAATCGCGCACATCCCGGCCCGGCCGACCTGGCTGTGCACGGGATGTCGCGAGCCGTGGCCGTGCCAGGCGAAGCGCGACCAGCTCGTCGCGGAGCACGGCGACAGCCCCGCCGCGCTGCGCACGATGATGGCGCTGCGGGTCGCCGACGCCGCCGAGGACCTGCGCCAGCTGGGCGCCGACCAGCTGTGGACGCGCTTCCTGGGCTGGCTGCCCGCACCCGGCCAGGGGCCCGTGATCCGCTGGGTCGCGAACCCGCCGCTCGGCGGGCACCGCAGACCGATGCCGGTCAAGGAGCAGATCGACCCGCGGGGTCCGTCGCGCACGTCGCCAGCAGCGGAAAGTGGTCCGACGCGGACGCAGTCCCGCCGCCGGTCAGCACGCGGCACGTCGTGAAGGCGCCGGCGACCGCCGGCGACGCCAGCACGTAGTCCAGCCGCGACCGCGGGAACTCCTCGCCGCCGAGCGCCGTCGGCACCGTCCAGCCCGGCCCCTCGCCGACCGCCTGGAACACGTCGGCCAGGCCGCGGCGGGCCAGCAGCGCCATCGCCCGCGTGTCCACCCGCCCCCACCCGAACCAGGTGCGGTGCCGCCGCCCCACGTCGCCCGGCGGATCGGACGACGGGGACAGCGAGTTGAAGTCGCCCATCACGACGACCCGCTCCCGCCGCCTGGCGAAGGCCGCGAGCCGCCGGGCCTCGTACAGGCGGATCCGGCCCCAATAGGGGAACAGGTGCGTGCTGACCACGGTCAGCGGTCCGGCCGCCGTCTCCACCTCCACCCACGCCGCCCCGTGATGGAACACACCGGGCACCCTGCCGCGGCGCAGGATCCGCAGGTGCGGCGCGACCAGCAGCCCGACCGGCTGCCCGGTCCCCGGCGGCGCCACGTGCGGGCGCATCCCGGTGCGCTCCGCGAGCGGAGGGTCGCCGCGCAGCTCCTGCACCGCGGCGACGTCGGGCGCCGCGGCATCGATGACCTCGCACACCGCGTCCAGCCGGCCCCCGCTCGCGCCGGTCCGGATGTTGTACGACAGCAGCGTCAACGACATACATTGCCCGGATGGACGTCCACAACGCTCTCCTCAGCTCCCGCGACGAGACCATCCGCACGCTCGTCGACCTGATCCGCGTACCCAGTGTGGGTGGCACGCAAGCGGAAGGGGAGATCGTGCGCCACGTCGCCGGCCTGCTGGCGGCGGAGGGGGTGGAGACCGACCTGTGGCAGATCCCCGTCGCCGACCTCGCCGCCCGCCCCGACTTCCCCGGCATGGAGGTCGAGCGGTCCGAGGCGTGGGGACTCGTCGCCCGGCTGCCCGGCACCGGCGGCGGCCGCACGCTCATGTTCAACGGGCACCTCGACGTGGTGCCGCCCGGTGACCTGGCGACCTGGTCCGACGACCCGTTCTCCGGTCGGGTCGCCGACGGCCACGTGTACGGCCGCGGCGCCTGCGACATGAAAGGCGGCTTCGCCGCCGCCCTCGCGGCCCTGCTCGCCCTGCACCGCAGCGGCACCCGGCTGCCCGGCGACGTCCTGCTCGCGGCGGTCGTCGGCGAGGAGGACGGGGGGCTGGGCACGTACGCGACCCTCGACCGCGGCTGGCGCGCCGACGCGTGCGTCATCACCGAGCCGACCGCGCTGGACGTCCTGGCCGCCAACGGCGGCGCGCTCACCTTCCGGCTGCGGGTGCCGGGCCTCGCCGCGCACGCCTGCGCCCGCACCAGCGGGGTCAGCGCGGTCGAGAAGTTCCAGCTCATCTTCCCCGTGCTGCGGGCCCTGGAGGCGTCCCGGAACCGGTCGGTCGACCCGATGATGCGGCGGTGGGACATCGCGTACCCCCTGGAGATCGGCACCGTGCGGGCCGGCGACTGGGCGTCGACCGTGCCGGACCTGCTGGTCGCCGAGGGGCGCTTCGGGGTCGCGCTCGACGAGCCGGTCGACGAGGCGCGCGCCGCGTTCGAGCGGACCGTCGCGGAGGCGTGCGCCGCCGACCCGTGGCTGAAGGAGCACCCGGTGACGGTCGAGTGGTGGGGCGGGCAGTTCGCGTCCGGCCGCTGCCCCACCGGCACCGACCTGGTCCGGCGGGTGCTCGACGCGCACACCACCACCCACGCCGGCTCCGAGTTCGCCGCCGAGCCGGCCGTGGTCGGCGCGCCGTACGGCTCCGACCTGCGCCTGCTGACGAACATCGGGGGCATCCCGGCGGTGCAGTACGGGCCGGGCGTCGGCTACGGGCACTGCCCCGACGAGAAGGTGTCGATCGCGCAGGTCCACGCGTGCTCGGCCACCCTCGTCAACCTTGCCCTGGCGTTCTGACCATTCGCGCTCATGGCGCTACATTTCGTGTTGATAGCGCTCCCGTACCGGAGAGGCATTGACCAAGAGTTGTAAAGACTGTTAACTGTCAAGCCGGACGGACGCCGCGACGCGGAACGAGGCTGGTCAATGCGGATCTCTCGCACGGTGCTCCCGGCCCTAGCGGCCGGCGCAGCGGTCCTGCTGGTCGCGCCGCTCACCGCGGCCGCCGCGGCGGCGTCACTGACGGCGACGTTCGCGCAGACGTCGGTGTGGGGCAGCGGGTACGGCGCGGAGTTCGCCGTCACCAACCGCGGCGACGCGGCGGCGGGCAGCTGGGTGGTCGAGTTCGACCTGCCGGCCGGCTCGACGGTCAGCAGCTCGTGGGACTCGACCCGCACCAGCACCGGGCAGCACCACCGCTTCGCGAACGCCTCGTGGAACGGCTCCGTCGCCGCCGGCGCGACGGTCCGCTTCGGGTTCAACGTCAGCGGCACGGGGGCGCCGGTCAACTGCACCGTCAACGGCTCGCCGTGTGCGGGCGGTCCGGCACCGTCGCCGTCCTCGCCCGCTTCACCCTCGCCCTCCTCGCCGTCGCCCTCGCCCTCCTCGCCGTCCTCGCCGTCGCCCTCGCCGTCCTCGCCGGGTGGGTCCACTGTGGAAGTTTCCACGGCCGCACAGCTCGAGGCGGCCCTGGCGGGTGCGCGGCCCGGCCAGACGATCCGGCTCGCGCCCGGGGTGTACGACGGGTCGTTCATCGGCACGACACCCGGCACCGCGGCCGCGCCGATCACCGTCACCGGCCCGCGGACCGCCGTCCTGACCAACCCGGCGGGCGCCGGCAGCGGCCCGTCGTGCCCCGTGCCGACGCCCGGCTGGGACCCCGGCTACGGCTTCTGGCTCGCCGGCGCGCCCTACTGGCGGCTGAGCGGGTTCACCGTCGCGAACGCGAAGAAGGGCGTCGTCGTCGACGACTCGCCGCGCGTCACGCTCGACGGCCTGTACGTGCACCACATCGGCGACGAGGGCGTCCACTTCAGACGGTCCTCTTCGGACGGTGTGCTCCGCGGCTCGACGATCGAGTACACCGGCACCGCGCAGCCCGCGTACGGCGAGGGCGTCTACCTCGGCTCCGCGAACTCGAACTGGGCCTGCCACGGCACCAGCGGCGGCGTGGACCGCTCCGACCGGGTGCAGGTGCTCGACAACCACATCGGCCCGTACGTGGCCGCGGAGCACATCGACGTCAAGGAAGGCACCGTCGACGGGGTGATCCGGGGCAACACGTTCGACGGGCGCGGCATCGCGGGGCAGAACTCCGCCGACTCGTGGGTCGACGTGAAGGGCACCGGCTACCTGATCCAGGGCAACACCGGCACGTTCGCGCCGCCCGGCACGTTCGCCAACGGGTACGAGACGCACAACCCGGTCGCCGGCTCCGGCTGCGGCAACGTGTGGCGGGACAACCGGTCCGACCTCGGCGGTGTCGGCCGCTACGCGATCAACGTGACGTCGACGTCGAAATGCGCGGGCAACCTCAACGTGGTCTACTCCTCCAACAGCGTCACGAACGCCACCGGTGGATTGACGAACATCACCGCCACGAGCGGGTGACCGATCGGTCGATGGCATATATCGATGAGCTGAATATAGTGATGGGCATGACTGGCGTACCGTTACGTGAACCGACGTTCCTCGTGCTGACCGCGCTCGCGGCCGAGCCGCAGCACGGCTACAGCGTCCTGGAGGACGTGCGGCGCATCTCCGACGACCGCGTCCGCCTCCAGGCCGGCACGCTCTACGGCATCCTCGACCGGCTGCGGGTCGACGGCCTCATCGAGGTGGATCGCGAGGAGGTCGTCGCGTCCCGGCTGCGCCGCTACTACCGGCTCACCGTCCCCGGCCGCGACCTGCTCAGCGCCGAGACCGACCGGCTGCACCGCAACGCCGCCGCCGCCGACCGGCGCCTCCGCCAGCTCCGCCTGGCCACCGACGCGGCCTGACTCACCCCGGCCTGACCGGACGCGACCGGCGCCGCCGCATGCGGGGCCGTTCGCGGGCGGCGGGGCTCAGGTGGCACTGATCCGCAGGAGCGACTCGCGGAGGCGGGCCAGCTCGTCCGCGCCCAGCAGGGCCGCGAAGTCACCGTCGACCGCCGCCATCGCCGCCGGCGCGTCGGCGAGGAACGCCGTGCCACGGCCGGTCAGCGCCACGATCACCGCCCGCTGGTCGTTCGGATCCGGACGGCTCGACACGTAGCCGCTCGCCTCGAGCTCCTTCACCAGGCGGCCCGCCATCTGCCGGGTCATGCCCGCCTTCGCCGCCAGGTCCGTGATCCTGATGCCGGCCGGGTCCAGGTTCGTGATCACCGGCAGGTGCCCGAGGCGGATCTCGCCGTGCCCGCCGGCCTGCAGCTTGGCCAGGGACGCCGCCTGGGCCCGCCGGTGCGCGTGCAGCAGCAGCCGGCCGAGCGGCAGCGCGCGCAGTTCCTCGGGTGTGAGTTCAGACATGCGAAACCCCGTTTACAAAGTACGAAACCTAGTTTAGCTTTTGAGGGCGGCCTTCAAGGAGACCTTGGAGGCGACTCTCAAGGGGGACAGGTATGAGTATCGTCCGTGCGGCCGACGCGCCGCGATTCGAGCTCGACGGATCCAGGTTCACGGTGTTCTCGGGGCCCAGCAACGGGTCCCACCAGGTGTGCGCGTGGCGGCTGACCGTCGCCGCGGGCCACGAGTCGATGCCGCACAGCATCGACCGCGACGAGGTGTTCACGGTGCTGTCGGGGCAGCTGCGGGTCACGCCCGGCGGCGAGGTGCTCGGCGCCGGCGACTCGGTCGTCGTGCCGGCCGGCTCGCCGATCGCCGCCCACAACCCGGGCAGCGAGCCCGCCGAGGTGTACGTCTCGGTCGCCGCGGGCTTCACCGCCTACCGTGCCGACGGCAGCGTCTTCGGCACCCCGCCGTGGGCCGCGTAGCGGGAAGGGGTGACCCCGACGTGCCGGACGAAGTGCCGGTGCAGGTGTGACTGGTCGTGAAACCCGACCTCCGCGGCCACGTCCGCGGGGCGGCGGCCACTGAGCAGCAGCCGGCGGGCCTGCTCGACCCGGCGGCCCACCAGGTACCGGTGCGGCGGCAGGCCGAAGGTCGCGGTGAACGACCGGACCAGGTGCCCCGGATGGCACCGCAGCAGCGCGGCCGCCTCGACGAGGGTGATCCCCTCCCGGGTCCGCGCGTCGAGCAGCTCCCGCAGCCCGCCCGCGACGCCCCGCGCGGGCGGGCCCTGCGTCGCGTGCCGGCCGAGATGCCCTCGCAGGCGGTCGCGGATCAAGGTCAGCCGGCTCTCCGCCTCCAGCTCCTCACCCGGCGCGTCCAGGGCCAGGTGGAGCTGGTGGATGCGCTGCCGCAGCAGCGGGTCGTCCACGCCGGGGCGGTCCACGGCGGCGCCGGCGAGGCCCGCGTCGAGGACGGTCGTGTCCAGGTACAGCACCCGCTTGCGGAACCCGTCGCCGGTCGCGGCCCGCCCGTCGTGCGGCACGTCCGGCGGCAGCAGCGTCACCGACGCACCGGCCGCGCCGCGGTGGTGCCGGTCCAGGTCGAAGCGGATCGCGCCCTCGTCGACGATGAGCAGCGTCCACGCGTCGTGCACGTGCGGCGGGTACGCGTGGTCCACGAAGTGCGCGTGGAACACCTCGGCGATCCCGGGCACGCTGGGCCGCCACGCGGTGACGAGCTCCATGTGCACAACGTACAAGACCGCCCGGGCCCGGACCGGGCACGCTGGCGCCATGACGTTCCCCACGAAGATCGCCGTGCTGCTGCGGGACGACCTGGCGGTCTGGCAGCGCCTCAACATCACCGCGTTCGTCGTCAGCGGCATCGCCGGCACCGCGCCGCAGCTGCTCGGCGAGGACTACGCCGACGCTGACGGCAACCGGTACCTGCCGATGTTCGGCCAGCCCGTCATGGTCTTCGAGGGCGACGCGACCACACTCGCCGGCGCGCACCGCAGGGCGGTGGAACGGTCGGTCGCGTGTGCAACGTTCACGGAGGAGCTGTTCAAGACCGGCAACGACGAGGACAACCGGGCCGCCGTCCGGGCCGTGCACCAGGCAGATCTCCGGCTCGCCGGGATCGCCGTCCACGGGCCGCGCAACGCCGTCGACAGGATACTGAAAGGTGCGCGCCTGCATCGTTAGGCTCCGCCGCCATGAACCACGCGCCTGTTGAGACCCCTGTCCCGGCGACCGTCGCCGCTCACATCCCGGTGGTTTTCGAAGGGCCGGGTGCCGGGATCGGGCCGCTGTCCTGGGGGCAGATCGAGAGCTGGAACGCGGTCACGACCCTCGGCCACTGGATGCCGATCGGCGGCGCGCTGCCGGTGCGGCCCGGCACGACCGTCGAGGACCTCGCCGGCGAGCTGCGGCACCACCTGAGCCGGCACCCGTCGCTGCGGACGCTGCTGCGGATCCCGGCCGGCGGCGGCACTCCGACGCAGGAGGTCCACGCCTCCGGTTCGGCTGTGCTGCAGGTGTACGAGACGGGCGGCGCCGACCCGTCCGCCGTGGCCGATCTGGTGGCCGGGCGGTTCCGCGACACGCCGCTCGACTTCACGGCCGAGTACCCGATCCGGATGGCGGCGGTGCTGCACGACGGCGTGCCGAGTCACGTCGTCGCGCTCATCTCGCACTTCGCGGCCGACGGCGCCGGCGCGCAGGCGATGCTCCGCGACGTCGCCGCACGACCCGCCGGCCCGGTCGACGGCCGGCAGCCCCTCGACCAGGCGCAGTGGCAGCGGTCCCCGGCCGGCCGCCGCCAGAACGAGGCCGCGCAGCGGCACTTCGAGTCCATCCTGCGGACGATGCCGCCGGCGCGGTTCCGCAAGCCTCTTGCGGCGCGGCGGCCGCGGTACTGGCGCGGCGTCCTCGACTCGGCGGCGCTGCCCCTGGCGTTGCGGGCGCTGACCGCGCGGACCGGGGCGGACCCGTCGGCGGTGCTGCTCGCCGTGTTCGCCCTCGCCGTGCACGCGACGTGCGGCGTCGATCCCGTCGTCGTCCGCCCCCTGGTGAGCAACCGCTTCCGCCCCGGCCTCGCCGACGTCGTCTGCACCGCCGTGCAGGCCGGCCTCTGCCAGGTGCCGGTCGGTTCCGCCTCCGGCGCCGTTGCTGACGCCGGCTCTCTTCCCGGCGGCGGCGGTGCCGGATCCGTTGCCGGGGGCGGTGCCGGATCCGTTGCCGGTGGCGGGGGTTTCGAGGAGGTGCTGGCGCATGCGAAGCGGGCGACGATGAGTGCCTACAAGCACGCGTACTTCGACCAGCGGGACCTGTTCGCGCTCGTCGACCGGGTCGGGGCCGAGCGGGGCGAGCGGCTGGAGATCGGCTGCTTCCTCAACGACCGCCGCGACCCTTCGACCGGCGTAGGCAGCCCCACCCCGACGGCGGCGGAGATCGCGGCGGCGCTGCCGCGGACGGTGTTCGACTGGACGGTCCGCCGGGACGCGCCGGGCTTCGAGCCGATGATCCTCGACGTCGAGGACACCCCGGGCGGCCTGCGCTGCACCGCGCACACCGACACGGCGCACATCTCCCCCGCCGACACGTCGGCGCTGCTGCACCACCTGGAGCGGATCGCGGTCACAGCGTCAGGCTCTCGACCCGCGTGAGCCTCAGCAGCGCGGCGTCGTCCAGCGGCGGGATGACCCGCGTCGGGTCCCCGGTGCCGCCGAACGCGACGTTGTCGGCGGACAGGTGCACGTGGACCCCGTCCGGGCGGTACACGTCCGCGTCGTACCAGACGACACCGCCGCCGTGGTCCGCCCTGGACCGGAAGGTGACGGTCCCGTCGGGCAGGGTCGCCCACTCGCAGGTGGTCGTCTCGGTGCCGGCGTTGCAGTCGCGACCGGCCGGGGCGGCCTCCCGGGCGACCCGCACGTCGACACGCCCGGAGCCGGCCGCGTCGACGACGACGATCCCGAGGTCGAAGCGCTCGCCGGCGCCGCGGAACGTGAGCTCGGGCCGGCAGGTGGCGGCGTCGAGGAGGATCGCCCCCGGTAGCGCCTGCCGCAGCGGGCCGTCCAGCACCATGCTGAGCCGGGTCGCCGTCGCGAAGTGCAGGCGCTCGGCGGCCGCCTCCCGCTCGGTGCCCGGCCGCGGGCCGCTGGTCTCGCCGGTCGGCACGCAGGTCACCGTCGGCTGCGCGGCGGCGCCGCCGTCGCGGTGCCGGTCCACGACCAGCGGCAGGGCCGCCCCCGCGACGACCGCCGCCGCCGCGACGGCGACGAGCAGCCGGGTCCTGGCCCGGTGGCGGTGCGCGCGGCGCACGATGGCGTCGAGGTCGACGCGCGACGGCGGGGGTGGGGGGTCGAGGCGGCGCAGTTCGTCGGTCAGCTGGTCCACGGTGACTCCTCCTGGACGGTCAGACGCTCCCGCAGCGTGTCGAGGGCCCGCGCCGCCTGGCTCTTCACGGTGCCGGTGCTGCACCCGAGCTCCCGGGCGGTCTCCTCGACGGAGAGGTCGCAGCAGTACCGCAGCACGACCACGGCACGGCGGCGCGGCGGCAGTTCGTCGAGCAGCGCCAGCAGCGACACCCGCTCGTCGACGGCGTCGCTGCTGGTCCCGCCGCCCACCGCCGGCGGCTCGGGCACGACGCCCAGCAGCCGCTCGCGGTGCCAGGGGCGGCGGCGCTCGTTCAGCATGGTGCGCACCAGCACCCGCCGGACGTACCCGTCGACGTTCTCCGCCGCCGCCACCTTGGGCCAGTGCAGCAGCAGCCGGACCAGCGCCGCGGACAACACGTCGTCCGCGGTGTGCCAGTCGCCGCACAGCAGGTACGCGACCCGGCGCAGCGCCGGCAGCCGCGCCGTCACGTACGCGCGATAACCCTCGACATCCCTTGCCACAACCACCTGACACCGAACGCGGCGTCCAGGGTTGCTCAGGATCCGCTACTGCTCCTGTGCGCGGAGCAGCTCGGCGAACTCCGGGTAGGACAGATCCGACTTGGGGAGGATGCCGGCGGCGACCATCGCGGGACCGAGTTCCCGGCGCACGTCCGGGTCGCCGCACTCCAGGCCGAACTGGATGACCTCGGCGACGACCTCGGTCGTGCCGGCGCGGAAGATGGTGCCGCTGTCCACCTGGTACAGCCACGCGTCGAACCTCGGCTCGTCGCCGTCGACCACCCGCCACAGCGAGCAGAACCCGCGGAAGCTGGACTCGTCGTCCTCGTCGTCGACCAGCCGGGCCTCCGCGTCGAGGTCCTCGCCGTCGTACAGCCTGCCGGCCGCACGCAGCTGCTCACGCTCGACGGGACTCAACCCTCCGGCGTCGATGATCTCCCGCTCGTCCACGAATCGGCTCGCCACGCCGCACAGCCAAGCGCACGCGACTTCCCGCGTCAACCACCCCCGCCAGCCGGCCCGGATCAGCAGCCCTCCTCGCCTCGACCGCCACGCGTGTGCGGCGGCGAGTACGCCGTCGCGTTCTCGATCAGCACCAGCCACCCACCTCAACCGCCCTAGCCCAACCCTCCGCACCCAAACCCCGCCGACGCCGACCACCTTCCCCCGACCCACCACACCATCCACCCGCCTCATTCGCCCATGCCCGAGCCTCCGCACCGGCCATCCGGTGCCGGCCGGCCGCACTCCACCGCCGCGGCCACACGCGTCGTCACCGTTCGCAACAGCCGGGCGCGGCAGCCGGGGCGCGTCCTACCCCGGGCGTACGCCGCAGGTCCTGGGTGCGGCGGTGGGGCTGCAAGTGGCTTGCGGGTCAGACGGTACCCAGGGTGTAGGCGACCTCGTCGAGGAGCTCGCGGGCCAGGAAGCCGGTCCTGCCGTGGCGGGGTGCGAGGCGCTGGCCGCTGACCGCGTGCGCCCACGTGCCCCAGCACGCGGCCTGTTCGGGGTCGGCGCCGCGGGCCAGGAGGCCGGCGACCACTCCGGCGAGGACGTCGCCGCTGCCCGAGGTGCCGAGGCCGGCGTCGCCGCTTTCCTCGCTCCAGATGTCGCCGCCGGGCGTGGCGACCGTGCCGTACAACGTGACCACCGCCGAGCAGCGTCGCGCCACCTCCACGGCGATGGTCGTGAGGTCGTCGCCGCCGATGGAGCCGGGCCGGCCGAGGAGGTAGCCGGCCTCGGTGACGTTCGGCGTGAGCACGACGCGCAGCCGGCGGCCGTCGAGGAGCCGCGGGTCGTGGCTGAGCGCGCCCAGTGCGTACGCGTCGAGGACCACGCCGGCGTCGGGGCGCACCGCGTCGAGGACCGCGCCGAGCAGGGTGATGGTCTCGTCGATGTCGTCGAGTCCCGGGCCGATCGCGACGGCGTCGGCCTCGCCGGCGAGGTCGAGCAGCCGCTTCGGCACGTTCCCGGCCACGCTGCCGGACTTCGTCTCCGGCAACCCGATGACGGCTGCCTCGGGCACCGCGATGCTCAGCGCCGTCGCGGTACTTTCGGTGACCGCGAGCTGCAAGCGTCCTGCACCGGCCCGCAGCGACGCGACCCCCGCGAGGAGGACGGCGCCCGGTGTGGAGCGGGAGCCGCCGATGACGAGCACCGTGCCGCGGTCCTTCTTGCCGGCCGTCCCCGCTTTCGCGCCCCGCGGCAACGGCCAGTCGCGCAGCAGGCCCGGCGTGATGGTGCGTGGTTCAGACCTCGGCATTGACGTCCTCCTGCCGCGTCGCCGGGGTGCCCTCGCGGTGCAGGTGCTCCACGGCGTTGAACCGTTCGGGGCGCAGCCGCTCGCCGTCGGAGCGCCAGCTGCTGATCGAGCAGTTGCCGAGCGCGGTGGCCCTGGCGAGCTGGATCAGGGTCGGCTCGTCGAGGCCTTCGACGAGGTACCGCACGAGCATGACGATCGCTTCGTGGCCGAACAGGATGACCCGGCCGCCCGGGTACGCGCCCCGCACGTCGCCGAGCAGCGACCGCAGCCGCAGCAGCACGTCGGCCCAGGACTCGCCGCCCGGCGGACGGTAGTAGAACTTGCCGAGCCGGCGGCGCCTGGCGGCCTCCAGCGGCAGCCGCGCCTCGACGCCGCGGGCGGTGAGCAGGTCGAGGATGCCGAGCTCGCGGTCGCGGAGCCGCTCGTCGAGCACGGCCGGGACGTCCAGCCCGGCCAGCGCCAGCTCGGCGGTCTGCCTCGTCCGCAGGTACGGCGAGACGACCGCCACCTGGGGACGCTCGTGCACGGGGAGATCGGCGATCCACTGCCCGACGGCCTGCGCCTGCTCGCGGCCGAGCTCGGACAGCGGGACGTCGGCGTCACGTTCCGGGATGGCGATCTCCTCGAGTCCACCCACCTCCGCCTGTTGTGCAAGCACGTTGCCGGTCGACTGGCCGTGCCGGACGACGCCGAGCCACTGGAGATCCGCCATGTCTTCCCTGTTGCCCGCCTGGATTCCGTTCACACAACGACTCTGACAAGGTCCGAGCTTCGGTCCCCCGGGGTTGGGCGACGATGCCGGCGAATGCGGTGTTCACGGCCGGCGTGGTCCTGGTGGTGGCGGGTGTCGCCGGCTGGATCGCCGCGGGGATCCTCAACCGGGGCGCCGTCCCGCGGCCCGGCGAGATCTGGTGGGCCACCGTCCCGTACCGCGACGGCGAGGGCGAGCAGCGCCGTCCAGCGCTGGTGCTGGCGGGCGACGGCCGCGCCGCTCGACGTCGACGTCACCGCCGCCCGCACGCTGACCCTGTCCGCCCTGCGCACGAAGGGCACCTGCGGCGACGCGACCCGCCCGTACGGCGCCGTCGGCGACGCGCTGCCGCACCAGCCCTGACGTCCGGCGGCCGCGCCGCGGGCCCGACGGCGCGACGGTCGTCGCTTCGCCGGCCGGGCGGGCTCCGCACTGCCGGTCCCCCGGGTCGAGGCCGTCGCCGTGTCGTCGTCCACGCCGATTTGTCGTACCCCTCGGGCAGGATGCGGGCATGCACCTCGTCACCCACGGCACCGGCACCCCGGTGCTCTCCCTGCACGGCTGGACCGTCGACCACCGCATCATGTCCGGCTGCCTGGAGCCCCTCTTCACCCGTCGCCCCGGCTACCGCCGCCTCTATCCCGACCTACCCGGCATGGGCCGCACCCCCGCCGGCACCGCCACCAGCTCCGACGACATCCTCGCCGCCGTCCTGACCCTCATCGGCACCGCCCTGGGCGGCACCCCGTTCCTCCTTGTCGGCGAGTCGTACGGCGGCTACCTGTCCCGCGCCGTCGCCCGCGCCCTGCCCGGCCAGGTCCTCGGCCTGGCCCTCATCTGCCCTGTCGGCCAGACCCTCGACCGCGACCTTCGGGTCCGCCCGCCGCACCATGTGCTGCGCTCCACCCCCGGTCTGCTCGACGACCTCGACCCCGCCACCCTGGCCGAATACGCCGACACGGCCGTCGTCCAGACCCCGCAGACGCTGCGCCGCTTCCGCGACGACATCGCGCCCGCCCTCCAGCTCACCGACCAGGCGGCGATCGCCCGCTTCGAGCAGCGCTGGCACCTGACCGAAGGACCGGAGGGCGCGGCCCCATTCGCACGGCCGACGCTGTTCCTGTGCGGCCGGCAGGACTCGTCCGTCGGCTACGCCGACCAGTACGCACTGCTCCCCCACTACCCGCGGGCCACGTTCGCCGTCCTCGACGTCGCCGGCCACAATCTCCAGTTCGACCAGCCCACGCTGTTCGAGGCCCTGATGGACGAGTGGCTGGACCGTTGCGCCGCCGAGCCGCCCATGTGACCACACTCCGCCGCCTTCCGGCAGATCCCCCGAAAGCAGCGCGGCCCGGCCACGCCCCGCCTCGCGATCCGCCGCTGCAAGCTCACTGTCTTCGACTGGGAGACGGTGTTACGGGTGTTGTAGGCGGCAGACGGCCGGCAGACGGCAGACGGGCCAAGCTGACCGCGGTCCCGACCGGCGCTCGTCGTCGGCGCCGGCGGGGCGGGCAACAAGTGCTGCCGCCGGCACTGGCCGATGGCCGGTCGCGTCAGGAATGACGGGCGGAGCGCCTGCGGATGGCGTGGTGTCGGCGGTGCAGCAGGTGGCGGGCGTCGGGTCGGTCGACGGCACCGTGGACGGTATGCCGGGGGGACGGTGTGCGGGGGACGGTGCGCGGGGGACGGTGGCGAGATGGTGCTGACCGGGTTCGGGTGCCGGCAGCCGGTGTCGGCGCTGCGACGGCGCGACGACAGCTGCACAAAGCGTGCAGGCTCGGATGCATGCGCCCAGCCCGGGGACACCGCCAGTGATCCCGTGCCGCTTGGTGGTCAGGGCTACCGGCACCGCACGGGATCATGAGAAGACCATCGTCGGGCCGACCCGGCAGTGGGGCCGCGCAGCACGGATCGGCCGAACGCAGCCACCACTGCAGCCGGCGGAATTCTCATGATCCGGAAGACTTTGTCCGCCTATGACGACACAAAAGTCTTCCGGATCATGGAAGGAACGCGGAGGGGAACCACCGGATGCGGCGCGCATGCGCCGCTTGCCCTGCCTCGCGCCATAGCGCGGGCAGTGCGGCGCGCAGCGGCGCATTGGGGTGCGGGTGAGCATCCCCGCCGGGCCCCGCCGCGACAGCGGTGGGGGGAATTACAGCATTGCAGTGGGCGGGTGGCGGCCGGACGCCTGGTCGCCACCCGCCCTGGGCCCTGACCGTCGGCGTCGGTCAGGGGGGTTCGGGTCAGCCTGTGTAGACGCGGAACTCCGAGACCTGGCCGGCGGGCCAGCCGGTGTTGGCGGTGAAGGTCAGGCGCAGGTAGCGCACGCTGGTGGTGTTCGGCAGCGTGATGGTGACGGTGTTGCCGGTCGACTGGTTGAACGTGTAGGTGGCGGAGCCGACGATCGTCGCGCCCGTGGCGCCGTCGGTGACGGACAGCGTCTGGTTGCGGGTGCCCCAGTTCGACGGCAGGGTGAGCACGACGCGGCGGGCGGCGGTGGCGGCGCCGAGGTCGACCTGAAGCCACTGCGGCCAGGCGTTGTTGGCGCTCTCCCAGTAGGTGCCGGTGTTGCCGTCGACGGCGTTGCCGCTGCCGTACACCTGGGTGTGGCTGCTCTCCGACGTGGGGCGGCCCTGCGCCAGGTTGGTGTTCGTGTTCGGCGGCGGCGCCGTGGTGACGGTGACGGCATTGGAGGCGCCCGACGTGTTGCCGGCGGCGTCGTAGGCGGCGACGGTGAAGGTGTACGAGGTCGACGCGGTCAGGCCGGTGGCGGTGAAGGCGAGCGTGCCGGTGGTGCCGATCGCGGTCGAGCCGGAGCCGCTGACCCGGGACACGCGGTAGCCGGCGACGCCGACGTTGTCGGTCGAGGCGTTCCAGGCGAGCGCGACGGTGGTGTCGGTGCTGCCGGTGACGCGCAGGTTGCCGGGGACGCTCGGCGCGGTCTGGTCCGGGCCGGTCGGGAACGGCACCGTGAACCTGGTCGCGGTCAGGGCGACCTGCCCCTTCAGCATCCGGCCGCCGTCGTTGGTGAGGCGCAGGTAGTAGTCCGACGAGCAGGGGGTGCCGTCCTCGTCGAGGGCGCGCATCCCGGAGTTCGTCGGCTGCCACGCGGCGCTCTCGGCGGTCTTCGCGATCTGGTTGCCCTCGTTGAACTCGTCGAACATGGAGATGTAGACGCTCTGCACGCCGGCGCGGGTGTGGTTGTAGAACTGGCGCCACATCAGCTCGCCGTGGCGGCGGTGGCCGGCGGCGAGGTCGCCGGGGATGACGCACGGCTGGTAGTCGATGCCACGGGCGTTGAGATCGGCGAGGTCGGGCAGGACACGGTTGGTGTAGAACCAGTCGGCGCCGTTGTTGTCGCTGATCCGGCCGACCATCCACGGCGAGATCATGTTGAACGCGTGGTACACGTCGATGAACCCGGCGCGGGAGTCGTCGGTGCCGAGGCGCCAGTGGGTCGGGACGCCGCCGATCACGTAGCAGCCCTGGCCCTTGAACCAGTTGATGACGTCGAGGCACTGCGCGGGCGTGAACGGCCGGCCGTCGTCGTTGAAACCGAAGCCCCAGATGCACACGACCGGCTTGCCGTTCTGCCGGGCGTAGGCGGGGGACGCGGTGTAGGCCGACATCTTCGTCGTCCAGTCGGTCTTGATCTCCGACTGCATGGTCAGCCACCAGGTGACGTCGTACATGATGTAGAACTTGCGGCTGGTCGCCTCCGCGGCGGAGCGGACCTTCGCCGCCATCGCGTCGCGGGTCGGTCCTTCGCCACCGAACGGGTTGAAGCGCTGCAGCGCCGCGACGTCGCAGCCGTTCTGCTGCATCCAGCGGAAGTGGGTGTCCACGGTCTGCTGGTCGTAGGAGGAGAAGAGATTGGCCGGCTGGCCGTTGCCCAGGTTGGCGAAGTTGCTGCGGTACCCGCGGGTGAAGTCGCGCATGTCGGGCCAGCAGGTGATCGAGCAGGCGCCGGGGGCGGGCGGCTGCGACCAGTTGGGGCTGTAGTGCCACCAGCCGTTGATCGGGGCGCCGTCGCCCGGGGCGGCGAACCAGCCCTGGTAGCCGACGGTGACCTTGCCGACGACGTCGCCGGGCGGGCTCGCGGCCTCGGCCGCGTGCGTGGCGGCCGCGATCGGCAGGGCGGTGGCGGCCGTCCCGGCGAGCGCGGTGGTGATGACGGAGCGGCGGGAAACTCCCATGTGGACTCCTCGGGTGTGCCCGTCGCGGCGTCCGGGGTCCCGCGGGCACGGTCGGCGGCGCCGGCCCGATGGCGGTCGGGCCCGCGAACGGCACCGCGGCCGGTGACCCAGGAGTGCTGCGGCCAGCGGTGCGGCTGGTGCTGACGACGGTGCGGCGGGACGGCGGACTGGCGACGGGGCGGGCGGGGGCTTGGAACGGCGGGGCAGCGGGCAGGCGGACCCGCGGACCGGCACTGAGCAGCCCACGCGGTGTCACGGCGCGGTTGGCGGTGCTGTCGATGTCGGCTTCTGGGCTGGAATCCTGCCAGCAACCCGCAGCTTCACGCAATACTTCGATGCGATGCCCGCAAGATTTCGACTATCGTGCGACGATCCAAGGGGGTCGTTCGACACGAACGTAAATGTCCAGCCCAGAGGCGTATTGAGAAGGTTCTTCGCCTGTTGGGTAAGATCTTCGATGTGGCAGCCACAGCAGCGCAGCGCTTCGCGGAGATCAACACGCCGCACCCGCCGGCCGAGACGAAGATCCTCATGCGCCGGGCGGTCGTCCTCGGCGGCAGCATGGCCGGCCTGATGGCCGCCCGGGTCCTCGCCGACCACGCCGACGAGGTCGTCATCGTCGAGCGCGACGACACCGACGTCAACGCCGGCCCGCGCCCGGGCGTGCCGCAGGGCAGCCAGGTCCACGCGCTGCTGCCCGCGGGGCAGGTGCAGCTCGACCGCTGGTGGCCCGACTTCACCGAGCGCGCGGTCGCGGCCGGCGCCCCCGACGAGGGCCGCACCGACGCGAAGATCTTCATCAACGACGAGCTGCGCGTGACCACCGAGCCGCCGCCGGAGAAGCCGATCCTCATCACCACCCGCCCGTTCCTGGAGGCCCAGGTCCGCCGCCGGGTCCTGGAGAACCCGAAGATCCGGATGGTGTACGGGCGGGCCGAGGGCCTGCTGTTCGCCCCCGGTGAGGGTGGCGGAGTGGTCGGGGCCCGTTACGTCCCGGTGGCTACGGGCACCCCGGCCACCGGGGCCGACGACGGCGGCCGGGAGGGCGCCGCTCGTACCGACGAGGTAAACGCCGACGGAGGACAGGACGCGGCCGTCGAGCTCGCCGCGGACCTCGTCGTCGACGCGATGGGGCGCGCGAGCTCGCTCAACGACTGGCTCGAGGCGCACGGCTGGCCCCGCGCGCCGATGCAGCGCATGCCGATCAAGCTCAACTACGCGTCGGCCCTGTTCGAGCGCGACCCGGCGGTCAGCGACACGTGGGTCGCGATCTCGCAGACCACGCCGGCGAAGGACCGGATCGCCCGCATCGGCGGCATCAACTCCGTCGAGGGCAACCGCTGGATCATGCTGGTCGCCGGCTACGACGCCGACCGGCCCAGCCGCGACGTCGACGACTTCACGAAGCGCTGCCGGCAGTACTTCCCGGCGATGTTCGGCGACATCGCCGAGCGCGGGAAGATGATCGGCAACGTCATCACGTACCACCAGGCCGACAGCCGCCGGCGCGACTTCGACCAGGTCGATCGGCTGCCGACGGGGATCGTCGCGGCGGGTGACGCGGTCGCCTCGTTCAACCCCGTGTACGGCCAGGGTATGACGTCCGCGACGCTGCACGCGTCGTGCCTCTCGGAGTGGCTGCGCACCGGGCCCGACCTCGCCACCGAGCCGGCCCGCGGCTACTTCGAGCGGGTCCGCGTGGTGGTCGACGCGGCCTGGCAGGTGTCGACGTTCGCCGATCTCGGACTGCCGCACATCACCAGCGGCCGGCCGCGCGGCTACAAGGTCATCAAGTGGGCCAGCGAGGCCATCCTCAAGGCGTCCATGACGGACAACGTCACGAGCCAGAAGCTCAACCGGGTGACCACGATGCTGGACCACCCGAACGCGCTCGCCAGCCCGGGGCTGCTGCTGCGGGCGCTGCGGCTGAAGTGGTTCGGCGGCGCCCGCGCCTGACTCCAGCGGCGTGTCAGCTCATCCAGATGACGACGCTGTCGCCGTCGGCCGCGGCGGCGTGGAAGAACGTGACCAGGGTCTCGTAGGACGACCGCAGGTAGTCCAGGGACCCTGGCTCGTGCCAGATCATCGGGTACACGTCGTCGGCGGTCAGCGCCGACGGCTCGTAGTGCGCGGCGAGGTCGGCGAACGGGGTGACGTCGAGGAACGCGGCGGCGGTCGCGACCTCCTCGGGGGTGAGCACCCGCGGCGAGTCGTAGCCCCACTGCTCGTCGGTGATCGGCACGCCGCCGCTGATCACGTCGACGGGCGCGTCGACCTGCGCGAGCAAGAACTCCAGCCCGCCCCACGCCTTGTCGACGTCGGCGTGCGGCCGGTCGGTGATCTGGTCGTTCGCGGCGAAATGATCGGTGCGCAGCAGGACGCGCAGGTCGGCCAGGTCGCCGTCGCGCAGCCGCGCGTACTGCGTGATCATGCTCATGACGCGCGATCGTAGCCGAGCGTGCGGCGGGCCTCACCGACCTGGCGTGCGACGCCGGCGGCGCCGTGCTCCGCGGCGAGCCGCTCGGCCCGCTCCAGCAGCGGCGGCACCTCGTCGTGCCGCTGCGCCACCGCCTCCACCTGCGCCAGGGTCAGCAGGCTCGCCGCGGCGCCCGCGTGGTGACCCGCCCGCTCCCGCAGCCCGGTCGCGTCGAGCAGGTGCTCCCGTGCCTCGTCGAGCCGCCCCGCCAGGTGCGCGGCGATCCCGAGGTGATGTAGCACGGACGACAGGGTGAGCGCGTCGTCCTCGGCCTTCGCGAGCATTCTCGCCCGTAGCAGCGCGGGGACCGCCGCGTCGTCGTCCTGGCGGACCACCTGATGGAAGCAGCCGATCCAGAACAGCGCCTCGCCCTCGCCGCGCGCGTCGCCGAGCTGCTGGTAGAGCTGCGCCGCGCGGGAGAACAGCGGCAGCTCCGCGGGGTCCTCGACCCTGTCCCGCAGGAACCGGGCGTGCACGACCCTCCCGCGGGCCAGGGCGAGGTCCGCCTCGACCGCGTCGAGCTCGCGGTCGGCGGCCGGCAGCGCGTCGTGGTCGTCGCCGAGGACGCTCCGCTCGTACAGCTCCCGGGCCCTCGCCAGGCGGTGCTCCGCGCTCATCCGGCAAGCATAGGACCCGGTGGATCGGTTCCGCGTTGCTCAGATCCGGGCCAGTCGCCGGGCCCGCAGATGCCCGATCGCGAGCAGGGCCACGGCGATCGCCGCGAGGACGGCGATCGTCGGTCCGAGCCGCCACGTCAACGTGTCCGCCGCCCGGTAGGTGTCCAGCGGTGCCGGCAGGTGTACGGAGTTGTCGAGGATCACCACGACGGTCAGGACCGCGGCGGCGATCGGCAGGCGCGGGTCGGCCACGACACCGACGGTGATCGCGGCCAGCAGCGCGAGCGGGTAGAAGATGCCGTACGCCGGGGAGTGGTAGAAGCCGGTGACCAGGAGGTAGCCCAGCCACATCAGCAGGCCCACCGGCGCGGCGACCAGCCAGACCGCGGAGATCCTGCGCTGTTCGGGAGTCCGGTCGGCGACGCTGAGACCCACGAGGACGACGAACGCGGTGAGCAGCAGGTGCGACACACCGTCGGACGCGAACGGCACGGCGGCCCACAGCCCCGTCAGCACGGTCGCGGCGATCGTCCGCCCGGTGATCAGGGCGAGGATGGCGCCGATGCCCAGCGCGACCGTGGGGACGGCCCAGGCGGCCACGCGCGGCGACAGGGCGTCGAGGCGGATGTCGTACAGGAAGTACAGCAGCGCGAGCAGCGACTGCGCCTGCAGGACCAGGGCGCCGATGCGCAGCCCCTCGGACCAGACCGCGCCGGCGGTGCGGCGGCGCCGCAGGCCGGCCCGCTCCTTCGTGCCCTGCACCAGGATGCTCGCCGCCTCCCGCGGGCTCGGCGTCCGGCGGCCCGGCTCGGCGGCGTCGAGCAGGGTGCCGAGCATCTCGTCCCCGCGTGCTGCCCGCCATGCCTTCGGGTACGCCCGCAGCAGTGCCCCGTAGCGGCGGGCGAGGACGGCCTCGGTCCCGGTGCTCAGGCTCGTCCCGCCGTCGCGGTCATGGGAGGCGTTCAGGTCAGGCTCGCCGCCCCCGTGGCGGCGTGCGCTGATGCCGGGCTCACCGTCGCGGTGGTGGGAGGCGCCCGTGCCGGGCTCGTCGTCGGCGTGGTGGGTGCTCATGCCGGGCTCACCGCCGTGTTGATGGCGCGGCGCCGGGCCGTCGCGTTGGTCACGACCTTCGCGGCGGCCGCGAGCCGCGCCGCCTCCTCCTGCAGGGCGGTGCCGCCGTCGGCGGTGAGCGCGTAGTAGCGCCGGGCCCGCCCGTTGACGATCTCCTCGCTGACCACCTCGACCAGGCCCGCCTCGGCGAGCCGGTCCAGCACCGCATACAGCGAGCCGGCCGCGAGCCGCACCGACCCGTCCGACAGCGCCTCGACCCGCTTGATGATGACGTATCCGTGCAGCTCCCCGTCCAACAACGCGGCGAGCACGAAGTAGCTTGCCGATCGTAGTTGTATACTCATGTAAGAAGACTATCCGTGTCGCATGTCCATCGCAAGGAGCGTGTTCACGCAACTCGATGTCAGACACTGGGCGCCCCGGCCGGCGCGCCGTCGTGCCCGCTCCACTGTGGACGGCTCTCGGAACCGGTGCGGGGACTCGGCTTGACGCCCGGCACGGGCAGTCCCTCGAAGTCCGCCACCGCCGCCCGCCGACGCATCCGGTGAACCCGATGCCGGGCATGTCCGGAATGTTTGGGCAATGGCGACGGGCGGCGGGGCGGAATTCATCGCGCGCCGGCATGCAGGATTCGCTCCGGCGCAGCTGTCTCGCTCCCGGCGCAGGAGTTTCGCTCCCGTGCGGCGGCCTCGCTCCGGTGCGGCAGGCTTCGCTGCCGCGGGCCGGCGGCCTCACCGGGCTCAGCCGATGATGCGGCGCCCGGCGTAGAACGCGTAGACCTTGGCGATCCGTACGTGGTCGCCGGGGTGCGGTGCGTGGATCATCATGCCGTCACCCAGATAGATGCCGACATGGCCGGAACTGGGGAACACCAGGTCTCCGGGCTGCAGTTGGGCCCGGGACACCGACCGTCCACGGCCGATCAGGCCGCCGGTCTGGTGCGGAAGATTGATGCCGGCCCGGGCGTAGCTGGCCACGACCAGCCCCGAGCAGTCGAACCCGTTCGGCCCGGCCGCCGCCCACACGTAGGGCTTGCCGAGCTGTGCCTGGGCGTATGCCAGAACGGCACTCACGGACCCGGTGACGACCGGCGTCCGCACCTGCGACACCGCGGGCTTCTTGGGCTTCGGCTTGGATTGTGCCTGGTTGGTGGCCTTGACCTTCGGGGTCTTCACCACGGCCTGGACCGGCCGTGCGGCCTGTTGGACCGGCTGTGCGGCCTGTTGGACCGGCTGTGCGGCCTGGATGACCGGCCGGACCGGCGGGTTGCGCCGCTCGAAGAACCGGTCCGCGCGCAGCACCGGCGTGCGTGCGGCGAGTTGTTGCGGGATCTCGGCGGCGGCCGGTTGACGACTGGCGGCGGCCGAGGTGGGTGCGGGTAGGACGACGGCGGACAGGACTATGGAAACCGCCACGAGGCGGAGAACTGAGGACAGAACGTGCTCCCACGCTAGGTCCAGGACTCAGCTGTGCATCCTGCGGTCGCCAGCGCGACCCGCCCTGCGACTGAGGCAAGGGCTTCCAGGAACCTGGACATGACCGAACTGTTGTCAACAGCGGAAAATGAACCGCGGTGTAGTTCGGAACCTATGCGCAGAACAGAGATCATCGACCGCTCATCATCGATCTCACACCCGATGTCACCCCGTCCTTCGGCGCGTCCGGGCGATGCCGGCGGCAGCGACGGCGGGCGATGGGCGAGGCCACCGGCGGTGACCTCGCCCAGGTTTCAGGCCGCCTTGAGGTAGCGACCCATGTGGTACAGCAGCGGCAGGCCCTCCTGGTGCTCGCCGAGAACCGGTTCGGCGAGGACGATGGCGTGGTCGCCGGCGTGGACCCGGTCGACGACCCGGCAGACCAGGACGGCGAGGGTGCCGTCGAGGACCGGGACGTCGTGCGGGCCGGGGTGCCAGCGGGTGGGGGCGGCGAAGCGGTCGACGCCGCTGGTGGCGAACCGGCGGGCCAGGTGCTCCTGGGCGTCGGCGAGGACGTGGACCCCGACGTGACCGGCGGCCTCGACCGTCGGCCAGCTGGACGAGCGACGGTCCAGGCAGAACGACACCAGCGGCGGGTGCAGCGACACGGACGTGAACGAGGTGGCGGTGAAGCCCGCGGGGCCGGACGGGCCGGCCGCGGTCACCACCACGACGCCGGCGGCATGGCGGCGCAGCAGCTGGCGGAACAGGTCGGGTTCGATGGCGGTGACGGTCATCGGGGTCCTCCCTCAGTGCTTGTGGACGGTGAGGATCGGTGTCGCCCCGCTGTCGGCGCGGAGGCGTTCGAGCCACTGCACGACGTGCGCGGCGACGGTGCGGTGGGTGGCGTCGTTGAGGACGTCGTGCCGGCCGTCGCGGACGGTGGCGAGCTCGGCCTTCGGCAGGCCCGCGGCGATCCGCCGGGCGGCGGCGACGGGGCTGACGGTGTCGGCCTCGCCGTGCAGGACGAGGACCGGCACGGTGACCGGCGCGGGGGCCAGCAGGTTCGCCGCCACCGGCAGGGACAGGGCGCCGCGCCGGAAGCCGGTGTCGCCGGTGAGCCGCGCCTGGTGGGTCGGGCAGGCGGTGCGCGCCTCCAGCTCGGCGTCCCAGCCGAGGTCGGCGGCGTCCCCGGTGGCGACCCCGGCGGCGATGACGCCGGCGAACAGCGACGGGTGCGCGGCGGCGACGGCGAGGGCGTGCAGTGCCCCGGTGTCGGAGCCGGCGAGCACCACGGGCCCGGCCGCGTCCGCGGCGAGGGACGGCACCGTCTCGGGGGTCGCCGAGCGCACCGCGTAGCCGTCGGCGGCGATGCGGCGGCCGAAGCGGTCGTAGACGCCGGCGTGCTCGCCGCGGCCCGGGAGGACGAGCACGGTGCCGCGGACCGCGATGGCGGCCGGTGGGTCCCAGCGGGCGCCGGCCACGACGGGCGCCCCGATCGTCGCGGTCACCGGGCACCCGCCGCGACCGGCTCGTCCTGCGAGACCGAGACCGAGGCTGAGGCTGAGGCTGAGACCGAGGCCGCGGCAGAAGCGGCGGACGAAGCCGCGGCGGCGCGGCCGGCGAGCTCCTGGCGGACCAGGGGCAGCAGGTGGCGGCCGTAGTCGATCGCGTCGTCGAGGGGGTCGTAGCCGCGGATCAGGATCGTGGTGACGCCGATGTCGACGTAGTCGAGCAGCGCCTGCGCGACGGTCTCCGGCGTGCCGACGAGCGCGGTCGAGTTGCCGCCCGCACCGGTCGCCTTCGCCGGAGCCGTCCACAGTGCACGGTCGTGCAGGTCGCCCTTGGCGGCCGCGGCGAGCAGCCGCTGGGATCCGACGTTCTGCGGTGCGCCGTCGGTGCGCCAGGCCCGCTGCGGCCACTTCGCCGTGCCGCTGGTGATCGTGTCGAGGATGGCGTGCGCGCGCTCCCAGGCGAGGTCCTCGGTCGGCGCGAGGATGGGGCGGAACGAGACGCTGATGCCGGGCACGTCGGTGCGGCCGGCGGCGGCCGCCGCGGCCCGCACGGACGCGATCTGCTCCGCGGTCTCCTTCAGCGGCTCGCCCCACAGCGCGAACGTGTCCGCGTGCTTGCCGCCGACGCGGTACGCCGCCTCCGACGACCCCCCGAAGAACAGCGGGATCCGGTGCGCGGGCTGGACGTGCGCGGCGAAGTCGGCGAAGCGGTAGTAGCGGCCGTCGTAGTCGAACGGCTCCGGCGACGACCACGCCCGGCGCAGGATCTCCAGGTACTCGTCGGTGCGGGCGTACCGCTCGTCCTTGCCGAGGTAGTCGCCGTCGCGCTGCTGCTCGGCGTCGTTGCCGCCGGTGATCGTGTGCACGGCGACCCGGCCGCCGCTGAACTGGTCGAGGGTCGCGAACTGCCGCGCGGCGAGGGTCGGCGCGACGAACCCGGGCCGGTGCGCGATGAGCAGGCCGATCCGCTCGGTGTGGGCGGCGATGTGCGCGGCGACCTGGCCGCCCTCGGGCCAGCCGGAGCCGTAGCCGATGAGGATCCGGTCGAAGCCGGCGTCCTCGTGGGCGCGGGCGAACCGGCGCGTGTACGCCGGGTCGATGACGGGCCCGGCCGGTGCGTGGATCTCCGAGGCGTGCTGGGTGCCGATCATGCCGACGAACTCGACCGTCATGGCGTCTGCTCCTTCAACTGCGAGTGCTGGGAAAGCGCGGCCTGGCCGGCCGCGGCGAGGATGGTGTCGTCCTGCGGGGTGTGGATGCGGGCGCACAGCACGTCCCGCAGGTGCCGCTCCAGTGGGTTGCGGCGGGTCAGGGCGTTGTTGCCGACGAGCGCGACCGCCTGCTCGACCGCACTGATCGCGGCGCGCGTGCCGATCAGCTTGCCGATGCCCGCGTCGACGGCCAGCCCGGCGTCGTGGGCTGCGGCCTGCGCCCGTACCAGCGCGGACGCCGAGACGAGCAGAGCCTCGATCTCGCCGACGGCGGCCTGGAACCGGGGCAGCGTCGCGAGGGGCCTGCCCAGCGCGGCCGGGGTGCGCTCGTGCAGGAAGGCGATGAGCCAGTCCCGGGCCGACCGCGCCACACCCAGGTAGAGGGCGGTGAGGCCGAGCGCGTTCCAGGCTCTGAGGTCGGCGCTGCCACCGGTCACGAAGGAGGACAGGGGCACCCGCACACCGTCGAGGTGGACGTCGTCGCTGCGGCTGGCGCGCAGCCCGAGGTGGTCCCAGGTCGGCTCGATCCGTACGCCGGGGCTGCCGCCGCGGATGAGGAACGACCCGACCCGGGCCGGGTCCTCGTCCGTTCGCCCCCACACGGCCAGCCACGACAACGCGAGCGCGCCGGTCGAGAAGATCTTGTGGCCGCTGACGAGCCACGAGTCGCCGTCGCGGCGGCCGATCGTCGCCGGGAGGCCGCCGCGCACCGGGCTGCCGAGCTCGGGCTCGACGCGCAGCGCGTTGACGAGCGCCGGGCCGGTCCGTGACTCGGCGAGCAGCTCGTCGTAGAGCTCCGCGGGCCAGGACGGCTCGCGAGCCTGCGCGGCATGGGTGAACAGCGTCATCGCGGTGACGAGCGCGACCGCGGGGTCGCCCGCGCCCAGTGCTTCGAGGATGTCGGCGGTACGGGCGAGCCCGGCGCCCTCGCCGCCGTAGCGGGTCGCGACGGTGGCCGTGAGCAGCCCGTGCTTGTGCACGACCGCGATCCCGTCGTGCGGGAAGGAGGCGTCCCGGTCGTGCTCGGCCGCGTGCTCGGCGAGCGCGGCCGTGACGACGTCGAGGCTCATGATGCCCTCCGCTCGATCGCTGGTGGGTGGTGGACCGTCACCGGTGGCGGCTGGCCGGCGAAGCGAGCGACCTCGACGAGGGCGTGCTGGCCGGTGCAGCCCTGCGACAGCCGCGAGCTGGGCACGTCGCCGGTGAGGACGTTCGGGTTGCCGTGGACGCACAGCAGGCGGCCGCCGGGCTCCTCGACGGGGTCGAACCAGGCGCCGGTCGGCAGCCGCACGACGCCGCGGCGCAGGCCGTCGTCGAGGACCGCGCCGGCGAGGCACGCGCCCCGGTCGTTGTGGACCCGCACGACGTCGCCGTCGGCGATGCCGCGGTCGGCCGCGTCCAGGGGGTGCAGGCGCAGCGCCTCCCGGCCGGCGCGCTTGCCGGCGAGGCTGGTCGCGCCGACGTCGAGCTGGCTGTGCAGGCGGGTGTCGGGCTGGTTGGCGATGAGCAGCAGCGGGAACCGTGCGGCGCCGGGCCCGCCGAGCCACTCGTCGGGCTCCAGCCACGCCGGGTGGCCGGGGCAGTCGGCGTACCCGAAGCCGGCGACGGTCTCGGAGTACAGCTCGATCCGCCCGCTCGGCGTGCGCAGCCGCGCCCGGCCGGCGCGGAAGTCCTCGAACAGCGTGAAGTGGGACGGGCCGGCCGGCAGCTCGTACTCGCCGGCGGCCCAGAACGCGTCGAAGTCCGGCACGGCGTGGCCCTCGGCCACCAGGTCGGCGCGCCAGCCCTCGTACAGGTGCCGCAGCCACTGTGCCGGGGTGCGCCCCTCGGTGAACGCGTCGCCGAAGCCGAGGCGCGCCGCGAGCGCGGCGAGGATCGCGTGGTCGTCGCGGGCCTCGCCGACGGGGTCGACGGCGCGGTGCATCGCGATGAGGTGGGTGTCGCGGCGGCCGCCGCCGAGGTCGTCGCGCTCGAGGCCGGTGGTGACCGGCAGGACGATGTCGGCGTGCCGGGCCGTGGACGTCCAGTGCGGCTCGTGCACCACGACGGTGTCGGGCCGGCCGAACGCCTGCCTGAGGCGGGTGAGGTCCTGGTGGTGGTGGAAGGGGTTTCCGCCGGCCCAGTACACGAGCCGGATGTCGGGATAGGTGCGGCGTCCGCCGTCGTAGTCGTAGGTCTCCCCCGGCCGCAACAACATGTCGGCGATGCGGGCGACGGGGATGAACTGGCGGACCGGGTTGATCCCCTGCGACAGCCACGGCAGCCGCCGGTTGGGGCCGTGGTCGCCGACGTCGCCCATGGAGCCGTAGCCGTGGCCGAAGCCGCCGCCGGGCAGCCCGATCTGGCCGAGCAGCGCGGCGAGGGCGATCCCGGCCCACACCGGCTGCTCGCCGTGCTGCGCGCGCTGCAGCGACCAGGTGACGGTGACCAGCGTGCGGGCGGCCGCCATCCGCCGCGCGAGGGCCCGGATGTCGGCGGCGTCCAGACCGCAGATCGCGGCGGCCCACTCGGCGTCCTTGGGTGTGCCGCCGGACAGATAGGCTTCCAGGCGCTCGAAGCCGGTGGTGTACGAGTCGAGGAATGCCCGGTCGTGCAGCCCTTCCGTGACGAGGGTGTGCGCGAGGGCCAGCATGAGCGCGGTGTCGGTGCCGGGCACGATCGGCAGCCACGTCGCGGCGACGCCGGCGGGCAGGTCGGCGCGCAGCGGGCTGACGAGCACCACCGGGACGCCACGTTCGGCGAGCCGGGCGAGGTGGCCGGGCGTGGTGTGGCGGGTGACGCCGCCTGGCGTGACGAAGACGTTCTTCGCCGGGATGCCGCCGAACGCGACGAGCAGCTCCGTGTGCTCCGTGACGGTCGGCCACGACGACGCGTTGCGCAGCACCTCCTCGGCGTCGCCGACGACGTGCGGCAGCAGGACCAGCGACGTGCCGAGGCTGTAGGAGTTGCGGGAGCCGGTGTAGCCGCCGAACTGGTTGAGGAACCGGTGGAGCTGGCTCTGCGCGTGGTGGAACCGGCCGGCGCTGGCCCACCCGTACGAGCCGCCGAAGACGGCCTCGTTGCCGTGCTCGGCGCGGACCCTGGTGAGCTCCGCGGCGAGGAGGTCGAGGGCGTCGTCCCAGCCGACCTCGACGTAGTCGTCGCGTCCGCGCCGGTCGGTGGGGCCGGGCCCGCCGGAGAGCCAGCCGCGGCGGATCGCGGGCCGGGCGACGCGGGTGCGGTGCCGCAGCCCGCCGGCGACGTTGCCCAGCAGCGGTGACGGCGCCGGGTCGGCGGGGTGCGCCTCGACGGTGACGTCGCCGCCGGCGCCGGCCCGGACCCGGAACGCGCCCCAGTGCGACGTGGTCGGGGTGCTCACCGCGCCGCCACCGGCAGCCGCGACCGCCACTCGTCCGCGTGGTGGCACGCGACGGCGCGCTCCACTGTGGACAGCACGGTGGACTCGATTGCGGGCGCGGTGGTGCACGCCGCCGTCGCGAACGGGCAGCGCGAGGCGTAGGAGCACGCGTCCGGGCCGAACGCGGCCATCGGCGTGTGGTCCCGCGCGGGCCGCAGCGCCCGGGCCGGAAGAGGGTGTTCGCGGCGGACGCTGGGCGCGGACGCGGTGAGCAGCGCCGTGTACGGGTGCCGCGGGTCGCTCAGCACCTCGCCGATCGGCCCCTGCTCGACGAGCCGCCCGCCGTAGAGGACGGCGACCCGGTCGGCGATCCCGGCGAGGGAGCTCAGGTCGTGCGAGATGACGACGACCGTGACGCCGGACGTGTCGCGCAGGTCGGCGAGGAGCCGCAGCACGTGGTTGCGGTTGGACGCGTCGAGGGCACTGACGGGCTCGTCGCACAGCAGCAGCCGCGGGCCGAGCGCGATCGCCCGGGCGAGGAGGACGCGCTGCCGCTGGCCGCCGGAGATCTGCCCGGGGCGCCGGTCGGCGAGCGACGGGTCCAGGCCGACCTGGGTGAGCGCGGCGGTGACCCGGGACCTGATGGCATTGTGGTCGAGGTCGCCGGCGATCGCGAGGCCTTCGGCGACGATCCGGGCGATGGAGTGCTGCGGGTCGAGGGCGCGCAGCGGGTCCTGGAAGACGTACTGGACCTGGCCGGTGCGCCGCCACGCCCGGCGGGCCCTGCCGCGCAGCGCGGTGAGGTCGGTGCCGTCGAACGTGATGCGGCCGGAGCGCACGGGTGCGAGCCCGACGACCGCCCGCGCGAGGGTGGTCTTGCCGGACCCGGTCTCGCCGATGACGCCGAGGATCTCCCCCGCCTGCACCTGCAGCGACAGGTCGGCCAGGACCCGGTGCCGGTCGAACGTCACGTCGAGCCGGTCCACCGACAGCAGCGTCGTCATGCGCCCACCAGCTCCAGGGTCGCGGCCCGGTGGCACCGGACCTGACGGTCGTCCACGGTGGACAGGCCGACGGGGGTCGCGCACGCCTCCACCGCGTGGGCGCAGCGGGCCGCGAAGCGGCAGCCGGCCGGCATCGCGCCCGGCTCCGGCGGCCGGCCGGGGATGACCTCGAGGTCGCGGCGGCGCCAGTCACCGAGGGACGCGACCCGCAGCAGCGCCTCCGTGTACGGGTGCCGCGGGTTCGCGATGACCTGCGCGGCCGGCCCCTGCTCGACGATCTCGCCGGCGTAGAAGACGGCGATCCGGTCACAGACCTCGGCGACGACGGCGAGGTCGTGGCTGACGAGCAGCAGCGCCAGCCCGCGCTCCTCCCGCAGGTGCCGCAGCAGCTCGAGGACCTCGGCCTGCACGGCGGTGTCGAGGGCGGTGGTCGCCTCGTCGGCGACGAGCAGCTCGGGCTCGCCGGCGACGGCGATCGCGATGAGGGCGCGCTGCAGCATGCCGCCGGACAGTTCGTGCGGGTACTGGTCGTACACGACGGACGGCCGCCGCAGGCCCATCGCGGCGAGCAGGTCGACGGCCGCGGTCCTGGCCTGCGCCCTGGAGAGTCTGGGCAGGCCGCCCTTGAGGCGCAGCTGCTCGGCGAGCTGCCGGCCGACGGTCAGCGACGGGTTCAGGTAGGAGGCGGGGTCCTGGAACACCGCGGCGATCCGGTTGCCGCGCACCGAGTCCCATCCGCGCCGGTCGAGGCGGGTGAGGTCGAGGTCGGCACCGAGGTGGATGCCGCCGCCGGTGACCGTGACACCGGGTGGGAGGACGCCGAGGACGGCCCGGCAGGTGAGGGTCTTGCCGGACCCTGACTCGCCGACCAGACCGACGGACTCGCCCCGTTCGATGGCGAACGACACGTCGCGGACCGCCTCGTGCCCGGCGCCACCGCGACCGGAGCCGGCCGTACCGGCGCCGCCGACGGCGACATGAAGACCCTCGACGGTCAGGACGGGGCTCATCGGGCACCGCCGGGGCGGATCGCGTCGGCGAGGGCGTTGAGGGCGGCGACCGCGACCATGATCAGGGCGGCGGGGATCACCGGCGCCCACGGCTGCTGCGCCAGGAACCCGAGGTCGCTGGCGAGTACGCCGCCCCACGTGGGCGCGGGCGGCTGGACGCCGATGCCGAGGAACGTCAGCGACGACACCGCCAGGAGCGCGCCGCCGGTGGCCTGCGCGGCGGTGACGGCGACGGTCGGCACGACCTTGCCCCACACGTGGGTGCGGAGGATCCGCCATCGTGAGGCCCCGAACAGCTCGGCGGCCTCGACGTACTGGGCCCGGGTGAGGCTGAGGCCGGCGGCGCGGGTGACGCGGAAGAACAGCGGCGCGAACAGCACGCCGATCGCGACCATCGCCTGGGTGAGGCCGTTGCCGAGGATGCCGGTGACCGCGATCGCGAACACGATGAACGGCAGCGTCATGACGGCGTCGACGGCCCTCAGCAGGACCCATTCGACGGCACGGCCGAGCCACAGCGACGCGAGCCCCGGCAGGACACCGAGGGCGAGCCCGACGCCGACGCTCTCCACGGCGGCGAGGACGGTGGTGCCGGTGCCCGCGAGGAGCCGGCTGAACACGTCCCGGCCGAGGTAGTCGGTGCCGAACAGGTGGGTGAGGCTGGGCCCGTGCAGCGCCAGGTCCGGGTTCTGCAGCAGCGGGTCGTGCGGGGCGACGGCACCGCCGGCGACGGCGAGGGCGGCGATCACGACGAGGACCGCGATCGGCAGGCGGTGTGTCAACGGCCGAGCGGCCGTGAGCGTGCTCATCGCTTGCCCTGCGGGGTGAGGCGCAGCACGGCCAGGTTGACGAGCGTGTTGCAGATCAGGACGACCGTGACCGTGACGAGCAGGGTGCCCTGGATGAGCGGCACGTCGTGCTGGCCGGACGCCTGCAGCGCGAGCTGCGCGACGCCGGGCAGGTTGAAGATCTTCTCGGTGACGACGGCGCCGCCGAGGATCATCGGCACGCCGATGCCGAGCACGGTGAGGGCGGGCCCGATCGCGTTGCGCAGGGCGTGGCCGAACAGGACCCGGCGGGTGCCGAGGCCGCGGACGACGGCGCCGGTGACGTAGTTCTCGCCGAGCTGCCCGACCAGTGACGTGCGCAGCTGCCGGGCGATCGACGCGGCGATGTCGAGACTGAGCGCGAGCGACGGCAGGATCGCGAACCGCAGCCACTGCACCGGATCCTGGTCGAGGGCGACGTACCCGCCGGCCGGCAACGCCTTCAGCAGCACCGAGAAGACGACGATGAGGCCGATGCCGAGCACGAACGGCGGGAGCGTGCCGAGCGCGGCGGCGACGGCGGTGACGGCCCGGTCCAGCCGGCCGCCCTGCCGCAGCGCGGCCGCGATCCCGGCGGTGCCGCCGATGAGCACGGCGAGCAGGATCGCCAGCCCGGCGATGGCGAGGTCGACCGGCAGCGCCGCGAAGATGCTGTCCGAGACCGGGATCGTCGTGAAGTAGGACCTGCCGAGGTCGCCCCGCAGCGCCGAGAGCAGCCAGTCGGCGTACTGGACGGGCAGCGGGCGGTCGAGACCGAACTCGTGATTCATGCGGGCGATGTCGTCGGGGGTCGCGGTCTCGCCGAGGACGGCGGCAGCCGGGTTGCTCGGTGACAGCGCGCCGAGCCCGAACGTCAGCATCGACGAGAAGAGGAACACGACCAGGGGTGTCGCGACGGCGCCGATCCAGCGCCTGGACTTCGCCGGGCGTGCCGTGGCGGTCGTCGCGGCAGGGCGGCCGATCAGCTCCGGCGGCCGGGAGAGCAGCGTGGTCATGACACGGTCACCCCTTCGAAGCGCTGGACGACGGTGAACCCCGGGATCGCCGATACGTTCGCGCGGCGGGCCAGGATCCTCGGCACGCTGTACAGGAAGACGTTCGGCATGGACTTGACCGCGACGGCCGTGGCCGCCTGCAGGACGCTCGGGTACGACGGGTCGTCGAGCGGGGTGCGGCTGACCTTCGCGAGGGCTTCGGTGAGCTCCGGCGGCGTCTGACGGCCGGGGTTCATGAGGCCTTCCTTGCCGAACAGCACCTGGAACGCCTGGACCGCGGAGTCCCGGCCGGCGAACTGGTCGACGAACAGCGCCTTGCTGTGCTGGACGTACACCAGCTGTGTCGCCTGCGCCTGCGGGATGACCTCGATCGTGGCCTTGAACCCGGCAGCGTTGAGCTGGGACTGCAGCTGCTCGGGGACGCCCTCGGCCTTGGCGGTGGTGATGACGACGTCGACCGGCGAGGCGCCGTAGCTCGACTGGGAGAGGAGCTGCCTGGCCTTGTCCGGGTCGTACCGGTAGATGTCCTCCAGGCTGTTGCTGTAGCCGGCGTACCCCTTCGGGAACGGCTGGTAGGCGACCTCACCGTGGCCGAACTGGGCGGTCTTCAGCAGCGCGGCCCGGTCGACGGCGTAGCGCAGCGCCTCGGTGACCTTCGGGTCGTCGAACGGCTTCTTGGTGATGTTGACGTCGAGCACCGCGACGACCAGCGACGGGATCACCTGCACCTGCAGGCCCGCGGCCTTCGCCGCCTCGACCTGGCTGCCGGGGATCTGGGCGACGTCGTACTGCCCGGACTGCAGCGCGGCGACGACGGTCGCGGCCTCGGGCAGCGGGTACGCCTCGAAGTTGCCGAGCTTGATGCTGGCGGCGTCCCAGTAGCCGGGGTTGCGGGTGAACGTGGCCTTCGCGTTCTGCACGTAGGAGGTGAGCGTGAACGGCCCGGCGCCGACGGGCTTCGTGGCGAGCGCCGCGGCGTCGCCCTCGAACGCGGCCGGGCTGACGATCATGCCGGTCTTGCCCGCCAGGAGGTTCGGGATCTGGTAGTCGGGCTGGGCCAGGCCGAGCACGACCGTGGTCGCGTCGGGCGCGGTGACCGACTTGACGTTGGCCAGCTGCGCGGCGACGAGCGACTTGGGGAGGTCACGGCCGCGTTCGAGGCTCTTCTTCACCGCGGTGGCGTCCAGGGCGGTGCCGTCGCTGAACTTCAGGCCCGGTCGCAGCGTGAACGTCAGCGTGGTGCCTGCGCTGTCGTACTTCCAGCCGGTGGCGAGGGCGGGGACGGCGTTGCCCTGCTCGTCGAGCTTGGTGAGGCCGGCGTAGATGAGTGACAGCAGGTGGACGTCCCAGCCCGCCGACGACGTGACCGGGTCCCAGCTGGTGACGCTGGACCAGCCCCACTTGAGGGTGCCGCCGGCGCCGCCGCCGGGTCCTGAGACCGTCCCGTCACCGCAGGCGGCGAGCAGGGTGGCGGTGCCGGCGGCGGCACCGAGTCCGAGGAACGACCTGCGGGTCAGCGATGAGCTCATGGGGACTCCAGGTATGCGGAAGGTGCGCGCCGTCATCCGGGCGCGCTGCAGGGTTTGCCGCTCATGGCTTGCTGGTGCTGATGATTGGCTTGCTGGTGCTGGTGATCCGCGGCCGCCGGGCGGGGCCCGCGAACCGCCGGACGCGGTGACTTATCGACAGAGGGCGCTTGCCGTGCGCCGGAGGTCGACGTAGCGACGAACTACGCCGGGGTGGGTCGATGTCATGTCCCCATCATGGGGAGGCCGCAGAACTGTCGTCAATAGCCATCGGGAAGTGTCCTATTGTTCGAGACAAATCCGATGGTTTTTATAGGAGTTGTCAGGCCGGGGCCACGCGCTCGATCGCGTCGACGTAGTGCCGCAAGGGGCGCCACCCCGGCACGATCGCCCTGCCCAGCGGGCCTTCGAAGAGGAGGGTCGGCAGCGCGTACCGCAGACCGCCGTCGATCGGCTTGGCGGCGCCGCAGTGTGGACCTGGCGCGGTGAGACCGATCACCTCGGGCGCCGGGCGCCGCGTCTCCAGCCAGTCAGCGCGGACGGCGGCATCGATCCGCGGCGAGCCGAGGTCGCGGGCGAGCGCGTCCAGATCCAGCCCCGGGACCGCACTCGCGGCGGCCAGCACCCGCTCCGGCGTGTCCGCCGGGTCGCCCGCCAGGAACATGGTCTCGCGGAGGCTGCGCAGTACCGCATCCTCCAAACCCTGCAGAGCGGCGGCCTTCGCGCCCAGCGACGCGGGCCACGAGCTCGCCGCGACCCGCTCCAGCCTGGCCGGGCAGGGCGCGCCGGTGTGGCTGGACACGTCCTGCACGAAGCGGTGATACCAGGCGGCCTCCGCGGCAGGGTCCGGGGGCGGGTCGTCGTCGAGGTCGAACAGGATGCCGTAGACCCGGCGCCAGCGGGACCGGCCGGCGGTCAGCTCCCGCAGCCGCTGGAACGTCGGCTCCGAACCCCACGCCCACGGGCACATCGGGTCGGTGAACTCGACGACATCGAGCACGGTCAGCCCGCTTCGCCGGCGAACAGGCTGGGGAGGTTGACGACGATGCCCTCCTGGCTGCTGCGGGCGATCACGACGACGGCCTCCTCCGCGCCCGGGTTCTCCTCGCGGTGCGGCACGAACGGCGGCACGAAGATGTAGTCGCCCGGCTCGGTCTCGATCCTGACCTCGTGACCACCCTCGGCGAACACGAAGACCGGGTGGCCGGACACGACGTAGATGGCGGTCTCGGCCTCGCCGTGGTGGTGGTCGCCGGAGTTGGTGGCAGGGGCGACGTGGGTCTGGCCCATCCAGACCTTCTCCGAGCCGACGGTCTTGCCGGAGACCGCTTCCAGGCGGGTCATGCCGGTGGTCTGCCGGGTGTCACCGCTGAGCTCCTTACCCTTGATGTGCCGCAGCGGCGCGTGCCAGTGGTCTTCCATGTCGCCCTTCTCCTCCGGTGGTGTCCAACAGGGTCGCGGCAGGTTCGGCGGGGGTCGCGGTCAGCAGGTCGGCGATGGTCACGCCGACGAGGATCTCCTCCGTGCGGGCCTGGATGGCGCGCCAGACCGCGGTCACGCCGGGCGCCGTGGTCGCGTCGCCGGGGCGCTCGCCGTGCACCGTCATCAGCTCACCGTCGACGGCGGCGACCACGTCCGCGAGGGTGATCGTGGCGGCGGCGCGGCCGAGCCAGTAGCCGCCCTCGCAGCCGCGCTGGCTGCGGACCAGGCCGGTGCGGCGCAGGTCGCGCATGACGGACTTGAGGAAGCGGTACGGGATGTGCTGGGCCGCCGCGATCCCCTCGCAGACCAGCGGGCGCTGCGCGTCGGCCGCCAGCTCCACCAGTGCGCGGATCGCGTAGTCCGCCTTGGCCGAAATCCGCATCGCATCCTCGCTGGTCGCTTCGCCGCGCCCTCGCTGCGCCCTCGCTGCGCCCTCGCCGCGTTCCCGCCGCGTTTCGCCGCGCCTCGCCTCACCTCGCTGAAACCCTACCAAACGACTTCGGTATGTATCCATTGCGTCTTCTCCTTCTTCATATTTGAGTCTTTTAGTCCGTTTTGTCGTTAAGGTCACCAGTGGCTGGGCACGACGCCCGGCCGGACGGGAGCGACGAAAGCATGAACCGCAGGAGTCTGCTGCTGGGCGCGGGCGCGGTCGGCCTCACGGCCGCCGTCGGCGGCGCCGCGATCGCGGTGGCCGCACCGGAGGACACCGAGGCTGCCCGGCGGCCGCAGCCGCTGCTCACCTGGGAACTGACCGGCGGGTTCGTGCCCGCCGGCTGGACCGCGCTGCGCCCCGCGCGCCTCGCCGCCTACGAGGACGGCACGCTCATCGCCGACGCCACCCGCCGGCTGAAGATCGGCCAGGGCACGCTGCGCTCGCTGCGCAACCACGCCCTGCTGGTCCTGCGCGACCCCGCGAACTCCCGCCGCCGCCCCGGCGCGCCGATGATCGCCGACGTACCGTCGACGGTCTTCACCGTCCGCGGCAACGGCCGGCGCTTCCGCGCCCAGTACGAGGGCCTCGAGGAGACCCGGTCGGATCGGGCGTACCCGCAGGCGTCGTACTCGCTGCTGGATCACCTGGCCCAGCTCCGCGACCGCACCCTGCGGACGGGTTCGTCCTATCGCCCCGACGCGGTGCGGCTCATCGCCGTCAAGCTCGACCCGGCCCAGCAGCCGTCGACCCCGCCGCCGTCGACGCGCCCGTCCCCCGTGGCCCAGTGGCCCGCGGACGTGCCGCTGCCCCGCCTGGGCAAGGACGAGTTCGTCGCCCAGCTCGACCTCCGCGGCCGCCAGGCCCGCGCCCTCCTGCGCGCCGTGCCCCACCCCGACCCGTCGAGCTGGCCCGTCTTCGCCACCCCTGACGGCACCCGCTTCCAGGTCAACCACCGCTTCCTGCTCCCCCACGAGTGAGCCGCACCGCCAGCCTGTACGGCACCGGGGCGTGGAGTAATGTGATGGTTACGCAGTTGAAGATCAATTAGGTGGGTGTTGGTACGGTGCTTAGGTAAGCAGGTGCCGCACCCGCCGGGGTCGCGTGATGGGGTCGCGGTCGTCGCGCCCTGCCCGGTCGCCACTCGTGGGCGACGAACGGCCGGTCCGCCGCCGGCCCGCGTCCAGGCCCGCGCCCGGGAAAGCCGGGTGCCGGCCGGCCCACAGCGGGCATCGTCGGGCCGGGCCGCGTCGCGTCGCGGGGGGTTCAGCGCGGCGCTGCGGTGGTGACGCCGTGGACCACGGTGGCGATCAGGCGGTCGAGGGTGGCATCGACGGGCTGCGGCAGGCCGAACCCGCCGGTGGTGTGCAGGACCGCGAAGCCGTGCATGGCGGCGCGGGCGATCCGCGTGGCGTGGACGATCTCGTCGTCGTCCAGGCCGCAGCCGCGCAGCACGGCGAAGCACACCTCGACGAACCCGGCCGCGGCGGCCGTGACCGCCGGGTCGGGGTCCGGGGCCTGCGGCAGCAGCGCGTAGCGGTGCGGGTGGGTCACCGCGTAGCGGTGGTAGGCGCGCATGAGGGCCTCCAGGGCGGTGTCGCCGCTGAGGCCCAGCACGGCGGTGGTCAGGGCGGCGGTGAACTCGTCGAAGAGGCGCACCGCCAGGAGGTTGCGCAGGTCGGTGAGGCTGCCGACGTGCTTGTACAGCGACGGCGTGGCCACCCCCGTCCGGGCCGCGACCGCCGCGAGGGTCAGCGCCGCCGGACCTTCGGCGTCCACGAGGGCCAGCCCGGCGTCGACGACCGCGTCCCGGCTCAGACCCGCCCTAGGCATGGGTGGCGGGCTGGTTGAGGAACGCGAGCACGGCCGCCGCGGTCTCGGCGGGGAACTCCGAGTGCGGGTAGTGGCCGGCGCCGTCGATCATCGCGACGGTGGCGCCGATGCGGGACGCGACCAGGGCGGCCTCGGTCGCGGGGTCGGGGAAGTCGGGGTCCCTGGTGCCCATGAGCACCAGGGCGGGCGTGCTGACCTCGCCCATGCGGGCCTCGCACACGGACACGTCGGCGGCGAACATCGCCCGCAATGCTGCCATGCGGCCGGGTTCGGCGAGGTTCGCCGAGAGGGCGGCGCGCTCCGCCGTGAAGTTCGCGGGCTTGCGGGTCTTGAACAGGCTCGACCAGTACATCATCCACAGTGGACGGTGGCGGCCGACGGCGGCGATCGCCAGGCGCATCAACAGGTTCGGCTTGGGCATGACCCTGGCGAACGGGGCGCAGAGCACGATCGCGCGGAAGAGCGAAGGGGCCTCGGCGGCGGCCCAGACCGCGCTGGCGCCGGTGTAGGAGTTGGTGAAGAGCACGGCCGGGCCGGCGTCGAGGTGGCGCAGGAGCGCGACGGCGTCGCGGGCTGTCGCCTCCGGCGAGTAGTCGGACCAGACGGCGTCGGAGGTCCCCGCGCCGCGCAGGTCCATCGCGACGACGCGGTGGCCGGCGGCGACGAACAGCGGCCGGATCAGCTCGTACGTCATCCGCGTGACACCCATCCCGGGCAGGCACAGCAGGAGCGGGCCGTCATTGCCGCTGTCGTCGTACCCGAGGCGGCCACCTTCGACAGCAAAGCTAAGTTCCATAGCCTTAAAGCTAACGCCATTAGCCAACCAGCGCAAGACCCCGCGCTCAGGCGATCCCCGCCGCCTTGCACGCCTCCGCGTAGGCGCCCGCGCACAGCGCCGAAGGCGTGACGAAGCCGTCCTTCACCACCGTGGCGGCGATCGTGTCCTTGGTGACGGTCACCGGGTCGAGCAGGATCGACGGGACCTGGCCGGCGCCGTTGTCGACGGTCGCCGGTGCGGCCGGCCGCTTGCCGCGCACCAGGTCGTTCGCGAGGGTCGCCGCGGTCTCGGCCTCGGTGCGGATCGCCTTGTAGACGGTCATGTACTGGTCGCCGACGAGGATCCGCTGCAGCGCCGCCGTCTCCGCGTCCTGGCCGGTCACCGGCACCTGCGGCAGGCCCGCCGCCTTCATCGCGGCGATCGCGGCGCCCGCGGTGCCGTCGTTCGCGGCGTACACGCCGACGATCGTGCGGCCCCGCAGCGTCGGCAGGGTGCGGGCCGTCCACGCCTTCGCGTTGTCGGGGTTCCACTCGGCGGTGTCGGACTCGGCGGCGACGCGGACCTTGCCGTCGAGACCGGCGTGGGCGCCCTGCTTGAACAGTGTGGCGTTGTTGTCGGTGGGTGAGCCGTTGATCCACAGGATCTCCCCCGCCGCCGCCTTCGGGCCGAGGGCCTGCAGCAGCGCCGCCGCCTGCAGCGAGCCGACCTTCGCGTTGTCGAAGGAGATGTAGTAGTCGACCGCGGTCTTGAGCACCAGGCGGTCGTACGAGATGACCGGCACGCCCTTCGCGGACGCCGCGGAGACGATCTGGCCGGCGGCGACGCTGTCGACCGGGGTGAGCACGAGGACCTGGGCGCCCTTGGCGAGCGCGTCCTGCGCCTGCCGCAACTGGGCGGCGGCATCCTGCTCGGCGTTGCGGTAGTCGACCACGCACGCCGGGCACAGCTCCGACAGCTTCTGCGCGAAGTAGGGCTGGTCGCCCGCCTCGTACCGGCTGGCCTTGCGCTCCGGCAGCAGCAGCGCCACCCGCGCCGACGGGCCGCTGTCGTCGGTCTTCAGCGCCTCGGTACAGCCTGACAACAAAGCGATGAGAACAGCGAGAAGCACGAAACGCCGCATCGAAACCTCAGTACTTGAAGCGGGACACGAGGCCGCGCATGTCGGAGGCCATCCGGGCCAGCTGGTCGATGGCCTCGCCGGTGCTGGTGACGCCCTCGTTGGTGGACCTGGCGGCGGCGGCGACGCCGGAGATGTTGGTGGCGATGTCGACGGACCCGCCGGCGGCCTCGTCGACGCTGTGGCCCATGGTGCGGGCGGTGACCGCCTGCTCCTCGACCGCGGCGGCGATCGAGTGCTGATACTCGCTCATCTGCGCGATGACCTCGCCGATCTGGCCGATCGCGTTGACGGCGTCCTCGGTGTCGAGCTGGATCGCCTGGACGCGCCTGCCGATGTCGTCGGTGGCCCGGGCGGTCTCCCGGGCGAGGTCCTTGACCTCCTGGGCGACGACGGCGAAGCCCTTGCCGAAGTCGCCGGCGCGGGCCGCCTCGATCGTCGCGTTCAGCGCGAGGAGGTTCGTCTGCCCGGCGATCGACGTGATGACCTTGATGACCTCGCCGATCTCGCCGGAGGAGGCGCCGAGCTTGCCGATGGTCTCGTTGGTGGTGGCGGCGATCGACACGGCGGTGGCGGTGACGGTCGCGGCGTGCGCGGTGCTGCGGGAGATCTCCTCGATCGCGCTGCTCATCTCCATGGCGCCGTTGGCGACGGCGGCGACGTGCTCGCTGACCTCGCCGGCGGCGCGGGCGACCAGTGAAGCGCGGGAGTCGGCGTCGGTGGCGCTGGTGTCGATCTGCCGGCTGATCGCGGCGAGTTCCTCCGCGGCCGCGGACAGCGTCGCGGAGTTGTCGCCGAGGCTGCCGACCGCCTCTCGGGTGCTGGCGGTCGCCGCGTTCAGCGCGCGGGCCATGTCGCCGACCTCGTCGCGCTGCGGGATGTCGGCCTCGGCGGTCAGGTCGCCGGCGGCGACGGCGGTCAGCACGGCGTGGACGCGGCGGATCGGCCGGACGATGAGCCCGGTCAGGTACCGGCTGAGCAGCATCGCCGCGGCGAGCCCGGCGAGCAGCGCCACGATCATGGCGATCCGCGCCCGGCTGTAGGCGTCGGCGGCGTGGTCGGCGCCGGAGCGTCCGCCGGCCTGCTCGTAGGCGAGCAGATCGGTGAGGGCCGCCATCGCGTTCGCGGTGACGGTGGCGCCGTCGCCGAGGTACGCGGCCTGGAAACCGGGGATGTCACCGGCGGCGACGAGCGGCAGCAGGCGGTGGTCGCGGATGTTGCGGAACGCGCCCCACCAGATCTCGAAGCGGGCGAGCAGCTGCCGCTGCTTCGTCGTCGTGACCGTCGACCGGTAGGCGGCGAGCTCCTTGTCCACGGCGGCGTCGGAGGCGGCGATGCCGTCCTGGAACGCCTTGCTGGCGACGGGCCCGTTGGACAGGGCGAGGTTCGCGAGGTCGTTCTGGACCTTCATCGCCGACTGGTTCATCGCCGCGAGGTGCGACGAGGGCACGAGGTTGTTCCGGTACAGCTCGCCGGCCTTGGCGTTGACCTCGCTCAGACTGCCGACCCCGACGCCGAGGACGACGGCACCGACGGCGCAGCACACCAGCACCAGCAGCAGGAGTTTCCGCGCCACCGGCTGGTCGGCCAGCCAGTGCCGCTTCGAACGCTGGGACTTCGCACGCTCCACGAGTACACCGATCGGCGGTGATATGTCCGACCTTAGCGAAACCCGTCATAGCGAGGTCCCCGAGCGGAGCCCGTCACAACGCGCGGCGCAGCCACTCCTCGACGCCCGCGACGTGGATCGTCGCCCAGGACCGGGCGAGCTCGGGCTGGCGGGCGCCGATCGCGTCCACGATCGCCTGGTGCTGCTCGCGGGTCCGTTCGGCGGCGCCCTCCTGGGTGAGGCCGCGCCAGATCCTGGCCCGGGTCGTGGGGCCGGACAGCCCGTCGATGAGGGAGCACAGCACGGCGTTGCCGGACCCGGCCGCGATCTGCCGGTGAAACTCCAGGTCGTTGGCGACGAGCGCCTCGATCGTCGGGTCGTCGCCGAGCTGGTCGAGCACCGTCTGCAGCTTCGCGACGTCGGCGGGGGTCATCCGCTCGGTGGCGAGGGCGGTCGCGGCGGGCTCCAGGATCCGGCGGACCTCGAGGAACTGCAGGACGGTGTCGTCGCGGTGGAAGTCGACGACGAAGCTCAGCGCGTCGAGGAGCAGGTCCGGGGCGAGGCTGGTGACGTAGGTGCCGTCGCCCTGCCGGACGTCCAGGACGCGGATCATCGACAGCGCTTTGACCGCCTCGCGCAGCGAGTTGCGGGACAGGCCGAGCCGTTCGGCGAGGTCCGCCTCCTTCGGCAGCCGGTCGCCGGGGCCGAGCTCACCGGAGGTGATCATGCCCTTGATCTTGTCGATCGCCTCGTCGGTCAGTGCCATGCGTTCCTCATGGATTCCTCCGAGGCGACTCTACGCCCGCCGTGCCGGTGTCCAGTCGGTAGACCGCCGCGGCGGTCCCGGCGAAGATGGCCGCGCGGCCCGCGTCGTCCGCGTCCAGCAGGTCCCGCAGCAGGTCCAGCATGGTGTCGAGGACGCGTCGGTACGAGGCGGCGAGCAGGCAGACGGGCCAGTCCGACCCGTACATGAGCCGTGCGGGGCCGAACAGCTCGACGGCGGCCCGCACGTACGGGGCCAGGTCCGCCGCGGTCCAGGTGGTCCGGTCGGCCTCGGTGACCAGCCCCGACAGCTTCGCCGTGACGTTCGGGCACTCGGCCAGGAGCGCCAGGTCGCGCCGCCATGGGTCGAGCCCGCCGGAGCGGATCGCGGGCTTCCCGAGGTGGTCCAGGACGAACCGGACATCGGTCAGGTCCCGGGCGAGACGCGCCGCCTCCGCGAGCTGGTCGTGCCGGACGACCAGGTCGAAGGCGAGGCCGGCGGCGCCGATCGCCAGCAGCCCGTCCCGGACGTCCGGCCGGTCCAGGTAGCCGGCCGGCTCGGCCTGCACCTGGGCCCGCAGCCCGACCAGGTACTGCGCGCCCGGCAGCGCCCGGTACCGCGACAGGGGCAGGTCCACGGGGTCGGCCCACGCGACCACGCCCGCGATCGAAGGCGTGTCGAGGGCGTGGCCGAGCAGTACCGCGGCCTCGTCGGCATCGCAGCGGCCGCCCTCGACCAGGACGGTGTGCGACACCCCCGCCGCGGACAGCTCGGCCCGCAGGTCCGCGGGGGTGAACGTGCGGCGGATCGGGGCGAGCGAGGGGTCGTCGAGCCAGGTGTACCCGCCGTCCACGGCCCACAGGTGGTGATGCGCGTCGATGATCGTCACAGCAGCCCGGCCTCGCGCAGCGCCGGCCACAGGGACGCCGGCGGCGGGGTGCCGGCGAGCGCGGCGTTGCGGCGCACCTGCTCCGGGGAGTCGGCGCCGACGACGACCGCGGTGACGGCCGGGTCCGTGGCGGCGAACGCGAGCGCCGCCGCCGGCAGCGTCGTGCCGTGCCGGTCGCAGGCGGCGGCGAGCTCGCGGGCCTTCGCGACGAGCGCGGCGGGTGCGGCGGCGTACTCGTAGGGCAGGTCGGCGTGCGGGTCGGGCAGCGCCAGGAGCCCGCTGTTGAACACGCCCGCGTTGTACACCTGGACCCCCGCCGCCGTGCACGCCGGCAGCAGCCGCTCCCCGGCGGTCTGGTCGAGCAGCGTGTGTCGGCCGGCGACGAGGACGACGTCGGGGGTGCACTCGGCGACGACGCGGGCCAGGATCCCCGCGTCCTTCGACCCGGCGCCGACCGCGCCGACGACGCCTTCCGCGCGCAGCTCGGCGAGGGCCGGGAAGCCGGCGCGCAGCGCGACCTCCGGATGTTGCTCGGGGTCGTGCAGCAGCGCCACGTCGACCCGGTCGAGGCCGAGCCGGGCCAGGCTGGCCTCCAGGGAGCGGCGGATCCCGTCGCGGCTGAAGTCCCAGACCCGCCGATGGGTGGCGGGCACCACGAACCCTTCGGTGTCCAGGCCGCCGGCGTAGGACGGGTCGCCGACGAGGAGCCTGCCGACCTTGGTGCTGACGGTGTACTGATCGCGGCGGCGCCCCCGCAGCGCTTCGCCGAGCCGCCGCTCCGACAGGCCGAGCCCGTAGTGCGGCGCGGTGTCGAAGAGCCGCACCCCGGCGTCCCAGGCGGCGTCGACGGTCGCGTGCGCCCGCTCGTCGTCGATCTCGTGGTACAGATTGCCCAGCTGGGCGCAGCCGAGCCCGAGCTTCACGGCAGGGGTCGCAGCCGCAGGGCGTGCATGCCGCCGTCGACGGACAGCACGGTGCCGGTGGTCGCCCCGGCGAGAGGGCTGGCCAGGTACGCGATGGCGTGCGCGACCTCCTCGGCGCGGACGAGGCGGCCGGTCGGCTGGCGGGCCTCGAGCGCCGCGAGCTCCGCGGCGGGGTCGGCGGCCTGGTCGAGGAGCCGGCGCACCCAGGGCGTGTCGGCGGTGCCGGGATTGACGCAGCAGACCCGGATGCCTTCGCGCACGTGGTCGGCGGCCATCGCCGCGGTCAGCGCCTGCACCGCGCCCTTGCTGGCGCTGTAGAGGGCCCGGTCGGGCAGGCCGGCGTGGGCGACGATCGAGCAGGTGTTGACGATCGCCGGGTGCGCGGAGCGGCGCAGGTGCGGCAGCGCGGCACGGCTCACCCGCACCAGGCCGACGACGTTGACGTCGAGGACCCGGTGCCACTCGTCGTCGGGGTTGCTCTCCACGGTGCCGACGGCCCCGATGCCCGCGTTGTTGACCAGGATGTCGATGCCGCCGAGCCGTTCGGCGGCGGTGGCGATCCCGGCCCGCACGGTGGCGTCGTCGGACACGTCGGCGGTGATGCCGATCAGTGGCTCAGGCAGGCCACCGGGCCGCAGGTCGAGGCAGGCGACGCGGGCGCCCCGCTCGGCCAGGTGCAGCGCCGTGGCCAGCCCGATCCCGGACGCGCCCCCGGTGACGACCGCGGCGAGCCCGTCGAATTCTCCTCGCACAAGACCCCCAATACATCGGAGGTTTGATGTGTATCAGGCGTACGCCACGAAACACAAGGGTGGGTGTTTCGCGATTCATCCGATGACATCGTTCGCGAGGGTCGGGGCGTCGAGCGCGTCGGCCAGCGGGCGCGGGCGGTGCGTCAGGACCGGCGGGACGTGGACCGGCACGTCGACGGCGGCGGCCAGGATCAGCGCGAGGGCGACCGCCGTCGGCCGGCACTCGGGGACCTTCGACAGGCACGACGCGCACAGTTCGGCGATCTCCGGGGGCAGGCCCGGGATCGGCGGCAGCGCCTCCGGCGGGGTGAAGCGGTGGGCGCGCAAGACCTGCTCGTCGGTGTCGACCGGCCACGGGATGCGGCCGGTCAGGCACTGGTAGAGCAGCACGCCGAGGGCGTAGACGTCGGTGGCGGGGCCGGCGGGCCCGTTGTCGAGGCGCTCCGGGGCCAGGTACGCGGGGGTGCCGAACACGATCCGCTCCGACGGGTGGCCGACTGGGACGGCGACCCCGAAGTCGAGGATCTTCGCGCCGGCGGGGGTCAGCACGACGTTCGCCGGCTTCACGTCGCGGTGGACGATGCCGTTGCCGTGCGCGGCGGCGAGGCCCGCGCCGACCTCGGCACAGATCCGGACCGCGACCTGCCAGTCCAGGGGGCCGGCGCGCATCGCGTCGACGAGCAGCGGGCCCTCGACGAGCTCCATCACCAGGTACGCGGTGCCCCGGCCGCCGCGGCGGGACGTGCCGAAGTCGTAGACCGCCACGACGTTGGGGTGGGCGAAGCGGGCACCGGAGCGGGCCTCGTTGCGGGCGCGGTCGAACGCGTCGGGGTCGGCGGCGTGCTCGGGGGTGAGCAGCTTGACCGCGACGTCCCGGTCGAGGACGTCGTCGTGCGCCCGCCAGACACTCGCCATCCCACCCTCGCCGAGTTTCGCGCCGAGGCGGTACCGCCCACTCAGACACCGCATGGCTATTTGATGCCCGCTCGGCAGGGGAACCACACGGCAACGCGCCGGGCAACCGCGCCGCAACCACCCGCCGGTGCACTCGGAGTAACCCGATCACCGAGCGGAGGCGCGTATGCACACAAGGAGATGGGTGCTGCTCATTTCCGGTGCCGCCGGGATCACCGCGTCGGCGGTGACCGACGGCCGGCTCGGGCGGGTGATCTGGCTGCTCACCGCGCTCGTGTGCGCGTCGCCCCTGGTCGCGCGCCTGTGGCGGGAGCGGCGCCGGGCCGGCGGGCCGTGGCGGCTGGTCGCGGCCGGGTTCGCGGTCCGGCTCGGCGCCGACCAGGTGTGGGGCGCCGAAGGGCTGGGCCACGGCGGCTCGGTGCCGTTCCCGTCCTGGAACGACATCGGCTTCCTGGCGTCCTACGGCCTGCTGATCACCGGCCTGATCCGCGCGGCCGGCGGGCGCGCCCGCACCGCCCTGCTGGACGCGTCGATCATCGCGGCCGGGCTGGCCCTCGTCGACTGGATGATGCTGCTGCACCCGTACCTGCACCACGCCGAGCCGGGCGGACCCGCGGCGACGGCGCTGGCGCTGCTGTACCCGGTGTGCGACCTGGTGCTGTTCGCGGCCGGGGTGCGGGTGCTGTTCGCCGGCGCGATGCGCGACCCGGCGAACCGGCTCGTGCTGCTGGGCCTGGGCCTGCTGCTGGCGGCGAACTTCATCTTCTTCGCGCACGCCGCGACCGGCGCGACCCGGTCGGTGGCGGTGGTGGACAACGTGCTGTGGCTGCTGTCGTACCTGGCGCTGGGCCTCGTCGGCCTGCAGCGGCAGCGGCCGGAGCAGCAGCCGCAGGTGGACGCCGAGGTGGCCTCCCGCGCCCGGATCCTCATGTTCGCCGGCGCCGCGGTGATCGGGCCGGTCGCGTTCGTCGTGCAGCGGGGGACCGCCGGCAACGACCACCTGTACGTGCCGGCGCTGCTGTCCGCGGCCCTGTCCCTGCTGCTGGTGCTGCGCCTCGGCGGCCTGGCCAGGGTCGCGCAGCGGCGCTCCGGCGAGCTCGACGCGCACGCCGGCGAGCTGGAGCGGCGCGGGCGGGAGCTCGCCGACACGCTCCTGGAGCGCGAGGCGCTGGAGCACCAGCTGCGGCACGGCGCCCTGCACGACCCGACGACCGGCCTGGCCAACCGGGCGCTGCTGACCCAGCGGATGGAGTGGGCGCTGACCCGGGCCGAGCAGGGCCGGCACGCGCTGATCCTGCTGGACCTGGACCGGTTCACCGACGTCAACGACGCGCACGGGCACGCCTTCGGCGACGAGGTCCTCGTCGCGGTCACCGACCTGCTGCGGCAGCTCGCCGCGCCCTCGGACACCCTCGCCCGGCTCGGCGGCGACGAGTTCGCGCTGTTCGTCGAGGACGTCGAGCAGCTGCGGGCCGCGCACCTCGCCGAGCACCTGCGGGCGGAGCTCAAGGCGCCGCTCACCGTCGGCGGCCGGACCGTGCACCTGACGGCGAGCGCCGGGCTGGTGCACCTGGCGGCGAAGGCCGCGCCCCGTGACGCGATCGCCGACGCCGAGCTGGCGCTGCGGGCGGCGAAGCGCTCCGGGCGGGACCGGGTCAGCGTGTACCGGCCGGAGCTGCGCACGGCCCGCGAGACGTTCACCCGCATCAGCGCCGGGCTGCGGCACGCGATCGACCGCGGCGAGCTGGCGGTGCACTACCAGCCGGTGGTGGAGCTGCCGTCGGCGCGGATCGTGGCGGTCGAGGCGCTGCTGCGCTGGGCGCCGCCGAGCGGGCCGGTGCCGCCGCTGGACTTCATCCCCGTCGCCGAGGAGACCGGGATGATCGTGCCGATCGGCGCGTGGGTCCTGGAGCAGGCGTGCCGCGACGCGAAGGCGTGGCACGACCGGCACGGCACGTCGCTGACGGTGAACGTGTCGGTGCGGCAGCTCGCCGAGCCCGGCTTCGCCGAGCAGGTGCTGCGGACCCTGGCCCGGACCGGGCTGCCCGCGTCCGCGCTCGTCCTGGAGATCACCGAGTCGGTGTTCGTCGGGGTCGCCGACGACGCGGCGCCGCTGCTCGCCGCCCTCGACGGGCTGCGCGGGCACGGGATCCGGATCGCGATCGACGACTTCGGCACCGGGTACTCGTCGCTGTCCTACCTCACCCAGCTGCCCGTCGACATCCTGAAGATCGACCGGTCGTTCGTGCCGGCGGACCCCGCCGACGCCGCGGGCGGCGACCACGCGTTCACCCGCGCGGTGCTGCAGCTGGGCACCAGCCGGCAGCTGCCCGCGATCGCGGAGGGCATCGAGACCCAGGAGCAGGCGCAGCTGCTGCACGACCTCGGCTGCCGGCTGGCGCAGGGCTACCACTTCGCCAAGCCGGGGCCGGTCGCGCAGGTCGACGCCGCGTTCCTGCGCCTCAACCCGGCGCTGACCCCGTGATCGAGCGGCTGCGGCGCGACCGTGCCCTGCTCGCGACCGCCGCCGTCGCCGCGGTGGTCGTCGGCTGCCTGCTGACCGGCGTCGGCGGGGTCCGGCTGTTCTGGACCGTGCTGCCGCTGTCCGACCTGCTGATCTGGGTGTTCGCGCGGCGGGTCGCGGCGATGCCGCAGCTGCCGCCGGACGCGCGCCGGTTCTGGCGGCAGGGGGCGCACGCCGCGGTGTTCTTCGTCGTCGGCGACCTCAGCCAGGTCGTCGTCGCCTGGACCCACCCCGGGCCCGCGGCCGCGGTGCCGAACTCGTTCCAGGCCGCGGCGGTGCTCGCCGGTGCCGGCTGGCTCATCTGGGTCGTGCTCAGCCAGCCGGCGCCGCTGACGACGCCGCGGTTCTGGCTGGACGCCGGGTCGGTGATGGTCGGCGCCGTGGTCCTCATCTGGCTGCTGCTCCTGCCGCAGGCCGGCGGCTCCCCCGTCGCGCTGCCGCTCGGCACCGTGATCATCGCGTTCGCCGCGTTCGCGGCGGTGAAGCTGGTGCTCAGCGGCAACGCGCCGCTGAGCGTGCTGGCCGCGGCGCCGATGGTGGCCGCGGCCGCGATCCAGGGGGTCGCCAGCTCGCTCGTCACCGCCGACGGCCGGCACCTGCGGCTGCTGCTGGCCGCGCAGGTGCTGTCGGCGGTGCTGCTGGCCGTCGGACCACGGCTGCAAGAGCACTCGGTGCGGCTGGACCCGCGGCGGTCGGCGCAGCGGGCCCGGCGGCCCTACAGCCTGCTGCCGTACACGACCCTCGCCGGGCTGTTCGGGGCGCTGCCGATCGTCCTGCGCGACGGGCTCGGCCTCGACGTGTGGCTGCTGCTCGGCGGCCTCGCCGTGGCCACCGCCCTGGTCGTCACCCGGCAGCTGCTGGCGTTCCGGGAGAACGCGGCGCTGCTCGCGGAGCTCGGCGCGCAGCAGGAGCGTTTCCGGTCGCTGCTGGCCCACTCGACCGACATCACCTCGGTCGTCGACGCCACCGGCGCGCTCACCTACGTGACGCCGGCGACGGAGCGCCTGCTGGGCAAGTCACCCGCGGCGGTGCTCGGCACGACCGTCATGTCGCACGTGCACCCCGACGACCTGCCGGCGTTCGCGGCCGCGATGGACACGCTGCGGGCCACCCCGAACGCGTCGGTGAGCTACCAGGTGCGGTACGCGCACGCCGACGGCTCGTGGCGGTGGCTGGACGTCGTGAGCCGCAACCTGCTGCACCTGCCGAGCGTCGGCGGCTACGTCAGCAACGCCCGCGACGCCACGCAGGCGCGGCTGCTGCAGGACGAGCTGCGGCACCAGGCGACCCACGACGGGCTGACGGGCCTGGCGAACCGGGCGCTGTTCGACGCGCGGCTCGCCGCCGCGGCCGGACACCCCGGCTGCCACACGGTCGCGGCGGTGCTCCTCGTCGACCTCGACGGCTTCAAGATGATCAACGACACCCACGGGCACCACGCCGGGGACGCGGTGCTCGTGGCGGTCGCGGAGCGGCTCGCCGCCAGCGTGCCCGCCGGCGGGACGGCGGCGCGCATCGGCGGCGACGAGTTCGCGGTGCTCCTGCCGGGGTCCGGCGCGCGGGCCGCCGAGGCCGTCGCCCGCAGGTTCCTGGACCTGCTGGACGTGCCGGTGCCCGTGCAGGGCCACCAGCTGCTGGTGCGGGCGAGCGTCGGCGTCGTCGACGGCGACCCGGAGGCCGCCGAGGCGCTGCTGCGGCGCGCCGACGCCCGCATGTACGCGGCGAAGCGCGAAGCCCAGATGGCTCAGCCGGCTCAGATGTCTTCGTCGAGCTGAGTCGCCCGGCGCGGCTCGCGGACCTGCTGACCGGTCGAGTCGACCGCACCGTCGTCGATGCGTCCGCCACGCTGCTCGTGCACGGCGCGGCTCTGCGCCTGCTCGTGCTCGCGCCGCGCGGCCGTCCTGGCCTGGCCCTCGGGGCTGTCGGGGTCCACCCCGGTCGGGTCCTGTGCGTTCATGACATCACTCCCAGCGGTTGGCGTGAGGAGGGTCACCTTACCCATAGCCCTCCGCGCTAATCCAGCGGTACTTCGCCACAGCGGTACGTTGGGACGGTTGCCTGCCACACCGTCTTGAGGAGAGCCAACCGCATGTCAGAGCAGACCAGCGCGTACACCGCGGCGGCGGCCGGGACCATCGACGTCGGCGGTGACCTGACCGTCAACCGGCTCGGCTTCGGCGCCATGCGCGTCACCGGCACCGGCATCTGGGGCGAGCCGCCGAGCCGCGCCGAGGCGGTGGCGGTGCTGCGCCGCGCCGTGGAGCTCGGCGTCAACTTCATCGACACCGCCGACTCCTACGGGCCCGACGTGAGCGAGGAGCTGATCGCGGAGGCGCTGCACCCGTACGCCGACGACCTCGTGATCGCCACGAAGGGCGGCCTGGAGCGGCCGGGGCCCGGCGAGTGGACGGCGAACGGCGACCCCGCGCACCTGCGCCGCGCGCTCGACGGGAGCCTCCGGAAGCTCCGGCTGGAGCAGATTCCGCTGTACCAGTTCCACCGGCCCGACCCGGCGGTGCCCCTCGAGGAGTCGATCGGCGCGCTCGTCGAGCTCAAGGACGCCGGCAAGATCCGCCACATCGGCCTGTCGAACGTGACGGAGGAGCAGCTGCGGGTCGCGCAGCGGCTGACCCCCGTCGTCTCGATCCAGAACCGCTACAACGTCGGCGACCGCGGCTCCGAGTCGCTCGTCGACCTGTGCGAGCAGGAGAGCATCGTGTTCCTGCCGTGGGCGCCGATCCAGAACCTCGACGGGGTGACGGCGGTCGAGGAGATCGCCGCCCGGCACGACGTCACGACCCGGCAGCTCGTGCTCGCGTGGCTGCTCGCCCGGTCGCCGGCGATGCTGCCCATCCCGGGGACGGGGTCGGTGGCGCACCTGGAGTCGAACGTGGCGGCGGCCTCGGTCGCGCTGACCCCGGCCGAGGTCGCGGAGATCACCGCCGCCACGTCCTGAGGCTCAGGCCGTCACCTCCGCTGCGCTCCGGCGCCAACCTGAGCCCCACCCTGCAATCCCGGTTCGCGGCCCAAGACGCTCCGCTGGCCGCTCACGCGCCCAGGTCGGCCGTCCGGTCGGCGGGCACGACCACGTACTGACGCAGCGACAGGTCGCGGAAGGTCACCGGACCGCGCGGCCCCGGCACCCGGTCGATGTTGATGCCCGTCTCCGGCAGCGCGAGGAGCTTGAACCCGTCGAGGAGGCGGGTGGTCGCGTTCCAGAAGGCGCCGGTGCCGGCGTAGGCGGCGAGGAACTCCCGTGCGGCCGCGGCGGACTCGGTGACGATCCCCGCCGCCAGCCCGGACGTCTCGTCGTTGGCGATGCGGGCCGCCTCCTGGACGCCGTCGACCGGGGCGATCGTGACGGTCGCCTCGCCGGCAGAGTCGAGGGCCCACTCGTAGCCGAGGGCGTGGCTGTGCGGCGGCAGCGACGCGGCGATCGCGGGGGTGCGGGCGGCGAGCGCGTCGACGACGCCGGGGACGGTCGCGTCCCAGATCGCCCGGTGCACCAGCAGCAGGTTGAGCCGGTTGCACACACCGAGCCGGTCGAGGCCCGCGTCGATGAGCGCGGCCGCCTTGGCCGGGTCGGCGGCCTCGTCGAGGTAGAGGACGCCGCCGCCGTCGGCGTGGGCGAGGGTGCGCACGCCGTGCAGGGCGGCGCGCTCGGCGAGGCTGCGGGTGCTGTCGCCGCTGCCCCGGAGGATGACGAGCGGGATGAGGCCGGGCTGCGACACGAGCGCCTCGGCGCTGTCGCGGCCCTTCGCCCGCACCAGCTGCACGGCGGCGGGGTCGAGGCCGGCCTCGGCGAGGGCGGGCGCGACGACGGCGTCCATGAGCGCGACCGCGGAGGCCAGCGCCGCGGAGCCGGTCCGCAGCACCCCCGCGTTCTGCGACTTGACCAGCTGCGACGCGACGTCGACGGTCACGTTGGGGCGGGCCTCGTAGTTGGCGCCGATGACCCCGACGGGCCGGCGCCACTCCTGCAGGACCAGGCCGCCGTCGAGGGTGCGGATGGTGCGCTGCGCCGGCTCGGCCTCCACCCCGGCGAGGATGTCCAGCTGGGCCGCCATCGCGGTCAGTCGGGCCTCGTCGAGCTTCAGCCGGTCCAGCAGCCCGCCGCTCATCCCGCCGGCCCGCGCGGCCGCCTGGTCCTCCTGGTTGGCGGCGAGGATCGCGTCGCGGGCGCCACCGCCCAGGCGGCGGGCCATGCCGCGCACCGCCTCGTCGATCGTCTTGGCCGGCGCCGCGGCGAGTGACGGCGCGGCGGCCCGGGCGGCGCGGGCAGCCTCGGAAACGGCCTCGGACGACGGCGAAGCGGACACGCGACACTCCCGGAGAACGACGACGGCGAAGCCCCGAGTCTAGAGCGTCACCGTTTACGGGCCTGGAGGGTGTAGGTCTGCGGCAGCCGCCACGGCCGGTCGGTGAGGCGGTGTTCGCCGTGCTCGTCGGCGGTGGTGCGGCCCGGCAGCGCGTCCCACGGCGCGCTGTCGTGCTCCTGGAGCATGGTGAGGTCCAGGCCGGCGTCCATGACGGCGGTGACGATCTCGCCGAGGCCGTGGTTCCACTGGTGGGTGGTCGTGTTCTGGAAGACGGCGTCGGTCTCCACGTACGTGCCGTCCTCCTCCCACACGAGAGGCTCCTCCCGTTCGAAGTACGCCTGGTCGATCGCGAGGAGGCCGTCTGGGCGGGTCTCGTCGACGGCCCACAGCATCGGGTGGCCCTCGCGGATGAACAGCCGGCCGCCGGGCTTCAGCAGCGCGGCGACGACCCCGGCCCAGCGGCGGACGTCCGGAAGCCAGCAGAGCGCGCCGATGCCGGTGTACACGAGGTCGAAGGCGCCCGGTTCGAGCACCTTCGGCGCGTCGTACACGTCGGCCTCGACGTAGCCGATGTCCGCCCCGGTCGCAGCGGCCAGGGCGCGGGCCTCGGCGAGCGACGCGCCGGAGAAGTCGAGGCCGGTGACCGCCGCGCCGAGACGGTGCAGCGACAGCGTGTCGGTGCCGATGTGGCACTGCAGGTGCACGGCGCGCAGGCCGCGGATGTCGCCGAGCCGCGGCAGGTCGAAGCGGACGACGTCGCTGAGGAAGGCGGGGTCGTCGAGGAACCGCTGCCGGCAGTAGCCGGGCGACGCGGCGTGGGCGGGGGCCCGCTCGTCCCACTGGGCGCGGTTCAGGTGCAGATAGTCGGAGGCTGCCGGGAGGGCGCGACTGGGCTGATTCACACGGTCGAAGGTGCCATGCCGGGCGCCGGCTCGACAGCGGTTTCCGCCAGCCGCAACCACACCGCGGCGAGGACCAGCAGAGCGACGCTGACCAGGGTGTACGTGTCGCCGACCAGCCGTTGCACGCCGTGCCAGGTGGTGGGGTCCTCGATGTCGGGAAGGTGCCACAGCAGGCCGCGCGGGGCGGCGATCCGGTCGCCGCGCCCCTGCATCGGCCAGGCGAGGAAGGCCATCGCGACCACACCGGGCAGCCCCGCGGCGAGCCACCGCAGCCGGGCGGGGACCTGCGTCACGACGGCGGCGGCCGCGACGAGCACCGGCACGATCCAGGCGTAGTGGTACGTCCACGACACCGGCGAGACGAGCAGCCCGGTCAGCGCGGTGCAGGCGACGCCGAACAGCTCGTCGCCGCGCAGGTGGGCGGCGCGGGCGACGGCGAACCCGAGGACCGCGACGACGGCGGCCAGGGCGTAGTAGACGCCGGACGAGCCGGTCCAGCGTTCGGCGAGGGTGTGCAGCGACTGGTTCAGCGATCCCCCGAGCGCGCTGTCCTGCGTGACCCGGCCGGAGCTGGCGAACATGCCGGTGAACCAGTACTGGGCCGAGTCGCGCCGACCGGCGGCGAAGCCGAGCAGCGTCAGCGCGGCGAACGTCCCGGCCGCCGTCGCGGCGTCGCGGAACCGGCGGGTGATCAGCAGGTACACGATGAAGATCCCCGGCACGATCTTGATCGCGGTCGCCACGCCGATGGCCACGCCCCGCAGCCGGTGCCCGTCCGGCAGCGCGAAGTCGGCGAGGACGAGCAGCACCAGGATCATGTTGATCTGGCCGTCGTTGAGGTTCGCCTGGACGGGTTCCAGCCACAGGGTGCCGGCGGCGAGGGCGAGCGCGGCGCCGGTGACGCCGGGCCAGCCGCGCAGCCCGGCCATCCGGAGGCTGAGCAGGCAGACCCCGACGAGCGCGGCGACGGTCAGCGCGTTGATCGCGACGAGGGCGTAGGTGCTGCCGAGGCGGGACAGCGCGTCGAAGGCGAACAGCGTCACCGGCGGGTAGGTGAACGGCCAGTGCCCGGCGGTGAACGCCAGGTCGTAGACGTGCTCGTGGTGCCGGAACGCGGCGCCGGCCTGCACGTACACCTCGATGTCGCGGTCGTCCAGCTGCGGGCCCTCGATCCTGGCCACCTGCAGGTAGCTGGCCAGCGACACGACGAACGCCAGTGCACCGGGCAGGGCCGGCCAGTTCGGAACGTTGCGCTGCACGGGCGCAGCGTGCCACGCCGGGGGGCCGCCACGACGCGGCACCAACGGACGGGTTCCTCGGGACGGCCGGCGTCCGCCGCCGGCCGTTTGGGCCAATCCGCCGTGGTCACCGGCCGGTGCCGGGGTCCGCGTTCCGGGCGGTCGGAGGTGTCGGGAAGGGGATAGATCATCCGTCCCGCTCACCCCGGTCGCTGGTACCGATATGAACCGTGCCACGTTTCGCGGGGATCCTGCCCGCCGCGCCGATAGGACTGCGTCGGACCGGCGGCACGACGGGAGGTGTGGCACATGCGCTCGCGTGAGACCGTGGTCGTCGCCGTCCTCACCGCCGCGCTGCTCGTCGTCGTGCTCCAGCACCCCGGCGGCTCGTACACCGGCTGGGCGACGGCGGCGATGACCTTCGGCGTCGGGCTGCGCTGGCTCCAGTCGGCGGTGCCGGCGCGCGGGCGGATGCGGATCGGGCTGCGGCTGCTCGCCGCCGGGTTCATGGGCTGGTCCGGCGGGCAGCTGGCGTGGCTGGCCGACGCGCCGCAGCTGGCGACCGCGACGTTCGACACGGCGATGCTGCTCATGGCGGCCGGCGTGGCGTGGATGGCCGCGACCCGCCGCCTCGGCTCGGTCCGCGCCGTCCTCGACGGGCTCATCATGGCCACCAGCCTGTGCTTCATCAGCTGGGCGGTCGCGCTCGGGCCGCTGTACCGGGCGAGCGACGGCGGGCCTGCCGCGTTCAGCGCCGCCACGTACCCGCTCGGCGACGTGCTCATCGGCAGCATCACCCTGCTGATGCTGTACGAGACCCGCGGACCCCGCCGCCGTTCGGTGGCGATCGCGGCGGCCGGGCTGCTGACCGTGTTCGCCGCCGACACCGCCTACGCCTCGCAGGTGTTCATCGGCACGTACCGGCCCGGCGGCCTCACCGACCTCGGCTGGTTCCTCGGCTTCGCGATCGTCGGGATCGGCGCGCCCCGGGCCGACGAGATCGACGGCACCATCTCCATGGTCACCGAGGAGCGGACCTGGGACCACCTGCCGTACCTGCCGTTCGGGGCGGCACTGTGCGTCGGCGTCGGCGAGTTCGCGCTGCGTGGCGGCCGCGTCGACGGCGTGCTCTTCCTGCTCATGATCCTGATGACGGTGCTGATCCTGGTCCGCCAGGTCCTCGCGCTGCGCGACAACCGGCTGCTCAACCGGCGCCTCGCGGAGGTCGTCGAGGACCTGCGCCACCGCGCCTACCACGACCCGCTGACCGGCCTGCCCAACCGGGCGCTGCTGCTGGACACCCTGGAGCGGCGGCTGGAGACGGGCCGGCCGGTGGCGCTGCTGTACGTGGACCTCGACGGCTTCAAGCCCGTCAACGACACCCACGGCCACGAGGCCGGTGACCGGGTCCTGACCACGATCGCGGCGCGGCTCGCCGAGTGCGCCGGCGACGCGGTCGTGGCGAGGATGGGCGGCGACGAGTTCGCGCTGCTCGTCCCGCCGGCCGCCGCCGAGGACCTGGCGGCCCGGGTGATCGCCGCCGTCGGCGTCCCCATCCCGGTCCGCGCCGCCCCCGTCACCGCAGGGGCGGTCACCGCCGGACTGGGCGCCGGCGGCCCGGTCCCGGTCGCCACGGTCACCGTCGGGGCGAGCGTCGGGATCGCCGTGGACGGCACCGGGGCCGGCGACCTGATGCGCCACGCGGACGTCGCCATGTACGCGGCGAAGCTCCGCGGCCGCAACCGTGCGGTCACGTTCACGCCGCGGCTCGAACCGGTGGCGGCGCCGCTGACGACGGCGTCGGCCGCATAATCGGCGGTTGTGGACGTTCGCGACACGGTCGAGGCGGTCTTCCGGATCGAGTCGGCCCGGCTCGTCGCCGGGCTGGCCAGGATCGTGCGCGACGTCGGCCTCGCCGAGGAGCTCGCCCAGGACGCGCTGGTCATCGCCCTGGAGCAGTGGCCGGTGCGCGGCGTGCCCGACGACCCCGGCCCCTGGCTGATGGCGACGGCGAAGCACCGCGCCGTCGACGCGCTGCGCCGCCGCGCCAACCACGACCGCAAGCTCGCCGTCATCGGCGTCACCGACGTGTCCCTCGACGACGAGCCCGACCTCGACGACCACGTGCGGGACGACCTGCTCAGGCTGATCCTGACCGCCTGCCACCCGGCGCTGACCACCGAGTCGCAGGTGGCGCTGATCCTGCGGACGCTGGGCGGCCTCAGTACCGCCGCCATCGCCCGCTCCTTCCTGACCACCGAGGCGACCGTGTCGCAGCGGATCCTGCGCGCCAAGCGGGCTCTCACCGGCGTCGCGTTCGAGCTTCCCACCCCCGCGGAGCTGCCGGCCCGCCTGGCCGCGGCCCTCGGCGTGCTCTACCTGATCTTCAACGAGGGCTACTCGGCGTCCGCCGGCGACGACTGGGCCCGCCCGCAGCTGTGCGAGGAGGCCATCCGGCTCGGCCGGGTCATGGCCGGGCTGCTGCCCTCGGAGCCCGAAGTGCACGGGCTGTGCGCGCTCATGGAGCTGCAGGCCGCCCGGATCCCGGCGCGGACGGCGGCGGACGGCTCGCCGGTGCTGCTCATGGACCAGGACCGGCGGCGGTGGGACCGGCTGCTGACCCGGCGCGGGCTGGCGGCGCTGGCGGCGGCGGAGGCCCTCGGCACGCTCGGGCCCTACGGGCTGCAGGCCGCGATCGCCGCCTGCCACGCCAGGGCACCGCGGCCCGCGGACACCGACTGGGGTCGCATCGTCGCCCTGTACCGGCTGCTCGCTCATGTCGCGCCGTCCGCCGTGGTACGGCTGAACCTCGCCGTCGCGGTCGGCATGGCCTCCGGCCCGTCGGCGGGCCTGGCCCTGCTCGACGAGCTCGACGGCACCCTGGCGAACTACCCCTACCTGCCGGCGGCCCGCGGTGACCTGCTCGAACGCCTCGGCCGCCACGAGGAGGCCCGGGCCGAGTTCGCCCGGGCGGCGGCCCTGACCCGCAACGAGCGCGAGCGGGGCCTGTTCCTGGCCAGGGCTGCTTCAGGGCCTGAGGATCCGGCTTCTGGCTAGGGTCTCAGCGTCCTGAGGATCCGGCTTCTGGCTAGGGTCTCAGCGTCTTGAGGATCCGGCTTCTGGCTAGGGCCTCAGGGTCCTGAGGATCCGGCCGAGGGTCTCGCGGTCCTCGGTGCCGAGGCCGGCGAAGAAGCGCTCGGCCTCGGCGTGCCGGGCGGCGCGGATCGCCTCGGCGGTGGCCTGCCCGGCATCGGTGAGCGCGACCAGGGTGGCCCGGCGGTCCGCCGGGTCGGGGCGCCGCTCGACCAGGCCGCGCTCCTGCAGCCCGTCGACGACCTCGGTGGTCGAGCGCGGCGCGATCCGAAGGTGGTCCGACAGCTCGCTCAGGCGCATGACGCCGTGCCGCATGAGCACCGCCACCGCGCGCGACTGCCCGGGCGTGATCCCGATCGGCTCGAGCGTCTCGTGCGTCAGGTGCCGCAGGCGGCGGGCCACGCTCCAGAACACCTCGGCGAGACTCTCGTCACCGGGCCGGTCGGCATCTTCCACGGGAATACGGTAGCAGGGGTTGGTGTTGTTGCCTCATAGTGAGGTAACCTCACCATTACCCGGCAGAAAGTGAGCCCCCTTGGAACCCCAGCACCGGATCCGGCCGCCGCGCGAGATCAGCGCCGCCGACAAGGCCCGCGCCAAGCACGTCTCCCTGGCCCGCATCGGCCGCCTCTTCACCGCGCACCGAGGACCCCTCGCCACGGTCGTCGCCATCATCGTCGTCGCCTCCGCGCTCGGCGGGGCGACCCCGTTCCTGCTCCGCGAGGTCATCGACGTCGCCCTCCCCCAGCGCGACACCACGCTGCTCGCCTGGCTCGTCGCCGGCATGGTCGGCATCGCCGCCGTCACCTCCGCGCTCGGCGTCGTGCAGACCTGGATCTCCACCAGGGTCGGCCAGCAGGTCATGCACCGGCTGCGCACCGACGTGTTCACCCACCTGCAGCGCCAGTCCGTCGGGTTCTTCACCCGCACCCGCACCGGCGAGGTCCAGTCCCGCATCACCAACGACATCGGCGGCATGCAGAGCGTCGTCACCTCGACCGCGACCTCGGTCGCGTCCAACCTGACCACCACCGTCACCACCGCGGTCGCCATGGCGGCGCTGTCGTGGCGGCTGTCGCTGGTCTCCCTCGTCGTGCTGCCCCCCGCGATCTACGTGACCCGCAAGGTCGCCGGGATGCGCCGCGAGATCACCGCGCAGCGCCAGCGGGAGCTCGCCGACCTCAACGTCACCATCGAGGAAGGCCTCTCCGTCAGCGGTGTGCGCCTCAGCAAGACCATGGGCGCCGGCGCCGCCGTCGTGGACCGGTTCACCGCCTCCTCGACGCGGCTCATCGACCTGGAGCTGCGTTCCGAGCTCGCGGGCCGCTGGCGGATGGCGTCCATGAACATCATCTTCGCGGCGATCCCCGCCGTCATCTACCTCAGCGCCGGCCTGCCGCTGACCGCCGGCTCGCTGAGCATCGGCACGCTCGTCGCGTTCACCGCGCTGCAGTCCGCGCTCTTCCGGCCGCTCATGGGCCTGCTCGGGGTCGGCGTCTCCATCACCAGCAGCCTGGCGCTCTTCGCGCGGATCTTCGAGTACCTCGACCTGCCCGTGGAGGTCGACGACCCCGCCGACCCGGTGCCGCTGCCCCGCGCCACCACCCGCGGCCACCTGCGCTTCGAGGACGTCACCTTCACGTACCCGGGCAGCGACGCCGCCGCCGTCGCCGGGATCAGCCTCGACGTGCCCGCCGGCACCTCCCTCGCCCTGGTCGGTGAGACCGGCTCCGGCAAGAGCACGATCGCGTCGCTCATCGCCCGCCTGCACGATCCCACCTTCGGCCGAATCACCATCGACGGCGTCGACCTGCGCGACGTCCGCCTCGCCGACCTCGCGGCGGTCGTCGGCGTCGTCAGCCAGGAGACGTACCTGCTGCACACCACCATCCGCGAGAACCTGCGCTACGCGAAGCCCGACGCCACCGACCGCGAGCTCGTCGAGGCGGCGAAGGCCGCGCAGATCCACGACCTCATCACCCGCCTCCCCGACGGCTACGACACCATGGTCGGCTCCCGCGGCTACCGCTTCTCCGGCGGCGAGCAGCAGCGCATCGCGATCGCCCGCACCCTGCTGCGCGACCCGCGCGTCCTCGTGCTCGACGAGGCCACCAGCGCCCTGGACACCGAGACCGAACGCGCCGTCCAGCGCGCCTTCGACACCCTCGCCGAGGGCCGCACCACGATCACCATCGCGCACCGCCTCTCCACCGTCCGCGACGCCGACCAGATCCTCGTCGTCGACCACGGCCGCGTCGTCGAGCGCGGCACCCACGCCACCCTGCTCCAGGCCGACGGCCACTACGCCGCCTTCGCCGCATAACCGCCGCATTACTGCCGCACAACTCGGTGACATCCCCGATGCGCCCACCGGCCCGGCGGGCGCACATTGGAAGCATGGGTCGAATCCTCGCGGGCGCGGTCGGCGTCGTCGTCGGACTGTTCATCGTCGGAGCGCTCGCCATCTGGCTGTTCAAGGTGCTCATCAGCGCCGCGTTCTATCTCATCGTCGGCGCGGCCGTCGTCGTCGGCGCCCTCTGGCTCTACAGCAAGGTCCGCCAGAGCCTCACCGGCGGCGGGCGCAACCAGCGCCGCCTCGAAGCCTTCCTCGCCACCCGCCGCAACCGGGTCCGCTGACGCCCGCCGCCCGGCAGCGCGCACGAACCGCCTGGAGCAGGCCCCGACCGACCCGGGTCCGGGCGGCCACGCGGCCGGTGCTGGCCGGCGCGCAGGCACAAACCGCTAGGAGCGGGCTCCGACCGAGGCGTGCCCGGGCGGCCACCCGGCCGGGGTGCTAGCCGGCGCGCAGGCACGAACCGCCAGCAGCGGGCTCCGACCGAGGCGTGCCCGGGCGGCCACCCGGCCGGGTGCTAGCCGGCGCGCAGGGCCGGGTCGAGGGCCAGGGTTGTCACGGCGAGCGCGAGAAAGCCGATCGCCAGGGCGAACTGGGCGGACAGGTCGGCGGCGCGCAGGTGCGTGTACACGGCGCAGACGAAGAACAGCACGAGCCCCGCGGCCGCCGCGGTGCCCAGGAGCGCCGGCCCGGCGAGCCCGGCGAGCAGCCCCGCGGCGCCGGCGAGCTTCAGGACGCCGATCGGGAACCTCAGCCACGACACCGGCACCCCGGCGGCCGCCATGCCCGGCAGGATCGGCCTGAGGTGCAGCACCGCGCAGGTGCCGGAGAACAGGTTCGCCGCGGCGGTGACCAGGGCGACGGTGACGTGCGGGGCGCTCACGCCGCGGCCCGGAACGCGCCGGCGTGGTCGGCCACCCAGGTGGCGAACGGGGTCGCCGGGCGGCCGAGGACCTCCCGCACCACGTCGGTCGGCGGGTGCTGCGGGGCGGCGAGGTGGCGTTCGTAGCGCTCCATGAGTGCGCCGACGAACGCCTCGGGCATCCCCCGCACGACCATCTGCCACGCGGCGACCTGGGCCGGCACCTCCTCGAACGCGAGCGGCCGGCCCAGCACCGCACCGATGGTCGCGACCTGCTCCCCGTGGGTCAGCGACTGCGGGCCGGTCAGCTCGAGCATCCGCCCGGACGCCGCGTCGTCGCGCAGGGCCACGGCGGCGACCTCGGCGATGTCCCGCTCGTCGACGAGGGACTCCTCGAACGCGCGGAACGGGTACCGCACGACCGTCCCACCCTGGATCTGCGGCCCGAACGCGCGGGCGGTGTTGCCGGCGAACGCGGACGGGCGCAGGCAGGTCCAGGCCAGCCCGCTGGCACGCACGGCCTGGTCGAGCTCTGCGTTGCGATCGCCGGTGTACCGCGAAGGCTGCTGTTCCTCGGGGTCGCCGACGTTGATCGCGGTGAGCGCGACGACCTTACGGACCCCGGCGGCGCGGGCGGCGGCGAGGATCCCCGGCGCGTCGTCGCCGGTGACCCGCGGGTGCAGGAACAGCGCGGTGGTGCCGGCGAGCCCGTCGCGGACGGTGCGGACGCGGTCGACGCCGGCCGGCGGGGCGCCGCGGGTGACGGCGCGGACGGGCTCGCCCGCGGCGGTCAGCGTCCGCACCAGGTGCCGGCCGATGGCGCCTGTCGCGCCGGTGATGAGGATCATGAGCGCCCCTCCGGGGGTATCGTGTCATCGACAACCGATATCGTATGGATCTCATAATATTTGGATCCGGGATCGAGATGGTATGAGTTCCGTATCACAGTCGCGTGACAACCGGCAGCGGCGGCGCTCCACGACCGCGATCAAGGAGTCGCTGCGGGAGCTGTCGATCCAGCTCTCGCTGCTGAACCACCAGGTCGGCGGCCGGCTCGGGGTCAAGGATGCCGACTTCGACTGCCTGGACCTGATCAACCGGCACGGCCCGCTGAGCCCCAGCGCCCTCGCCCGCCGCGCCGGCCAGCACCCCGCGACGATGACCGGCGTCCTGGACCGCCTCGAGCGCGCCGGCTGGATCACCCGCGAGCGCGACCCCGCCGACCGCCGCGCCGTGCAGGTCCGCGCCCTGAAGGAGCGCAACGCGGAGATCTTCGGCCTGTACGCGGGGATGAACGCCGCCATGGACGACCTGTGCGCCGGCTACGACGACGCGCAGCTGGCGCTGCTCGCCGAGTTCCTCGACCGCGCCACCACCGCCGGGCGCCACGCCACCGACGCGCTCGCCGACCGGCCGTCGGAGGGGTAGCGGGCCGGCCCGGGGGTCAGGGGTGCGGTGGGGTGCCGGACGGGAGGCGGGCGGCGGCGGCCTGCGCCATGAGGAAGAAGGACTGAGCCTCTGCGGAGGTGCCGAGGCGGTCGAACATGGGGGCGCCGCAGACGCCGTGGACCAGGCCGTCGGGGGCGACCAGCGGCGCGACCGCGGCGATCAGCGACCGGCCCACGGCCGCGTAGGACGGCGGGAGCCAGCCGTCCGCGACGCCGGTGCAGATGGTGTACGCGAGCATCTGCGCGACGTTCGCCTCCGGGAACGACGTGGGGTCGTCCAGGACGTTGCCGAACAGGCCGCCGGGGCGGCGCAGCGCCAGGCACGCGTCGACGACCTCCCGGGCGTGCCCGGCCAGGGCGGGCTCCAGCGACGGGTCGTGGTGCAGCGCCCGGGCGATGCCGGCGGCGACCCAGCCGCTGCCGGTGCCCCAGCGCTCCGGCGCGGTGAGGGTGGCGGTGTCCTCGTCCCAGCGGGCCGCGTACAGGCCGCCGGTGCACAGGCGCTCGCGGTGGCCGGCGACCTGCCGGACGGCCTCGCCGGGGTGGCCGGTCGCGGCGAGCAGCGGCACCACCATGTAGACGGTGTCTGCCCACACCTCCCGGGAGCCGATCACGTGGAAGAGCGTGCCGTCCGCGGCCCGCGGCGCCCGCGCCAGCAACCAGTCCAGCTGCGCCGCCAGCGCCGGATGCGCCGCCACCGCCCGCGACCCGCCGGTCGCGGCCACGCCACCCTGGGCAGGGGCGTCACCAGGCGCGGGAATGCCGCCGGACGCAGCGACGCCGCCAGGCTCAGCGACGCCGCCGGGCGCGGGCGTGGCGCCGGGCGCGGGCGTGGCGCCGGGGTGGGGGTCGGCGGTGGACAGGCCGATGAGGGCCTCGCCGCAGGCGGCGCCGTTGACGGAGCCGGACTCCTCCCCCACCGTGCCGAGGCGCCCGTCGGCGCTCTGGTGCACGACCGCGTCGAGGGCGAGCAGCCGCGCCAGGTCGGTGTGGCCGAGGTCGAGCAGGGCGTGCGAGGCGACGCCCTGCTCCCACGAGTGGCGCTGCATGGCCAGCAGCGCGAGCAGGACCGGGTGCTGCCGGGAGGGCGCGGCCGGCGGGTCGGTCAAGTCAGCTCACGGGCGTGAGCACGAAGACGGGGATCTCCCGGTCGGTCTTGGTCTGGTATTCCTCGTAGTCGGGCCAGGTCTCGTTGGCGCGCTTCCACCAGGCGGCGCGCTCCTCGCCGGTGACGATCCGGGCGATGTAGTCCTTGCGGACCGGGCCGTCCTGCAGCTCCACCCGCGGGTGGGCGACGAGGTTGTGATACCAGACGGGGTGCTTCGGCTGGCCGCCGGCGGAGGCCACGACCGCGTACTCCCCGTTGTGCTCGACCCGCATCAGCGGGTTCTTGCGGATCTTGCCGGTCTTGGCGCCGAGCGTGGTGAGCAGGATGATCGGCCGGCCGCGCAGCGTGTTGCCCTCGGCGCCGTTGGTCCGCTGGAACAGCTGGGCCTGGTCGTTGGCCCAGTCCGCGGCGCCCGGTGCGTACTCTCCGGTCAGCGGCATGTCAGCTCCTCCTGAGTCGTCGGCGCGGGATCAACCCTACTCGTGCGCGCTGGTGCTCCCGGAGGTTTCCGCGTCCGGCAGGTCCTCGCCCGGCGGGGGCGGGGTGGGCTCGGCCGGCTCGGACGCGATCGGGCCGCCGTCGGACTCGTCGGAGGGCTGGGTGCCCGGCGGCTCCCGGTCCGATGTGGGCTCGCCGTCGGGATGGGCGACGAGGTACCGGATGGCGGTGTTGCCGACCGCCAGCAGCGGCACCGCGACGAGCCCGCCGACGATGCCGGCGGCGACCACCCCGGTGGTGATCGCGAGGATCACCGCGAGGGGGTGCAGCGAGACGGCGCGGCCCATGATGAGCGGCTGCAGCACGTGCCCTTCCAGCTGCTGCACGGCGATGACGATGGCGAGGACCAGCAGCGCGTGCAGCGGGTCCTTGGTGACGAGGGCGACGAGCACGGCGACCGCGCCGGACAGGGTCGCGCCGACGACGGGGATGAACGCGCCGAGGAACACCAGCGCCGCGAGCGGCAGTGCGAGGGGGATGCGCAGGATCGCCAGCCCGATCCCGATGCCGACGGCGTCGACGAACGCGACGAGGACCGTCGCCCGCACGTACGACACCAGCGTGAACCACGAGTAGTGCCCGGCGCGGGCCGCCGGCAGCCGCGCGGGGCGGGGCAGCAGGCGGCACAGGAACTCCCAGATCTGCCCGCCGTCGCGCAGGAAGAAGAACAGCGTGAACAGCACCACGAAGAAGCCGGTGAGGACCTCGCCGAGCGTGGTGGCGGTGGTGAGCGCCCCGGAGGTGAGCGCGCCCCGGTTGCCCTTCAGCTGGTCGCCGAACCCGGCGATGGCGCTGTCGATCTGGTCCTTCGACACGTGCAGCGGGCCGCGGATGAGCCAGTCACGGATCTCGTTGACGCCCCCCGTGACCTGCACGGAGAGGTTGTCGAACTGGGCGATGAACGTCTGCACGATGACGCCGAGCCCGCCGAAGACCACGACGAGCCCGCCGACGAGCACGAGCCCCGCCGCGAGCGAGCGGTGCACGCCGCGCTTGCGCAGCCCGGCGGCCGCGGGTTCGAGCAGGGCCGCGAGCAGCAGGGCGACGACGACCGGGATCACCATGAGGCGCAGCGCGCCGATCAGCCGCAGCAGCAGGTACGCCGCGAGGATGAACAGCACGATCCGCCATGCCCACGCGCCGGCGACGCGGACGCCGCGCGGGATGCCGTCGTCCACTGTGGAACGCTGGTCGACGACCAGGACGTCGCGGTCCGGGACCTCGCGGCGGAACTCGGGGACCACGCCGGTGCGGCGGGCCGTCGTCAGCCGCGCCCTGGCACGATCGGACACTTGCGCAATCCAGGTCATGCGGTCGCTGTACCCCCCGACCGGCCGCACCAATCGAGGGGTTCGCGGCGGGCTATTTGACCCGGTCGTACCGGCTGAACGTGTCCGGCTCACCGGGGGGTGTGGTGCGGAAGACGTCGCCGACGCAGGTGTAGTTGACCGGGTCGAGGTTGGGCTCGAGAGTGATCGTGCCCGCCTTGCGCCCGTCGACCGTGACGACCAGCGCCGCGTCGCTCTCCTTGCCGGCGTACTCGATCGTCCGGCCGACCGTCTTGAGCTGCCACTCGGCGGTGCCGGAGAACGTGGCGGTGATGGTGCGGCCCTGGTCGTCCTTGCCGCTGTAGGCGAACTTCGCGTTGTCCTCGATCGCGCTGCCGTCGGCGTTGATCGTCCACACCTTGCCGGCGCCGACCATCTTGACCTTGCCGATGGTCTCGCGCTTGTCGATGTCGGTCCCCGCGAAGTCGACGACCTTCTGGAAGTTGGTCTGGTTCCACTTGCCGACCAGGCACGCGTCGACCGGGCCGCTCGGGGACGCCGACGGCGTGGCCGGCCCGGCGGCGGGCTGCTTGCTCCGGTTCAGCGCGACGACGACGATCGCGACCACCAGCACGACGACCAGGCCGCCCAGGATCGCGAGGATCGGCACGAGGCGGCCGCGGGACGGGGGCGGCGGCGCGGGCAGTGGCGTCTGCGGCGCGTACGGGTTGGCGGGCGGTCCGCTGTACGGCGCGGCGGAGTTGGGCGCGATGTTGTACGGCTGCGCCGAGTACGGTTGGTTCGGGTACTGCTGCTGCGGGAACTGCTGCTGCTGGGGCTGCTGCGGGAACTGCGTCGTGTGTTGCGGGTACTGCGGCGGCGGGTACTGCGGCTGACCCTGCGACGGGTACTGCGGACCCGGCTGCGGGTACTGCGGCTGCCCCTGCTGCGGGTGCTGCCACTGCTGCGACGGATCCACGATCACCCTCCCCGATGCCTGACGTGTTTCGCCGTAGAGGATGGCACACCGGACACCTGCTCGCAGGTCGCCAGAAGTGACAAATGGGGCATTTACCTGTTCAGCCCGCAACCCCGCAGGCTGGGAGTTTCTCACTGGCGCCGATCGACCGACCCTAAACCCGCTGAAGTGTGTGACCATCGAGCGGAGCGGGTACACGTCGCGCACCGGGCAGGCCCGTCGGAGGAGGTTGAGCATCATGCTCAGCGAGAGCGAGCAGCAGCGGCTCGCGGACATCGAAGCCGCACTGCGCAATGACACGCGGTTCGTCAACGGGTTCAACCGGGCGATGACCCGCCGCATCACACCCCGTCGTATCACCGCGGCCGCCATCGCCGTCGCCGGAGTCCTCGGCGTCGTCGTAGGCCTGGCCGCCGCCAGCGTCGCGGGCACAGTCCTGGCGATCTGCGCCGTCGGCGTCGCCGGGGGCGTGTGGACCTGGCGCCCGCCGCATCGGCCAGATCCCCCCGTCACCCGATAACCGTCCCCCCACGCTCACGTCGACCCCCGAAGGCCCGCCGGCCGTCGGGGGTCAGTGCACTGCGCGTGGACTTTGTCCGGCATTGCACGCGATTGTCCGGATCAAGGTCGCGCTGAACCGCGGCCTGCGGCCGGATGAGCACCTCCACCCGGGCGCCGGCCTGCGCAAGGCGCCGTGGTCGCGGCCCGCGACCTGCCCGGCCACGCCCCGTCGGGCCACCACCGCCGGGACGTCGCCGCCCGGCAGCGCGCCGTCGGCGCCTTGTCCTGCCTGCCACCCGTACAGCAGCCGGGCCTCGCATCGGTGCACGTCGCCGAACCATGCCTCACCGAACACCGGCGGCGCGGAGCTGGCGTGACGCGCTCTGCCGGTCCGGTCGTCCTCCAGATCAGGTCCGCGGCGCCGGTACGAAAGTTTCAGGCGGCCAGTTCCGCCAGCCGGGTCAGCGTCTTGCCCAGCGGGGCGTCCACCAGTACAGCTGCCAGGTCGTCGCTCTTCGTCGGCCCCTGGTTCACGATGGCGACCGGCACGCCCAGCTTCGCGGCCCGGATCACGAAGCGCCGCCCGGACAGGACGGTGAGCGACGAGCCGAGCACCAGCAGCGCCCCGGCCCGCTCCACCAGCGCGAACGCCGCCTCCACCCGCGGCATCGGCACCTGCTCGCCGAAGAACACGACGTCGGGCTTGAGCATGCCGCCGCAGACCCAGCAGCCGACCGTGACGAAGTCCGCCGCCTGCTCGTCGGTCAGGTCGGCGTCGCCGTCGGGGTTGATGCCGCCGCCGTCCGCCGCGAACGTCGCGTTCGCGCTCCGCAGCCGCTCGTCGAGGGCCGTGCGGGCGGTCACGTCGCCGCAGTCGAGGCAGACCACCCGGTCCAGGCCGCCGTGCAGCTCGATGACCGGATCGGCGCCGCCGGCCTGGTGCAGGCCGTCGACGTTCTGCGTGACGATCCCCGTGACCAGGCCGCCGCGCTGCAGCCGGGCGACCGCGCGGTGACCGTCGTTGGGCGACGCCTCCGCGATCGTGCGCCAGCCCAGATAGCTGCGCGCCCAGTAGCGCCGCCGGGCCACCGGGTCGCCGGTGAACGTCTGGAACGTCATCGGCGACGCGTTGCGCTGCAGCCCGCTCGGACCGCGATAGTCCGGAATGCCCGACTCCGTCGACAGCCCGGCGCCGCTGAGGACGACCACGCCACCGCCTTCGACGAGCCTGATCAACTGTTCCACTTCTCGATTGTCGCTCGGCCGCCCGGTGGCGGCTCCAAGTGACGGTGATGGGGCGCACATCTCCGGCGGGCGGGGACGTATCGTGGTGGCCATGGGTTTGGTGAGCAAATTCAACGCGTGGCGTCGCAAGCTGCAGGAGCAGCCCGGCACCACGATCGACCTCGAGCCGATGCGGGCCCTCCTGCCACTGATCGAGGAGCGCGAGGCCGAGCTGTCCGAGCTCACCGACGACGAGCTCCGCGCCGCCGCCACGGCACTGCACCAGCGGGACGACCCGCAGGACTTCGTCGAGGCGTGCGCCCTCGGCCGGGAGGCCGCGAAGCGCGCCCTCGACGAGCGCCCCTATGACGTGCAGCTGCTCGGCGCCCAGGTGCTCCTCGCCGGGCACGTCGTCGAGATGGCCACCGGTGAGGGCAAGACCCTGACCGCCGCGATCGCCGCCGCCGGCTATGCCGCGCAGGGCCCGGTCCACGTCATCACGGTCAACGACTACCTCGCCCGCCGCGACGCCGAGTGGATGCGCCCGGTCTACGAGCTGCTCGACCTGACCGTCGGCTGGGTCAACGAGTCCTCGACCCCCGAGGAGCGCCGCGCGGCGTATGCGTGCGACATCACGTACGTCTCCGTCAGCGAGGCCGGCTTCGACCTGCTCCGCGACAGCATCGTGACCGACACCGCAGACCGGGTGCACCGCGAGTTCGGCACCGTCATCATCGACGAGGCCGACTCGATCCTCATCGACGAGGCCAAGGTCCCGCTGGTCCTGGCCGGCTCGACCATCGACGAGAAGGACTCGCCGGTCGCGATCGCCGAGATCGTCAGCGGCCTGCGCCGCGACCACGACTACGAGGTCGTCGACGAGGGCCGCACCGTCCACCTCAGCACCTCCGGCCTGGCGAAGGTCGAGGCCCTGCTCGGCTTGGACCTCTACGCCGCCGAGCACATGGACTCGCTCACCGCCGTCAACCTGGCACTGCACGCCGAGGCGCTGCTGGTCCGCGACGTCGACTACATCGTCCGCGACGAGAAGGTCGAGCTCATCGACGAGTTCCGCGGCCGGGTCGCCCAGCGGCGGCGCTGGCCCGACGGTCTCCAGGCCGCCGTCGAGGCCAAGGAGAAGATCCGCAGCAGCGGTGGCGGCACCGTCCTGCAGACCATCACGGTCCAGGCGTTCCTCACGCAGTACAAGAAGATCTGCGGCATGACCGGCACGGCCCTGCCCGTCGGCGACCAGCTCCGCGAGTTCTACAAGCTGGAGGTCGCGGTCATCCCGCCGCACCTGCCCAACATCCGCAAGGACTGGCCCGACCGCGTCTACGCCTCCGCCGAGGAGCGCGACATCGCCGTCGTCAACGAGATCGTCGCGATGCACGCCACCGGCCGCCCCGTCCTCGTCGGCACCCTCAGCGTCGCGGAGTCCGAGCAGCTCGCCGCCACCCTCGCCGAGGAAGGCGTCGAGTGCGTCGTGCTCAACGCCAAGAACGACGAGAAGGAGGCCGGCATCGTCGCGGAGGCCGGCTCGTTCAACGCCGTGACCGTCTCCACCCAGATGACCGGCCGCGGCGTCGACATCCGCCTCGGCGGCAGCGACGAGAAGGACCGCGAGCGGGTCGCGGGCCTCGGCGGCCTCTTCGTCATCGGCACCGCCCGCAACGACAGCCGCCGCATCGACGACCAGCTCCGTGGCCGCGCCGGCCGCCAGGGCGACCCCGGCGAGTCGATGTTCTTCGTCAGCCTCGAGGACGAGCTCATCGAGCGCTACGGCCCCGAGCCGATGCCGATGGGCAAGGCCGATGCCGACGGCGCCATCGACGACGAGGACGTCCGCTGGGCGATCGGCTCCGCCCAGCGCGTCGCGGAGACCGTCAACCTGGAGATCCACCGCAACACCTGGCGCTACAACTACCTGCTGGACCAGCACCGCCAGCTGCACGCGAAGCGCCGCGAGGAGCTCCTCACGACCGACGCCGCCGGCGAGCTCCTCGCCGAGCGGGCCCCCGACCGCTACAACGAGCTGGCCGAGGAGCTGGGCGAGGAGGCGGTGCTCCGCATCGCCCGCACGATCGCCCTCTTCCACGCCGACGCCGCGTGGTCGGAGCACCTCGCCGACATGAGCGAGCTCCGCGAGGGCATCCACCTGCGCGTCCTCGGCGCCCAGGACCCGCTCGACGAGTTCCACCGCGAGGCGATCCCCGCCTTCCGCGGCCTGCTCGCCGAGATCGACGACCGCACCGTCAAAGAGTTCGAGGAGCTGGAGATCGACGGCCCCGACTGGGAGCCCGCCGACGCCGGCCTCGTCCGCCCCAGCGCCACCTGGACCTACGTCGTCAGCGACAACCCCTTCGGCTCCGAGATGGAGCGCTTCTTCGCCGGCATGGTCAAGCTCTTCCGCAGCGGCAAGGGCGTCAAGAAGGGCTGAACCTGCGTTTTCGCTTTTCCGCGTTTCGCTTCTTCGCGGCCGTCACCGTTTCATTCCGGTGGCGGCCGCGGCCGTTTCCGGGACGGCATCGCGGCGATGAACCTGCCCGGCTTCCGGCACTGCCTCGCGCGGGAGTGGCTGCCGGCGCTGCCTGACGTGGTGGAGCGGCTGGCGCAGGCGCCCGCAGCCGGGGTGCTGGACCTCGGGTGCGGCGCCGGCGCGTCGACGCTCGCGCTCGCCGAGGCGTTCCGCGGGCGGCGGTCACCGGCATCGACCTGGACGAGGCGTCGATCGCGGCGGCCAGGCGGGCGGCGGCCGATGCTGGGCTCGCGGACCGGGTGTCGTTCCTGCGGCAGGACGCGGCGGCCGCGGCGGGCGACTACGCCCTCGTCACGATCTTCGAGGCGCTGCACGACATGGCCGACCCGGCCGGGGTGCTGCGGACCGTGCGGGGGCTGCTCGCGCCGGGCGGCGCGGTGCTCGTCGCCGACGAGCGGGTGGCCGACGAGTTCACCGCGCCGGCGGGTGAGATCGAGCGGCTGCAGTACGCGTTCAGCGTCCTGCACTGCCTGCCGGCGACGATGGCGGAGGATCCGGTGGAGGCGGCCGGGACGGCGCTGCGCGCGCCGACGGTGGCCCGGTGGGCGGCGCGGGCCGGACTGTCGTGCGCGGTGCTGCCGATCGAGCACGACTTCTGGCGCTTCTACCGGCTGTCCGTTCTGGACTGAGTCCAGTGTGGACGGCCCTTGGATTAGGGCTGCTTTAAAAGCACCTGAAGGGTTTGCCGGCCGGTCCGTGCGGTTGGTATGACCGTCCCCGGTGGACATTCAAGAGGCAGTACAGGGGCCGGTTCAAGGGGCGGTCATCCCGCGCGAGTTCCGCCGGCCGTACCGGCGCCGGCAGTCCGTCGACGCGTGGCGGGCGGTGACGATCGCCACGTTCTGGCTGGGGCTGGTGGCGACGCTGCTGCCGTGGTGGTGGAACACGCCCGCCGGGTTCCTGCGCGACCCGGCGACGTCGCTGACGGCGGTGGGGCGGATCACCGGGCTCGTCGCGGGCTACGTCCTGCTGGTGCAGGTGCTGCTGATGTCCCGGGTCGGCTGGCTGGACCGCTGGCTGGGCGCCCGGGATCTCCTGCACTGGCACCGCGACCTCGGCGTGTTCGTCGTGGCCGCGGTGCTCGCCCACGCCGCGTTCACTGTGCTGGGGTACGCGAAGCTCGAGCGCGTCGGACCCGCCCGCGAGATCGTCCGGTTGCTCACGGTCGACAAGTACACCGGGATGCTCGGCGCGTTCATCGGCACCGGGCTGCTCGTGGCGCTCGCGGTCCTGGCGCTGCCGCTGCTGCGGCGCCGCATGTCCTACGAGGTCTGGCACCTGCTGCACCTCACGTCCTACCTGGTGCTGATGCTCTCGGTCGGGCACCAGTTCGCGGTCGGGCAGGAGATGTCGGCGCCCGGCTTCTCACGCATGTTCTCGCTGGTGCTGTGGTGCGCGGTCGTCGCCGCGGTCCTGTGGGGGCGGTTGTTCGCTCCCGTACGGATGAACCTGCGGCACCGCTTCCGGGTGCGGGCCGTCGTTCTCGAGAGCCCCGACATGATCTCGATCTACATCGGCGGCGACCGGCTGCCGGAGCTGCGGGTCCGCGCGGGCCAGTTCTTCCGCTGGCGGTTCCTCGACGACCGCAACTGGTGGCAGGCGCACCCGTTCTCGATGTCGGCGGCCCCGAACGACGACTGGCTGCGGCTGACCGTGAAGGTCGTCGGCGATCACACCGCGGGCCTGCGCCGGCTGCGCCCCGGCACGCGCGTCTTCGTGGAGGGCCCCAGCGGCGACTTCACCGCCGACCGTCGCCGGCAGGCCCGTGCGCTGCTCATCGCCGGCGGCAGCGGCATCGGCCCGATCAGGGCGCTGCTGGAGGAGCTCCCGCCGCGGACGGTCGTGCTGTACCGGGCGCGCAACGCCGGCGAGCTGGTCTTCCGTGAGGAGCTGTCACTGCTCGCCGAGGCGCGCGACGCGCAGGTCTGGTACGTCACCGGCGGCCGCGACGATCCCGGCCCGCGGCGCGCGTTCAGCCCGCGCGGACTGCTCGAACTGGTGCCGGACCTGACCCGCCGCGACGTGTACCTGTGCGGCTCGGCCGGTCTCGTCGACGCTTCCGTGGTGGCGCTGCGCCGGGCCGGGGTGCCGCCTCGCCAGATCCACCTCGACCCGTTCGAGTTCTGATGCGACGCATCGGCTTCGCCGTCCTCGGCACGGGCGTGGTCACCGCGGTCCTGGTCGCGGTGAAGGCTCAGCTCCCCGCCGCGGTCCCGCCGGCCGCCGCCTCGCCGGCCGCCACCCGCCCGTCCGGCCCTTCCACGGCCCACGTCCCCGCCGTCGCCTCCCAGCCCGCGCCGGGTGTCCGTGTCGTGGACCCGTCGCGGATGATGGACGGCTCCCACCTCGGCGCGGTCTTCACCAACCCGTTCGGGCCCGTGCAGGTCCGCGCCGACGTCCGCGGCGGCCGCCTCGTCGACGTGGTCACGGTGCGGCTCCCGACGGCCGCGGCCCGCGGGATCGAGATCGGCATGCGTGCGGCACCGGTACTGCGTGAGCAGGCCCTCGCACGCCAGAGCGCCGACCTCGACACGGTCTCGGGCGCCACCTACACCAGCGACGGCTACCGGCGCTCGCTGCAGTCCGCCCTCGACGCCGCCCGCACCGGCCGCCCCGCCGCCTGACCGGAGCCTTCCCGCCGCCTGACCGGAGCATTCCGCACCGGCCGCCCGGTCAGAGGGCGATCACCATCGACGGGTGGTCCGTGTCGCGGAAGCCGAACCGGCGGTAGAGGTCGTAGCCCTCCGCGGAGGCGTGCAGCTGCGCCCGGGCGACGCCGTTGTCCCGGAACCAGCCGAGCAGGGCCGCCACGCACGCCCGGGAGAACCCGCGCCGCCGGTAGCCGTGGTCGGTGGAGACGTTGAAGACGTAGCCGCTCAGGCCGGTCGGGTTCGACGGGGAGCTGAGCCGCTCGTCGATGACGCCGACCGCGCACGCCGCCAGCCGTCCCGGTTCGCCGGGCCGGTCGACCACGAACGCCGCGGTCCGCGCGTCGTCCCCCGGCAGCCGCCGCCGCAACACGCTTGCGGCCTGCTCGGTCCAGTCCCCCGCCTCGAGTGCCACACCGTCCATCGTCTCGAACATCACCATCCGCAGCCGGACGAGCTCGCCGGCGTCGGCCGCGGTGGCCCTGCGGGCATGCACCTCGATCACGCCGCGACGGTATCAATCGGCCGTGTACCCCGTCGCCTGCAATGCGAACAGCTCCGCGTACGTGCCGCCGGCGGCAAGCAGGTCGAGGTGGCCGCCGTGCTCGACGACGCGGCCCTCGTGCAGGACGTAGATGTGGTCGGCGTGGCGGACGTTGGCGAGGCGGTGCGTGATGAGCACCGTGATCCGGTCGGGCGCCAGCCCGCAGCGCCGCGAACAGCGCGTGCTCGGCCCTCGCGTCCAGCGCCGCGGTAGAACGCCCGCGCGGCGGCGAGGCGCTGCCACTGGCCGCCGGACAGGTCCTGCCCGCCGGCGAAGTTGCGCGACAGCAGCGTGCCGTAGCCGGCCGGCAGCCCGGCGATCATGTCGTGGGCGCCGGCCTTGCGCGCGGCGGCCTCGATCAGCCCGTCGCGCGGCTCGTCGTGCGTGCCGAGCAGGATGTTGCGTTCCGCGGTGAACGGCCAGTGCCAGTACTCCTGGCTGACCATCGCCACGTGTCGCCACACGTCCTCGGGATCCACGGTGGACAGTGGCGTGCCGTCCCACGACACGGTGCCGCTGTCGGGGTGGTACAGCCCGGCGATGAGCCGCGCGAGACTGGTCTTGCCGGAGCCGTTCTCCCCGACGAGCGCGATCGTCTGTCCCCGGTGGACGGTCAGGTTCGCTTCGAGTACCGCGGGCGCGTCGGTCTCCGCGTAGTGCAGGGTGGCGTCGCGGACCGTGATGGTCGCCGGCGCCCGCACCGTCGCCTCCCGGGTCACGGCCGGCATCCGCTCGCCGGCGCGGGCCAGGAAGTCGGTGTAGTCGTTGAAGTACAGCCCTTCCTCGTAGACGCGGTTGACGTTGGTGACGGCGAGCGCGAGCGCGTTGCGGGCCGCCTGCAGCGCGAGCACCGCGGTGCCGGCCGCGGCGAGCGGCAGCCGGTGGTCGACGAGGAGCACGCCGAGCGCCACGTACACCCCGAACGTCGCGACACCGGAGAACACGCCGCCGACGAGCCGGGTCATCGTCTGGCGCCGGACGACCTCCAGCTCCGTGTTCGTCTCCGCGCCGGCCATGATGTCGTACTCGCGCAGGAGGAACGGCCGCATCGTGAACGCGCGCAGCTCCGCGGCCGTGGCCCGGTTCGCCATCAGGTCGGACAGCATCCACAGCCGGCGCCGGCGGCTGGTGCGCGCGTGGTTGCTGAGGTACGCGAGGCGGGCCGCCCGCACCGCCGCCCACGCGGCCGGGACGCTGGCCAGCAGCAGCGCGCCGAGCAGCACGGGGTGCAGCAGGGCGAGGGTGACCGCGGTCGCGGCGAGCCCGGCGAGGCCGGCGGTGAGGTCGATCGCGCCGCGGGTCAGGAACTGCACCGCGAGCGACCCGCGGTTGCGAGCGCGTTCCATCTCGTCGGAGAACCCGGCGTCGTCGAACGCGGCCAGCTTGACCTGCGTCGTCAGCTCGAACAGCCGCCGCTCCGCGGTCGTGAGCACCTGCGGCTCGAGGCGCGCCTGCGCCCATCCGGCGATGATCGACAGTCCGCTCCGCACGAAGGTTGCGGCGGCGACGACGATCAGCGACGGCACCGCCGCCCGGACCCGGTCCAGGGTCGGACCCGCGGCGAACAGCGCCTGCAGGACCCCTCGCGTCGCGAGCAGCCCGAACGCGGTCGCGACCCCGGCGAGCAGGTTGAACGCCAGCGCGGCCACGGTGTCGCGGCGGCTGGCCTGCCAGGCGATCACGATCGCCTGGCGGAGGACCGCCGGCAGACGCCTCGCCATCGCGCTGAACCGCACGCCGGCCAGGCCCACGCTGTGCGCCTCCCACCACGACGCTGTGAGCTCCGGCAGCCCGGAGCTGCCGGCAGGGCGTGACGGCGGGGTGACCGTCGCCTTGGCCATCGACCCTTCTCGACGTCTGGGTTCGAGGATAGCCGCGCCTCCGGTGCCGCGGGTGAGCCGTCACACGCTTGGGTGGTCGCGTAGCGGGTAGGAAACGGGGTGAAGTGACACAGAAGGAGGACATCGACGATGAACGTCGCGTTTCTGGTTGCCAAGGAGGGCATTGAGCAGGCCGAGCTCACGGAGCCGTGGAAGGCCGTCGAACACGCTGGTCACACGCCCCGCCTGATCTCGCCCGAGGCTGGCCGGGTGCAGGCATACCACCACCTGGACAAGGCAGACGCGTTCGACGTCGACGTGACCGCGGCCGACGCCCGCGCCGACGACTACGCCGCCCTCGTCCTACCCGGCGGCGTCGCCAACGGTGATCTGTTGCGCTGGCAGCGGCCCGCCGTCGATCTCGTGAAGGAGTTCGTCGCCGCGGGCAAGCCCATCGCCGTGATCTGCCACGGTGGCTGGGTCCTCATCGAGGCCGGCGGCGTCAGCGGCCGCCGCGTGACGTCGTGGCCCTCGTTGCAGACCGACTTCCGCAACGCCGGCGCCACGTGGGTCGACGAGGAGGTCGTCGTGGACGGCCCGCTGATCAGCAGCCGCAACCCCGATGACCTGCCGGCCTTCTGCAAGGAGCTGGTCGAAGCCCTGGCATGACCGCCACCGGCGAAGCCCTGGCACGACCACCGCCGGCCGGGTCCGCACGGGCCCGGCCGGGCCGCGTCCGGCCTGGCGCCGTGAAGCCCCGCGTGGCACCAGTTCGTCCTGCGGCAGGTGTACGTCCTGCGCCGCCGCCGCGAAGACGCCATCCACCACGAGGCGTCGCTCAACGACCCGAGCCCGCACCTCCCGACGACACCCCACACACACCCGCCCGGCGCCCCGATCGCGCACCGTCCGTGCCTACCACGAGGCGGCGCTCAACGACCCGAACCCGCACCTCCTGACGGCGCCCCGCACGCCCGCCGACGCCCCGACCACGCCCCTCCCGTCCAGGCCTCGCCCGTCCAGGCCTCGCCCGTCCACACCCCGCCGTCGACGCCTCTCCCGTTCACACCCCGCCGTCCACGCCTCGCCCGTCCGCGCCCGCGCTGCGCCGCCATGCACCGTTCTGCCCCAGGTCCAGCGACCACCCACCGCCCGTCCGCTCCCGCGCCGCCGCACGGCACGCTCATCGCTTGAGGGTGCTCCGCGTGACAATCCGCAGTGCCCGGGCGGCGACGGACATCCTCCTCGGGTAGGACACCACGGGCCGGCGGGTGCGAACGGCTTGCATGAGCACGTCCACCGCACGGTCGACACTGACCAGCATCGGCTTGGCGGCGCCCTTGGCCATCTTCGTGTCGACGAACCCGAACCTGACCGCGGTGACCGCCACGCCACGTGGGCGCAGCGCCGCCGACAGCCCGAGCAGGTAGGAGGTCAGACCGGCCTTCGAGGCGGCGTAGCCCGGCGCGTCGGCGGAGATGAGCACGTCAGCGAGGCTCGACAGCCCGATCACATGACCGCGCCCGGCCGCGAGCATGTCCGGCACGACCGCCTCGACGGTCCGGGCCGCCCCGATCAGGTTCACCTGGAGCGCCCTCGTCTGCCCCGCGAGGTCGGCGGGGTCGAACATCTCGCCGATGCCGGCCGCGTACACGCACAGGTCCACCGGGCCGATCCCGGCAAGCACCTCGGGGAACTCGTCCGAGGTGACGTCCACGACGTGCTGCACGACACCGTCCCGCGGGCTGCGTGACACGCCGGTGACGCTCCATCCCTCGGCGACGAGGCGCTGCGTCAGCGCAAGTCCGATGCCGTCACTGTTTCCGACCACCAGGGCACGCTTCACCCGGCGAGCGTAACGATGCCCCCTCGCCGACGACCAGCCGCGCAGGTAGCGTGCCCGCATGACGGTTGATCGGCTGCTGTGGGAACAGCACACCTGCCTGCCGCTGTCGGTGCGGGCGCGGGTCAGTGACCTGCAGCGCTATCGGACGCCGGGCGGGACGTTCGCGTCGGTCAACGTCGGGTACGCACCGCACAGTGCCGACGAGGTCCGCACGTTCCTTGCAGCGTTCCGGGCCGGGGTGGCACTCGAGGAGGACATGGTGCTCGGCGAGTCGGTCGCCGACATCGACCGGGTGCACCGGGACGGTGGGATCGCGGTCGCGTTCGACCTGGAGGACTCGGGGCCGCTCGAAGGGGACCTCGGGCGCGTCCGGGAGTTCTTCGAGCTGGGCGTGCGGACCATGCTGCCGACGTACAACCTGCGCAACGCGGCCGGGTCGGGCTGTCTCGACGAGGTGGACGAAGGGCTGACCGCGTACGGCCGCGACCTCGTCCGGGAGATGAACGCCGTCGGCATGGTCGTGGACGGTTCGCACTGCAGCATCCGGACCGGCCTCGACCTGGCGGAGGTGACGCAGCGGCCGATGGTGTACAGCCACTCGTCCATGCGCGCCGTGTGGGACCACCCCCGCAACGTGACCGACGAGCAGGCCAGGGCCTGCGCCGCGACCGGCGGGGTCATCGGCATCACCGGCGTCGGGATCTTCCTCGGCCCGAACGACGCCTCCGTCGAAGCGCTCGTCCGGCACATCGACTACGCCGTGGAGCTGGTAGGACCCGAGCACGTCGGCGTCGCAAGTGACTTCGCGTTCGATCACGAGGACCTCGTCCAGGAGCTGACGACCAACCCGGACCTGTTCCCGGAGAGCTACACGCGGTGGGGCCCGATCGAGCTCATGCCGCCGGAGGGCCTGCTCCAGGTCGAGGCGGCCCTGGAGGCGAGGGGCTACCCGGCAGATGCCGTGACCGCGATCCTGGGCGGCAACTTCCGCCGCGTCGCCACCGAGGTCTGGCCCGCCCCGTGACCAGCGGTCAGGGCCACGAGGCCTGAGTCAACGCCCCGGGCGACGCCGGAGGCCCAACAGCGAAGCTCAACCGGCCGAGGTCAACCCGCCGAGCTCAACCGGCCGAGGTCAACCCGCCGAGGTCAACCGACCGAGGTCAAGCGGCCGAGGTCAAGCGGCGGGGGCAAGGGGCGGGAGCCGAACGACGGAGGCCAAACGACGAGGCCAAAGGATGCAGGCCAGAGGACGGAGGCCGAACGACCGAGGCCAAACGACGGGGTCACGGGGTCGGGGCAGGCGGCGAGGAGCCAGAAGGCCGACCATGAGGCCGAGGGTGGACACAGCAACCGGAGCAGCACGGCAGCCTGAGCAGGACAGCGGCAGGCGTGAAGCGGGGCGGGGCGAGACCAGACGGGACGGGGCGAGACGGGGCGAGACGGGGCGAGGCGAGACGAGACGGGACGAGACGAGACGGGGCGAGACGGGGCGAGGCGAGACGGGGCGAGACGGGGCGAGGCTGCGCGAGGCGGAGGTGTCAGCGGTCGAGGGCTGTGTAGGTGCCGTCGTGGTAGACGAGGGGGGTTGCGGTGGCGTCGGCGTGGTGGGCGGCGTGGACCGGGGAGGCCACGACGATCACGTGGTCGCCGGCCTCGAAGTGGTTGACGACCTCGCAGATGAGGACGGCCAGCACGCCGTCCAGAAGGGGGACGCCGTCGGGGCCTGAGGTCCAGGTGCCGCCGGCCGTGGTGTACGTCGCGTAGCGGTCGATGCCCCCGGCGGCGAACGTGCGGGCCACAGGCTCCTGCCCGGCGGTGAGGACGTGCACGCCGACCAGGCCGGCGCCGCGGACCGTCGGCCACGCCGAGGCGGCCTTGGCGACGCAGAAGGAGACCAGCGGCGGGTCCAGCGAGACCGACGTGAAGGACGTGGCCGTGAAGCCCGTCGGCGGGGAGCCCGGCGCGGTGACGACGACGACCGCGGCCGCGTGGCGGCGCAGGACGCTGCGGAACAGCCCGGAGTCGATCGCGGTAGCCGTCACCCGTCCCCCTGTCGCGTCCGCTGCCCGGAAGCCAGGCCCTGCCCGGAAGTCAAGCGCTGCCCGGAAGTCAAGCGCTGCCCGGAAATCAGGTGAACCTTACCCGTGGGTACCAGATGCAACCATCGGCGTCAGAGGGTCTCGCCGAAGAGGCGGAGGCGGGCCATGCCGCCGTCGGGGAAGACGTCGAGGCGGACGTGGGTGGCGGGGGTGGTGCTGTCGAGGCGGAACCGGTGCCTGGTGTCGGGTTGCAGGTCGACGCGGGGCAGCAGGTCGAACCAGGCCGAGTCCGACGAGGGGTCCAGGGTGCCGCGGAGCGTCGCGGCGGCGGGGGCGTTGCCCTTGAAGTGGGTGGTGTCGAGCTCGGCCAGTCGGATGGTGCCGCAGGCGGCCAGGCGGATGAGGACCCAGTCGTTGCCGTCGTCGCGGCGGCGGGCCGTCTCCCAGCCGTCCCCCATGACGCGCGCGTGGCCCGGCAGGATGAGGTTGTTGGCGGAGCCGTAGAAGCGGTTGCTGCAGTCGACGACGAGGCCGCCGAGCTCGAGTGCCGCGAGGTCGACGGTCATGCCGTGCAGCAGCGCCGGGTCGGGGTCGACGACGCCGTGCACGCGGAGCCGGGCGACGCCGCCGTCGGGGAAGATGTTGAGCCGCACGTGGGTGACCCGGCGGTGGTCGGTGACCTCGAAGAGGTTGCGCGTGTCGCCCCGCACGGCGGATCGCCCGACGAGGGGGAACCAGCCGGTCAGCGCGGCCGGCGCGGGATGCCCGGGGACGTCGCAGCCCTCGACCGAGACGTGCGGCGGGTAGTTGCCGGTGAAGTGGGCGGTGTCGACGACGACGCCGTGCACCGCGCCGGGGGCACCGAGGCGCACCACGGCCCAGTCGTGCAGGTCCGGACCCAGGGTGCGGCGCCGGCGGGTCTCCCAGCCGTCGTAGACCTTCCCTTTGGGGCCGAACGTCCACGTCTCGAACGTGGACGGCTCCGGGTTGACGAGGTTGTCGCGGGCGGCGAAGAACTCGTCGTTGGCGTCGACCACGCCGCCGCCGAGGAGCCTCGACGCCAGATCCGGCAGCTCCAGAAAGGACGACGCCGAGGAAGGCGATACCGAGGAAGGAGAAGGTGAGGACGGAGAAGGCGACGATGGAGAAGCAGCTGTCATGACTCCCGCCGAAGGATCGTCCCGTGTGGAGCGTCGCCGACCGGCACGCCGCGCAGCCAGGTCCTGTGGACGACCCCGTGCAGCGCGGCGCCGGCGTAGGGCGTCACGGGGTGCCGGTGGTGCAGGGCGGTCGCGTCGACGACGAACGGCTCGTCGGGGGCGAAGGCGACCAGGTCCGCGTCGGCGCCCACCGCGATGCGCCCCTTGCGGGTCAGGCCCACGAGGTCGGCCGGGCCCAGTGCCATCCAGCGCACCACGTCGGCGAGCGTGAAGCCGCGGTCCTGCGCCTCGGTCCAGACGACGCTGAGGCCGACCTGCAGCGACGCGATCCCGCCCCAGGCGGCCGCGAAGTCACCGCTCTCCTTGCGTTTGAGGTCCGGTGTACTGGGTGAGTGGTCGGACACGACGACCGCGATGGTCCCGTCCGCGAGGCCCGCCCACAGTCCGTCCTGGTTCACCGAGTCGCGGATCGGTGGGCAGCACTTGAACTCGGTGGCACCGTCGGGGACGGCGTGCGCGGCGAGGGTGAGGTAGTGCGGGCAGGTCTCGGCGGTGACACGGACCCCGCCGGCCGCGGCCTCGCGCAGCAGCGGCAGTGCGTCGGCGGCCGACAGGTGCAGGACGTGCACCCGCACGCCGGCGGCCGCCGCGGCGGACAGGGCCGTGCCGACGGCGGCGACCTCGGCCGCCGGTGGGCGGGAGGCGAGGAAGTCGGTGTAGGCGCGGGACGCGAGGGTGTCGCGCAGGTGCCCGGGGTCCTCCGCGTGCACGACGAAGAGCGCGTCGACGCTCGCGAACGCGGCGGCGAGGCCGTCGCGGTCCAGGGGCGGGAACTCGGGGACGCCCGAGTCGGCGAGGAAGCTCTTGAAGCCGAAGACCCCGGCGTCGTGCAGCGCGGGCAGCTCGCCGGCGTTGCCGGGGATCGCGCCGCCCCAGAAGCCGACGTCGACCCAGCACTTGCCGGTCGCGGCGGCCTGCTTCTCGCGCAGCGCGGCGACGGTCGTCGTCGGGGGCAGCGAGTTGAGAGGCATGTCGATGATGGTCGTGACGCCGCCGGCGGCCGCGGCCCGGGTGGCGGTGGCGAACCCTTCCCATTCGGTGCGGCCGGGCTCGTTGACGTGCACGTGGGTGTCGACGAGGCCCGGCAGGAGGACGAGGTCGCCGAGGTCCTCGTCGCACGCGGCGTCCACGGTGCCGATGGCGGCGATCCGTCCTTCCTGGACGGTGACGGTCGCCGGGCGGGGGCCGTCCGGGAGGTACACCTGCCGCGAGCGCAGCGTGAAGGTCACAGGGCCGTCAACTCCTCGATGGTCCGCCCCACGGACGGTGCCGACAGGGCTCCGCAGTGGACACCGCGGAGCATGAAGCGGGCGATGGCCCGGGCCGTGGCGGGCTCGTCGAGGATGCCGCTGTCCCGGCGGGACAGGTAGGCGTCGAGGCGCCGGCGGGCCTCGGGCAGGCCGTCGAGGTAGAAGCCGAAGGTGGCCGCGTAGCGGGTCGGCAGCTGCGCCGGGTGCAGGTCCCAGCCCTGGTGGATGCCGCGTTCGAGGCTGCGGCGCACCAGACGGGCGTGCACCCGCCAGGCGGCGTGCACGGCGGCGGTGTCGCCGACGGGGAGGATGTTGGTGGAGCCGTCGGCGACGTGCACGCCGGCCGCGGCCGCCGCCACCTGCATGACCGCCTTCGCGTGGTCGGCGACCGGGTGGTCGAGGGCCTGCTGCGCGGGCGCCACACCGAGGGCGGTGCTGTAGTCGTACGTGCCGTAGTGCAGCCCGGTGAGCCGCCCGTGCGCGGCGAGGATCATCCGCGGCAGCGGCGACGTGCCGTCCGGGCCGAGGACCGCCTGCGGGGTCTCGACCTGCAGCTCGAAGCGCAGCCGCCCCTCCCCCAGCCCGTGCGCGTGCTCCAGCTGGCGGCACAGCAGGACCGCGGTGTCGACGTTCGCGACCGACGTGGGTTTCGGGACGGTGACGACGAACTCCGGCGGCGGCGGGCCGAGCGCGGACAGGAACAGGTCCAGGGTGCGGGCGGCGCGCAGCACGGTCGCCGGCTCGAGGCTCTTGACCCGCAGCCCGCTGAACGGCACCGGGCAGGAGCGCAGGGCCGCGCCCGCGGCCAGGGCGTGGGCGTCCTCCTCGTCGCCGGGGCGCACGCCGTAGCCGTCCTCGAAGTCGACGCGCAGGTCTTCGACCGGCTCGTGGGCGAGCTTCGTCCGTACCATGTCCACAATGGACTCTGAGAAGTCCGGCGGCCCGTGCTCCTCCAGGGCGGCCAGCGCGAGCGCTCCCCAGTCGCGGGCCGTGCTGGCGCCGAACCGGTCGGCGGGCACGTAGCAGGTGTGCACGGGGCGGCGGGCGACCGGCGCGGGCGGCGGGGCGTCGCCGGCGTGCTCGGCGCTCGCGCGCAGCTCCTCGAGATCGAGGTCGGTGAGTCCCATGCTCAGGTCCCCGTGAGATGTTCGGGACGGACGGGGACCCGGTTGAGCGCGAGGCCGGTCGCGGCGCGGATCGCGGCGACGATCGCCGGGGTGGACGAGATCGTCGGCGGCTCGCCGACGCCGCGCAGGCCGTAGGGGGCGTCGGGGTCGCCGAGCTCGAGCACGTCGATGCGCATCGGCGGGACGTCGAGGATGGTGGGGATCAGGTAGTCGGTGAACGACGGGTTGCGGATGAGTCCGCCGGCGACCTGGATCTCCTCCATCACGGCGAGGCCGAGGCCCTGCGCGGTGCCGCCGGCGATCTGGCCGCGCACCGACTGCGGGTGCAGGGCCCGGCCGACGTCCTGCGCGGTGACGATCTCGACGACCCGCACGAGGCCGAGCTCGACGTCGACGTCGACGGTCGCGCGGTGCGCGGCGAACGCGTACTGCACGTGCGCGTCGCCCTGTCCGGTCACCGGGTCGAGGGGGACGGTCGGCCGGTGCCGCCACTCGACCGTCTCCTCGACGGGCAGGTCGCCGAGCACGTCGGTGAGGTCCGCGATCGGTGACCCGGACGCGGTGACGAGCTTGCCGCCCTGCAGCACGAAGTCGTCCCTGCCGATGCGGCGGCCGAGCTCCCGGCGGACGGCGTCGCAGGCGGCCTTGACGGCGCCGCCGGTGACGTAGGTCTGCCGCGACGCCGAGCTGGAGCCGGCGCTGCCGATGGTGGTGTCGGCGGTGGCGACGGTGACCTGGTCGATGCCGAGCTCGGTGCGCACGATCTGGGCCTGGACGGTGACGAGCCCCTGGCCGACCTCGGCGGCGGCGGTGTGCACGACGGCGGCCGGCTCCCCGCCGACGACCTCGAGCCGGACGCGGGCGGTGGAGTAGTCGTCGAAGCCTTCGGAGAAGCCGACGTTCTTGATGCCGACGCCGAACCCGACGCCGCGGCGCACGCCCTCGCCGTGGGTGGTGTTGGCGACGCCGCCGGGCAGCTCCCGCAGGTCGCCGCCGCGGGCCGGGGGCGGCGGCGCGGCACGGACCCGGTCGAGGAGGTCGGCGACGGGCGCTGGGCCACGCACCACCTGGCCGGTCGGCATGGTGTCGCCGGGCGCGATGGCGTTGCGGGCCCTGACGTCGACGGGGTCCATGCCGAGCGCGGCGGCGAGCTTGTCCATCTGGGACTCGTAGGCGAAGCACGCCTGCACGGCGCCGAACCCGCGCATGGCGCCGCACGGCGGGTTGTTCGTGTAGACGGCGTAGCCGTCGACGAGCACGTTGTCCACTGTGTACGGTCCGATGCCCAACGTGGTCGCGTTCGCGACGACGGCGCTGGACGTGGAGGCGTACGCGCCGCCGTCGAGCACGATGCGCGCCTTCACGTAGACGAGCCTGCCGTCGGTGTCGGCGCCGTGCTCGTACCACATGCGCGCCGGATGCCGGTGGACGTGACCGTGGAAGGACTCCTCGCGCGAGTAGACCATCTTCACGGGGCGGCCGGTGTGCAGCGCGAGCATGCACGCGTGGACCTGCATGCTGACGTCCTCACGCCCGCCGAACGCGCCGCCGACGCCGGCGAGGCTGAGCCTGACCTTCCCCGCCGGTAGGCCCAGGCAGTCGGCGACCTGGTCGAGGTCGCCGTGCAGCCACTGGGTGGCGATGAAGAGGTCGACGCCGCCGTCCTCGGCGGGGATCGCGAGACCCGACTCGGGGCCGAGGAACGCCTGGTCCTGCATGCCGACCTCGTACTCGCCGGTGACGACGACCGGCGCGGTGGCGTCCTGCGAGCCCTTGCGGATCGGCACGTGCCGCAGCAGGTTGCCGCGGTCGTGCACCGTCTCCGAGTCGTCCCGCATCGCGAGCACCGCGTCGACGATCGGCGGGAGCGGCTCGTACTCCACGACGATCGCGGCGCACGCGCGGCGGGCGGTCTCGGGATGGTCGGCGGCGACGATCGCGACCGGCTCGCCCGCGTAACGGACCTGGTCGATGGCGAGGACGGGCTGGTCGCGGTGTTCGAGGCCGTACCGCTTGGCGCCCGGCACGTCGGCGGCGGTGAGGACCGCGTGGACGCCGGTGGTGGCGACGGCGCCCGTGATGTCGACGCGGACGATCCTGGCGCGTGGGTGGGGGCTGCGGAGCGTGGCACCCCACAGCATGCGGTCGGCCCACAGGTCGGAGGAGAACGCGAACTCGCCGGTCACCTTCAGGGTGCCGTCGGGCCGCTGCGGCGAGGTGCCGATGCCCTGCTGCGTGCCCAGCGCCGAGGTCGTCATCGCGCCTCCCGGAGCATCCGAGCGCCCGCGAACGGACGGCCGGTGCGCGGTCGCAGGCCGGCCCCCCGCAGTGGGCCAGCCGCGGAAGGTGTGGTCATCGTGCCTCCCGGAGGCTGCGGGCCGCCCGGGCCAGCGCGGCCGCGACCGCCGGCTCGTCCACCGTGGACATCGCGCCGTCCTGGACGACGGCGCGACCGCCGACGAGCAGCAGGCGCAGCGGCGCCGGCGGGCCGAGCACGAGCGCGGCGACCGGGTCGTCGATGCCGGCGTGGCCGAGGCCGTCGAGGCGCCACAGGGCGACGTCGGCGAGCTTGCCGGCCTCCAGGGAGCCGAGCTCGTCGGCGCGGCCGAGGCAGCGGGCGCCGCCGATCGTGCCCAGCGCCAGGGACTCCCGGGCGGTGAGCGCGGCCGGCCCGCCCCGCAGGCGGGCCAGGTACAGGGCCTGGCGCAGCTCCGGGCCGAGCTGCCCGGCCTCCTGCGACGCGGCGCCGTCGACGCCGAGACCGACCGGCACCCGCGCGTCGAGCAGGTCGCGGACGGGGGCGATGCCGGCGCCGAGCCGCCCGTTGGAGCTCGGGCAGTGCGCGACACCGGTGCCGGTGGCGCCGAGCTTCGCGATCGCGCCGGGATCGAGGTGCACGGCGTGGGCCAGCCACACGTCGTCGCCGAGCCAGCCGAGCGACTCGGCGTAGTCGGCGGGCGTGCAGCCGTGGACCTCCCGGCAGTACGCCTCCTCCTCCACGGTCTCGGCGAGGTGCGTGTGCAGCCGGACCCCTTCGGAGCGGGCCAGGTCCGCGGCCTCGCGCATGAGCCGCGGCGAGACGGAGAACGGGCTGCAGGGCGCGACCGCGATCCGCACCATCGCGCCGGGCGACGGGTCGTGGAAGCGGTCGATCGCGTCCTTGGTCGCGGCGAGGGCCGCGTCGGTGTCCTCCACGACGCTGTCCGGTGGCAGGCCGCCGTCCTTGACGGACAGGTCCATCGACCCGCGGCACGGGTGGAAGCGCAGGCCGACGGCCGCGGCCGCCTCGATCTCCGCGGCGAGGACGTCACCGCCGTCGCGGGGGAACACGTAGTGGTGGTCGGTGCTGGTGGTGCAGCCGGACAGGGCCAGCTGGGTGAGGCCGGCGGTGGCGGCGGCGTGCACGGTCCCGGCGTCGATGCGGGCCCACACCGGGTACAGCTCCTTGAGCCAGCCGAACAGGATCTCCTGCTGGGCGTAGCCGCGGGTCGCCGACTGGTACAGGTGGTGGTGGGTGTTGACGAGCCCGGGCGTGGCGAGGCAGCCGGTGCCGTCGAACCGGGTCGCGTCCGGCGCGCCCTCGTACGGGCCGGGCCCCACGGCGACGATCCGGTCGCCCTCGACGGCGATGTGGCCGTCGGCGTACTCGGTGCCGGCGGCGTCCACCGTGGACACCGCGCAGTGTTCGATCACGATCATGCGCCGGCCGCCAGCTTCACCGCGGCGACGATGTTCTCGTAGCCGGTGCAGCGGCACAGGTTCCCGGCGAGCGCCTCGCGGATGTCGGGGTCGCTGGGTGCCGGGTTGCGGGCGAGCAGGTCGTGGACGGCGACGACGAGGCCGGGGGTACAGAATCCACACTGGACCGCGCCGGCGGTGAGGAACGCCCGCTGGACCGGGTCGAGACCGTCCGCGTCCGGCAGCCCTTCGACGGTGCGTACGTCGCGGTGCTCGGCCTGGCCGGCGGCGACGAGGCAGGCGCAGACCGGGGTCCCGTCGAGGTAGACGGTGCATGAGCCGCATTCGCCCTGCTCGCAGGCGTTCTTCGCGCCCGGCAGGCCGAGGCGTTCGCGCAGCACGTACAGCAGGCTCTCCCCCGGCCAGACGTCGTCGGCCTGGCGGTCCTCGCCGTTGACGGTCAGGTTCACGCGCATCGGTGCTCCTCCCAGGCCCAGCGCAGGGTGCGGCGGCCGAGGACGGCCAGCGCGTGCCGCCGGTACGCCGCGCTGCCGCGCACGTCGTCGATCGGCCGGGCGGCGGCGCCGACGAGCTCACCGAACCGCTGTGCGAGCGACTCCGGCAGCGGCGCGCGGTCCTCCCAGGGCAGTTCGGCGGACAGGGACTCGGCGTCCGTGGCGCGCAGCGGGGTCGGCCCGGCGGAGCCGATGCCCGTGCCGACGCTGCGACGGGACGGGTCGAGCGCGAGGGCGAACGAGCAGACCGCGATGACCATCGCGTTGCGGGTGCCGACCTTCGCGAACTGCTGCGGGCCCTTCGCGGCCGGCACGAGGAACGCGGCGATCAGCTCGTCGGGGGCCAGGGCGCTGCGTTTGGGGCCGTGGAAGAAGTCGGCGGCGGCGACGGTGCGGGCGCCGCGGACGGAGGCGACCTCGACCTCGGCGCCGGTCGCGAGCAGCGGCGGGTGCGCGTCGCCGGCGGGTGAGGCGGAGCCGAGGTTGCCGCCGACGGTGCCGCGGTTGCGGATCTGGGGTGAGCCGACCGTCCTGGCCGCCATGGCCAGTCCTGGCAGGCGCGGGCCGAGCTCGTCGATGATGCGCCGGTACGTGACGCCGGCGCCGATCCGCAGCCGGTCGCCGTCGGTGGTCCAGTCGGTGAGCGCCGCGACCCGGGTCAGGTCGAGCAGCGCGGGCGGCCGGCGGCGGTCGAAGTTGAGCTCGACCATGACGTCGGTGCCGCCGGCGATCGGCACCGCGCCGGGGTGTTCGGCCTTCGCGGCCAGGGCCTCGTCCCAGGTGGACGGTCTCAGAAACTCCACGTGACCTCCTCGGCGACATCGTCGTCGCGCTTGACGATCCCTTCGATCAGCCCGTACGGCCGGTCGGCGGCGTAGTACACCTCGTCGGGGTTGTCGAGCCCGAACGGGGACAGGTCGACCAGGAAGTGGTGCCGGTTGGGCAGCGACAGCTTCACCTCCACGACGTCCGGGCACGCCGCCAGTACCGACGAACCCATCGCGAACAGCGTCTGCTGCAGCGCCAGGCTGTGGGTGGCGGCGAACGCCTCGACCAGGGCGGCCCGGGCCGCGCCGTCGTCCGCCGAGCCGGTGTGCCGCCAGGTGGCGTTCACGCTGGTGGCGAGGATCCGGTCGCGGGTCTCGGGCAGGGTGGTCCAGGCGTCCTTGACGAAGCCGTGGAACTCGGAGTCGGTCGTCTTGAGCAGCACCAGGTCGCGGACGCCGGAGACGATCTGGGTGTGCTCCGCGCTGTGGTGAACGGTGGCGGTGCGCACCTCGCCGCCGTCGCGGCGGAACGTGTGCCGGCCGTCGACGGGCCGCCACGGGTACTGCTCGACGTGGACCCGGGCGCCGTGGATGCTCGGCTGCGTGTCGACGAAGTGCCGGGCGAGCCGCGTCGCGAATGATTCGATGTCGTCGATGCCGTGCTGGCGGGCGAACGCGTAGACGGTGTTCTTCTGCGTGTCGGTCGGCAGCACGGCGCTGTTGTCGCCGGTCAGGTGGCTGGCGGCGAGGTCGCCGCGCAGGGAGACGCTGACGTTGAGGTCCATGAGCTGGTCGCCGCCGGGCCCGCGGGTGACGCGGACGATGCGGGTCTCCGCCTTGCCGTACTGGTTGGGTCCGAGGGCGAAGGTCGGCACGGATCAGCTCCCCCGGTAGGTCGAGTACCCGTATGGGCTCAGCAGCAGCGGCACGTGGTGGTGCCGCTCGTCGGCGACGGTGAAGACGATCGTGACCTCGGGGAAGAAGCCGGAGGCGAACTCCGTCCGCAGGACGAGCCGGTGCCGGCCCGCTTCGAGCGGTGCGTCCAGCCGCCACCGGCCGTCCGTGTCGGTCACTCCGTCGTGCGCGCCCGAAGGAGTTTCGAGGCGTACCGGTACACCGGCCACCGGAAGCCCTCTGGAGGTGTCCAGCACGTGGGTCGAGAAGCTCATGCCACGAGCCGTTCCAGGCGCAGCTCCACAATCTTGCGCAGCTCGCCTCGGACGACCTGGCGTTCGGTCTCCTCGTCGTTGCCGAGCCGGCCGCGGGCCTCGGCGAGGATCTCCGGAGCACTCTTGCCGCTGGCGAAGATCAGGAACAGGTGACCGAAGCGCTCCTCGTAGGCCCGGTTGGCCTCGGCGAGCTCGGCGGCGGATCCCTGGACCCCGGACTGCTCGCGGCGTGACCAGGCGGCTTCCTCGCTGTCGTCCTTGGGGCGCTCGCCGATGCGCGGGTGGGTGGCGAGGACGTCCGCGACCTCCTGCCAGCTCAGCTCGTCGAACTCGGCGACGCCGGTGACAACCAGGTCGGCGGAGGTCGGATACGGGCGGTGGCCGGCCACCCTTGCGGCCCAGCCGGGGGACGCGCAGCAGGCCAGCAGGGTCTCCTGCGCCGCGGCGGGCGGCAGATCGTTGAAGTGGGCGAGCATGGCCCCCCTCTCCCTATCCCCGGCACCATACTCCGGAGATGTTTCATGTCTAGGCCTGTCCAGTATCCCCTTTTTGTCCGTCCGGGCCACGCCTTCTCCGTCGCAGTGCCGCTTGTCCGGCTGCGTGGCAGACTCGAAGGATGCAGTTGCGGCCGGAGATCGAGCTCGTCGAGGTGTCGGGCCGGTCGCTGCGCATCATCGACGCGCACCTGATCACCGACGGCCCGATCGGGCACGACCTGCCGGACCGCGGCGTCGCCCTGACCGCCGGCCCCGACGGGTACACGGCCCGCTGGTCCCGCGGATCGGTGGACCTGGCCGGCATCGCCCGCGCGTTCGTCGGCGGCGCCGCGGGCGGGGCTCTCTTCCGGCTGCTCGGCCTGCCCGGCGCGGTGCTCGGGGCGGTCATCGCGGTCGGCCTGGCCCGCACCGCCAGGGAGCGCCCCACGACGGTGCCCGACCCGACCGTCACCGTCGTCGAGGAGGGCCCCGACCTGGTGCTGCGCTCGGCCGACCTGGCGTCGCTGGTGTTCGCCGTGATGGAGCTGACCGGCGCCACCGGTCCGGTGACCGTGAGCCCCGCGCTGCAGGCCGCGCTGACCGACTCCGAAGCGGTGCGCCTCGACGACGTCGGCGGGCTCGACGAGGTCGTGGCGCAGTTCCGCGACGTGGCCGTGTCCTTCCGCCACCCCGAGGTCATGGCCCGCTGGGGCGCGACCAGGCCGCAGGGCATCCTGCTCTACGGCCCGCCCGGCACCGGCAAGACGATGCTCGCCCGCGCCCTGGCCAACGAGATCGACGGCGAGCTGCGCGAGATCCGCACCCCGGAGATCCTCGACAAGTGGGTCGGCAACTCCGAGAAGAACATCCAGCGGATCTTCGCCGACGCCCGCCGCCTGGACCACCCGACCGTCCTGCTCTTCGACGAGTTCGACTCGATCATCAGCTACACCGGCGCCGCCTTCGACGCCGCCGGCCAGATGATCAACGCGGTGGCCGGCATCTTCAAGCAGGAGATGAACACCCTCATCGAGCACAACCCCAACGTCATCGTCGTGGCCACCACCAACTTCCCCGACCGCGTCGACGCCTCCCTGGTCCGCTCGGGCCGCTTCGACCTGAAGCTCGCCGTGCCCCCACCCGGCCCCGCCGCCCGCGAGGACATCCTCGCGAAGCTGCTGCGCCGCCTCATCGCCCGGCACGAGGTCGGCGGCTTCCGCCTCTTCGCCGACGACCTGGACGTGCCGGCCCTGGCCGCCGCGTCGACCGGCCTGACCGGCGCGGACTTCAAGGAGGTCCTGCGCCGCGCCCAGCTCGACAAGGCCATGCACGAGGCCCGCCAGGGCAGCCCTCCGTCCCCGATCACGCAGGCCGATCTGCTTGCGATTGTCGCCGCTGTACGACCAGCGGCCTGACCCACGTCTCGACGCTTCGCGTCACGTCCAGGCGGTCCGGTCCCTTGGCCGCGGCCTCTTCGCTCGTCCCCGCCGCCCCACCCTTCGACATCGATGTGCATCATCTCGGTGGGCGGGTCATCCGATGGTGGAGCCCCGGCCGAACAGCGCGGCGCCGGCCAGCAGGCCGAAGGCGATCCAGCCAGGGCGCACCAGGTGCCTGCGGCCGAACGAGCGGGCCGCCGGCGCGAACAGCACCCCCGGCACACCGAACACGATCCGCGCGGGCCGGCGAGCGGCGGCAGGTTCCATGCGTCGAGCCTGACGGGTCAATCGCCGCTGATCTATCCGATGTCGTCCCGAGTCGTTCTCAGGGGCTCGTTCTCAAGGGCTCGTTCTCAGGGGTTACGGACGAACGGCGTGGTGGTGGCGAGTTGCTGGAAGCCGAGCCGGCGGAGGATCGGGCGGCTGTCGGCGGACGCGTCCACCTGCAGGTACCGGTAGCCGGCCGCGGCGGCGAGGGCGGCGCGGTGGGCGACGAGCGCCCGGAAGACGCCACGCCCGCGCCAGTCGGCGACGGTGCCGCCGCCCCACAGGCTGGCGAAGCCGGTGCCGGCGTGAAACTCGACCCGACCTGCGCAGATGGGCCGGTCACCGGCCATGACCACGGCGGCGGCGATCGAGCCGGGACGGTCAGCGAGGCGTGCGGTGAGGTCCTTGCCGATGCTCGAGTGGTCACCGCCGAACACCTCGTCATGGACCGCGACGACCAGGTCGACCCCGGCGGCGTCGGTGACGGGCTCCAGCCGCGTGCCGGCGGGCAGCGTCACCTCGAGGGGAAGGCCGTCGACCTCGGCGAAGAGCAGACCCTCGACGGGGCCGGGCTCGAACCCCGCGGCGAGGAGCCGTCCGGGCAGGTCGGCGGGGCGGTCGTGGGAGTAGTGCTTCCACTCCCACGGCTGGCCGAGCCGGCCGAACCGCTCGATCTGCGCGGCGATGACCGCGTCGGCGTCGAGGCCGTCGAGGTCGCACCAGGAGATGCCGTGCCAGCCGTCGCTGGAGGAGACGACCCGCACGATGCCGGGCTCACGCTCCACGACGGAGCCGGTGTCGGCCCCCGGCTCCTGGCGGATCTTCTCGTCGAACAGGGCTAGCACCTGCTGGGCGTCCACGCCTCAAGACCACACCTTCGTCGATCCGCGTGCAAGCGGTTTGCAGCGTCAGCCGGTGTAGGTGCCGATGACCTCGATCACGCCGACGAGGTGCTCGTTGAGGGCGTCGACGTCCTCGGCGGGGATCCACAGCTCGAGAATGGTCCCGCCGCCCGCGCGCCGGCTGATGTACCGCCTGGCGAACACCGTCTCGACCCGGAACCGCGTCACGTGCCCGACCCCGGACGCCGGCACGTTCCACTCCCTGGCGATCTGCGCGGCGTACTCCTCGTTGAGGACCGGGTAGAAGATCGGCTGATCGGCCAGCCGCGCCGGCCAGCGCCGCCAGTCCGCCGCCTCGACGAGCCGCAGCTCCTCCGGACCGACAGGCCGCCACAGGGTCGTCGTGCCGTCGGCGTTCTCCACCCGCCCCGCGAGCAGGTGCGCGGCCAGCCGCGCCACGTCAGGGTCTACGCCGCCCCGCCCGCCCTGGTCGCCCCGCCCGTCCTGGCCGCCCCGCCCGTCCTGGCCGCCTCGCCCGTCCTGGCCGCCTCGCCCGTCCTGGCCGCCTCGCCCGTCCTGGTCGCCCCGCCCGCCCTGGTCGCCCCGCCCGTCCTGGTCCGCGAGGTCAGCCGGCATCGCCTCCCCTGCCGCCTGCTCCGCCGGGGCAGCCGGCACGGCGGCGAGGTCGTCGATGAGGACGGCGAGCACGCGGTCGCCTTCCAGCCAGCGCAGTGCGGCGACGTCGTCAGGGTCCGAACCGTCGATGACCGCGGCGAGCGCCGCGCCGTCGAGCTCGTACGCCGCCGAGCCCGCCACATGACCGCACGTCGCCGCGAGCGACGGCGGCCAGCCGGCATCGGCCCGGATGAACTCGCCGCCGACCGGGCCGATGCCGTATGCCTTCGTCACAGCGGGAAGTGTCGCATCACGCGTGCCGGCCGCGGCGCCCGGTGAGCACCGGCACCAGGCTCAGGGCGAGGCCGGCGAGCGCGACGCCGGTGACGAGGTTGACGCCGGGATGGAACTGGGTGAAGTCGCCCGCGCCCGCGTCGCCGCCGGTCGCGACGAGGGCGGTGACCGCCGCAAGGATGAGGGCCGCACCGACCTGGCCGGAACTCTGTACCAGTCCGGAGGCGAGCCCCTGCTCCTCGTCGGCGATGCCGTCGGTCGCCTGGGCCATGATGGAGCTGAAGCCGAACGCGAAACCGCCGCCCAGCAGCAGCATCGCCGGCAGGATCGCGACCAGGTAGTGCGGTGTGCCGCCGGCGGTGAGCAGGAACCAGGCGTAGCCCAGGCTCATCGACAGCATCGAGGCGACGATGAGGCGCGCGGTGCCGTAGCGGTCGATGAGCCGGCCGACGAAGGGCGAGCCGAACGCGACCAGCAGGCCCGCGGGCAGCAGTGCGAGCGCCATCCGCAGCGGCGACCAGTGCAGGACGCTCTGCAGGTACAGCGTCATCATGAACTGGAAGCTCAGGTAGGACCCGAAGAGCGCCACCATGCTCACGTTGGCGCGCACGATCGAGCCGACCCGCAGGATGCCGAGGCGGATGAGCGGGTGCGCGACGCGCCGCTCGATGAGCACGAACCCGGCCAGCAGCGCCACGGCGACGGCGGCGGAGGCGACCGTCACCGGGTCGAGCCAGCCGCGGTCGGGGGCGGAGACGACGGTGTAGACCGCCAGGAGCATGCCGCCGACGAGGGTGGCCGCGCCTGCAAGGTCGTGCCCGCCGTCGGAGGCCGGCTCATCCCTGGGAATGAGGACGTGGCCCGCGACCAGCGCGGCGATGGCGAGCGGCACCGGGATGAGGAACGTCCACCGCCAGCCGAAGCTGGTCAGCAGCCCGCCGAGGATCAGCCCGGAGCTGTACCCGCTGGCGCCGAAGACCGAGAAGACCGACAGCGCGCGGTTGCGGGCCGGCCCCTCGCGGAACGTGGTGGTGAGGATCGACAGGGCGGTCGGCGCGGTGAACGCGGCGGCGAGGCCCTTCACGAAGCGGGTGGCGATGAGCAGCGTGCCGTCGTCGACGAGGCCACCGACGAGGGACGCGGCCGCGAAGACACCGAGAGCGGCGAGGAACACGCGACGCCGGCCGAGCAGGTCGGCGGTCCGCCCGCCGAGGAGGAGCAGGCCGCCGTACCCGAGGACGTACCCGTTGACGATCCATTGCAGCGAGGTGGTCGACAGGTCGAGCTCGGTGCCGATGGACGGCAGCGCGACGCCCACCATCGACACGTCGAGAGCGTCGAGGAACAGCACGGCGCAGAGCACCGCGAGGATCCCCCAGAGCCGCGGGGTCATCGTCGCGTGGGGCTCCGGCGCGGTGGTCGTGCCTGGGGCCGTGAGGGTCGTAGTCACGGGACGGACACTAGATGCGTGTGCATCCAATGTCTACGCACTAATTGCGGCTGCATTTAATGTGGGTGCATTGGATGTGGTACCGGAGTAGGATGCGCGGCATGAAGTCGCAGGCTGCGCTGATCGAGCACTGGCGCTCGCTGCTGACCAGCTACAACGAGGTCGCAAGCCACTTGGAGCGCGCCCTGTCGGAGACGCACGGGCTGAGCATGAGCGAGTTCGAGATCCTCGACCGGCTCGTCGCGCAGCAGTGTGAGAAGCGCCGCATGCAGGACCTCGCCGCCGACATGTACCTCAGCCAGAGCGCCCTGTCACGGGCGGTCGCACGGCTGGAGAAGAGCGGCCTGGTGTCGCGCGCGCTGTGCGAGGCCGACCGGCGGGGCGTGTTCGTGACGCTCACCGCCGAGGGTCTGCGGCGCCACACCGCCGCCCGGGAGACCCACCTGGCGGTGCTCGCAAGCCACTTGCAGGTCGGCAGTCAGGACACCCGACGGTAGTAGGAGTTGACCGCCGGCTGGCCGGTGTAGTTGGCGCCCGCCTTGTCGTCGGCGCCCAGGTACTCGTACGGCAGCGCGACGTCACCACGGTCGTCCCGGCCGATCCTGCGGCGGCGGCCGTCGTAGTTGAACCCCGCGTCCCGCAGGTGTGTGGCGAGCCGCCGCCCCGCGGGGCGGCCGTCCTCGAGCCGCACGCTGTCCAGGTCGATGTCCGCGACGAGCCGGCCACCGCCGGTCAGCCAGCCCGCCGCCCTGGTCAGGAGGCCGAGCTTGTCGCCCACGTAGTGCAGGCCGTGCACGCTGGTGATGAGGTCGAACCGCCGGTCGGGCTTCCAGTCGGCCACCGACGCGGTGGTCAGCCGCAGCCACGGCACGTCCGGCGCCGGGTCGAACATGTCCACCAGGTCCACCCCGTGGACGAGGACCCGGTCCCCGACGCCGGCGGCGTCCAGCCGCTCGGCCGCCTCGACCAGCGCCCGCCCCGTGCCGCAGCACAGGTCGAGCCACGCGACGGTGTCCGCCGTCCCGGTGACCGACACCAGCGGCAGGAGCGCGTCGACCGGGTTGAACCCCAGCTCGCGGTCGTAGCTGTCGACCCCGGCGAGTCCGCGCCCGCGGTTCATCGCGGAGTTGGCCACCACTGCCGAGCCGGCGAGCGTGTCGTCATCGAGCAGGGTCACCGGACCATGATCGCAACCATCCCCCACGAAGCCAACACCGCGCCGCCCTTCACGCACCCTCGCCCGCCGCTCCGTCTCGTTCTTTGGGACGACTCCCCTACCGCACCGCTGCAATCCGCGTGCAGAGATCGTCATCCGCGGCGTACAAGAGAACCTGCACTGTCCTGAGATGTGAGACTGATCGGCAGCAGCCGCCTCCGGGAACGAGCCCGTCGACCAGATCCGAGCCGGCGAAGGCTATGGACACCCGGCAATCAACTTGCCCGCGTCCGTCCGGCTGATCCGCGAGCCGCACGATGCATGGGCGAGCCCGTCCGGAACGTCGGCTCCGGGGGGCGGTCACCGCACCGTGGCCCCACGGCGTCGGCGCCGCTGGATGTGAGCGGCGCCGACGGGGGGTGCGGCCGGGTGGGTCAGCGGCGGCCGCCGTGGTCGTCGCCCGCGTCGTGACCGGCGCCGTCGTCGGAGCCGTGGCCGCCGCTGCCGTGGTCGTCGCCCACGTCGTGACCGGCGCCGTCGTCGGAGCCGTGGCCGCCACTGCCGTGGTCGTCGCCCACGTCGTGACCCGGGCCGTCGTCCGAGCCGCCGCGGTTGCCGGAGCCGCTACCGCTGTTGCCCGAGCCGCTGCCCGACTTGCCGGAGCCCGACTTGCCGGAGCCCGAGTTGCCCGAGCCGGTGGTGCGGTTGCCGCCGTGGTCGTCGGCGGACGGGGAGGCTGAGGCGGAGGGGTGGTGGCCGTGGTCGTCCATGGAGGCCGACGGCGAGGCGGTCGGGTCGTCGCTGGAAGCCGACGGGGATGGCGAGGCGCCGTCGTCGGTCGACGGCGACGCCGAGACCCGGGCGGGACGGCCGTCGTTCGACGGGCCTGACGCGGCCAGGGCCGTGCCGCCGATGGCGAGGGCCGTCGTGACGGTCGCGGCGATGATGATGATTTTGCGCATGTCGTGCACCTCCGTGGTTGTGCTGTGCTTGCACTGACCACGGTGCCGGGCGCGGCGATAGCGGGGGCCTGTGGCAACCCTAAGGTTCGGTTAACGCGCTCAGCGTCACCGTGACCCGTGCGCCGCCGAGCGGTGATCGGTCCACAGTGAACGTTCCGCCGGCGGTTTCCGCGGTATGGCGGGCGATGTCCAGACCGAGACCGGTGGATCCCGCGTTGCTGACGCCACGGGCGCCCGCGGACGGGTCGAAGCCGGCGCCGGCGTCCTGGACGGTGAGGACGCGGCGGGAGTCCAGGGTGACCGCGAGAGCCACGCCCTCTTCCGTGTGGGCGAAGACGTTGCCCAGCAGGGCGTCGACGCAGGCTGCCAGTTCGGTGGCGGAGACGGCGACGGGCAGCGGGCCGGTCGGCAGGCTCGTCTCGACGGGGCGGCCCTGGTCCTCGGCGAGCACGGTCCAGAAGCGGACCCGCTCGGCGACGACCGAGGTCGCGTCGCAGGACGGCATGTCACGCTCGCGGCGGGCGTCCTCGATGACGGTCGTGACGGCCCGGTCCAGCGCGGCCACGTGGGCGAGGATGCGGTCGGCGTCGGCGGGGTCGCGCAGGCCTTCGGCGTCCAGGCGCAGGGCGGTCATCGGGGTCCGCATGCGGTGCGAGAGGTCCGCGACGCGCTCGCGTTCGGACTGCAGGAGGTGGCGGATGCGGGCGGCCAGACGGTTGAGGGCGGTGGCGACCGCGCGGACCTCCGGCGGCCCCGACGATGCCGGCGCCCGGCGGTCGAGGTCGCCGCCGGCGAGCGCGTCGGAGACCGAGACCAGGGAACGGATCGGGCGCACGACCATGACGGCGAGGCGGTCCGCGACGGCGACGCCGAGGGCGAGCAGGCCGGCGCCGAGCAGCGCGAGGACCAGCCACGCACGGGTCACGCCCTTGCGCAGTTCGTGGAGCGGCACGAAGACCCGGATGACCGCGGTGCCCTGTGCGAGGCCCTGCACGGCGACGAGGACCTCGCGGCCCGCGGCGTGCTCGACGGAGAAGCTGCCGGACCGGGCGGCGAGGCGCACCGCCGGCGTCCGGTCGGTGAACGGCCCCACGACGGTGCCGTCCGGCTGGTACACGCTGACCGGCCGCGAAGGGTCGACGTTGAGCTGCTCGACGGCGAGTCGCACCGACTGCGGGTCGGCGGTGGCCACGAGGATGCCCAGGGACTGCGCCTGCGTCATGGCGACCGAGACGGCCCGGTCCGCGGCGACGCCGCGCAGCAGCAGCGCGAGCGGGACCAGGAACGCGAGCAGCACCAGCGTCATCGCGGCGGCGACGAGCAGCGCCAGGCGCCACCTCACCGCTGCAGCCCGTACTTGACGCCGACGCGGCGGACGGTGTGCAGGCGGCGCGGCTCCTGGGCGGTCTCCCCCAGCTTGCGGCGCAGCCACGACAGGTGGACGTCGACGGTCTTGTCGGCCGTCGTGTACGGCACCTGCCACACCTCGGTGAGCAGCTCGCGCTTGCCGACGACCTCGCCGGCGCGGGTCATCAGGTGGTACAGCAGGTCGAACTCGCGCGGGGTGAGGTCCAGCGGCGTGCCGTCGAGGGTCGCGGTCCTGGCCCGCGGGTCGATGCGCACCCCGTCGACGTCGAGCGCGGGATCCCGTTCGGGTGCGGACGGTCCGCCGTCGGCGCGGCGCAGCACGGCGCGGATCCGGGCGTCGATCTGTTCGGCACCGTACGGCTTCACGACGTAGTCGTCGGCGCCGGCGTCCAGGGCGCGGACCATCTCGCCCTCGGTGCGCCTGGCGGTGACCACGATGATCGGCACGCGGCTCACCGCCCGGAGCATCCGCAGCACCTCCCGGCCGTCGAGGTCGGGCAGGCCGAGGTCGAGCAGGACGACGTCCGGCGCCTCCGCGACGGCGAGCTTGAGCCCGTCCATCGCGGTCGCGGCGGGCACGACGACGTGCCCCCGCTCGGTCAGCGCGCGCACGACGCCACTGCGGATGGTCCCGTCGTCCTCCACCAGCAGCACCTTCGCCATAGCCAGAGGTTAACCATGCCTTAGCGATCGGCAGTGGATAGTGGTGTACATGTTGACGACGTTGCACCGCCGTTGGGCCCTCGCGGGTGGCGCGTGGCTGGCGACCGTGGCCGCGGCGACCGCCGTGGCGACCGGCGCCGTCGGATCGATGCGGCAGGGCATCTCCGGCACGTCGGACGCACCGTACAGCGAGGCCAGGGTCGACGCGCTGCTGGCCGGCACCACGACGGGCCCGGCCACACCACCGGTCACGCCGGACGCGACGCCGAGCCAGGCGGCGAGCCCGACCGCGGGCGAGGGCGGGGTCGTGCGGGCCCTGACGACCTCGGGCGGGACGATCGTCGCGGTGTGCGACGCGGGGCTGGTGACGCTGCGGTCGTGGACACCCAACCCGGGCTTCGAGACCGACCACGTGCAGCGGGGCCCGGCGGCGGCCGCGTCGCTGCGGTTCAAGGCGCGCAGCGGCGGCGGCGACGTGCGCGCCGAGGTGACCTGCGCCGGCGCCGAACCCCACCTCACCGTCACCGGCGACGACTGACCCCTCCGCGGCATCGACGCCTGTACGCGCGGCGACGGCCGGCCACGTGCCGGCCGGCGACCGTACGTCGCTGAACGGCCGGGCGCGACCGTCTCGACCACCTGGCGCACCGCCTGCAAGCCCCGTGCGACGACAACCGACGGCGGTAGGACAGCTGAACGCCCGCCGACGACGACCGTCTCCGACCGGCAGCGCCGCGGCTGCAAGGCCGATGCAACGACGCCCGACGACCGTACGACGGCTGGGCGCCCACCGCGACGACCATCTCCTACCGACCGGCGCGACTGGCGCAAAGCCAGCGCGCCGACGGCCGCATGGCGTCTGACCGCCCGGCGCCACGAGGCCCGGGGCTCTGCGCGGCGTCAAAGGTCACGGTCACAGCGCCTCGGCAAGGGCGCGGACCGGCGGGGTGAACGAGCCACGGACGGCTTCCGCGACCGCGCAGCGGACGAGCGCCGGGCGCCACGAGGACCGGGGCCCTGCGCGGCGGGACAAGTCGCGATCACAAAGCCTCGGCGAGAACCCTCGCCAACGGGACGAGCCAGGGACGGTCTCCGTGACCGCACGGCGGATGAACGATCGGCGCGACGAGGGCCAGGGCTCTCCGCAGCGGACGAGCGACCGGCACCACGAAGACCGGGCCCTGCGCGGCGGGACAGGTCGCGATCACAGAGCCTCGGCGAGAACCCTCGCCAACGGGGCGAGCCAGGGACGGTCTCCGTGACCGCACGGCGGGATCGACGCGACGAGGGCCAGGGCTCTCCGCGGCGGACGAGCGACCGGCACCACGAAGACCGGGCCCTGCGCGGCGGATCAGCAACCGGCACCACGAAGAGCGGGGCTCTGCGTAGCGGACGAACGACCGGCACCACGAAGACCGGGGCTCTGCGCGGCGGACGAGCGACCGGCACCACGAAGACCAAGCCCGTGCGGCGGAACGAGTCAGGATCGCAGGGCCTCGGCGAGGGCGCGGGCCGGTGGGGTGAGCGAGCCGTGGACCAGCTCCGTGCGGTGCACGAGTCGCGGCTGCGTCACCGGGACGCCGGCGACACCCGGGTGGGTCAGCGGGCCGGGCAGCAGCGCCAGCCCCGCACCAGCGGCGACGAGTGCGAGCAGCCCGCCGGTGTCGGTGCCCTGGTAGGCGAACCCTTCACGGAACCCGCCGGTGTGTGCCAGCGCCCGCAGCTGCGGCAGCGGCGTGGCGACGTCGGGCGCGTCGATCCACGTCGCGTCGGACAGGTCGGCGAGGCCGACCGAGGTGCGGCCCGCGAGCGGGTGGCCGGCGGGAAGGGCGACCAGGGCGGCGGACTCCGCCAGTACCGACGCCGCGAACTGCCCTGCGTCGGGCAGCGGCAACGGGTCGCTGGGCGCCGTCACGCCGTCGACGAGTCCGACGTCGAGCGTCCCGGTGGCGACGCCGGTGGCCACCGCGTCGCGGCCGGCCAGCAGCAGCGTGAACCGCACGCGGGGCATGGCCCGCTGCACCGAGGCGAGGACCGTGGCGGCCCTCGCGCTGCCGGCGAACGGCGTCGCGCCGAGCACGACCGTTGCGGCGGGCTGGCCCGACAGGCGGGTCACGTCGGCGCGGGCGGCGCTCAGCCGCAGCAGGATCGGGCCGGCGTGCTCGAGCAGCCGCGCGCCCGCGTCGGTCGGCGCGACCGGCCGCCGGTGCAGCAGTGTGGTACCCAGGTCGGACTCGAGCGCGGCGATCTGTTGCGACACGGCGGACTGCGTGTAGCCCAACTCCTGCGCCGCGGTGGAGAACGACCCGGCGCCCGCGACGGCGACGAACGTGCGCAGCAGGTGCGGATCCACGCCATCAGTATTGCTTATCCTGCTACCCGGATCAGTTGTTGGACTGATGTACGCCGGTCACGGGACAGTGGACGAATGACAGCGACCCGCACCGCCCGCATCGCCCTGGTGGGCGACCGCTCCCCGCACGTCCGTTCCCACACCCGGATCCCGGGCCTGCTCGACGTCCTCCGCACGCAGCACGGCATCGGCGCCGACGCGTACTGGATCCCGACACCCGACGCGCCGGCGACGGACCTCGCCGGGTTCGACGGCATCTGGCTGCTGCCGGGCAGCCCGTACCTCAGTGAGGCGGGCGCCCTGCACGCCGTGCGGGTCGCCCGGGAGCACGACATCGCGTTCCTCGGCACGTGCGGCGGGTTTCAGCACCTGCTGCTGGAGTTCGCCCGCACGGTCTGCGGCATCGCCGACGCCCGCCACGGCGAGTCCGACCCCGACGCCGGGCGGCAGTTGATCGTCCCCCTCGCCTGCTCGCTCGTCGGCCACGAGGGCGCGGTCAACCTGACCCCCGGCTCGCTCGCCGAGCGGGTCTTCGGGGTCGAGCGGTCCATCGAGCGGTACCACTGCGCGTACGGACTGGACCACGCCTTCCTGCCGGAGCTGACCCGGCACGGGCTGCGGTTCACCGGCTTCGACGACGACGGTGAGGTGCGGGTCGCGGAGCTGGCCGGCCACCCGTTCCTGATGGGCACCCTGTTCCAGCCCGAACTGGCCGGCGACGGCTCCCGCTGCCACCCGGTCATCCGCGCGTTCGCCGAGGCCGCCGTCTCCGTCGCCGCCCGGTCGCTGGTCTCATAGCCGCCGGCGGCCGGCCGGCCGCGCGGGCCGGCGGCGCCTTCAGCGCAGGTCGGCGACGACGGCGAAGTGGTCCGACGGCCAGACGCCGTCATGGGGGACGGTGCCGGCCAGGTGGACGCCCTCGACGGCGCCGCGGCCCGGGCCCTGCAGGCCGACCAGGACGTAGTCGATCCGGGCGTTCGGCGTCGCGTGGCAAGTGACGTGCGGGTTGCGGCGGTCCCAGGTCCACCCTGGGTCGTTGCGGCTGTGGTACCGCCACGCGTCGACCAGCACCAGGTCCGGCACGACCGGTGCGGTGAGGTGTCCGCCGACGCGCCGCATCTCGTCGGACTCGGGTTCGGCGTTGAAGTCCCCGGTGAGCACCGGCGGGTGCTCCGGGACGCGGTGCTCGGCCACGAACGGCACCAGCCGCTCGACCTGGGCGCACCGGCCGGCGGAACCGCCAGGCGTGGAGTCCAGGTGGGTGGTGAACACCGGCACCGGCCCGTCGGGAGCGTCGATGCGGGCGTGCAGGACCGTCCGGCCCTCGCCGCCGAGGTCACCGATCGCGGTCGCACCGATCGGCCACCGGCTCAGCACCGCGTTGCCGACGTCGATGGTGGTGTCGCCGACCCGGTCGTGCCAGCGGCCCGGCATCGGCGAGCTGCTGTACGCCCAGTGCATGCCGAGCTCCTCCGCCAGCAGCTCGACCTGGTGCTCCCCGCCACGGACCGCCCAGGCCTCCTGCAGGCAGCACACGTCGGGCCGCTCGGCCCGGAGGGTGGCGAGGATCGCCTCGTGCCGGGCCCGCCAGTCGCCGAACCGCCACCACACGTTCCAGGTCATGATCCGCACCGGGCGATCGTAGATCACCGATCCCGCGGGCGGTCTTCGTCAGCGCAAGGTGGCGAGGTTCAGCGCAAGGCGGCGGGCAGGGGTCACCGCAGCGCGGCGAGGATCAGCGCAAGGCGGCGGGTGGGGACCAGCGCGGGGTGGTGGGCGTCAGCCGGGTGAGGGTCAGCGCAGTGCGGCGAGGACGGGCAGGAGCGCGGCGGGGTCCTCGACGTGGGCGTTGTGGCCGAGGCCGGGAAGGTCGACCGGCTCCGGGACGAGCGCCGCGAGCTGCTCGTGGCTCACCATCTGGTCGTGCTCACCCCGGGCGAGGACGACCGGGACCCGCGCGGCGGCCAGGAGGGCGGCGACCCCGGGCTCCCCGACCGCGAACGTCCGCGGGTCGTGCGTGCTCCGCCAGCCGTCGCCGTCGCGGGTCACGGCGGCGTCCGGTGCGTCCTCTCTGAGGCCGACGAGCCCGGCGACGCGTTGGAAGCGAGTTGCGGCCTCCCCGCGGGTGGGGTGGATGATCGGCGGCTTCCTGGCGATCGCCGCGGCACGGTCGAGCTCCTCGGCGGTCCAGGCGACCTTGATGCCGAGCCCGAGGACCGCCCGCACGCCGGGCAGCCCGGCGAGGTGCAGGCCGATCACCCCGCCGAACGAGTGCCCGACGACGACGGTCCCGCGCGGGTCGACCAGCCCGGCGACGGCGTCCGCGACCCCGGCGAACGTGTACTCCTCCAGCCACCCCGAGCCGCCGTGGCCCGGCAGGTCGGGTGCCACCCATGCCGTGTCGAGGAGGGCGGTCAGGTCGTCCCACACGTCGGCGGTGGCGCCGAGGCCGTGCAGGAGCAGGATCGCCGGGGTGCCGGAGCCACCGCGGAGCACTCGAAGGTCGGTCACCCTGACAGCATCCCCCACGACGGCGCCGCCGCGGTCCGGCGACCACCCGCGCCCTGGATGAACGGGTGGCGCGCTCCCTGGACGGATCGGGTGGCGGTGGCTATCGGGTGGTGGCGTATGCGAGCAGGCGCGGGGTCGCGACGTCGTTCCAGGTGGCGGTGAGGGTCGGGGCGCCGGGAGGGGTCGAGGCGTCGTCCTTGAGGACCCTGAGCACGGTGAGGTCGTGGGAGCTTGTTGCGATGCGGGTCGGGTCGGCGTCCTCCACGTGGAGGATGTCGGTGATGTCCGGGGCTCCGGCGCCGGTGTGGCCGCTGCCGGTGGCCTGGACGTCACTCGGGCGGGCCTGCCGGACGCCGTCGACCTCGAACTCCTCGGTGGCCTGGGGTTCGGCGGTCAGGATGATGCGGGCGAGGGCGGCGGCGTAGACGGGGTCGCCGGTTGCGTCGTACACCCACCTGGGGCCGAGGACCGAGTGCTCGGTGGTGCCGACGAGCCAGCGGTCGGCGCCGGCGAGAGGCGCGCCGCGGTAGGTGAGCGGGACCTGCAGGACCGGTCCGTCGCCGGCCTGGACGAGGATCGTCTCGATGCCGACCTCGCCGGCGGGGTCGTCGAAGCGGAAGGCGCCGACCTTCGCGACGCCGGGTGCGGAAGGGCCGGCGTACCAGGGGCGGGTGGGCAGCCACGCGTTGAGCAGTTCGAGTTTGGTGGGCGTCAGGTCCGCCCGGTGCAGGAGCGCCATGATCGCATCGTAGTGGCGGCGGTCGTTCTGTTCGGGGCGGCACCGATCCACCTGCCCTTGTCGCAGGAACGCCGACGGGTCGGAAGGACCTCAGCGAAGACCAGGAACGCAGCCGATGGAGAACCTCAGGCCAGGGGGCGCGCGGCCAGGGCGAGCAGGCCCAGGTCGTGCCCGGGTGGTGCGATGACGGCGAGCCCGGCCGGCGGCGTCGAGGACGTCGGCACGGAGACGCTGGGCAGCCCGTATGCGCTGGCGGGGACCGCGCACCGCAGCGTGTCGCGGCGCCACGTGTCGCGGGCGGAGGGGCTCAGGTCGCGGGGGTGGCCGGGGCCACCGGCCGGCAGGACGAGCCAGGCGTCGCGGTCGGCCAGCAGGTCGAGCAGCTCGGCCCGCAGCCCCGCGAGGAACGACCGGGCCGCGGCCTCCTCGGCTGCGGTGACGGAGGCGCCGAAGCGGAACCGGTCCTCGACGTCGACGGCGAGCGCCCGCGGGTGCGCGGTGATCCATTCGCCGTGCGCCCGCCACGCCTCGGCCGCCTGCACGCGCCGGAAGGCCAGCAGCAGCGGGTCGGGATCGTCCCAGGTGGACAGCGTGACAGGCGAGACCGGCAGGCCGAACAGGGAATCCCCCGGCAAACCAGGCACCCCGCCGGGCGCGAGCAGGCGCGACGGCAGCGCCGACGGTCCCGGCGGCAGCAGGACGGAGCCGACGAGGGCCAGGTGCGAGGCGGTGGCGGTGATCCAGCCCACGGTGTCGAACGACGGCGCGAGCGGCAGCACCCCGTCGGTGGGGACGACGCCGTGGGTGGGGCGCAGGCCGTACAGGCCGCAGCAGGACGCGGGGACGCGGATGGAGCCGCCCGTGTCGGTGCCGAGGCCGATGTCGGCGTGGCCGGTCGCGACCGCCGACGCGGGGCCGCTGGAGGAGCCGCCCGTGACGAGGCCGGGCGCCAAGGGGTTGGGCGGGGCACCATAGTGGACGTTCGTGCCCGAGAGGGAGTAGGCGAGCTCGTCGGTGTGCGCGATGCCCTGGATGAAGGCGCCCGCGGCGCGCAGCCGGGCGACGGCGGGGGCGTCCGCGGCGGCGGGCAGGGCGGACGCGAGCCACGTGGGGTTGCCGCCGCCGACGGCGAAGCCGGTGACCTCGAAGAGGTCCTTGACCGCGACCCGCAGGCCGTCGAGCGGGCCGTGCCCGGTGGCATGGGCGAGCGGCATGCCTTTCACCCGCCACACCGAAGGGTCCGCGGACATTCCCGTCGCCTCCCGCCTGCCGCCGCAACGTCGCGGCGGGCCGTTGATGAGCGTAGCGCCCAGGCGGAGAACGCACAGGGGGTCGGACCTCACCAGTCCGGCGGGCCGGGCCAGGTCGCCTTCGCCAGAGCGTTCTGCCCGGCGGAGTTGGGGTGGAAGAAGTCCTGCGCGACCACCATGTCGAGGGTGAACGCGACCCGGTGCGCCGCCCCGCCGTCGTCCCTGCACCGGGGGCCGTAGGCCGTGCAGGCGGCGGCGAGCTGCGTGTTGTACGCGTCGACCCGCGCACCGAACGCCTTGCGCCGCGCCACGTCCGCGGGCGCGGTGGAGGTGGGCGCGGCAAGCAGCGCCTGGCAGATCCCGAGCGACCATGCCTTCACCGCGACCGGGCTGGTGTGCCCGACCTCCCAGAGCCGGTTGATGTCGGGGATGCTGACGACCAGGACGCGCGCCTGCGGCAGGCCCTGCTTGAGCACGGCGAGGGCGTCGTCGACCTGCCGGCGGAACGTGTCGGCGGGCGTCATGTCGCCGAGGGCGGGGCGGCAGGCGTCGTTGGCGCCGATGAGGATCGTGACGTAGGCGGCCTTCGCGCTGACCGCGGCCCGGGCCTGCCCGGCGAGGGCGTCGGCACGGGCGCTCCCGGCGGCGGCGTTGGTGGCGCGCAGCCCGGGGTTGTTCTTGACCAGCCGCCGGTAGTGGCTGTCGACGCGGGTGCCGTCGCCGGTCGACCACGAGTTGCGCGGGCACGGCGAGGGCGCGAGGCACGACGCGAACGCGGTGGTGAGCGAGTCACCGAGCGCGGCCATGGACATGGGGCCGGACGACGGAGCCGGGCCGGCGGGACCCCCGCCGCCCTCACAGGCGAGCGCGAGGACGACGAGCGCGGCGAAGAGCACGTTGCGCGCCCAATTGACGACGATCAGCACATGGTAGCGTGCAGGCGCTTCAGCAGCGACATCTCCAGCTCCTCGGGCAGCTGGAAGAAGCCGTCCCCGGTGAGCAGGCGGTGGTGCTCGTTCGGCCGGTAGGACATCGGCACCAGCGCGCCGTCGCGCACCTCCACGCTCCCGATGACGTCGCACGAGGGGACGTCGCCCAAGGGGTCGGGTGTGCGGGCGTCCAGCAGGTCCACCCAGCCGTGCTCGCCGACCTCGGACGCCTGCTCGCGGATGCCGGGCACCACGAAGACGTCGTCGGCGATCATCTCGTGCAGGAAGCGCACGAACGCCGGGTTCTCCTCGAAGTGGTCGGGCTGCATCGCGCTGAGTCCGCCAGGGCCGTCGACGCCGACGGCGAGGAGCCCGACGACCGCCTCCGGCGACAGTCCGTACTGCGCGGCCTCGTCCGGCTCGAGCGGTGACACCAGATGGCGCAGCCGCTCGCCGACGTACACCTCGTACACGAACAGCGAACGCTTATCGGTCCCCACGGAGCTTCCCGTAGACGAGGACGTCGCGCCAGGCGCCGTCGCGGAACTCCGCGGAGCGCAGGATGCCCTCGCTGAGGAACCCGACCTTCTCCAGGGCCTTCTGCTCCGGGATGTTCTCCGGCTGCGTGCGGGCCTCGATCCGCGGCGCCGCGCTGTTGGCGAACAGGTAGTCGCACAGCAGCGTCTGCGCGCGCCAGCCGACGCCGCGGCCGCGCCACTCCGGCAGCAGGATGATGCCGATGCTCCAGTACCGCGACCAGCCGGTGCCGGTCGCCTCCCAGCTGACGTAGCCGGCGGCGGTCTCGTCGGCCTCGACCATCAGCCGGCCGTCGTGCTCGCCGAGGAAGCCGTCCTCGGCGAAGCGCCTGGCCGGGCCGGTCGGCTCGCGGTAGCCGGACCAGGCCGGGCCGGCCAGTCCCGGCTCCGTCACGAACCGGCGGAACATCCCCAGATCGCTCTCGACCACCGGTCGCAGCCGCACCCAGGTCTTATTCAACGTTGCCTCACCTCGCCTCGGAGAACCACCGAACGGGCCACCGATGTCAGCCGGCCGCCTGCGCGCGACGCGCAAGATCGTCCGTAATCCTCGCCGATGATCGGGGCCACCGCCATCCGACCAACCGCCGGGAAAGGCCAACCGACGGTAGATCGGCCACGCTACCGTCTGAGCCCATGTCCGTCGATGCCTTCGCTCACACGTTCCTCGTGCACGCCCCACCGGCCCGGGTCTTCGACCACCTGGCGGACCCGCGCTCGTACGTGGGCCTGTCGCCGCTCGTCGTGGCCGTCCGCGACGTACGCACCGACGGTGACCAGGTCAGCTACGTGGCTCTCGAACGGTTCCGCTTCTGGACGAACCGGATCCGCGTGACGATGACCCTCGACCCGGCGGCACCTGCGGTGGTCAGCGACGTCGTCTCCCCCGGCCGGGTCCGGCTGCGGGCGGCGGTCACGCTGACGCCGTCCGGGACCGGGACCGAGGTCACAGAGATGATCACGGTCGACTCGCCGTCGTTGTTGCGCCGGTACGTGCTGCGAACGGCGAGGTCCGTGCAGCTGCGGCGGGCCGCCGAACTGACCCGCCGCATGGCGTCCTAGCCGGGCCTAACGGGTCAGGTGCGCCGCGACGTGCTCGCGGACCAGGGCGAACGACCGGGCGCGGGCCTCGATGTCGTACACCATGCAGGTCAGCATCAGCTCGTCGGCCTGGGTGCGGTCCAGCAGCTCGGTCAGCTGCGCGCGGACGGTCTGCGGTGAGCCGAGGGCCTGGCCGTCACGCCGTTCCAGGACGAATTGGCGTTCGCGGTCGCTGTACGGGTAGGCCGCCGCCTCCTCCGGGGTCACCATGGCCTCGGGCCGGCCGGCGCGCAACCGCAGGAACGACAGCTGGCTCGGCCCGGCGAGGAACTCGGCCTCCTCGTCGGTGGGGGCGCAGATGGCGCTGACGGCGACCATCGCGTAGGGGGCGTCGAGCCACTGCGACGGGCGGAAGCTGTCGCGGTAGAGCTTCAGCGCGGCGAGGGTGTTGACACTGGAGAAGTGGTGCGCGAACGAGAACGGCAGGCCGAGCAGGCCGGCGAGCTGGGCGCTGAAGCCGCTGGAGCCGAGCAGCCACACGTCGGGCTTGTCACCGCGCCCGGGTGAGGCGAGGATGCGCTGCCCGGCGTCGTCGCCGGTGAAGTAGGCGATGAGGTCCTGCAGCTCCTCCGGGAAGTGCTCCGCCGACAGGCCCTCCATGGTGCGGCGCAGCGCGAGCGCCGTGTGCTGGTCGGTGCCGGGCGCCCGGCCGATGCCGAGGTCGATGCGGCCCGGGTGCAGCGCCTCGAGGGTGCCGAACTGCTCGGCGACGACGAGCGGCGCGTGGTTGGGCAGCATCACACCGCCGGAGCCGACGCGGATCGTGGACGTCGCGGCGGCCAGGTGCGCCAGCAGCACCGCGGGCGTGGAGCTGGCGATCGCGGGCATGTTGTGGTGCTCCGCGACCCAGAACCTGCGGTATCCGAGCGCCTCGACGCGTCTGGCCAGCTCCGTCGTGTTGCGCAGGGCATCGCCGGCGGACGCGTTCGCGGCGCGGGGCGCGACGTCAAGGACGGAAAGCGGAATCTCGGTCACAATTCATGGTCAACAACGCCGGGCCCCCGGATGTTCCCGGAGGGCCGGACCGTGTGACGCGGCGCTGGTCGTACACCTGCCGCAAACGCCGGCAGGAGCGGCCCGCCCCGTGCGAAGGGACGGGCCGCGCTGCGGTGACGGTCAGACGCGGCAGGGGTTGCCGGTCGGGTGGGCGGCAGTGCCGTGGATGTCGGCGTGCGCCTCACCGATGACCACGTCGGTCAGCAGGGTGTCGAGGACGACGGCCTGCCGGGTGACGCTGGTCGGGGTGGTCGTGGTCGCGTTGAGCCGGAGCGAGCCGACCACCAGCGGCACGGTGAGCGGCGCGCTGCCGACCGTGACCGCGACGCCGTTGATCTTCAGGTACGCGATGCTCGACGACCCGCTGAGGACCGGCGCGAGGCCGCCCGGGCCGGACGCGCAGGTCGCCTTCGCGGTGGCCTGGATGAGCCCGAGCTCGATCGTCGTCGGGGCGAGGCCGCCGATGGTGATCTTCACCGACTCGACGGTGGCCTTGGCGGTGCCGTTGTCGCCGGCGGCGGGTGCGGCGTCGAGGTTGCCGGGGGTCAGCGCCGTGCCCGCGGCCAGGGTCTTCGACTCGACCCGGATCAGCCCGGAGTCGAGGGTGAGCCGGGCGAGGACCTTGCTGTCGTCGGCGCACGGCACGTCGGCCGGGTTCGCCGCCGGCGAGGACAGCGGGCCGACCCGCAGGACCTGCGCCGCGCAGGAGAACGTGCCGTTGCGGTCGGCGTCGACGATGGTGCCGACGCCGGTGCCGTCGACGATCGTGGCGCCGGCGGCCGCGGACAGGTTGACGGTGAAGGTCTCGTCGAGCTCGTCGACCGCGTCGTTGGTGACCGGCACGGTGACCGGCCTGCTGGTCTGACCCGGCGTGAACGTGACCGTGCCGCTGCCCGCGGCGTAGTCGGCGCCGGCGGTGGCGGTGCCGTCGGCCGTCGCGTAGCTCACGCTGACCGGCGACGTCGGCGGGCCGGAGAGCGAGACGGTGAACGTCGCGTTGCCCACGTTCTCGTCGACGACGACGTCGTTGATCGACATGGTCAGGACGGTGACCGACAGCGTCTGGACGAAGGCCGGCCCCTGGCTGACCCCGTCGACCTGGAAGTCGACCTTGCAGGTGTACGTGCCGGGCGCGGCACTCCCCGCCACCGTGACGTGCTCGATGAAGTCGGCGGTGGCACCGCTGTCGACGGTCTTCGCGGCCGGGTCGAACGTCACCGACAGGTCGGCGTCGCAGTCGAACAGGGCCGGGGTGACCTTGACCTGGATCGCCTGGACGCCGGCGAGGATCGCGGCGCTGACCTGGCCGGCGGGCACGTTCGGCAGGTACACGCCGCCGGTGCCGGACGTGATCGCCTCGGCCTGGCCGCCGGCGTTCATGTTGCCGATGTCGACGGCGACGACGCGGATCTGCGCGGCGTTGAGCGCCGCGACGGTGTCGGCGAGCCCGTGGCCGAGACTCGGGTCGTGCGACGAGGCGTCGCCGAAGACGACGACGATGCGGGTGCCGCCGTCACGGAAGTGCACGGCGCCGTTCGCGAGCTGGAACAGCGCGTTGATGCCGTCCTCGGGCAGGTCGCCGCCGCCACCGGCGACCCACTGGTCGATGCCGGCCTGGACCGCCGCCTGGTCGGCGGTGACGTCCTGGCGGACCGTGAACGGCGCGGAGTCCTCGAAGTCCTTGTACTCGGCGACGCCGAACCGCGCCTGCGGCTGCGCGGCGGCGATCTGCGCCATGACCGCTGCGGCGTTCGTGCGCACGTCGGCGATCGGCCCGGTCATGCTGCCGGTGGTGTCGGCAAGGAAGACGATGTCGGGCTTCGGCGGGACCGGCGCGGTCTCGACGTGCTTGGCGATGTCGGCCGACTGGCCGGGTCCCAGCGTCAGGCTGACACCGGGCGGGGTGGCACCCGGAGCGGCCTGCGCGGCGGTGGCCGTCGCGAGGACGGTCACCGCCCCTGCGGTCAGCACCAGGCTGAGTAATGCCGCGAGTTTCACGTGCTCCTCCTGCGATGGTCGGCGGTTGCCGAGGAGAAGCAAACAATGGCGCCGTCCGCGCGAAACAGGACTTGCCGACCGGGCGAACGTCGGATAAGAAGCGCTCAGCCTCCCCTACGAATTCACTCCTGTGAGTGGCTGTGGACCGGGTTCCACATTCAATTCAGTCCTCCGCCCGGGTGTAGGAATGCCGACACCCCCGCAGGAGTTACCGTGGTCCTACTTTCGTACAGGGGGTGGCGTCATGGCCGGGAAATCGCAGCTGACCGCGGCGCGGGCGGTGCCGCTCGTCAAGGAGCCGTCGGGTGCGCCCGCGGTCAACCTCGCCAAGGTGCGCGAGTCGGGCCACGTCGACCTCGCGAAGCGCGCCGACAAGGCCGGCCTGGCGCTCAGCAGGCGCGGGCTCGGCGGCATCCGTGCCCAGGCGATGCTCGTGCTGGACCACTCCGGCTCGATGCGCGCCGACTACAAGTCCGGCGCGGTGCAGACCCTCGTCGAGCGCGCCCTCGGCTTCGCCCTGCAGATCGACATCGACGGCACCGTGCCGGTCGTCCCGTTCGACACGAAGGTCCTGCCGACGGTCGCCGTGACCGTCGACAACTACAGCGGCGTCGTCGACCGCGAGATCCACCAGGGCTGGATGGGCACGACCAACCTCGCCGACGCGCTCGCCGTGGTCCTCGACGAGGCGACGCGGACGACGGCCCCGATCTTCTGCATCGTCGTGGCCGACGGCGGGCCGGACAGCAAGCGCGCGACGACCAAGGTGGTGTGCGAGCTGTCGCGCTACCCGGTCTTCCTGAAGCTGCTCGCCGTCAAGCCCGTCGAGTACTTCCAGACCCTCGACGACCTCGACGACTCCAAGCGCCTGCTGGACAACGTGGACACGAAGTACTCGACCGAGGCGCTCGACCTGCTGACGTGCAGCGACCTGCAGTTCGCCGAGGCGATGGCCGACGAGTGGGACACCTGGGTCACCGCGGCGACCGCCGCCGGCATCCTCACGTGAGGCTCTTGAGGGTCACACCACGAGACCCAGGCCCATGATCAGCACGATCGAGACCACGGAGATGATCGTCTCCATCGCCGACCAGGTCTTGAACGTCTCCCCCCACCGTCATGCCGAAGTACTCCTTCACCAGCCAGAAGCCGGCGTCGTTGACGTGTGACAGGAACAGCGAGCCGGAGCCGATCGCCAGGGCGAGCAGGGCCGTGTCGGTGCCGGAGAGCTGGGCGAGCAGCGGGGCCATCAGGCCGGCGACCAGGTCGCTGACCTTCTGACGGCTGAAGCCGCGCAGGTGGCCGAACGTGATCAGGGCGACCAGCACGGCGAGGAGCAGGGCGACGAACGGGTCGCCCAGGACGTCCAGCACCGTGCGCAGGCGGTGGCCCTTGTCGAGGGTGATGCCGGCGATCGCGCGGCCGAGCATGAGCGCGACCGGCAGCAGGATGGTGGCCAGGGTCAGCACGAAGCCGGGGCGGGACGCCGGCCGCTCGTCCTCCGGGCCGTCGAGGTCGTCGCCGACGGCACCCAGCGCGCTGGGCTCCACCGCGTCGTCCGCCCGGTCCGACGCGCGCTCCGCGACTCCGACGCCGGCCGGCGCATCGGTCCTCGCGTCGGCTTTGGCGCCGGCCGTCGTATCGGTCCTCGCGTCGGCTTTGGCGTTGGCTTTGGCGTCGGTGCTTGTGGCGGTCTTGGCGTCGGTGCTTGTGGCGGCCTTGGCGTCGGTGTTGCGGCGCGTGCTGCGGTGCGGATGCCGAAGGCGGCCACCAGGCGCGCCGGTGGGGTGGGGTTGACGAAACGGCCGATCCAGATGCCGTACAGCGGACCGGCGACGATCACCGTCGGGATGGCGACGAGCAGGCCGTAGGCGAGGGCCTGCCCGAGGTCGGCGTGCAGGGCGTCGATCGCGATCAGCGCGGGCCGGGGTGCGGCGGGACCAGGCCGCGTGATCAGCACGACCACGACCACGACCGCGATCGCTACCAGGGTCCACGTGACGAGCCAGGTGTCGTGTGACGTCCAGTCGATGGCGGCGGCCCTTTCTCGGCGCCGGACGCGGCGGCGCTGGTCTCAGTGCAGGCGCGACCTCAGCACGATCTCGTCGACGATCTGCTCGGGGGTGGCGGCGATCGACACCTCCAGGACGTCCTCGTCGGGCTGCGGCGGCTCCAGGGCGGCGAACTGGCTGTCGAGCATCTCCACGCGCATGAAGTGACCGTGGCGGGCCGCGAGCCGGCGCGTGATCAGCTCGCGGGAGCCATCGAGGAACACCAGCCGCACCTGCGGGCGGCCTTCGCGCAACTGGTCGCGGTACTGGCGGCGTAGCCCAGAGCACGACACGACCCCCGGGGTGCCCTCGGCGGCGAGCTCGTCGATCCAACGGCCGATGGCCGCGAGCCACGGCGCGCGGTCGTCGTCGGTGAGCGGCTGCCCCGCCGCCATCTTGGCGACGTTGGCCGCCGAGTGGAATTCGTCGGCCTCCGCGTACCGCCAGCCGAGCTTCCCGGCGAGCAGCGCCCCGACGGTGGTCTTGCCGGTGCCGGCAACACCCATCACGACGATCACTGGAGGCGGGCTGTCCGGCATGGCGACACCGTACCCAAGCGACCGGTTCACCACACACAGCGGTTATCGCTGTCGATCTCCCGTCGATCGTGGTGCTGGCACGACCTCGCTGCCGGCGTGGTGGGGGTGGCCGGCGCTGCTCGTCGGCCTGGTCCGGGTCGCGGTGATCAGCCTGGCGTTGCTCGCGGCGCGGAGGCCAGACGACGAAGGCCAGACGACGGAGGCGGGACGAGATTCGAGGCGGGCCGGTCGGTGGTCGTCGCCGACCGGCCCGTTTCCTGCTGCTGTGCGGTCAGGACGCGGCCATCGCCACCAAAGGGGGGAAGTGACGAGCCACGACCTGCTTGGCGACCGTGGCCGGGTCGGCGATGTCGCCGACCCGGTGGCGTTCGACGAGGCGGGCGTGGCCGGGAAGGCCCGTGCCGCGCTCGCGGAGGGTCCGCTGCATCTGCGTCTCGATGGCGCCGGGGTCGACGATCTCCACCGTGCAGGAGCGGCTCGCCGCCTCGCTGACGCAGCGCATGAACGCCTCTGCGCCTGCCTTGGTCGCGCAGTACGTCGCCCAGCCCGGGTAGCTGCGGTGCGCCGCGGAGGAGGCGACGTAGACGATCCGCAGGCGGGGGGCCTGGTCGTGGGCGAAGGCGGACAGGAAGGTGTTCGTGAGCAGGATCGGCGCGACCAGGTTGACCTGGACCGCGGCGAACACGTCCTCGGGGGCCAGTTCGCCGACCAGGCCGATGGGTTCGACCGTCGCGGCGTTGTGCAGCAGGACGACCTCGTCCTCGGGTGTGGTCCCGCCGACGAACGCGGCCAGCTCCGCCTCCGTCGGGAGACTGACGGCCTCGGCGAGGTCGGTGGAGCGCAGCCGTACCGACGCCGGATGCCGCGCGGCGAGCGCCTGGTGCTCTGCGGGGAAGGTGCGGGCCAGGCCGAAGACCCTGGCACCGTCGGCTTGCAGCGCGTGGAACAGGGCCGCGCCGAGCCCTCTTGAGGCGCCGGTCACGATGACCGAGCGCATGCGGGTAGCGTCCGCGGATGCGGACATGACATCACTCCAACCGTGTCGAGGTGACAACAACGACGAGGGTGGGAGTTCGGTCTACGTGCGCCAGACCTGCAGCACGGAGCGGACGGGCGTCTGGCCCGTGCGGGCGCCCGCGGACGGCTCGACACCGGATGCCGGCACGAGCTGCGCGATGACGCCCGTGGTGAGCTGCGCGGCCTGGTGGGTCGCGACCTCGGGGGTGTCCACCTGCTCGCCCTCGGCGTGCAGCATGAGGGGCTGCCGCTCGTCGTCATCCGATGACGACTCGTGGTTGTGGTGGCCGGCGGCGGCGGGCAGGTGGCTGGGCGTGAGGAGCTGGTGGACGATCCCGGCGTGGGACGCCGGCGAGCCGACGGTGGCCCCGAACAGCATCGCGAGGACCAGGGCGAGGACGCCGACGACCCAGCCGGGCGTGCGTGCCCGCGTGAGTCCGTCCAAGGTGCGCCCCTCCCCGGTGATGCCCACCGCCATCATGGCCCAACGGAGCGCTTCCCGGAGTGTCGCGAATTTGCCAGCATCCGCGAAATTCAATTTCACGGATAGGGTACGCAGGTGCTGGTTCGAGCGGTCGCCGAGGGCGACCTGTCCTGGTTGCAAGAATTGCTCACCAATGCATACGGCGCGGTCCACGTCATCACGGGAGAAAACGGTCGCGATGCCGACCGGCTGCCCGGCCTGGTAGCCGAAAGTACAACGGGTGAACGGGTGGGTCTTCTCACCTATGAGATGGCCGCGACGGGCATGGAAATCGTCACGCTCAACGCCGTTCGTCCACATGCTGGGATCGGGACGGCGTTGCTGGATGCCGCCCGGGCGGTCGCGGCCGACGCAGGCTGCGGCCGGCTGTGGCTCATCACCACCAGCGACAACCTGGACGCGCTGCGCTTCTACCAGCGGCGGGGGCTGCGGGTCCGGGCCGTGCACCCCGGCGCCGTGCAGCGGGCCCGCTGCCGCAAGCCACAGATCCCCGAGGTCGGCGACTTCGGCATCCCGCTGCGCGACGAGGTGGAGCTGGAGCTCCCGCTGCGGGACGAGGAGGCGTACGTCCGGCCGGGGACCCTGAGCGACGTCAAGCCCGTGCTGGGGCTGATGGACGGCGCGACCCGCTGGCTCGTCGGGCTGGGCCGGACCGGGCAGTGGGGCACCGAGCCGCACTCGACCAACCCGCGCCGGCTGACCGCGATGATGCGGTGGGTGCCGCAGGGCCACCTGCACGTCGCCGAGATCGACGGCGCCGTGGCGGGCGCGATCGTGGTCGGCGAGGCGCCGGAGAACATCCCGGTCGTCTACGAGCCCGAGCTGTACGTGAACCTGCTCGTCACCGACCGCGCGCGGCAGGGCCGGGGGCTGGGCGGGACGCTGCTGGACCACGCCCGGGTGCTCGCCGTGCGGCGCGGGATCGGGCTGCTGCGGGTCGACTGCTACGCGGGCGACGACCAGGCGCTGGTCGGCTGGTACCGCCGGCAGGGCTTCACCCCGACGGAGACCTTCACGGTCCGCCTCGCCACCGGCGTCGACTGGCCCGGCCAGGTACTGGAGCAGCGGCTCTGAACGACGAACGACGAACGACGAGCAGGCGTACCGGAAGTGGTCGGACAGCCGGCGGACCCAGGTGCCGAGGGTGCCATCCCGACGTGCCGATCAGCATCACGCGGAACGGTTACCCAGAAGTGGCCCTTCGGCTGACTCGGACGCCCGCCTTCCGTGAGATCGTCCGGCGTCGTTGTTCTGCAGATCCGTCACGGGGAGCGTCCGCCATGCCAGTCATCACCCTGCCGTCCGCCCAGGTCGCGGCCGGCGCCGGCCACCTGCCGCCGGTCTGCCCCCGGCACGGCGACCCCGCCGTCGAGCAGCGGGCGATCAAGCTCCTCTCCAAGCCCCCGGCGTGGGCGGCGATCTTCATTCTGGGCGGCGGCATCCTGTACCTCATCATCGTGCTCGCGGTCCGTAAGACGGTGAAGGCGCCGGCGTGGCCGTGGTGTGCCACCTGCGGCGCGCAGCGCAAGAAGCTCCTCGCGATCGGCCTGCCCCTGCTCGCCGTGGGCCTGCTTCTGCTCTTCGGCGCCATCGCGATGAACTCCGACTCCAGCGCCGTGCTCGCCCTGCTCGGCATCGTCGTCCTGATCGCCGGCACCATCGTCGCGGCCCGTGGTGGCGTCCTGCCGGTCACCGGCGCCCTGGTCTCCGGCGACGGCCGGTACGTCGAGATCAAGAACGGCAGCGACCGCTTCCTCATGGCCCTCCACCAGGGCCGCGCCCGCGTCTGAGGACTGTCGCCAACGTGTACGTACGTCGCATCGACCGACACAGCCACAAAGCCACCACCAGCATCGGCATCATCAACACCGACTCTTGTCAACCAAGCCAACCGCCTGACTGAACGGCGTTGGCTCTAGACCGGCGTGCCGCCGAGCGCTACGGCGAGGGCCTCCAGCAGGCGCAGGTCGTGCGGGTATCCGGACAACCCGGACCGGCGGACCGCGACGAGCCCGCCGGGGCCGCCGCTGACGCGCACGTCCCGCCACGCCGCACCCGCGTCGCGCAGGGCCGTGACCGCCGCCGGTGGCGCGCCCGCGTCGGGGACGAGCGTGCCGGCCGCGTTGCCGAGGGCCTGCAGCTCCGGCACGGCCGCGGCGACCCGGGTGACCATGGCGCCGCCGGTGTGGCGGATGTCGACCCGGTACCCGTCCCGCACGCCGCTCAGGTGCACGCCGGCCGCGTCCTCGACGCGGTGCAGCCCGCGCGGCAGGAGCTCGCTCAGGTCCTCGTCCACCCACCCAGCCTGCCCGCCGCCCCACCGGCGGGCGACGACGGTCGCACCACGATCACTGTGGTGCCCGCACCACAGACGCCGCTCATCGCACCGGGCCAGAGGGTGCCCGCACCACAGACGCCGCCCAGACGCCGCTCAGTCGCGCTCGGCCAGGTAGAGCAGCACGGCGCCGACGCGGCGGTGGGTCTCGCCCTCCTCGACGAGGCCGAGCTTGGCGAAGATCGAGTTGATGTGGCGCTCGACGGCACGGACCGTGACGAAGAGGCGCTCCGCGATCGTGGAGTTGTTGGCGCCGGTGGCCATCTCCGCCAGCACCTGCCGCTCCCGGGCGGTCAGGTGGCGCAGCGCGCTGCCGGCCGGGCGGCTGCGGGCGGCGAGCATCGTCTCCACGATCCGCGGGTCGATGACGGAGCCGCCGCCGGCGACCGCCCGGACCGCGTCGGCGAGCTGGCCGGGCTGCGCCAGGCGCTCCTTCAGCAGGTACGCCCGGCCGGCCACCCCGTCCTGCAGCAGCGCGGTCGAGTGCGCGGGGTCGTCGTACTGGCTGAGCACCACCACACCGATCGCAGGATGGGTGCCCCGCAGCGCGATCGCGGCCCGGACCCCCTCGTCGGTGCCGGTCGGCGGCATGCAGATGTCCGTGACCACGACATCGGGCACCAACCGCTCCACAGTGGACAAAAGCTCCCCGTGATCGGCGGCGAGTCCGATCACCGACAGGTCGGCCTGATCACTGAGCAGTGCCTTGACGCCCTCCCTCACCAGGAGACTGTCATCCGCCACCACGACCCGGATACTCATGGGTCCGTAACCTACCGCCCGCCCCGGAGGACCCGTGAGCGTCGACTTCGCCCTGCTGCTCCGCCTGGAGCACGCCGTCGCCGACATCCTCGCCACGCCGGAGCCGGCCGGGCGGCCCGTCCTCGACGCGATCGGCCGGGCCCTCGGCTGGTCCGCGGGCGCGATGTGGCAGGTGACCCCCGGCGGGCTGCGGTGCGTGGCCACGTGGTCGACGTCGACGCGGTTCGAGGCGTTCGAGACCGCGACCCACGACCTCGTGCTCGCCCGCGGTGAAGGGCTTCCGGGCGCGGTGTGGCAGCGCGGCGAGCCGGCGTGGGTGCGCGAGTTCGGCCGGCAGGCGGCGTTCCCGCGGGCGGCCGCCGCCGAGCGGGCCGGCCTGTCCGCCGCGTTCTGCTTCCCGTTGCGGAGCGCGGAAGGGGTCGAGGGGATCGTCGAGTTCTTCACCAGCACGCTCGCCGAGCCGCCGGCGGACCTGGTGTCGACGGCGAAGAGCCTGGGCCGCCGCATCGGCGACGCGCTGCACCGGGCGCGGGCGGCGGACGCGGTGCGGCGCAGCGAGGCCCGCCTCCGCGCGGTGCTCGACTCCGCGCTGGACTGCGTCGTCATCGCCGACGCCGACGGCGTGATCCTCGAGTTCAACCCCGCCGCGTGCCGGACCTTCGGCTACGGCCGCGACGAGGCCGTCGGGCGGGAGCTGGCCGAGCTGATCGTGCCGCCGGCGCTGCGCGAGGCGCACCGGCAGGGGCTGCGGAGGCTCCTCGCCTCCGGCCGGCCGCGGGTCCTGGACCAGCGGGTGGAGACGACCGGCAGGCGCGCCGACGGCACCGAGTTCCCGGTCGAGCTGACCATCACGCGGGTCGCGGTCGCCGGTCCGGCCGTCTTCAGCGGGTACCTCCGCGACCTCAGCGACAAGCACAGGGTGGCCGAGGAGCTCAAGGCGTCCCGCCGCCGGGTGCTCGAGGCGGCCGTCGGCGAGCGCCAGCGCCTCGAACGGGACCTGCACGACGGCGCGCAGCAGCGCCTCGTCGGCCTCGGCATGACCCTCGCCAGGGCCCGCACCGCCCTGCCGGACCAGCCGGCGCGCGCCGCGTCGATCCTCGACGACGCCATCACCGCCCTGGAGGAGTCCGCGATCGAGCTGCGCGACCTCGCCAGGGGCATCCATCCGGCGAGTCTCACCCGGTACGGGCTGCGCGCCGCCCTCGCCGACATGGCCCGGCGCAGCCCGGTCGACCTGCGCCTCGGCGACGTGCCGGCCGACCGGTTCCCGCCGGCGGTCGAGGCGACCGCGTACTTCGTGGTGAGCGAGGCGGTCACGAACGTCGCCCGGTACGCGGGGACCGGCACCGCCCGCGTCGACGTCGCCATGTCCGGCACTCCAGGCGCTCATCAGCTGCTCGTGACCGTCACCGACGACGGGCGGGGCGGTGCCGACGCGGGCCTCGGCTCGGGCCTGCGCGGGCTCGCGGACCGGATCGCGCTGCTGGACGGCACCCTGACCGTCGACAGCCCGGTCGGCGCGGGGACCACGGTGCGGGCGAGCATCCCCCTGTGATGTGGTGCCAGCATCCATCCGGTGCTGGTGCCGGCGCACTGCCGTCCCGCCCCGGCGAGCGGGAGGATTCCCTTGCATCCAGGACTTCGAGGGGAACCACCATGACGCACACCACCCGCTGGGCCGGCCCTTCCCGCGCACGCCGCCGGGTCAGGGATTCCTGACGTCCCACAGCCACAGGCCGCCGGTGTGCCGCCCCGGCCCGAACAGCGCTTCGAGGGTGCCCCGCTCCGCGGCCGCCGCGGCACCGTCGGGGGCCAGGATGATCGACGTGCGCCAGTAGGCGACGTCGAGCCTGGCCTGCTCCCGGTCGAGGTCGGTGACGGCGGTGACCTGGTGGGTGCCGGTGGCGGCGCTGATCAGCCGGTCGGTCGGCCGGGCCGGCGCGCCGACGGTCGCGTGCCGGCCGCTCACACCGCCGGCGGGGCCGAGGAAGTAGCCGTGCGACATCCGCAGGTCGGCGCCGGTCGCGGTCGCCCAGCTCATCGCCGTCCAGTGCTCGAACGAGGCGAGCGGCACGATCAGGACCGACTCCTGCGGCCCGACGAAGGCGCGCCACTCCCCCGACGCGATGAACTCCGGGACCGCCGGCCGGTCGAACACCTTGATCGGCACCGGCGCCGCCGGCACGAGCACCGCCGCGACCAGCCCGGCCTTCAGCAGCCGCAGTCCCGCCGGCGCGGGCAGCCGGTCGAGGCCGATCGCGACCAGCGGCGCGACCGCCCAGGTGGCCGCCTCGCCGAGCCGCGTCGGGAGCACAGTGTCGAAGAGCGGCAGGTGCCGCAGCAGGGCGAAGGGGCCCGGGATGCCGGTCTCGCGCTGGTACAGCGTGAGTTCGTTGCCCAGGGACAGCGCCGCGAACAGGGCGCCGGTGACGGCGAGCGACCGCACGAGGGGCTCCCGCCACCGCCACGCCACGACGGCGGCGACCGCGATGACGAGCGGCCAGCCGAAGTAGCCGTGCTGCTCGGCGGAGAACCCGGGCTCCGGCTGGAACTCGCTGAACCGCACGGCCACCGAGTTGCGCGAGAACGACGTGAACCCCAGCAGGTCCGTGTGGAAGGCCGTCATCTGCTGCTCGCCGCCGCGGTAGGCGCCCGTGCCCGAGAACTGCCACCACAGCGGGAACGCGAGCACGACCGCGGTCGCGAGGAGCGTGACCCCGAGCCCGGCGAGGACGCTCAGCGCCCGCGCCTCGCGGGGCCGCTGCACCAGCCACAGCAGCCCGAACACCCCGGTGGCGAGCGCCGTGACGAACAGCGTCTCCTCGTTGATGAAGATCTGCCACACCACCAGCGCGGCCAGGATCAGCCCGCCCCGCACCGGCGCGTCCCGCAGCTTCACGACCCGCCACACGATGACCGGCACCAGGAACTGCGCCGTGAGGTTCGGGTGGAACGTGGCATGGTTGGCGACGCTCGGCGCGAACGCGGCGACGAGACCGCCCACCCAGGCGGCGACCCTGTTGTCCACGACGTGCCGGGACAGCAGCCAGAACCAGGCGGCCGCGGTCGCGGTCAGCGTCAGGACCACCAGCAGGTCGAACGTGACCCCGGGCCCGAGCAGCATCGTCACCGGCGCCAGCGGCAGCCCCAGCCCGAACATCGTCGTGTTCGCCATGCCGTTCACCCCGGCGGGCGCGTTCAACCGGTCGAGGAGGAACGGGTTCTCCAGGTGCCGCGCGCACCGCGCCGCCCACGCCAGGTAGTACTCGGCGAGGATCCGGTCCCCCGGCGTGTACGGCAGCCGCAGCCCGAGGTGCGCGAGGAGCCGCCCGCACAGGAGGACCGCCGCGCCGAGATACCCCGCCACCGCCACCGTGTCGCCCGCCCACCGGCCCCGGGATCGTCCCTCGTCCATGGACAGACCCTAGCGGTCCCCCCGGTGGGAGCGGATCAGGCGGGGATGACGTCGTCGACGGAGGCGGCGCCGGCGATGCGGTGGACGGCGACGACGGCGGCGCGTGGGAGGGGCGCGTAGACGTGCGGGAAGGGGCCGCCGTTGGCGGAGGTCTCCCAGCGCAGCCACATGCCCATGGTCTGCGCGTCGATGGCGACGACGACGAGGTCGGGCACGTCGGCGAAGTAGCGCTGGGCGGTCCCGGCGACCTGGTCACGGGACGAGCAGTGGATGTAGCCGTCGCGCAGGTCCAGGGGCGAGCCGTCGAAGCGGCCGTCCGCCTCGAACGCGGCCCACTCGGACGGCAGCAGGATCTTGTAGATCAGCACGGGCACACAATGCCACGGGTGAGAGGTTCCTTCACCTGTCGCAGGTGGATGGGTGTGAGCGACGAGTCACCCGTTTGCGACCTAGCGTCCGCGATTATGAGAACTCGGGCATGGGTGTGCCTCGCCGGCGCCGCCATCGCGGTGGGCTCGCTGAGCGCCGCACAGGCACGAAGACCGGACCCGCCGATGGTCCATACGGCGCAGACGACCGGGCAGCAGACCGTCCAGCCACCGGACCCCATGGTGTACCTGCTGACGGGGACGGGCCTGCTGGCGATCGGCGGGGTCGTGCTCGTCGGTGGTGTCGCCGGGCTCGGCGGCCTCGACATCCCCGGCGGCATCACGATGACCATGGGCAGGACCAGGCTGTGGGCGCGCTCGCTGCGGACCCGGGGGCGGCACCGCGGCCGCGGCGGCCGCGGCGGCGGGATGAACGGCCGCGCCGCGGGCCGTGACGGGGGCCGCGGCACGGGCCGCACGGGAAGCAGGCGGATCACAGCCGGGTGATGCGGTCCTTCAGCAGCGTGGTGGCGATCGCGGCCTTGTGCGGCTGGCCGCGCACGAACGCCTCCGCGAACTTCACCGCCTGCTGGTAGGTGACGCTGGCCGGCATCGGGGGTTCGTCGGCGTCGACCGCGACGTCGACGAGCGCCGGCCCGTCGAAGGCGAACGCCTCGCCGAGAATGTTCTCCAGGGCGAGCGGGTCGGTGACGCGGGCGCCGTACGCGCCGAGGCCGCGTGCCCAGCCGGCGTAGTCGGGCTGCGGGTCCTCGCCGTACCGGACGCCGAACTCGGGGAAGCCGTTGACCATCTGCTCCCAGACGATCATGCCGAGGGCGTTGTTGTCGTTGATGACGACCTTGATCGGCAGCTTGTAGCGGGCCGCGGTGTGGAACTCGGCCATGAGCATCGCGAAGCCGCCGTCGCCGACGAACGCGATGACCTGCCGGCCCGGGTACTCGTGCTGCAGCGCGATCGCGTACGGCAGGCCCGGCGCCATCGACGCGAGGGTGCCGGAGAGGTAGAACTCGCGGCCGCCGGTGGCGTGCCAGTGCCGGGCGGCCCACGTGGTGACGGTGCCGGAGTCGCAGGTGAGGATGGCGTCGGGCGCGGCGACCCGGTCGAGCGTGCGGGCCAGGAACTGCGGCGCGATGGGGTCCCGGTCCGCCCGTTCGGTGGCGGCGATGCGCTCCCGCCAGTCGCGCATCTTCTCCTGGTACCGCAGCAGCCAGCGCCTGTCGGTGCGCCGCCGCAGCCGGGGCAGCAGGGCCTCGCACGTCGCCGCGGCGTCGCCGACGAGCGGCACGTCGGTGGGGATGCGGGTGCCGACGCGCGCGGGCTCGACGTCGATCTGCACGACGTGCGCCTGGCCGGGCGCCGGGAGGAACTTCGTGTACGGGAAGTTCGTGCCCACCATCAGCAGCGCGTCGCACTCCTGCATCAGGTCCTCGCTGGGCGCGGTGCCGAGCAGGCCGAGCCCGCCCATCGCGAAGGGCGAGTCGTCGGGCACGACCATCTTGCCCAGCAGCGACTTCACGATCGGCGCGCCGAGCACGTCGGCGACCAGCTCGACGAGGGGGCCCGCGCCGCGCGCGCCGATGCCGGCCAGGATCGCCGGCTTCGAGGCGTTGTTGAGCAGGTCGGCGGCGGCCTGGAGGTCGTCGTCGGCGGGGCGCACCGGCGGCGGGACCCACACGGGCGCGGTCGCCGGGTCCCGGGCCGGCCCGACGGTCTCGAACGGGTTGTCGCCGGCGGTCGCGATCTGCACGTCGTTCGGGACCGTGAGGTGCGCGACGCCACGCCGGGCGAGGGCGGTGCGGACGGCGATGTCGACCAGCGACGGCACCTGCGCCGGGTTGCCGATCGTCTCGTTGTACTCCGCCACGTCCTCGAAGAGCCGGTCGAGGTGGACCTCCTGCTGGTACGCGGTGCCGATCACGCTGGACTCCTGCATCCCGGTGATCGCCAGGACGGGGGCGTGGTCGAGCTTCGCGTCGTAGAGGCCGTTCGCGAGATGGATGCCGCCGGGGCCGGAGGTGGCGAGGCAGACGCCGAGCCGGCCGGTGGCCTTGGCGTGCGCGACCGCCATGAACGCGGCCGCCTCCTCGTGGTGCACGAGCACGAACCTGACCCGGTCGGCGTTGCGCCGCAGGCCTTCCATGATCCCGTTGACGCCGTCGCCGGGCAGGCCGAACACCGTGTCGACGCCCCAGTCGGCCAGCCGGGCGATCAGCGCCTCACCGACAGTCGGTTTGCTCATGCGTTTGTGCTTTGCCGGTACCGGCGGAACCAAACATCGCCCGGAGGTCGCCGGGTGCGGGCGGCCCCGGCCACCTCGCTGTCCTCCAGGTCACCGCCCAGGTCCAGGCCCGCGACACGGCGAGGCCCCACCGGCCTGGTGCCGGTGGGGCCTCCTCGCTGCTCGTCGCGCCGGTCAGCCGCCGAAGCCGGCGGGCAGGCCGCTGCTCTCGGTGTCCTTCACGTCGAGGATGTCGACGATGAAGCGGAGCGTGCCGGCGGGGTAACCCTCGGGGGCGTCGTCGCCGTAGGCCTTGTCGCCGGGGATGTCGAGCTGGACGCGGGTGCCGACCTTCAGGCCGACGAGGCCCTCGTCCCAGCCCTCGATGACCTGGGGCTGCTTGCCGAGCTTCTTCTGCCCGACCGGGATCTCGATGGTCTTCTTCCGCGGCCAGGACGCGTCGAAGATCTTGCCGTCCTTCATGGTCGCGCCGACGTAGTTGACCGTGACGGTCTGGCCGGCCTTGACCGTCTTGCAGTCGCCCTTGACGAGGATCGTCGGCCGGACGGACTTGATCTGGTCGGAGCTGGCCTCGATCTTCGGCTCGGTCGCCAGGGCCTTGTTCATGCCGCCGAGCAGCTGCGGGAACGCGTTGGGGTCGCCGACCGGCTTGCACTTGATCCGGTTCTTCTCGGCCCGGTCGCCGAAGTACCAGACGCCGGCGAACGCACCGCCGACGACCAGCAGGACGATGATCGTGCCGGCGATCGCCTGCCCGGCGCGGCGACGGCGGGCGGCCTTCGCGGCGGCGATGCGCGCGGCGGCACGCTTCTCCGCCTTCGTCAACGGCGCGACAGTCTTGGCGTTCTTCGCCTTCGCCGAATTGTCGGAATTATCCGACTTTTCGGACTCATCCTCATCGGCGGTCGCGTCCGGGTCGCCACCGTCCGCGGCGGCGTCCGGGTCGTCACCGTCCTTGCCGGCGGCTTCGGCGGCTTCGGTGGTGGCTTCGTCGCCGGCACCGCCGGCCGGCACCTCGGCGTCCGCGTCGTCGTTCTTGTCCAACGACACGGTCTCCTCGGCCACGCCCTCGACCTCGGTCACCTCAGTGTTGGTCGTCGTGTCGCCTTCCGCGTCCGCGGTGGGCTCGACCTCGGTGTCCGGTGCCGCCTTCGGCGGAGTGGCCTTGGTCGGCCTCGCAGTGCGGCGGCTTCTGCCCCGATCGCTCACAGTTGGAAGACTCCCCTGCTGGACGGACCGATGATCCGGCGGACCTGAGTTTTGTTCGCCAGAGCTTCCCATATCACACGCGCCAGGACACGCCCCGGGTGGCAGCGCAGCCGATAGGGTCATCTCATGGGCACTGTTCAGGGCGTCGAGATTACCGGACAGCTCGACGACCGATTCGCCGAGATCCTGACCGATGAAGCTCGGAGTTTCCTGGCAGACCTGCACAGGACGTTCGACGCCCGGCGGCTGGAGCTGCTCCGGGCCCGCAAGGAGCGCGAGGCGGAGCTCGCCGCCGGCGGGACGCTCGGCTTCCTGCCCGAGACGCGCGAGATCCGGGAGGCTGACTGGCGGGTGGCCGAGCCGGCGCCGGGCCTGGTCGACCGGCGGGTCGAGATCACCGGGCCGACCGACGCGAAGATGACCATCAACGCGCTCAACTCCGGCGCGAAGGTGTGGCTCGCCGACCACGAGGACGCCAACACGCCGCTGTGGGCCAACGTCATCGGCGGCCAGCTGAACCTGCGCGACGCGAATGCCGGCAGCCTCTCGTACACCTCCGGCGAGAAGCACTACGAGCTCACCGACGGCCCGCGCCCCACCGTCGTGGTCCGGCCGCGCGGGTGGCACCTGCCGGAGAAGCACATCCTGATCGACGGCGCACCGACGTCCGGCTCGCTGACCGACTTCGGGCTCTACTTCTTCCACAACCACCTCGTCACCAGGCCGTACTTCTACCTGCCGAAGATGGAGTCACATCTGGAGGCCCGGTTGTGGAACGAGGTGTTCGCGTTCGCGGAGGAGCGGTTCGGCCGCCCTACCGGCACGATCCGGGCCACCGTGCTGATCGAGACGTTCCCCGCCGCGTTCGAGATGGACGAGATCCTGTACGAGCTGCGCGAGCACTCGGCGGGCCTCAACGCCGGCCGGTGGGACTTCATGTTCAGCGTCATCAAGAAGTTTCGCACCCGCGGCAGGGACTTCCTGCTGCCGGACCGCAACACGGTGACGATGACCGTGCCGTTCATGCGCGCCTACACGGAGCTGCTGGTGCAGACGTGCCACCGGCGGGGCGCGCACGCGATCGGCGGCATGGCCGCGTTCATCCCGAGCCGCCGCGACCCCGAGATCAACAAGGTGGCGTTCGAGAAAGTTACCGCCGACAAGACCCGCGAGGCCGGCGACGGGTTCGACGGGTCCTGGGTCGCGCACCCCGACCTCGTCGAGACGTGCCGGGCCGTGTTCGACGGCGTGCTCGGCGACCGGCCCAACCAGCTGGACCGGCTCCGCGACGACGTGACCGTGACCGCCGCCGACCTCCTCGCCGTCGGCGACACCCCCGGCCGGCAGACGGAGGCGGGGCTGCGCAACGCGGTGAGCGTCGGCGTGCAGTACCTCGACGCGTGGCTCAAGGGCAGCGGCGCCGTCGCGATCAACAACATGATGGAGGACGCGGCGACCGCGGAGATCTCCCGGTCGCAGGTCTGGCAGTGGCTGCACAACGGTGTCACCCTGGCTGACACGGGTGCGCTCGTGACGCGCGAGCTGGTCGAGCGGATCGCCGACGAGGAGCTGGCGTCGCTCGGCCGGGACCTCGGCGAGGCGCGGGCACTCTTCATGGAGGTGGCTGTGGCGGACGAGTTCATTGACTTCCTGACGTTGCCGGCGTACGACCGCATGCCATGAACGCGTCCCGACGCGGGGCCGGCCCCGGCCGGCGGTGGAGCTGACAGCATGAGCGTCGATGCGCTGGCGGCGCGGCTGCGCGGGTTCCTGCTTCCGGAGCAGGTGCTCACCGACCGCCAGCAGCTGCGCACGTACGAGTGCGACGGGCTGACCCACTACCGGGTGGTGCCCGCGGTCGTCGTGCTGCCGCGGACGGCCCAGGAGTGCGCCGCCACCGTCCGGGCGTGCGTGGAGGCCGGGGTGCCGTTCGTCGCCCGCGGCTCCGGGACCGGCCTGTCCGGCGGGGCCCTGCCGCATGCCGACGGCGCGCTCATCGTCACCTCGCAGCTGCGCGCGATCCGCGAGGTCGCCCCGCAGGACGAGCGGGCCGTGGTCGAGCCGGGCGTGATCAACCTGCAGGTCAGCCGCGCCGCGTCCCCGCACGGCTACTACTACGCGCCCGACCCGTCCAGCCAGCAGATCTGCTCGATCGGCGGCAACGTCGCGGAGAACTCCGGCGGCGCGCACTGCCTCAAGTACGGCTTCACCACCAACCACGTCACCGGCGTCGAGATCGTCACCCCAGACGGCGACCTGGTCCGGCTCGGCGGGCGGGCACCCGACACGCCCGGCTACGACCTGCTCGGCGCGTTCGTCGGCTCCGAGGGCACCCTCGGCATCGCCACCGAGGTGACCGTGCGCCTCGTCCGGCTCCCCGAGACGGTCCGGACCCTCCTCGCCGCCTTCCCCGGCACCGACCAGGCGGGCGCCGCCACGTCGGCGATCATCGCGGCCGGGGTCGTGCCCGCGGCGGTCGAGATGATGGACGCCCTGGCGATCGAGGCCGCGGAGGCCGCCGTGCACTGCGGCTACCCGGCCGGCGCCGGCGCGGTGCTCATCGTCGAGCTGGACGGGCCGCGGGCCGAGGTCGACGCGCAGTTCGCCGCGGTCGAGGCGTTCTGCCGGGAGCACGGCGCGGCAGAGATCCGCATCGCCGCCGACGACGCCGAGCGGGCCCTGTTCTGGAAGGGCCGCAAGTCGGCGTTCGCGGCCGTCGGCCGGATCAGCCCCGACTACATCGTCCAGGACGGCGTCATCCCCCGCACCGCGCTGCCGCAGGTGCTGACCCGCATCGGCGAGCTGGCCCGCGACCACGGCGTCAGGGTCGCCAACGTCTTCCACGCCGGCGACGGCAACCTGCACCCGCTCGTCCTCTTCGACGAGACCGTCCCCGGACAGGCGGAGCGGGCCGAGGCGGTGTCGGGGGCGATCCTCGACATCTGCGTCGAGCACGGCGGGTCGATCACCGGCGAGCACGGCGTCGGCATCGACAAGGCCAAGCACCTGCCCAGCATGTACAGCGCCGAGGACCTCGACACGATGCAGCTGGTGCGGTGCGCGTTCGACCCGCGCGGGCTGTCGAACCCGGGCAAGGTCTTCCCGACGCCCCGCCTGTGCGGCGAGGTGCCGGGACGGCGCAAGGGCACCCATCCGCAGCATCAGCCAGGCATCGCGGAGGTCTTCTGAGCCATGACCGCTGGAACTTCCCCGGCGGCGCGGATCGCGGGCGTGCCGGCCGCCGCCGTCGCGTCGCCCGCGTCGACCGCGGAGGTCGCCGACGTGGTCCGCGGTGCCGCCGGTGACGCCCTGGCGCTCGTCGTGCGCGGCGGCGGCACCAGGCAGGACTGGGCGCTGCCGCCGCAGCGGCTCGACCTGATCCTGGAGACGTCCGAGCTGTGCGGGCTCGTCGAGCACGCCGCGGGTGATCTCGTCGCCGTCGTCCGCGCCGGTACGCCGCTGCGGCAGGTCCAGGAGGCGCTGCGCCCCGCCGGGCAGCAGCTCGCGCTGGACGAGCCGCTGCCCGGTGCCACCGTCGGCGGGACCGTCGCGGTCAACGCGTCCGGCCCCCGGCGCATGCTGTACGGCACCGTCCGGGACCTGCTCATCGGCGTCACCGTCGTCCGCGCCGACGGGGTGGTGGCGAAGGCCGGCGGCAAGGTCGTCAAGAACGTCGCCGGGTACGACCTCGGCAAGCTGGTCGCGGGGTCGTACGGCACCCTCGGCGTCATCACCGAGTGCGCCTTCCGGCTGCACCCGCTGCCCGCCGCCCGCCGCTTCGTGTCGGTCGGCGTGGACGGCCCGGAGGACGCCGCGCGGGTCCTGGCGGCGGTCCTCGGCGCCCAGGTCGTGCCCAGCGCCCTGGAGATCGACACCGACCCGCTGACGGTGACCGCGCTCGTGGAAGGCGTGCCCGCCGGGGTCGCGCAGCGCGCGGCCGACCTGGAGAAGCTGCTCGGCGACGGCGCCACCACGGCCGAGACCCCGCCGCCCGGCTGGGGCGCCTACCCGTGGCGGCCGGGTGACATCGGCATCAAGCTCACGTCGACGTTGTCGCGGGTGCCGTACCTGCTGACCGCCGCCGGCGTCACCGCGCAGCTGCACGACGTCAGGCTGCACGTGCGCGGCTCGGCCGGCACCGGCGTCCTCTACGCGGGGCTGCCCGGCGACACCGACCCGGGCTCCGTCGTCGGCGTCGTCAGCGACCTGCGCGCCGCCACCCGCGCCGGCGCCGGTCACTGCGTGGTGCTCACCTCCCCGCCTGCGGTCCGGGCCCGCGTCGACGTGTGGGGGCACGTCGACGGCCTCGACCTGATGCGCCGGGTGAAGGAGCAGTTCGACCCGCTCGGCATCCTCGCACCCGGCCGGTTCGTGGGAGGCATCTGATGTCGCTCGACGGCCCCTTCGTGGATCCCGATCTCGTCTCCGACTGCGTCCACTGTGGATTCTGCCTGCCGGCCTGCCCGACCTACGTGCTGTGGGGCGAGGAGATGGACTCCCCGCGCGGCCGGATCCAGCTGATGCGCCAGCATCTCGAGGGCGAGCCGCTGACCCCGTCCGCCGCCGGCCACTTCGACGCGTGCCTCGGCTGCATGGCGTGCGTGACCGCGTGCCCGTCCGGCGTCCGGTACGACACCCTGATCGAACAGACCCGCGTCATGGTGGAGCAGGAGCATCCCCGGCCGTGGCAGGAGCGGGCGCTGCGCGGGCTGGTGTTCGGCCTGTTCCCCCACCCGCGGCGGCTGGCTCTCGTGAAGCGGCCGCTCGGCCTGTACCAGCGGCTCGGCTCCCCGCTGCTGTCCCGGCTGCCGGGCCGGCTGGCGACCCTGGCCGCGCTCGCCCCGCCGGTCCGCCGGTCCGTCCCCCTGCCCGCGCTGGTGCCGGCCCTGGGCCCGCGCCGCGCCGTGGTCGGGATGCTCACCGGCTGCGTGCAGCGCGCGTTCTTCCCGTCCGTGAACGCCGCGACCGCCCGCGTGCTGGCCGCCGAGGGCTGCGACGTGGTGATCCCGCCGGCGCAGGGCTGCTGCGGCGCCCTCAGCGTCCACAGTGGACGCCACGCCGAGGCCGCCGGCTTCGCCCGGGGCATCGTGGACACGTTCGCCTCGGCGGGCGTCGACGCCCTGGTCGTGAACGCCGCCGGCTGCGGCTCGTCGCTGAAGTCCCTCGGCGAGCTGCTCGCCGGCGACCCCGCGTACGCCGCGCGTGCCGCTTCCCTCGCCGCCCGCGTCACCGACTTCTCCGAGCTGCTGGCCTCGCTCGGCCCGGCCGCCCCGCGCCACCCGCTCCCGCTGACCGTCGCGTACCACGACGCCTGCCACCTCGCCCACGCCCAGGGCGTCCGCTCCCAGCCGCGTGACCTGCTCCGCGGCATCCCCGGCCTGGCCCTGCGCGAGATCCCCGACGCCGAGATCTGCTGCGGCTCCGCCGGCGTCTACAACATCCTCAACCCCGCGCCGGCGGCCGAGCTCGCCGCCCTGAAGGCCCGCAACGTCCTGTCCACCGGCGCCGACTGGCTCGTCACCGCGAACCCGGGCTGCCTCATGCAGATCACCGCCGGCATCCACGCCGCCGGCGCCACGATCCGCACCGCCCACACCGCCCAGGTCCTGGACGCCTCCATCCGCGGCGTCCGCCTCAACCCCGACCCGGCGTGACCGGCCGGGCCCAGCCACGACGGGGCCGAGCCCGGCGGCGTCCGGTAGGCGACGGGGCCGAGCCCGATGGCGTCGGGTAGGCGAAGGGGCCGGGCCCGGCGGCGTCGGGTAGCCGACGGGGCCGAGCCCGGTGGCTCGGCCCCGCGTGTGTGCCGGTATGACGACGACGAACCTCGTGGACTGTCCCGAGTGCGGGTTTCCGGCCACCGTGCGCAGTGAAGGACCGGCGCGGAGCACCGGCGGCCCGGTCGAGCACATCCGGCTGCACTGCGTGCTCGGGCATCGCTTCTTCGGGCCGGTGACCACCCTGCGGCGGCCGCTCGGCGGCGCGTAGCGGGCCGGTCAGTTCGGGCGCAGCGGGCGGCCCTGGCCGTCGACCGGGCGGCCGGTCAGCAGGAGGATGCCGTCGACGATGAACCACACCCACAGGCCGAAGCTGATCAGCCACGGAAGGCCGAAGAAGAGCCAGCCGCAGACGGCCGACGTCCAGCCGACGACGATGCTGAGCACCAGCTGGGTGATGCCGAGCGAGATCTGGCCCGCGTACAGGCGGCCGATGCCGCCGAGGAGGATGAACAGGCCCGGCAGGAGCTGGAGCAGGCCGGCGGCGAGCTTCGACTTGTCGGAGTACGGCTGGCCGGTCGCCGGGTCGTAGCCCGGGTTCGCCATGCCCATGCCGGGGACACCGTAGCCGGGCTGGCCGTATGCCGCCTGCTGCTGGCCGTAAGGGGCGTAGCCGCCGGACGTGGGCGCGCCGGAGACCGGCAGCTGGTAGGTCGGCGAGTACGGCGGCGACGAGCCGGGCGGCGACGACGACGGCGGCCCCGACATCGGCTGCTGCCCGGCCGGCAGCGCGTACGGGTCGGAAGGCTGCTGCCCGTACTGGGGCTGCTGGCCGTACGGGTTGGGCTGATATGGGTCCTGCTGCCCGTAAGGTGGCTGCGTCATGGGGAGCAGGCTACCGCCACCCTCCAAAGGGACATGACCCTGTGAGCATGGTGACGTTGAGCCGCCCCGTGCCATGCGATCGGATGGACGCATGGACTTCGACGGCCGCAGGCCGCTGCGCACCACCGTCCGGCTGCTGGCTCACCGGAAGTGGCGCATCGCGCTGGCCACCGTCGCGTTCGCGGTGAAGGACAGCCCGATCTGGCTGTTGCCGCTGCTCACCGCCAACATCATCGACGTGGTCGTGGAGCACCGGCCGCTCGTGCAGCTGTGGCTCAACGCGGGCGTGCTCGCCGTGGTCCTGCTGCAGAACATCCCCGTCCACATGCTGTGGGTCCGGCAGATGAGCCTGATCGTGCGGGACCTCGGCACGGACCTGCGGTCGGCGCTCGCCGGGCGGTTGCAGCAGCTGTCGATCAGCTTCCACACGAAGGCGGGCGCGAGCCTGCTGCAGACGAAGGTCGTCCGCGACGTCGAGAACGTCGAGATGATGCTGCAACAGGTGGCGGCGTCGGGGACGTCGGCGGTGCTGACGCTGGCCGGGGCGCTGAGCCTGACCGCGGTCCGGGTCCCGCAGTTCGTGCCGCTGTTCCTGCTGGTGGTGCCGGCGACCGCGGGGCTGGTCGCGATGGTGCGGCGGCGGTCCGGGGCCCGCAACGAGGAGTTCCGCCGCCGGGTCGAGGACCTGTCGGCGCGGGTCGACGAGATGGCGCACCTCATGCCGATCACGCGGGCGCACGCCCTGGAGACCGAGGCGCTGCACCGGGTCCGCGGGACCGTCGAGGAGGTGCGTGCGGCCGGCCGCCGGCTCGACCTGGTCAACGGGCGGTTCGGTGCGCTGTCGTGGGTGACGTACCAGCTGCTGGGCGCGGCCTGCCTGATCGCCGCCGGGTGGGCGGCGTGGAGCGGGTTCGCGCCGGTCAGCGCCGGTGACGTGGTGCTGCTCAGCACGTACTTCGCGGTGCTGACGTCGTCGGTCATCGGGCTCTTCGGGCTGGCCCCGATCATCACCAAGGGACTCGAGTCGATCCGGTCGATCGGCGAGGTGCTCGCCGCGCCCGACCTGGAGCGCAACGAGGGCAAGCAGGTCGTCACGCAGGTCGCGGGCGCCGTGACGCTGCAAGGCGTCGGCTACCGGTACACCGACGGCGCCGACCCTGCGGTGAGCGGCGTCGACCTCGACGTGCGGCCGGGCGAGACGATCGCGTTCGTGGGCCCGTCCGGCTCCGGCAAGTCGACGATGCTGAACCTGCTGATCGGGTTCATCCGGCCGACCGAGGGCCGGATCCTGCTCGACGGCGTCGACATGGAGCGCATCGACCTGCGCAGCTACCGCCGCAGCGTCTCGGTCGTGCCGCAGGAGTCGGTGCTGTTCGACGGCACGATCCGCGACAACGTCACGTACGGGCTGCGCGGCATGACGGAGGAGACGGTGACCCGGGCGCTGCGGGACGCGAACGCCCTGGAGTTCGTGGAGCGGCTCCCCCACGGCTGGGACACCGTCGTCGGCGAGCGCGGCGCGCTGCTGTCCGGCGGTCAGCGGCAGCGGCTCGCGATCGCCCGGGCGCTGGTCCGGGACCCGCGGGTCCTCCTGCTGGACGAGGCGACCTCGGCGCTGGACAGCGAGTCCGAGGCGCTCGTGCAGGAGGCGCTGACCCGGCTCATGCGGGGGCGCACGACGTTCGTCGTCGCGCACCGGCTGGCGACGGTGCGCAACGCCGACCGGGTCGCGGTCCTGTCCGGCGGCCGGCTCGCCGAGCTCGGCACCCACGAGGAGCTCGTCGCGGCGGGCGGCACGTACGCCAGACTGCACCGCCTCCAGCACGTGTAGCGCCCCGCCGGCACGCGCGATCGCGGCCGGCGTGCACACCCGAACGGCACGTGTGAGCGGCCCGTCCGAGGTCTGCGACACTGGGCGGGTGAAACCCGGTGCGTCTGACGAGCTGGCCAGCGCGAGCCTGGTCGAGCTCGCCATGTCACGGCTGCGCCGGGAGATCCTCAGCGGTGCCACCGACCCCGGCGAGCGGCTCGTGGAGGAGCAGCTGACCCGCAGGTTCGGCATCAGCCGCGCGCCGCTGCGGGAGGCCCTACGCCTGCTCGCGCAGCAGGGCCTCGTGGAGCACGTGCCGCGGCGCGGGGTCCGGGTCGCCACGCTCTCCGCCGACGACATCCAGGAGCTGTACGCGGTCCGCGACGTCCTCGAGCGGCACGCCGTCGCCGCCACCGCACCGGACGCGGACCTCACCGGTGTCGCCGCCGCGGTGAAGGCGATGCGGGAGGCCGACGCCCGCGGCGACCAGTTCGACGTGGCGACCGCCCACCGGGAGTTCCACGTCGCGGTCGTCGCCCTCGCCGGCAACCGCCAGCTGACGCAGGTCTACGAGTCGATCCTGGTGAAGATCCAGCTGTACATGGCGCTGAACCTGCGCCGCGAGGCCGAGGTCGCCCGCCCGCATGACGGGGTCCACCGCCACGAGCGGCTGTTCGCGGCGGTGTCGGCCCGCGACACCGCCGCGATGCTGGCGGCGCTGGACGAGCACGGCGCCCGCTCATACATCACCTGACGGATCAGGCGCTCGGCGGGGTCCAGCCGGACGGCGAAGGCACCGGGGCGGACGCGGCGGACGGCGTGGGAACGGGATCCGCCGCGGGCTGAACGGTGGCCCAGACAGCGGAGGGCGCGGCGGTGGCGGGGACGGTCCAGCCCTCGGGCATCGGGTACTCCGGCAGCGGCCGTGCCGCGAGCGCCGCGACGAACGCGGGGTGCGCGCGCCGCGGCTGCAGCCACAGCCCGTCGTGGCTGACCCGGACGCCGGCCATGGCGGCGTGGTTGCTGCTGGCGACGACGGCAAGCCCGGCGCCCATGCAGGCCAGGGTGCCGGCGAGGGTGGCGAGCGCGGCCGTGCCGTGGACCTTCTCGCTCAGGTTCAGGGCGGCGACGAGACCGGCGGCGATCGCGGCGACGCCCAGAGCGATCCGGGCGGCGCGGCGCAGGCCGCAGCGGCGGCACCACGGCCAGGCCGGCGCGAGCGCCTCCTTGCGCAGGGGCCTGAGCAGGGCCCGGTAGAGCAGCCGGCCGGCGAGCACCGCCAGCGGCCATGCCCACAGCGGCAGCGGCGACAGGAACACCATCTGCCGCATGCTCGTGGCGGGGCGCCCGTGGCGCGGGCAGATGGGTGGCACGAACGCGCCGGCGGGGATGCGGACGAGCGGCATAGCAGGCTCCGGGGCCGAGGGGTAGCCGGGATTCTGCCACGCCGCGCGCCCGTCCGGGAGCCCGTCAGGCCGCCGTCGAGCACGTTGGCGTTGTCGTCGCCCGTGAGGGATGACCGCGAGTCCGAGCCGGAACAGTCGTCTCATCGCGGCACGGCGGCAGTGACGGCGATCACATACGAGCGATTGTCGGGTACCGGCCTTCGGACATCGACGCGTTACATGGACAGCGGCTCGGCGTAACAGAACTGTCGACAATCGACAGCATGCCCCGCACCCGCCAACCGGCCGGGATCGCCGCTGCTGGAGGCGAGTTCGCTGCTGTGCGAGGGGCCGGGGACGGCCGGCACCACCCGGGACATCACCGCCTCCGGCGGCTTCCGGGAACACCGAGGATTGGAGGGGCAATGAGTGCAAGCATCGGCCCGGTCGTCGGCGCCAGGCCTTACGCCTGGCCGTTCGACGGCTCGGTCCCGGTCAGCCGCACGGCACTGCTGTGCATCGACTGGCAGACGGACTTCTGTGGACCGGGCGGCTACGTCGACAGCATGGGCTACGACATCGGCCTGACCCGGGCGGGTCTCCCGGCGACCGCGAAGCTGCTCGACCACGTGCGCGGGCTCGGCATGCTGGTCGTGCACACGCGAGAGGGCCACGACCCGGACCTGTCGGACCTGCCGCCCAACAAGCGCTGGCGGTCCGCGCAGATCGGCGCGGAGATCGGCGCCGCCGGCCCGTGCGGGCGGATCCTCGTCAAGGGCGAGCCGGGCTGGCAGATCGTGCCGGAGGTGGCGCCGGTGCCCGGCGAGGTCGTCGTCGACAAGCCCGGCAAGGGCGCGTTCTACGCCACCAACCTCGACCTGGTGCTGCGCACCCGCGGCATCACCCACCTCATCCTCACGGGCATCACGACCGACGTGTGCGTGCACACCACGATGCGCGAGGCGAACGACCGCGGCTACGAGTGCCTCATCCTGTCGGACTGCACCGGCGCGACCGACCCGGCCAACCACGCCGCGGCGCTGCACATGGTCACCATGCAGGGCGGCGTGTTCGGCTGCGTCGCCACGTCCACCGACGTCATCGCGGCGACCGTCTCCGGCGCGGTGGTCTGAATGGCCACGGTGGACGCGCTGCCCGGACCCTTCATCTTCGAACCCTCGGCCACGGCGCTGCTCGTCATCGACATGCAGCGCGACTTCATGGAGCCCGGTGGCTTCGGCGAGACCCTCGGCAACGACGTCAGCCGGCTGCGCCGCGTCATCGAGCCGACGGCGGCGCTGCTCACGGCCTGCCGCGCCCTGGGCCTCACGGTCATCCACACCCGCGAGGGGCACCTGCCGGACCTGTCGGACTGCCCGCCGGCGAAGCTCAACCGGGGCGAGCCCAGCATGCGCATCGGCGCGCCCGGGCCGATGGGCCGCATCCTGATCCGCGGTGAGCACGGCCACGACATCATCGACGAGCTGGCCCCGGCCGGCGGCGAACTCGTCATCGACAAGCCCGGCAAGGGCGCCTTCTACAAGACGTCCCTCGGCGACGTCCTCGCCGCGCGCGGGATCCGCAGCCTGGTCGTCACCGGCGTGACCACCGAGGTCTGCGTGCACACCACCGTCCGGGAGGCCAACGACCGCGGCTACGAGTGCCTCGTGCTGTCGGACTGCGTCGGCTCCTACTTCCCGGAGTTCCAGGAGGCGGGCCTGCGGATGATCGCCGCGCAGGGCGGCATCTTCGGCTGGGTCGCGCCCTCGTCGTCGTTCATCGCCGCACTGCAACCCTTTCCGCAGAGGACGTGAGACATGACCACTCCCGCTCCACTCAAGGTCCCGTGGTGGGTCCGCGGTGACACCAACGCGTTCTTCGGCTTCGGCGTCAACGTGCTCGTGAACGTGCTGACCCTGACGTCGCTGTGCCTGTTCGTGGTGAAGCTCAGCGAGCGCGACGTCTTCCACGCGATCCTGCCGGCGCTCGGCATCGCGCTCGTCGCCGGCAACGTCTACTACACGTTCCTGGCCCGGCGCCTCGCCCGCAGGGAACACCGCACCGACGTCACCGCGCTGCCCTACGGGCCGAGCGTGCCGCACATGTTCATCGTCATCTTCGTCATCATGCTGCCGGTGTACCTCCGCACCGGAAACCCGACCCTGGCCTGGAAGGCCGGGCTGGCGTGGGCGTTCATCATCGGGCTCATCGTGCTCGCCGGCGCGTTCATCGGGCCGTACATCAGGAAGTACGCGCCGCGGGCGGCGCTGCTGGGCACCCTCGCCGGCATCTCCATCACGTTCATCTCGATGCTGCCCGCCGCGCGGATGTGGGACCTCGCGTGGGTGGCGCTGCCGGTGTTCGCGCTGCTGCTCATCGGCCTGCTCACCGACACGAGGCTGCCGGGCAACTTCCCGATCGGCCTCGCCGCGCTGCTGCTCGGCACCGCGATCGGCTGGGCCGGCGGCGCGATGGACGGCAACGCGGTCAGCGCCGCCGTCGACGACATCGGCTTCGCCCTGCCCGGCCTGCACCTGGGCCTGCTCACCTCCGGCCTGTCCGACGTGGCGCCGCTGCTCGCGACCGCGATCCCCCTCGGCGTCTACAACTTCACCGAGGGGATGTCCAACGTGGAGAGCGCCGCGGCCGCCGGCGACAACTACAACCTGCGCAGCGTCCTGCTCGCCGACGGCGCCGGTGCGCTGATCGGTGCGGCGCTCGGCTCCCCCTTCCCCCCGGCCGTGTACGTCGGGCACCCCGGCTGGAAGAGGGCCGGCGGCGGCAGCGGCTACTCGATGGCGACCGGCGTCGTCATCGCGATCCTGTGCTTCCTGGGCCTGTTCGGCCTCCTCGGCGCCGTCTTCCCGCTGCCGGCGATCGTGCCGATCCTGCTCTACATCGGCCTGCTGATCGGCGCGCAGGCCTTCCAGTTCTCCCCCAGGGCGCACGCCGCGGCGGTCATCGCGGCGCTGATCCCCAACATCGCCCAGTGGGCCACCAGCCAGATCGACAACTCCCTGGCAGCCGCGGGCACCACCGCCGCCAAGGTCGGCGACGCCGCGCTCGCCGGCAACGGCGTCATCTACAGCGGCCTGCTCACCCTCGGCCAGGGTGCGATCCTCGCCGGCCTTGTGTTCGGCTCGGTGGTCGCGTTCATCATCGACAAACGCTTCATCCACGCGGGTGTCTTCGCCCTCTCGGGCGCGGCGCTCGCCTTCGCCGGGCTGATCCACGGCGAGAAGGTCGCCTGGAACGCCAACGGCCCGGTCGCCCTCGGCTATCTCTTCATCGCGGTGGTGTGCGGCCTGTTCGCCCTCGGCCGCCCCGAACCCCGGCCGATCGACGCGGACGAGCTCGCCCTGGACAGCCCGCACGGCGACGCCCCACCGGCTCCCGCCACCGCCGCCGCGCCGGCGGCCTAGCCACACCGCCGCCGCGCCGGCGGCCTAGCCACACCGCCGCCGCGCCGGCGGCCTAGCCACACCGCCGCCGCGCCCGCGGCCCAGCCATCCGACTGCGCGGTGGTCCCCCGTCCTCCCTGGGGACCACCGCGCGACCAGCTCCGTGCAAGCCGGTTGCGTCAGAAGGGACACCCGTGCGGATCAACAGGGACGACATCGTCGCCGAGGTGGAGGCGGCGTTCGTGGCGTACGAGAAGGCACTCGTCGCCAACGACGTCACCGCGCTGGCCGAGGCGTTCTGGGACTCCCCGGCAGTGGTCCGCTTCGGCGTCGCGGACCACCAGACCGGCGCCGGCGAGCTGCGCGACTGGCGGTCCGCTCAGCCGCCGCTCCCCCCGGGCCGCCGGCTCTCCGGCACGAAGATCACGACGTTCGGCGCCGACCTGGCCACCGTCACCACGATGTTCGACTACCCCGGCACCGGCGACCGTCCCGGAAGACAGTCCCAGACCTGGGTCCGCCTCCCGGAGGGCTGGCGCATCGTCCATGCCCACGTCTCACACCCTCGCGGTGACCTGAGCGGCAGCAGCGACCCGACGGGCAGCAGCGACCTGAGCGGCGACGCGACGGGCGCCTGAGCGGGCCGTCAGGCGGGCGACAGCCGGCCCCGCCCCTGATGCGTCAGCTGGTACGCGGCGATCAGGAGCAGCACGCCGCTGACGATCGCGTACACCCCGATCGCCCACGCGATCGCGACCGCGCCCGCCGCGGGCCGCACCACCACGAACAGCCCGGCCACCACCGCGATCGCGCCCACCAGCGCCAGGGTCCAGCCGCCGTGCTGGCGGGCGGCGAGCCACAGGTCGGCGACGCCGGTCACGATCGCCCACGCGCCGACGATGACGGCCAGCGCCACCCCGGTGATGCCCGGCCACACGATGGCGAGGACCCCGAGGACGAGCCCGAACAGCCCGGCGACCGCCCGCGCCAGCCGCGGCCCGTTGCCGTCGGCGAAGCCGGTGACCGGGTTCGTGGCGCCGGCGGAGGGGCGCATGGCGTGGACGAGCTGCTCGATGCCGGTCGCGATCGAGAAGATCCCGAACAGCACCGCGAGCGCGATCACCGTGACCCCGGGCCAGATGACCGCGACGATGCCGAACACGACGGCGAGGACGCCTCGCACACCGAGCAGCCACGCTTCTCTTCTGAGCATCATGCCCTCCTTGCGAGTCGGTCTTCGAGCTCGTCGATCCGGTCGAGCAGGTCCAGGACCACACCGACGGCGGCGTAGTTGAGGGTCAGTTCGTCGTGCAGCCGGCGGATGCGGGCGACGGTGGCCAGTTCCCGGACGGCGAAGCCGAGTGCGCCGTCCGGGAAGGTGGTGACCTCCACCAGCCCGAGCGTGACCAGCCGCTCCACGAGGTCGGGGTGCAGTCCGGCCGCTTCGGCGAAGTCGGGCAGGGTCATTTCGTGGGGCAGCCGCGCCGCCCGTGCCAGTGGAAATGTCATGCCGAGCTCCGGGGGTCGGTCGTGGACGCCGCGGCGAGCTCCGCGTACAGGCGCCGCTCGCGCTCGGACAGGTCCGGCGGGATGACGATGCGGACCTTGGCGTACAGGTCGCCGGCGGTGCCTCGCGGGTTGGGCAGGCCGAGCTCGGGCAGGCGCAGCCGCCGGCCAGACGACGAGCCGGCCGGCACGTCCAGTCGCACCGGACCGGCCGGTGTCTGCACCCGCACGGGTGCGCCGAGCGCCGCCTCCCACGGCGTCACCGGCAGCTCGACCATGATGTCGCGGCCGCGGACCCGGTACCGGGGATGCGGCGACAGGCGGATGACGAGGTAGAGGTCGCCGGCCGGCCCGCCGTCGGTGCCCGGCCCGCCCTGGCCGGCCAGCCGGACACGCTGCCCGTCGGCGACACCCGCCGGGATGTCCACGGTGTACTGCCGGGGGCGCCCCGCCGGTCCGGGCAGCTTGATCGTGCGCCGGCCGCCGCGGTACGCGTCCTCGACGGCGACGGCGATCTCGGCCTGGCTGTCCGCCCCGGCCCGCCCCTGAGGACCGCTCCCGTCCCGGTCGCCGGTCTGGTCCCGGGAGCCGGCCTGATCCGCGGGGCCGGCGGGTTCGCGGGAATCCGCCTGGTCCCGGGGGCCCGGCTGGTTGAACGGAGGCTGACGACGCTGCGGCCCGGGGCGCTGGCGTCCGGGGGCGGCCGCCGGGCCGGAACCGCGGCGCTGGAACAGGCTGCCGAGCCAGTCGGCGGCGGCCGCCTGGCTCGCGTCGTAGTCGCGGCGGCGACGCGGGTCGGACAGCACCCGGTACGCCTCGGCGATCCTCTTGAAACGCTCCTCCGCCCCGGATTCGCGGTTCACGTCCGGATGGTGCAGGCGGGCAAGGGTCCGGTACGCGCGCCGGACCTCCTCCCGGCGGGCGTTCCTCGGCACGCCGAGGTCTGCGTAGTAGTCGCGGGTGTCAACCGTCGTCATCGGTACCCCCCAACTCGTGCGCCGACCGCGTCGACCGGCGAGCGGCCCCGCGGGGGACCGCGTCGCCGTGTCGCGGGCCTGAACCCCGACGCTCAGGTCATGCCGCTACGACCGACCTGACCCGTGCTGCCGGTGCCGGTGCTCCCGGCCTGCTGGCTCGCCGGCCGCGGGCGGGACTGACCCTCACGCATCTGCTTGGCCTGCGCCGCGGGTGTGTCGGCGGGATCGGTCTGCGGCGGCCGGCCGCCCCGCGCCTGCTGCTCGGCCCGGCCCGCGCCCTGCGGTTCGGTGCCGGTGCCCGAGCCGGTGCCGGTGGCCCGCTGCTCCAGGCTGGGCCGGCTCGACGACTGGACGGTGATGCGGCGGGGCTGCTCGCCGCGCGCCTTCGGCGCCACGATCGTGAGCACGCCGCTGTCGAGGTTCGCCTCGACCCGGTCGCCGTCGATGTCGCCCGGCAGTGCGACGAGGAACTCGAACGCGCCCTCCTGCCGCGCGTGGTGGTGCATCGTGCCGGTGCGCGGCCGGTCACGGTAGCTGCCGGCCACCCGGATCTCGTTGTCCCGCAGGTCGATCTGCACGTCGGCGGCGTCGACGTCGGGCAGGTCCAGGTCGACCCGGTAGGTGTCGGTGGTCTCCTCGATGTCGACCGGCACGCCGCCCATGCGCGGCATCGTCGCCGCCGGGAACGTGAACGCCCGTCCGGGTCGGGTCACCAGGAATGCCATCGGTAGGTCTCCCAACGGTGAGGGGATGTACGCGGCCATGCTGGGCGCGCGCCGGGTGACCCTGTCCCACCTCCGGCGGATGAGCGGACGTGGGAGAGAGCCGTTCGCTCCCGGCTGGTGATGGTGCTTCACCTGCGGCCTGGGGAGCGTTCCTCACATGTATGAAGACGTGTTCATCACGGAGGTCCGTGAGAAGACCGGCCTCGCCACCGCCGAGGAGACCCGGCGCGCGGTCCGGGGTGTGCTGCACGCCCTCGCCACGCGCCTGCCCGACGGCTGGGTGCACCACCTCGCGGCGGAGCTGCCACCGACGCTCGCGGAGCCCCTGTGGTCCTATCAGCACCTGTACGACCAGGAGGTCCACGTCAACTTCCTCGCCGACGTCGCCGCCCGCGCGGCCGTGCCGCCGGACCTCGCCGAGCCCCTGGCCCGCGCGGTCTTCGCCGTCATCGCGAGTGCCGCCGACCCGGCCCTGCTGCGCCGCGTGTACGCCCCGCTGACCAGCGACATCCTCGCGCTCACCGAGTCCAACCGCTCCCTTCTGCCCGTCTGACCTTCTACCCGTCTGACCTTCTGCCCATCGGACCGTGGCCGCCCGGCCCGGGCCGCAAGGCGGATGCCACCGGGACCCCGTTCGCCGCGAACGGGGTCCCGGCCCCGGTCAGCGCCGCGGTGCGAGCCACGGGTGGAACGCGACCAGCGGCGGCGTCCACAGCAGGAACAGCAGCACGAGGCGCTGGAAGAGTCCGGTGTACGAGGTCCCCGCCTCCTCCGTCAGCAGCATCAGCCCCAGTTCGGTGGCCGCGACCAGCGCCAGTAAGGTCGTCGCCCGCCGGCCCCGCACCGCCGCCGCCATGAAGACGGTGCACAGGATCGCGGGCACGAAGACGAACAGCGCGGCCGGCCGTGTACCCCGGCGTGCTGACTCATCGCGATCTGCAGCCTCGCCGCGCACGCACCCCTCACGGCTGGTGGCGGCACGCATCGACGGCTGCGGGTATCGTCGCTCGGATGGCTGCCGTGTGCGGGATCGACGACTGTGGCGTGCTGGCGATCGGGAGGTGCCGGGACTGCGGCAGCGCGTTCTGCATGTCGCACCAGGGGCGCAACCCGGCCTCCGGCGACGGTTACGCCGCGCTGTGCGAGCGGTGCGCCGCCCGCCGTCACGCCGCCACCGCCTCGACGCGTGACGTCGCGCCCGTGCAGCGCCTCGGCGACGAGCAGCGCTGGGTCATGTCGGGGCAGGCCGTCCGCGACCTGACCGCGAAGGGTGTGCCGTCGCTGCCGGTGATCGAGCAGCGCCGGCGCGCCGTCAAGCTCCGGTTCGGCGGCGAGCGCGTCGAGATCGACGAGATCGAGGTCGGCACGGTGTGGGTCCTCGGCAGGTTCGAGTGGACGCAGCCGGTCGACGGCGTCGCCGAGACCAGGGAGCGCACCACCTGCCTGCTCGCCGAGCCCCGCGGCGGCTACCCGGTCGCCGCCTTCCCCCAGGCCGTCGCCCGCTGCCGCGTCACCGAGCTCGGCGCCACCCTGGTCCGCGACGGCGGCGCCGAGCTGGAGCCCCGCGCCGTCCCCCTGATCGCCCAGGCCGCCCGGCGCCTCCTGCGCTGAACAGCACTTCCCGCGCTGAGCGGAGCCCGCCGCGCTGAGCACGACCGCCGCGCTGATCGTGCGACCGCGAATGACACGTTCGGTAGTTGACCCGTGAGGCGGCGGTACGTCAATCTGGCTGCCATGCTCTCGTGGGGGCGCTTCCGGCGGTCGGCACCTGACCTCGCCGCCGCGGGGCGGGCGCTGCTCTACCGCAGCGGTGTCGGGCTGGCGTACCTCGGGACGGTGCGGACCGACGGCGGGCCGCGGGTGCACCCGGTCAGCCCGCTGCTGGTCGAGGACGGGCTCTACGCCCTGCTGATGGTCTCGCCGAAACTGGAGGACCTGCTACGGGACGACCGGTTCGCGCTGCACACGTTTCCGCTCGGGGACACCGAGGACGCGTTCTACCTGACCGGGCGGGCCCGGTTCCCGCGGGAAGAGGCGCTGCGGCGCAGCGTCGCGGCGGCGTTCCTCGCCGAGCGGGGCATGTCGGGGCCGCCGCCCGGCTTCGGGCAGAACGTGCTGGTCGAGCTGGTCGTGGAGACCTGCGTGCTGAGCCGTGCGGGCGAGCAGATCACCTGGGCGGCGGCCGGCCCCTACCGGCACGAGGTCGGCCGCCACCGCGCGGTGCGCTGAGCCGGAGGCGCTACCGCGAGTACGCCTCCAGCTCCCACAGCGAGTAGCCGTACCCGGTGGCGCGGCCGGCGCCGGCCATGCGGACGTACCGGGCGCTGACCGGGGCGAAGGTCACGCTGTCGGTGCCGCCGTTGCCCGCGTCGATCGTGGCCGCGGCGGTCCACGCGGTGCCGTCGGCGGACACCTCGATGCGGTAGCGGGAGCCGTACGCGGCCTCCCACCGCAGGATCACGCGCCGCAGGGTCCGGGCCGAGCCGAGGTCGACGGTGAGGGACTGGTCGTCGCTCCACCAGCTCGCCCAGCGTGTGGTCGGGTCGCCGTCGACGGCGGCACCGGCGCTGTAACCGACGAACGTGCCGTTGCCGGTCGCCTTGCGGCCGAGGGCGAGGTTGGTGATGTCGTCGCCGCGCTTCGCCGGGAACGACACGACCTGCTGGTAGGTGGGGCGGTTCTGCCAGGAGATCTTGTCGTGGGTGATGCCGCCGAGCGGGGACTGGATGATGCTGTCGGCGCACCACTGGTCGCCGGCGGCACAGGAGGCGTCGCCGGGGTAGGTGGTGGTGGCCGGCTCGGCCGCCGCGGCCGCGAGGGTCGAGGACAGCGTGGCGCGGCAGGCGGCCGGCGTGCCGCAGTAGGTGCGGCCGAGACCGCCCCGGACGGGGTCGCCGAGGACCGAGCGGAGGTCCTTGTCGAGGTAGCCCCACCAGCCGTTCTGGAACGACGAGCCCTTGTGGCTCTGCGACTGGTTCAGCGACGTGGCGCCCGTCGAGCCGATGAATCCGGACGGCGACTCGTCGATCTGCAGGGCGCCGGTGAGGGCCGTGTACACGTCGTCGCCGAGGCCGGGCTTGAAGACGCCGGCGATCAGCTTCGGCCACCACGCGTCGAAGAGGCGGATGGCGTCGGCGTGCTGGTACACGTGGGACCCCGGCGCCGTCTCGATCCGCTTCGCGCCGGCCGCCTGCCACGCGGCCAGCGCGGCGTAGGACGGCGAACCGGGCCCGAGGACGCGCAGCAGCTCCGGCAGCAGCGCCTCGGCCCGCAGGTCGGTGACGGCCGCGTCCTCGACGAGGCGCACCACGGCGGCCCGGTCGACCTTGCCGCCATTGGCGAGGGCCGCCTTGACCCGGCGGTCGAGCAGGTCGGCGCGGTGGACGGCGCCGAAGCTGAAGTTGCCGTCCGCGGCGCTGTAGCCGGCGGCCTGCTTGTTGTTCCAGCTGACGAAGTAGTCCTGGCCCGCCGACTGGGGGTGCTGCGCGACGGCCGTGTAGTCGGCGGTGTTGGTGTCGGCGTTCCAGTTCTGCCACTCGTAGGCGGCCTCGGCGCGGGTCGGCAGGTTCGGGTTCGCGCCGGCCTTGCGGACCGGGTTGGCGCCGGAGTTGAAGTACGCGGTGTCGGTCGCGTTCACGTAGAACCAGTTGAACGCGTAGCCGACGTTCGCGGCGGAGGCGATGAACGCCGCCGGTGAGCCCATCGCGGCCGGGTCGTTGAACGCCTGGAACCCGATCGCGGAGTCCGCCTCGTGCCGGTAGGTGGAGCGCAGCCGGGTGAAGGCGACCGGCACGCCGCCGACCTTGCCGCGCCACGCGACGAGCCCGTACTTCGTGCGGAACGTGGTCAGCCGGTACGAGCCGGCCGGCGTCGAGTCGGCGAGCGTCGGCGTCCACGCGTTGGTGCGGGTCAGCGCCTCCATCGGCGCGCACGTGCCGTGGAACAGGTAGCCGGAGGACTGGACGGTCGGCGCGGATCCGTCGGTGTTGCACAGCGGCACCGAGTAGGTGTCGGTGATGTCCTGCTCGGCGGAGGTGGCACTCCAGGCGTAGTCCTGGCCGCGGCCGAGCAGCACGTACAGGTTGAGGCCGGCGAACGCGACGCCGTGCGCGCTGATCCCGGGGCCCTGCAGCTCCTGCAGCATGAGCAGCTGCGGCGAGAAGTAGCCGGTCTGCGGGCCGAACACCGCGATCGGGTGGCCGGTCGCGGAGTGCGCGGCGTCCACGACGACCGCGTTGGACATGCCCTTGTGCTGGGCCGAGAACGCGCCGGTGGCGGCCGCGGCCCCGGAGCCGGTGGGGTCGAAGACGACCGGCTGCGCGGTGACGGTGCCCGCGTCCGGCAGCGCGACGCCGGGCGCGTCCGGGTCGGCGGCGCCGTAGGGGAACGACTGTCCGTTGTGGAGGGTGAGGACCGCCTCCGGGTCGTTCTGGCCGCGGAACGCCGCCCAGAGCCGGTCGCCCTCGACGGGCCCGTAGCGGGCGCGGGCGGTCACCCTGACGAGGGCCGACTCCACCTCGCCGCCGCCTCCGCCGCCGAAGAGACCGCCGACGACGCCGGCGATCGCGATCAGGTCGGTCATCTTGAACTGCTCCGGCCCGCCGGCGTTGGTGACCGCGTCGAGGTGCCCGGTCAGCACGTACTCGCCGGGGCAGTTGCGGCCGGACATGCAGGCGGCGATGTAGGCGTTGACGCCGGCGACGTAGTCCTGCACGTCGGTGTAGAGCTGCGCGCCGCGCGTGCCCTTGGTCCGCAGCTGCTCGACCTGGGCCTGCAGGTCGGCCTCGGTGTAGGGGGCGTTGCGCCAGATGCTCTGCTCCAGCTCGCGGTTGCCCGGCGAGCCGCCGGCGAACGGGGTCAGCTGCCCGCGCCCGACCCGCCGCAGCAGGTCCATGACGAACAGCCGGTCCTCCGCGCCTGCGTAGCCGGCGCCGAACATGGTGCCGGCGCGGGTCGTGCCGGTCACGTGCGGCACGCCGGCGCTCTTGTCCCGCACGATCGTGACGTCGGCGCGCGGGCTGTAGGTGCGCTCGGCCTGGCCGGCGGGGACACCGAAGGAGGCGCTGTTGTAGAAGCGGTCGATCTGCTCGCCGGTGAGGCCGGTGTACGCGGAGACCAGGCTCGCGTACCTGTCGAGCTGGTCGGAGGAGTGCGGCGGCCGGTAGCCGAGCGCCTGGTGCGCCAGGATGTCGGCGAGGGTGGCGTTGCCGTTCTGGCCCGGCGGGACGATGTCGTCGCACTCGTCGAGGCAGTAGTCCGTGGGGAGGAGGACGGCGGCGGGTGCCTGCACGGGCGTTGCGACGAGCACGCCGGCCGTGAGGAGGAGCGCCGCGGCGGCGCGTTTCAGCAGGGGCAGGGACATGGCGGATCCCTTCCGGGGGGGTCGCGAATCAATGTGAATTTGACTCGGATTACCGGATGGTAACAACGACATCCATCACTGAACAGAGGTTCAGCCGTCCGGGTCGACCGGCCTGGGCTAGGCTCCCTGAGGTGATCGCAGGGTGATCGTCGTGCACGCGGCCTGGCTCGACGGCCGCCTCTGCCTCTGGGCGGAGCACCCGGACGAGCCACACCCCGCACCACGGGGGCGCCGGCCGAGGATCCCCGCGCATCCGTTCGCCGTCCGCGGCCTCCGCCTGGACGAGGACACCGGCCTGCCGGCGACCCGGACGCTCACCCTGCCGACCCGCGGCGACCTGCCCGAGCCGTCGCCCGCCGCGGCGGCGCGGCTGACGCCGCCCGACGGCCCGCTCCGGCTCAGCGAGTGGACCGTCGACACGATCGAGTACGACGCGGACGACGCCTACGCCCTCCTGCGCTCCAGCCTTGTCGCGATCAGCGGCGACGACGGCACCGACGACTTCGTCTTCGGCGAGACCGTCCGCGCCCTGGCCACGGTGGCCACCTTCGCCGGATCCCTGGTCCGCCGCGGCCGCATGCTGCCGGGACTGAGCGGCGCCGAGGCGCGGTGGATCCCGGTGCTGACCGGCCGGGACGCCGCCTACACCCGGTCCCTGGCGCTGTCGCTGCCGCAGGCCGTGCTCGGCGGGGCGCCGTCCCGGGCGGCGCTGCTCACCGAGGTGCTCGACACGCTCGTCGACGCCGCCGCCCGGGCCGTCCTGCCCCCCGCCGGCCACGGTGCCGGCAGTGCCGGCCCCAGGGTCGGCGGCGTCGCGGGTGCGTGGCTGGCCGCGCTCACCGGCACGGACCGGGCCGTCGAAGGCACCCCCGCCGAGCTCGACGCCCTGGGCGCCGACCTGCGGGAATGGCAGGCCGACGCGGTCGGCGGCGCGGTCCGGGCCTGCTTCCGGCTCGCCGCGCCGCCCGACCCCGGCACCATCGAGTACGCCCGCCTCGACCTGAACGACGACGAGGAGCCGGCATGGCGCCTCGAGTTCGCGCTGCAGGCCGCCGACGAGCCCAGCCTCGTCGTCGACGCCGACACCGTCTGGCAGGCGCCGGGCCCGCTCGAGCTGTCCCAGTGGCAGGTCCCCGCCCCGCAGGAGACGCTGCTCGCCGAGCTCGGGCGGGCCAGCCGCCTGTACCCGGCCCTGGAGGACTCGCTGCGCTCGGCCCGGCCCGCCGCGCTCACCCTCGACACCGCCGGCGCGCACCAGCTGCTCAGCGAGCACGCGCCGCTGCTGTCGGCCGCCGGGTTCGGGATGCTGCTGCCCGGATGGTGGCGCAAGCCCCAGGCCAGGCTCGGCGCCCGGCTCACCGCCCGCAGCCCGTCCTCGGCCCAGCCCGGCACCGTCGCGACGAAGAGCGCCGTCGGGCTCGGCTCCGTCGTCGACTACCGGTGGGAGCTCGCCATCGGCGGCGACGCCCTCACCGACGAGGAGATGCGCCGGCTCGCCGACTCCAAGGCGCCCCTCGTGCGGCTGCGCGGCGAATGGGTCGAGCTCGACCAGCGCCGCCTCGCCGCCGGCCTCGAGATCATGCGCCGGCAGGCCGAAGACGCCGAGATGACCGTCGCGGACCTGCTGCACCTCGCCGGCGGCGACACCGAAGGCCCCGGCGGCCTGCCGGTCGTCGAGGTGACCGCCGACGGGTGGCTCGGCGACCTGCTGTCCGGCGACACCGAGCTGCGGGTCCCGTCCGCGACGCCGCCCGCACGGTTCGAGGGCAGTCTCCGCCCGTACCAGCTGCGCGGCCTCAGCTGGCTCAGCTTCCTCGAATCGGCCGGGCTCGGCGGCATCCTCGCCGACGACATGGGCCTGGGCAAGACCGTCCAGCTCCTCGCCCTGCTCGCCGGCGACGCGCCCGGCCCGACGCTGCTGATCTGCCCGATGTCGCTGGTCGGCAACTGGCAGCGGGAGGCGGCGAAGTTCGCGCCGAGCCTGCGCGTGCACGTCCACCACGGCGCCGAGCGCGCCCGCGGCGCCGACTTCCGCGCCGCCGTCGCCGCGTCGGACCTCGTCATCACCACCTACTCGATCGCCGCCCGCGACGCGGCCGCGCTGAAGTCGCTGCCGTGGCACCGGCTCGTGCTCGACGAGGCGCAGGCGGTGAAGAACGCCGCCACCAAGCAGGCCGTCGCGGTCCGCGGGCTGCCGGCGCGGCACCGGATCGCGGTCACCGGCACCCCGGTGGAGAACCGGCTCGCCGACCTGTGGTCGATCATGGACTTCGCCAACCCGGGGCTGCTCGGCACCGCCACGAAGTTCCGCGAACGCTTCGCCGAGCCCGTCGAGCGCCGCGGGGACGCCGACGCCGCCGCCCGGCTGCGCCGCATCACCCAGCCCTTCGTCCTGCGCCGGCTCAAGACCGACCGCGGCATCATCTCCGACCTGCCGGAGAAGCTGGAGATGGAGGTGCTGTGCAACCTCACCCGCGAGCAGGCGTCGCTCTACCAGGCCGTCGTCGACGAGATGCTCGGCAAGATCGAGCGCAGTGACGGCGTCGCCCGGCGCGGCCTGGTCCTGGCGGCCATGACCCGCCTCAAGCAGATCTGCAACCACCCCGCGCACGCGATGCGCGACGGCAGCCGCCTCGCCGGCCGCAGCGGCAAGCTGCAGCGCCTGGAGGAGATCCTCGACGAGGTCCTCGCCGCCGGCGAGCGCGCCCTCGTCTTCACCCAGTACGCGGAGTTCGGCGGCATGCTCCGGGCGCACCTGTCCGCCCGGCTCGGCCGCGAGGTCGCGTACCTGCACGGCGGCCTCGACAAGCCGGCCCGGGACGCGCTCGTCGCCCGCTTCCAGGCCGCAGCGCCGTCCTCGCCGCCGGTGTTCGTGCTGTCGCTGAAGGCCGGCGGCACCGGCCTGACCCTCACGGCCGCCAACCACGTCGTGCACGTCGACCGCTGGTGGAACCCCGCCGTGGAGGACCAGGCGACCGACCGCGCGTTCCGCATCGGGCAGCGCCGCGCCGTGCAGGTCCGCAAGTTCGTCACCGCCGGCACCGTCGAGGAGAAGATCGCCGCGATGATCACCGAGAAGCGCGGCCTCGCCGCGAAGATCGTCGGCACCGGCGAGCAGTGGCTGACCGAGCTGTCCACCGCCGAGCTGCGCTCGCTGCTGGCCCTGGAAGCGGGAGCGGTCGTCGAGTAGCCCGTACACTGCACCGGTGTTCGTGATCACGCTCAGCTACCTGGTCGACCTCGAGCAGATCGACGAGGCGATGCCCGCGCACCGCGAGTGGGTCGACGCCCAGTACGACGACGGCATCTTCCTCGCCTCCGGGCCGCGGGTCCCCCGCGAGGGCGGCGTCATCCTCGCCGCCGGCGTGCCCCGCCCAGAGCTGGAGGCGCGGCTGTCGCTCGACCCGTTCATGCAGCGGAACCTCGTCGCCTACGACGTCGTCGAGTTCGTCGCCCGCGCCGTCAGGCCCGGCCTGGAGGCGCTGCGCGCATGACGACCGCATGACGACCGCATGACGACCCCGGAGTACTGGGGATCACGGACCGTCAAGGTCGAGGGCGGGATCCGGGCGCGCAGCACGCGCGGCGACATCGGCGAGAGCTGGTGGAGCAAGCGCTTCCTCGCCGTCCTCGAGTCGTTCGCGCTCGGCACCCGCCTCACCCGCGGCCGCAACTACGCCCGCGCCGGGCAGGTCCTGTCGCTGACCGTCGAGCCCGGCGAGGTCGCGGCGGTCGTGCAGGGGTCGCGGCCCACGCCGTACCAGGTGAGCATCGCCCTGCAGGTCTTCGACGACGACGGGTGGGCCCGGGTCGAGACCGCGCTCGCCGCGGAGGCCCTCGGCGCCGCGAAGCTCCTCGCCGGCGAGCTGCCGCCGCACGTCGAGGACGTGTTCGCCGACGCGGGCTCGCCGCTCTTCCCCGCCCGCGTGCACGACCTGGCGATGCGCTGCTCCTGCCCCGACGCCGCCGTGCCGTGCAAGCACCTCGCGGCCGCGTTCTACCTCCTCGCGGAGCGCTTCGACGCCGACCCGTTCCAGATCCTGCTGTGGCGCGGCCGCGGCCGGGACACGCTGCTGGCCAACCTGCGCGCCCTGCGCACGGGCACCGCCGCGGTCACGGCCACCAGGCCGGCGGAGCCGGTGCTGACGGGGGCGGCCCGGGCCCTCGCCGACATGGCCGAGCCCGAGGTGGAGCCGGAGCGGTTCTGGTACCCACCGGTGCCCCTCGCGGACCCCGAGCCCGGCGCCGTCACGGGCCGGGACCTGCTGCTGCGCCAGCTGCCGACCCCACCGCCGGCACTGGGCGGCCGGGATCTGCTGTCCGCATTGCGCAGCTGGTACCGCTAGCGCCGTTCACGTTCGGGTAGGGTCGCGGGCATGACCGGTCCGCACCCGCCGCACCAGCCGGAGCCGTCGCAGCCCGGCCCGGCCGGACCACCCGAAGCCCGGCAGACGAGCGCCCCGCCGCTGCGGCCCGGCGCTCCCCCGGACCCCCAGCAGTCGCCCGGCGCGGCGCCGCCCTCCGGGGCGCCGCAGGCGTCCGGCGTGCCGCAGCTGCCTGCCGCCGTCCACGCGTTCGGCGCGCCGCAGCTGTTCGGCGAGCCGCAACCGTTCGGTGAGCCGCAACCGTTCGGCGCGCCGCAGCTGTTCAGGACAGCACCCGATGTCGCTCAACCGCCGGCCACACCGCAATTGTTCGGCGCGCCGCAGTCGTTCGGGGCACCACCACCCGGTGCCGCTCAGCCACCGGGCGCGCCGCAGCCGTCCGGGGTGCCTCAACCGTTCGGCGCCGCCCAGCCGCCGGGCGCACCGCAGCCGTCCGGCACACCGCAGCCGCCGAGCACACCGCAGCCGTTCGGGGCACCACCACCCGGTGCCGCTCAGCCACCGGGTGCACCCCAACCGTTCGGCGCCGCCCAGCCGCCGGGCGCACCGCAGCCGTTCGGCACACCGCAGCCGCCGGGCGCACCGCAGCCGTCCGGGGCGCCGCAGCAGCCGCCGCGGGACAAGCTGGTCATCCCCCTGGTGATCATCGTCGCGACGCTGCTGGCCCTGTGCCTGGCGGGCGCCGCCGGCGCCGTCTACTTCCTGCGGGAAGAGCCCGGCGGCGACGAGACCTCCGAGATCATCGGCGGCTGACCGTGCGGGGAGGGCGGCGGGTCGTGGTCGCGGTGCTGTGCGTCGCGGGCGCGCTCGCCGGCTGCGGCAACCCCGCCGGCACCGACGGCGACCTGACCAACGGCTGGCCGGCCCTGCCCGCCGCCTCCTACTCCCCGCCGGCCCCGGGGTCGTGCCTGCAGGGGGCCGTGGCCGCGTTCGAGCCGTCCGTGGCGCCGCTGCGGGCCGTCGACTGCGCCGAGCCGCACGCCGTCGAGGTCGCCGGCGGCGGCACCGTCCCCGACGCACCCGCGCCGCCCGCCTGGGACAGCGACCCCAGCCGCGCCGCGTACGCCGCGTGCGACAAGGCCATCACCGCCTACCTCGGCGGCGACTGGCGCACCGGTCGGCTGTTCCCCGTCTTCCGCATGCCGCCGGCCGCGACGTGGCAGGCGGGCGGCCGCCAGTACCTGTGCGGGATCGCCGAGGCGTCCGACGACCTCTTCGCGCCGCAGGAGCGGACCGGCAGCGTCAAGGGCGGCCTGAGCGCCGGCCCGAGCCCGCTCGCGCTGACCTGCGTCCAGCTCTCCGGCGGCGACCTCGACGCCAAGGGCTTCTACGGCACCGTCACGGCGGTCAAGCCGGTGGCCTGCGACACCCCGCACGACACCGAGTTCGTCGGCGCGTGGACGGCCCCGGCCGGCGAGTACCCGTCGCAGCAGAAGCTCAAGGAACTCGCCGGCGACGCCTGCTACCTGAAGATCGCCCAGTTCCTCGGGATCTCGCAGACGCAGCTGTTCCAGCGGGCCGACATCTACACGTTCTGGACCGGCCTGACCGCCAGCCAGTGGGCCCTCGGCGACCGCACCGCCCACTGCTTCCTCAACGTGTCGAGCAAGACCCCGCAGCGCGCCTCGGTCCGCGCCCTCGGCACCAGGAAGCTGCCCTGAGGCGACGCGGGCGCTGACCCTGCCCGGCCCGGACTGCCTGGCCGCCTTCCGCTGACCGCTACGGGGCGGTGTCGGTGATCGCCTGGCGGAAGACCTTGGAGCGGTGGGCGTAGTTGTCGAAGCGGCCGTAGCTGGGGGCGGCCGGGGACATCAGCACCACGCCGCCGGCGGGGGTCACCTTGCGGGACAGGGCGACCGCCTCTTCGAGGCTGTCGGCGACGTGCGTCGTGACGAGGGGCAGGTCCGCGAGGAGACCGACGAGGCGGGCGCCGCTGTCGGGCATGCCGATCACCGTGGCCGGCGTCGTCGCCGCGGCGAAGTACGCGCGCAGCGGCGAGTAGTCGACGCCGCGGTCCTCGCCGCCCAGCAGGACCGTGAGGGGGCGGTCGCGGAAGGCCTCGATCGCGTGGATCGCGGCCTGCGGGATCGTGGACAGCGAGTCGTCGACGAACGTGAGGCCCGACGGGTCCTCGATGCGCTCCAGGCGGTGCGGCAGACCGGCGAAACCGGCGAGGGCCGCCTCCAGCAGGGGCGCCTTGGCGGGCACGTCGACGCCGTAGGCCTGCAGGACACCGAGGGCGACGCACAGGTTGGCCTCGTTGTGCGAGCCGAGCAGGCGCAGGGCCGTGCGGGGGAAGAGCGGCTCGGCACCGGACCTGAACACGCCGCCGGCCAGGTGGAACGAGTCCGGGCCACCGACGACGTGCAGCGGCAGGTCCGTGAAGCGGCGGGCCAGCTCCGACAGGACGGACGTGGCGCCGGCGTGGACCACGACCGCGGACGGGCCGTTGGCGACGAGGTTGAGCTTGACCCGGTAGTACTCGTCCTCGCCGCCGGTCCAGTCGAGGTGCTCCGGGAACAGTGACGTGACGGCCGCGACGCGGGGCGAGTCGTCGAGGTCGGCGCACTGGTACGCCGAGAGCTCCAGTACGTAGGCGGGCGCGGGCGGCAGGTCCAGCACGGGGATGCCGATGTTGCCGCCGAGCTCGTTGGCGACACCGGCGGCGGTCAGCAGGTGGCTGACGAGGCTGCTCGTCGTGCTCTTGCCCTTGCTGCCGGTGACGCCGATGGTCACGTCGCGGTGGGCGGCCATCCACAGGGCGGTGCCGCCGGTGACCCGGGTGCCGGCGGCGCGCAGCTGGACTATCCACGGGTGGGTCTGCGCGACGCCGGGTGAGCGGACGACGACGTCGGCGGCGCGCAGCGCGTCGAACCCGGAGGGCCCGGCGTGCAGCGGCGCGAGCGCGGCCAGCTCCGGCGACCAGTCCTTGGTGAGGAAGTTCTGCCGGTCGTCGACGGCGACCAGCGACGCGGGGCCGGCGGCGGCGATGGCGCGGACGGCGGCGACGCCTTCGCGACCGGTGCCCCAGACGGCGACGCGCCGGTCGCGCAGGTCAGCGAGCTGCACCGAGACCCTCCAGGGCGGCGAGGTAGACCGGCGGGACCAGGTTGGGTCCGTCGCCGCGGAACGTGGCCTCGACCTCGGCGTCGGACGGCAGCGCCGCCCCGGCCGTGGCCAGCTCGGTGGTCAGCGCGGACACGATGAAGGTGTCCTTCCACTCGTCCTGCTCCGCGAGGAGGCGCAGCGCCACGAGGGACTCCTCGATCTCGCCCACGCACTCGAACGGTTTGTGCGCGGTGAGGCCCATCAGCTCCCGGTACCCCGGCAGCTGCGTCGGATCGGCGAAGATGTCGGTGCCGAAGATGCCGAGCAGGCGCTCGCGGCCGGTGAACGGGGCCATGGCGAGGAAGACGAATCGGCACTTGGGGCAGTGCCCGCACCACCGGTCGGTCGCGTCGCGCTGCTTGAACGCCGCGTTGCAGCTGGTCACGACCGCGTCGTAGGCGGTGAACCTGGCGAAGAGCGCCGCGATGTGCAGCTCCGACAGCCCGCGCAGCAGCGAGAAGTACGCCTCCTGCAGGCCGGCGTGCGCGAGCAGGGCGTCACGCAGGTGCGCCTCGGCCGGCAGCCCCTTGGACCACTGGTGGTTGATGTCGCGGCCGAGCCAGGTCAGGTTGGGCACCGAGGCCGAGGACTCGTTGGACATGACGACCGGACCGAGGCCGTGCATGAGCGAGGCGGCGACGGCGACCAGCGAGTTGATGGCCGTGACGGGGATGTGGCCGTTGTACGCGCCGCCGGCGTTCAGCTCGCGCATCCTCGGGTCGAGGGTGCGGCGGACGGTGCGGACGGGCTGCGGTGACACGGCCATGACGCTGCGGATGATCGGGTTGGGGTTGACCGCGAACAGCACCGGGTCGAGCCCGGCCCGCTGCAGCGCCTCCATCGTGACGATCGAGTCCTTGCCGCCGCCGACCGCCGCCAGGGGTGGGCCGGACGGCTCATGGATCTCCGGCGGCGACTCGGCCCACGGGCCGGGGACGATCTCCAGGTCCAGCACGTAGTCGAGCTTGTTCTGGTACGCGAACTCGCCGAGGCCCTCGCGGTACAGCGCCGTCACCCACGCCCAGGCCTTCTCGGCGATCGGGAACCCGAGCTCCACCTTCCGCGGCGCGGCGATCTTGTAGTACGACGTGGACGCCGCGACGTAGAGGAGGTCCAGGACCCTGTCGAGGGCCGGGTGCGGCACCGACGGCGGGCCGAAGTCGACGGTCTCGGTGAGCACGAGGTCACCGAGCGCATAGTGGAAGCGGGCGACACCGGTCGACGGGTCGAACTCCCGGCCGGGGAAGCGCAGCGCTTCGACGTTCACGCGGGGTCTCCTAGCTTTCGCGCCCGCGCCATCCACGGACCGGGCAATGGTATCTGCCGCGCACCGCCCGCCGGCCGGTCCGGTGCGTCGGGAAGCCGCCTCCACAGTGTCACCTTGGCTGTCACGGAAGGTGAGCGGGATCGCCCTCGATGACGGAAGCACGTACGCTCTCGGCATGCGTACCCAGGGACGGGTTGTGGACTTGCCGGCGTCGCCGATGACGCAGTGTGAGTTCCGCGGGTGGCGCCACCCGTCGGGACGCGCTGCGGGGCAGCTCCGGGCAGTGGCGACGGGGTGACCCCGTCCCGGGATCTGCCCGATGGCCGGGCGAGTCGCGGCAACCCCGCCGCGCCGCCGCCGGACGCACAGACTTGGGGGCAACACAGCGTGGGACAGATGCACTACGGCGGTGAGCCGGGCAACCCGCCGGCGGGCAGGGCGAGCGTTCCGGGCCCGCCGCCGCAGGCCGGGCGCGCGAGCGTCCCGGGTCCGCCGCCGCAGGCCGGGCGCGCGAGCGTCCCGGGTCCGCCGCCGCAGGCGGGGCGCGCGAGCGTCCCGCCGCCGCCCGCGGAGCCGCCGACCGGGCGCGCCTCTGTGGGCGGCCCTGCGGGTGGCCCCAGTGGGGGGCCGGTCCGGGCCGCCGCGCCGGTGACCGGGCCGGTCACCGGATCGGCGTCGGTGCCGACGTCCGGGGCGGCGTCCGGCTCGGCGTCCGCGCGGGCCTCGGTGCCGGCGTCGGCGCGGATGGCGCCGCCGTCCGCCGGCGGCCCCGACGTCCCCGAAGGGCGGCCCTCCCCGGGTGCCCGCGCGAAGAAGCGGCGCCGGCGCAACATCATCATCGCCGCGCTCGCCGCGTTCATCATGCTCACCGGCATCGGCATGGTGGCCGGCACCTACTACTTCGACCAGGTGGAGCTGCCGGAGAACCTCGCCCTGGAGCAGTCGACGTCGATCTACTACGCCGACGGGCCGCTGATGGCCCGCATCGGGCGCAACCGCACGATCGTCAAGTTCGAGGACATCCCGAAGCACGTGCAGCAGGCCGTCGTCGCGGCGGAGGACAACACCTTCTACACCAACGACGGCGTCGACTACTGGGGCGTCGCCCGCGCCGCGTGGAACAACATCAAAGGCGGTGAGCTGCAGGGCGCCTCGACGATCAGCCAGCAGTACGCCCGGAAGTGGGCGACCCTCGAGGGCGTCACGTACGGCCGGAAGGTCCGCGAGGCGATCATCGCGACGAAGCTCAACCAGCAGTACACCAAAGACCAGATCATGACGATGTACCTCAACATCATCTACTTCGGTCGCGGCGCCGACGGCATCCAGGCGGCGTCGTACGCCTACTTCAACAAGCCCGTCAAGGAACTGACCGTGGCCGAGGGCATGGTGATCGCCGGGATCATCAAGAACCCGAACGGTGAGAAGGAGAAGGGCAGCCCGTTCGACCCGACGGTCAACCAGGCCGAGGCACAGGGCCGCTTCGACTACATCCGCAAGCAGATGGTGGCCCTGAAGTTCCTCCCCGAGGCCGAGGCGCAGCAGCTCAAGCTGCCGACGCCCATCACGCAGGCGCAGAACCGGGCCAACAACGCCGCCGCCAACACCGGCCTGAACCAGCCGGAGGGCCTCGCGGTGCACCACGTGCTCCAGGAGGTCGCGGCGCTGACCGACCCGGCGACCGGGGCGCTGCTGTACGAGGACGTCGACGCGCAGGGCGCGAAGAACTTCGACCGGATCCGCAACGGCGGCCTGAAGATCGTCAGCACGCTCGACTCGCGCATGCAGAAGGTCGCGGTGCAGGAGGCGAGCACGCAGAGCAAAGACTCCAACATGTACAACCAGCGGGACAACCTGCAGGCCGCCTTGGTCGCGGTCGAGCCGGGGAGCGGCGGGGTCAAGGCGTACTACGGCGGCGACAAGGGCTCCGGCAACGACTACGCCGGCTACTACGAGGACCCGGTGCTCGGCAACGGCAAGCCGAGCTGCTGCGGCGGCCACCCGCCGGGCTCGACGTTCAAGGTCTACACCCTCGCGACGGCGCTGATGGCCGGCTACAGGATCGACTCCTACTGGAACGGTGTGCCGCACGACATGGGGAGCCGCACCGCGGCGAACAAGAACCAGGTCAAGAACGCGACGGAGGGCACCATCCCGCACTGCAAGTCGGGCTCCGGCACGTGGTGCACGCTGGAGGAGGTCACGGTCGACTCGCTCAACGTCCCGTTCTTCGAGATCGCGATGATGCTCGGCCCCGACAAGGTCATCGACACGGCACGGGCCGCCGGTCTCACGGGGATGTGGGCCACCGTCAAGGTCGGCGAGAACAAGTTCGAGGCGCAGCGCCAGGACCTGATCAAGCTCAAGGGCGCGGACGTCGGCGGGAAGCTGTTCGACAACGAGGTCGGCTTCGGCCAGTACCCGATCACCGTCCTGGACCACGCCGGCGGCATGGCCACCTTCGCCGCCCGGGGGCTGGCCGCGAAGACCCACTTCCTGAAGGAGGTGTGGGAGGGCGACAAACGCGTGTTCGCCGAGGTGCTCAAGCCGCAGCGGATCACGGGGTTCACCGAGCAGATGGCCGACGACCTGACCACCGTCCTGCAGGGCGTGCCGGCGCACTACGGCCTGAAGGCCGCCCACGGCTACCAGCTCGCCGGCAAGACCGGCACCTGGCAGCTGGACAAGGGCACGGACAACGCGCACGCGTGGATGGCCGGTTACGTGCCGTACGACAAGGCGAAGAACTCCCCCGGCCTGGCCGCCGCCGTCTGGGTGGGCAACAAGGACAAGGAGATGCCCATCAAGTTCAAGAACGGCGAGAACATCATCGGCGGCAAGCTGCCGGGACCCGTCTGGAAGGACTTCCTCGACGGGGCGCTGACCGCGGTGAAGATGCCGAAGGTGTCGTTCCTGCCGTCGAAGGGCGTCGGCGACAAGGACGTCGGCACGGGCATCTCGCCCACCCCGAGCATCCCGGCCAACCCGGCCAACCCGACGCCGGACCCCAACCCCAACCCGAGCCCCAGCGGGTCCGGGCCGAGCAAGAGCCCGAAGCCGAGCGCCAGCCCGAGCGCCAGCAAGAAGAACTGACCAGCGGCCGTCCTGACCGGCCCTTCTCGAAAGGGCCGGTCAGGCGCGTCTGACCGGCGCTTCGAACGGCCGGTCAGTTGCGCCAGGCGGCGATGATCGCCGCCGCGTCGTCGGCGACCTCGTCGGCCTCCAGCTCATCGGTGTCCAGGACGGCGTCGGCGCGGGCGCGCAGGTCGCGGCGGGCGGTGAGGTAGGCGCCGAGCTGGTCCAGGCGCCACGCCTGCGGGCCGCCGTCGTCATCCTGCTCGACGCGGTCGATGAGCACCGGCGCGGACACGTCGAGCAGCAGGTGGCGCACCTCGTGGCCGCGGGCCCGCAGCCCGTCGAAGACCTCGGCGAGCACCGGGGCGCGGACCACGGTCATGGGCACGATGAGCGGGTCGGCGCCGCGGGTCTGCCACGCGGCGGCGGTGACCGTGGCCGAACGCCAGACCGGGAGGTCCTGGTAGTCGCCGGGCTTGAGCCGCCCGACGGTGCGCTTGAGGACCCAGCCGATGCGTTCCGGATCGAACGCGCGGGCCTTCGGGTCCCGGCGGCACAGCTCCTTCGTGAGGGTCGTCTTGCCGACGCCGAAGGGCCCATTGATCCAGACGATCACCTGTCAAGCCTTTCATGCACCGGCGCCGGTGAACCAGGAACGCCGCGCCGGGCTGCCAGGTTCTTCGCAGCGGGCGTCGAGCCGGATGGAAGGCCCGGGCGGGATAAATGAGGCATGAACATCTCGACCCTCCCCCAGCGCTCCGCATCCGGCCTCGCCCACGTCACCGTGCTGCTCGTCGCGGGCGGCGCGAGGTTCACGGACCTGACCCGTTATCTCCCCCACGACTGGACGGTGCTGCGCCGTACCCCCGACGAGCCGGTCCTGCGGGACCCGGACATCGTGGTGCTCGACGACCCCGGCCCGAGGGCGGTGACCGCCGAGTGCCTGCGGCACCCGTCGTCGGCGATCGTGGTGGTGCTGAGCCCGTACAGCGACCACCAGGAGGTCGTCGACGTGCTCGAAGCGGGCGCGGACGCGTGTGTGCGTTCGAACACCACTGCCGTCATCGCGGCGCATGTCGAAGCCTGCCGGCGGCGTCAGGCGGCATAGGGGATTTGGCGTTTCCGACAACATATCCCAGAGAGCGCTTTCATGGGGTTTTACGATTGACAATGCGCTAGTCATGGGCCACTCTGAATCGTGTCTTGAGAGCGCTCTCAGGCCGATTGGCGGCCAGGGTGACCAGCCGATCGTCCAGGCGAATCGTGATCAGGGTGTAACCGGTGTGAGGGTGCGACGGGCGGCGGAGCGGCATGCTTCGTCGCCCGTCCTTTTTCTGCGCCATACCATCGGGCGACTTCAGTCATGATGGGTCCGGCAGACAGATATGGGGGAAAGCGCAGATGGTGATGTCGGGGCGGGATCGGCCCACGCTGGAGAACGTCGCGCAACGTGCCGGAGTCTCGCGGGCCACCGCCTCCCGCGTGGTCAACGGCTCGACCTCCGTCGCGCCGCACATCCGCGACAAGGTGCTCAACGCGGTCGACGCCCTCGGGTACGTGCCCAACCAGGCGGCCCGCAGCCTGGTGACCCAGCGGACCGACTCGATCGCCCTCGTCGCCTCGGAGACGACCAGCCGGGTGTTCTCCGACGACCCCTTCTTCGCCGCCGTCATCCGCGGCGTCAGCCTGGAGCTGGAGGCCGCCGACAAGCAGCTCGTGCTGATGATGGTCGGGCCGTCCGGCCCCAGTCACGACCGGGTCGAGCGCTATGCGACCGGTGGCCACGTCGACGGCGCGATCATCTTCTCCATGCACGGCGCGGACCCGCTGCCGGAGCGGCTCAGCCGCGCGGGCGTGCCGGTGGTCTGCAACGGCCGGCTGCTCACCCAGTCGCAGGTGCCCTACGTCGACGTCGACAACGAGGACGCGGCCCGCGCCGCGGTGCACCACCTGCTCGACACCGGCCGCCGCCGGATCGCGACGATCGCCGGCCCGCAGGACATGAGCGCCGGCATCGACCGGCTCAAGGGCTACCGGTCCGCGATGCAGGACGCCAGCCGGCGCTCGATCGTCGCGGTCGGCGACTTCACCCGGCAGTCCGGTGCGCTCGCCATGAGCCAGCTGCTCGCCGACGACCCGCAGCTCGACGCCGTCTTCGCCGCGTCCGACGCGATGGCCGAGGGCGCGCTGCGCGCGCTGCGGCAGAACGGCCGCCGGGTGCCCGACGACGTGGCGGTCGTCGGGTTCGACGACATGGAGTTCGCCCGCGACACCGAGCCGCCGCTGACCACCGTCCGGCAGCCGATCACCGACATCGGGCGCACCGTCGCCCGGCAGGTGCTCCGGATGGCAGCCGGCGAGCAGATCGAGCCGGTGCTGCTGCTGCCGACCGAGCTCATCAAGCGCGAATCAGCTTGAGTGTGCCGCTTGCGGCGCATTGGAGGGGTCCGGGGGTGAGAATCCCCCCGGCGGGACCCGCCGCTTGCGGTGGGGCAGCCAGGAAGAGCTTGCATGTGCCGCTCGCGGCACATTGGGGGGGTCCGGGGGTGAGAATCCCCCCGGCGGGACCCGCCGCTTGCGGTGGGGCAGCTAGGAAGAGCCTGACGAGTTCATTGATTTAGGGCATTGTGGGACGGGTGAGACTCGCGACCTGGAACGTCAACTCGGTCAAGGCCCGGCTCCCCCGCCTGCTCGACTGGCTCGAGACCACCGGGCCCGACGTGCTCTGCCTGCAGGAGACGAAGGTCGGCGCGGACGGCTTCCCGGCCGAGGAGGTCGCCGCGCTCGGCTACGCCGTCGCCGCGCACGGCGAGGGGCGGTGGAACGGGGTGGCCCTGCTGTCGCGGGTCGGCCTCGACGACGTGGTGCGGGGCTTCGAGGGCGACCCCGGCTGGGGCGGCGAGCCGACCGGCGAGGAAGGGCTGTTCGAATCGCCCCGCATCGAGGCCCGGGCCATCTCCGCGACCTGCGGCGGCGTGCGGGTCTGGTCGGTGTACGTGCCGAACGGCCGCACCCCCGAGTCGGCGCACTACACGTACAAGCTGCGCTGGCTCGACGTGCTGCGCTCCCACATGGTGGACGAGCTGGCCCGGACGGACCGGCTCGTGGTGTGCGGGGACTTCAACGTCGCGCCGACCGACGCCGACGTCTTCAACCCCGCCGCGTTCGTCGGATCCACGCACGTGACAGCGCCCGAGCGGGAGGCGCTGGCCGCACTGCTCGCCGCCGGCCTGCGCGACGTGGTGCCCACGCCGATGAAGGGGCCGAACCCGTTCACATACTGGGACTACCGCGCCGGCATGTTCCATCAGGACAAAGGCATGCGGATCGACCTCTTCTACGCGAGTCCGGCGGTCGCGGCGGCCGTCAAGGCCGCTACTGTCGACCGCGAGGCACGTAAGGGCAAGGGTCCGTCGGACCACGCGCCGATCGTGGTGGACATCGATCTTTAACTACACTCCGTGACCAGTGACACCTGGCCGGACGGTACTGTTAAAAGTGAAACGATCAAGTAGAGTGATGGCTGGCCCACGGCCTCCTTTTGTGCGTGCTCCGGCCAAAGCGGAGCGTGATCACACCGTTACGATGAGCTGGTAATTCGCCCGATTCGGGGGTGTATGATCCATAAGTCTTTGTGCTTGGATCACGCCCTCATCACGGCCCGGCGTGGACTTGGTTACAGGACGGGGGGTGACCCTTGACGATCGGCCGAACGGGAGACAGGGTTCCTCCAACGGAGGCGACACACCAAGTCGGCTTCGTGCACGCTCTGCCCGTGGACCGAACCTGCGGATAGGGCACCAGGAGTCCACGAAGACACAGCCGATCGGCTGCTGACTGCCACGGGCCCCGGTCTGGCCGACGCGCGGTTCCATGCGACGGTCATCGCTGGCGGTTGCGCAAGGCGGGGCAAGCGGCCGGGGAGAGGGGCGCCACGCCCATGACTATGGGACCCGTCACGTCCAAGAGCGACGAGCAGGTGCCGAGTGTCGAAGAGGCGACCAGTACGCCGTCCGGCGTCCCGGCCAAGGCCATCGAGGGTCGGTCGCTCGGTCAGATCGCCTGGACCCGTCTGAAGCGTGACAAGCTCGCGCTGACCGGTGCGAGCGTCATCGTGTTCCTCGTGCTCGTCGCGATCTTCGCGCCGCTGATCAACAAGGTGTGGGGACACCCGATCAACGAGTACCACCAGGACAAGATCAACCCCAACCTCGGCGGCATCCCCGAGCCCGGCACGTGGGGCGGCATCAGCAAGGAGTTCCTGCTGGGCGTCCAGCCGGTCACCGGCCGGGACATGTTCTCGCAGATCATCTACGGTGCGCGGGTCTCACTGCTGGTCGCATTGTCCGCCACGGTCGTCGCGGTGATCCTCGGCGTCGTGCTCGGCATCTGCGCCGGCTACTTCGGCGGGTTCATCGACAGCGCGGTCAGCCGCCTGATGGACCTGATCCTGGCGTTCCCCTACCTGCTGTTCTCGATCGCGCTGATCTCCGTCGTGCCGGTCACGACCGCCTGGCGCATCGCGGTGGTCGTCGGCGTCATCTCGTTCTTCAGCTGGCCGTACATCGGCCGCATCGTCCGCGGGCAGACCCTCTCCCTGCGGGAACGGGAGTTCGTCGAGGCCGCCCGCAGCGTCGGCGCCGGGCCGACCCGGATCCTCTTCCGCGAGCTGCTGCCGAACCTGGTCGCGCCGATCCTCGTCTACTCGACGCTCGTCATCCCGACCAACATCGTCTTCGAGGCGTCGCTGTCCTTCCTCGGCGTCGGCGTGCTGCCCCCCACTCCCTCGTGGGGCCGCCTGCTCTCCGATGCGGTGAACTACTACACCTACGACCCGGTGTACATGTTCGTGCCGGGCCTGGCGATCTTCATCATGGTCCTCGCCTTCAACCTGTTCGGCGACGGCCTGCGGGACGCGCTCGACCCCAAGGCCAACCGGTAACCCGTACCAGCGCTGCCACCTGCGTACCGACACCGCCACCCCGCGCCCGGACCGGATTCCGCACCTGGGATCCGTCCGTGCCGCCCCGATCTCCGCTCGCACAGCAGCACAGCTCGGACGGCCCGTCCCTCGGCGGGTCGTGCCAAACAAGGAGGGAAACCTAGTGAGAATGAGGACAGGGGCATTGGTGGCCGGTTCGGCTGCTGTCGCCCTGGTGTTGTCCGCCTGTGGGTCGGGCGGCGACGACAAGACGCCCAGCACGGGCTCCAGCACCTCGGGTGTGTCCGGCTTCAACGCCGCTACCAAGGGCGTCATCAACCCTTCCGACAAGAAGGGCGGCACGCTCAAGCTCGTCAACCACTCCGACCCGGACTCGTTCGACCCGGTCCGGGCGTACTACGCCTGGGTCTGGAACTTCCAGAAGGGTTACTACGTCCGGACCCTCCTCACCAACGCGTCCAAGCCGGGCGAGGACGGCCTGAAGCTCGAGCCGGACCTGGCCGAGAAGCTGCCGGAGATCACCGACAGCGGCAAGACGTACACCTTCAAGATCCGTGACGGCGTCAAGTTCGAGGACGGCTCGCCGATCACCTCGAAGGACATCAAGTACGGCATCGAGCGCGTCTTCGCGCAGGACGTGCTGTCCGGCGGCCCGACCTACCTCGTCGACGTGCTCGACCAGGGCCAGAAGTACCCCGGCCCGTACAAGGACACCGACGCCGACAAGCTGGGCCTGAAGTCCGTCGAGACCCCGGACGACAAGACCATCGTCTTCAAGCTGAAGGAGCCGCTGTCGGACTTCAGCTACCTGCTCGCCATGCCCGGCGCCGGCCCGGTCCAGAAGGCCAAGGACACCGGCGACAAGTACGGTGACAAGCCCGTCTCGACCGGCCCGTACAAGTTCCAGTCGTACGAGCCCGGCAAGAAGGCCGTCCTGGTCCGCAACGACCAGTGGGACGCCAAGACCGACGTCATCCGCAAGGCGCTGCCGGACCAGATCGACCTCACCATCGGCACGGCCGTCGAGGAGATCGACAACCAGCTGCTGAGCGGCGACGTCGACATCGACACCGCGCAGACCGGTGTCCAGCAGGGTGCGCAGCCGAAGATCCTGCTCGACCCGGCCAAGAAGGCCAACGCGGACACGCCGACCACCGGCTTCATCCGCTACTTCTCGATCAGCACCAAGGTCCCGCCGTTCGACAACATCCACTGCCGTAAGGCCGTGCAGTACGCGACCGACAAGGTCACGATGCAGACCGCTCGCGGTGGTGCCGAGGCCGGTGGCGACATCGCCATCAACATGCTCCCGCCGAACATCGCGGGTCACGACCCGGCGATGGACCTGTACAACACCAAGTCGGGCAAGCCGCAGATCGACAAGGCCAAGGAAGAGCTGGCCGCGTGTGGCAAGCCGAACGGCTTCGACACCGTCATCGCCACCCGTAACGCCGGCAAGGAGCCGAAGACGGCTGAGGCGCTGCAGGCCGCGCTGAAGAACGTCGGCATCAACGCCCGCCTCGACCCGACCGACGCCTCGCTGTACTTCCGCTCGACCATCGGCGCGCCGTCCAACGTGCACGCCAAGGGCTACGGCCTGATGATGGCCGGCTGGGGCGCGGACTTCCCGACCGCCTACGGCTTCCTGTCGATCCTGGTCGACGGCCGTACGATCTCCGCGTCGGGTAACAACAACTACGCCGAGCTCAACAACCCCGAGGTCAACAAGCTGATCGACGAGGCCAAGGCCGCGACCGACCCGAAGGCCGCCGCGGACATCTGGTCCAAGATCAACAAGATCGTCATGGAGGAGGCCGTCATGGTTCCCTTCGTGTACGACAAGGCCCTGAACTACCGCAACCCCCGCCTGACGAACGTCTTCGTCACGGAGTACTACGGCATGTACGACTTCAGCAGCCTGGGCGTCTCCAGCTGACGAGGTCGTCCTGACCGAGCAATGCCAGTAAGCCGGTAACCCGCCCTTCCGAGGAAAAGAAGGCAGGTGAAGGCCACGGCGCCGGCCGGTGAGACGGGAACCCCGTCGAGCCGGCCGGCGTCAGGCCGCACACGTGATCAACTACATCCTGCGCCGCCTGGTCACAGCCGTCGTGCTGCTCGTGGCCGTCTCGGCCGTCACCTTCCTGATCTTCTTCGCGATCCCGAAGGCCGCCGGAGCTGATCCCGCCGAGATGTACGTCGGTAAGTCGGCGACCCCGCGCGACGTCGAGGCGACCCGGATCAAGCTCGGCCTGGACAAGCCGATCTACATCCAGTACGGGCGCTTCCTGAAGGGCATCGTCGCCGGCCGCGACTACAACAACGGCCCGACCGTCACCCACTGCTCCGCCCCGTGCTTCGGCTACTCCTTCCGCACCGACCGCGAGGTGTGGCCGCTGCTGATCGACCGGCTCCCCGTCACCATCTCCCTCGCCATCGGGGCCGCCGTCATCTGGCTGCTCTTCGGCGTCGCCGGTGGCGTCATTTCCGCACTGAGACGCGGCTCGATCGCGGACCGCACAGCGATGATCATCGCGCTCGCCGGCGTCTCACTGCCCATCTACTTCACCGGTCTGGTCGCCCAGCAGCTCTTCGTCCATACCTGGCCGATCTTCCAGGGCGGCGAGTACATCAACTTCAAGGACGACCCGTTCGGCTGGGCCAACAAGCTCTTCCTGGCCTGGGTCACCCTCGCCCTGCTCTTCGCCGCCCAGTACACCCGCCTCACCCGCGCCCAGATGCTCGAGACGATGAGCGAGGACTACGTCCGCACCGCCCGGGCCAAGGGCCTCAAGGAGCGGGTCGTGGTCGGCAAGCACGCGATGCGCTCCGTGCTCACCCCCATCGTCACGATCTTCGGTCTGGACCTCGGTGGCCTCCTCGGCGGCGCGATCCTCACCGAGAGCGTCTTCAGCCTCCCGGGCATCGGCCGGCTCAGCATCGACGCCGTCAACGTCAAGGACCTGCCGATCATCCTCGGCGTGACGCTCTTCGGCGCGTTCTTCATCGTCATGGCCAACCTGGTCGTGGACCTGCTCTACGCCGTGATCGACCCGCGGGTTCGGCTCTCGTGACGCTGCCGCAGCCCCGATCCGCTCGACCCGGCACCCCTGGAAAGGAGTGAGCATGTCCACCAGTCTGCTCAAGGACGGCGACCCGACCCCCGTCGGCGCCGGCTCGTCGCCACAGTCCTTCCTCGACGTGCGTGACCTGCGGATCCACTTCAAGACCGACGACGGCATCGTGAGGGCCGTCGACGGCCTCACGTTCCAGCTGGAGCGCGGCGAGACCCTCGGCATCGTGGGCGAGTCCGGCTCCGGCAAGAGCGTCACCAGCCTCGGCATCCTCGGCCTGCACCGGCGGGGCTCGGCGAAGATCTCCGGCGAGGTCTGGCTCGACGGCGAGGAGCTCATCGGCGCCTCGCCCGAGCGGGTCCGCGCGCTGCGCGGCGCCAAGATGTCGATGATCTTCCAGGACCCGCTGACCGCGATGCACCCGTACTACACGGTGGGCAAGCAGATCATCGAGGCCTACCGGGTGCACCACAAGGTCGGCAAGGCCGAGGCGAAGCGCCGGGCCGTCGAGATGCTCGACCGGGTCGGCATCCCCCAGCCGCAGAAGCGCGTCGACGACTACCCGCACCAGTTCTCCGGCGGTATGCGGCAGCGCGCGATGATCGCGATGTCGCTGGTCAACAACCCGCAGCTGCTCATCGCCGACGAGCCGACCACCGCCCTGGACGTGACGGTGCAGGCGCAGATCCTGGACCTGATCCGCGACCTGCAGGCCGAGTTCAACTCCGCGGTCATCATCATCACCCACGACCTCGGTGTGGTCGCCGAGCTCGCCGACGACATCCTGGTCATGTACGGCGGCAAGTGCGTCGAGCACGCCACCGCACAGACCATCTTCCGGCGGCCGGAGCACCCGTACGCCTGGGGTCTGCTGTCCTCCATGCCGCGTGTCGACCGGGAGGTGCGCGACCGGCTGGTCCCGATCAAGGGCAACCCGCCGTCGCTGATCAACCTGCCGAGCGGCTGCTCGTTCCACCCGCGCTGCCCCTACGTCGAGCGCAACGGCATCCCTTGCAAGACGGTCGAACCGACGCTGGCGGAAGGCACGATCGACCACGGGGTCTCGTGCCACATCCCGACCGCGGAACGGCTGGCCATCTTCAAGTCGGACATCGCCCCATCCCTCTGAGGAGCACGACAGTGTCGACGAGCACCCAACCCCAGCCGGCCGCTGCTCCGCAGCGGGGCGGCGAGAACCTCCTCGAGGTCCGAGGCGTCGAGAAGCACTTCCCGATCCTTCGGGGCGCCTTCTTCAAGCGCAAGGTCGGCGCCGTGCGCGCCGTCGACGGCATCGACCTCGCCGTCAAGAGCGGTGAGACGCTCGGCCTGGTCGGCGAGTCCGGCTGCGGCAAGTCCACCACCGGCCGGCTCATGACCCGGCTGCTGGAGCCGACCGGCGGCAAGGTCATCCTGGAGGGGCGCGACATCTCGCACCTCGGCGTCTCCCAGATGCGCCCCCTGCGCCGGGAGATCCAGATGATCTTCCAGGACCCGTACTCGTCGCTGAACCCGCGGCACACCGTCGGCTCGATCGTCGGCGCCCCGCTGCAGGTGCAGAACATCAAGACGCCGCACGGGCAGAAGCGTGAGGTCCAGCGCCTGCTGGAGCTGGTCGGGCTCAACCCCGAGCACTACAACCGCTACCCGCACGAGTTCTCCGGCGGCCAGCGGCAGCGCATCGGCATCGCCCGGGCGCTCGCCCTGCAGCCGAAGCTCATCATCGCCGACGAGCCGGTCTCCGCCCTGGACGTGTCGATCCAGGCGCAGGTCGTCAACCTGCTCGACGACCTGCAGCGCGAGTTCAACCTGACCTACGTGTTCATCGCGCACGACCTGTCCGTGGTCAAGCACATCTCGGACCGGGTCGCCGTCATGTACCTGGGGAAGGTCGTCGAGGTCGGCCCGCGGGACGGCCTGTACGGCACGCCCCTGCACCCGTACACCTTCGCGCTGCTGTCGGCGGTGCCGGTGCCCGACCCCGACCGCCGCGACAAGGCGCAGCGGGAGCGGGTCCTGCTCACCGGCGACGTGCCCAGCCCGATCGACCCGCCGTCCGGCTGCCGCTTCCGGACCCGGTGCTGGAAGGCGCAGGACGTCTGCGCCCAGGAGGAGCCGCCGCTGCGCGAGCTGCTGCCGGGGCAGACGGTCGCCTGCCACTTCCCGATCACCGACGAGGAGCGCTCCGCCAAGGGCGCGCAGGCGGCCCGGGCCGCCGCCGCGGAGATCCCGGTGGCCGCCTCGACGGATCCGTTCGCGGAGCCGATCGCATAATCGGATCAAATGCGTCGGGGAGCTGCCAGTGGTGGCTCCCCGGCGTTGTTACGGTCGGCTGCATGAACGCCGCCGAAAGCATTCGCCTGGCCCGGCTGGAACGTCAGGTCGCATTTCTCTACCGTCATTTCGGGCTCGACCCGGCGCTCGCCGACGCCTTCCCGGCCGCGGACGGGATGCCGCCTGAGTTCGTGGCCGCGCTGCGCCGCCACGACCACATCACCGCGATCAAGCTCTACCGTCAGGCGACCGGCACCAGCCTTGCGGACGCAAAGGAAACAGTGGAGCGAATCGCCCGCGCCATCTGAAGATCTTGAGGCGAACGCCTTCCGCAGAGCAATGTTTTTCGATCTCATATCTCCATTCCCTCGAATCGGGAGGACATGTGGGATTCAAGATGAGGTTCACGGGCGCCGCGGTCATCACCGCGGCGTTGACCGTGAGCACGGCAGGCTTGTCTGCCCCGGCCAGCGCCGAGGCCGCCGCCAACACGGAGTACACCGTGGTGGCCGCGGACAACGTTTCCACCAGTGACGCGACCGCCGCCATCACCAAGGCCGGCGGCAAGGTCGTCGCCACCAACGACACGGTGGGGATGTTCACGGTCCTGGCACCGCAGAGCGGTTTCGTCGAGAAGGCGGCGGCCTCCTCGAAGCTCGTCGGCGCCGCGCACCGCACCGCCATCGGCAAGGCTCCCAAGAAGCCCGCCTCCGTGGAGAAGGAGGCCCTGGCCGCGGCCGCGAAGAAGGCCGGTGGCAAGAAGCCCGCCACCGCCGGTATGGACCCTCTCGACGACAAGCTGTGGGGTCTGAAGACCGTCAAGTCGGACCTGGCCCGCAAGGTCAACGCCGGCGACAAGCGCGTCACCGTCGGCGTCCTGGACACCGGCGTCGACGCGTCGCAGCCCGACATCGCCCCGAACTTCAACTGGGCGCTGTCGAAGAACTTCGCGCCGGACAAGGTCGACATCGACGGTCCGTGTGAGGTCGCGAGCTGCCTCGACCCGGTCGGCACCGACGACGGCGGCCACGGCACGCACGTCGCCGGCACGATCGGCGCCGCGGCCAACGGCTTCGGCATCTCCGGTGTCGCGCCGAACGTGTCGATCGTCGAGCTCAAGGGCGGCCAGGACTCGGGGTACTTCTTCCTCGAGCCCGTCGTCAACGCGCTCGTCCACGCCGGTCAGAACGGCCTCGACGTGGTCAACATGTCGTTCTACGTCGACCCGTGGCTGTTCAACTGCACGGCCAACCCGGCGGACTCCCCCGCCGCGCAGGCCGAGCAGCGCACCATCATCCGGGGCATGTTCCGGGCCCTGACGTACGCCCACTTCAAGGGCGTCACGCTCGTCGGCGCGCTCGGCAACAACCACGACGACAAGGGCAAGCCGCGCACCGACGTCTCCAGCCCGGACTACCCGGCGGACGCCGCGTACGACCGGCCCATCGACAACAGCTCCTGCTGGGACCTGCCCGTCGAGGGACCGTTCGTCATCGGCGTCTCCTCGCTCGGACCGTCGCTGAAGAAGTCGGACTTCTCCGACTACGGTGTGGAGCGCATCGGCGTCTCCGCGCCCGGTGGCTGGTTCCGTGACGGCTTCGGCACTGACACCTACCGCACCAACGAGAACATGATCCTCTCCACGTACCCGAAGAAGGTGCTGCAGGAGGAGGGCACGGTCGACGCCGACGGCAACGTCCTGCCGGAGGCCGAGGGCCTGGTCTACAAGGAGTGCACCGCGGCCGGGAAGTGCGGCTACTACACCTGGCTGCAGGGCACCTCGATGGCCTCCCCGCACGCGGCTGGCGTCGCGGCGCTGATCGTGAGCGCGCACGGCGCCAAGCACGGCAAGGACTTCGGTCTCGAGCCGTGGAAGGTCGAGTACATCCTGTACAGCACAGCCGCCGAGCACGCCTGCCCGGAGCCGCGCCTGCAGACGTACACCCAGGAAGGCCGCTCCGAGGAGTTCAACGCGCTCTGCGAGGGTGGCACGGAGTTCAACGGCTTCTACGGCTTCGGCATCGTCGACGCGTACAAGGCCGTGACCGCCAAGGCCTGGTGGGAGCACCGCTAGTAGGTCCGGTTGACCGTCCTGGTGGCGCGCGTCTATGTGTCGCGTGCCACCAGGCGGCCGCCGAGCAGGGCGTCGGCCTTGCTGACCAGGACGCTCGGGCGGACCGGTTTCGTCAGGTACTCCGTGGCGCCGACCAGCATCGCCTCCTCGCGGCCCCGCATCCGCCCGTACGCGCTGAGCATGAGGATCGGCAGCTTCGCCGTCGCCGGGTCGGCCCGCAGCGTCTTGCACAGGTCCAGGCCCGAGATGTTGGGCATCCACACGTCGGTGACCAGCAGGTCGAACCGGCGCTCCTTCAGCGCCGCCAGGGCCTCCCCGCCGCTGGTGACGGCGACGACGGCCGCTCCGGCGGACTCGAGCGCCATGGTGAACAGGTCACGGATGTCCGGATCGTCCTCGGCCACCAGTACCGTCGCAGCCTCCATCACCCCAGCTTAAGATCCTCTGCGTGGCGTATGAGGCGGCTTCGGGCCGATACCAGGACATGCAGTACCGGCGCAGCGGCCGGAGCGGGCTGAAGCTGCCGGCGATCTCGCTCGGGCTGTGGCACAACTTCGGGCACGCCCGCCCGTACGAGACCCAGCAGGCGATCGTGCGTCGCGCCTTCGACCTCGGGGTCACCCACTTCGACCTGGCCAACAACTACGGGCCACCGCCGGGCTCCGCGGAGACGAACTTCGGCCGCATCCTCGCCGAGGACCTCCGGCCCTACCGGGACGAGCTGATCATCTCCACCAAGGCCGGCTACGACATGTGGGACGGCCCCTACGGCGAGTGGGGCTCACGCAAGTACCTGACGGCGTCGCTGGACCAGTCGCTGCGGCGGATGGGCCTGGAGTACGTCGACATCTTCTACTCCCACCGGCCGGACCCCGACACCCCGCTCGAGGAGACGATGGGCGCGCTGGACCGGGCCGTGCGGGCCGGCAAGGCGCTCTACGTGGGCATCTCCAACTACACGCCGGAGCAGACCGCTGAGGCGGCTTCCATTCTGCGCTCGCTCGGCACGCCGCTGCTGATCCACCAGCCGCGGTACTCGATGTTCGACCGCTGGATCGAAGAATCGCTGCTCGACGTGCTCGCCGCCGAGGGCGCCGGGTGCATCCCGTTCTCGCCGCTCGCGCAGGGATTGCTGACGGATCGGTACCTTTCCGGCATTCCGGCTGACTCGCGGGTGCGGACCAGCCGCTTCCTCAACGAGAGCGACCTCAGCGACGGCCGGCTCTCGGTCATCCGGGCGCTGGACGAGGTGGCCCGCGGGCGCGGCCAGAGCCTCGCGCAGCTCGCCCTGGCGTGGGCGCTGCGGGACCCGCGGGTCACCTCGCTGATCATCGGGGCGAGCTCGGTGGCGCAGCTGGAGCAGAACCTGGGGGCGTTGTCGGCTCCGGCGCTGTCCTCGGACGAGCTCGCCCGTATCGACGCTGTCCTGGCCGCCGTTTAGCAGCTTCGCTGCTTCTAGCTCAGCAGACCGTTGAGCGTCGTGATCACCGGCTGGAGGGCGGCGGGCACCGCGCCGTCCTTCGCCTGGACCTCCTTGCCGCCATAGGTGATGGTGTACGTGTAGCCGTCGGCGACGTTCGTGCTGCCGGCGGCGGTGGGCAGCTTGGAGAAGCCGACCTGCTCGAGCGCGCCCTTGAGCGCGGTCAGCTCGGCCGGGGTGAGCTTGCCTTCCTTGGTGCCGGCCTTGGTGGTCAGCGTCCAGCCGCCGTCCGGGCGCACGACCAGGCGGTCGCTGGTGCCGGCGAGACCGCCCTGACGGGTGAAGATCAGCAGCGCGTCGGCGGTGTTCTGGCTGGCGCCGGTGCTGGGGCCGGCGCTCGTCCCGGTGCTCGCCGGTGCCGCGGCACTGGTGGCCGGCGCGCCGCTGGCGCCTCCTGTCGCGTCCTTGGCATCGTCCGCGCAGCCCGTGAGGGCCAGCGCGAGCAGGGCGGTGACGGCGATCGGGGTCCTCGACTTCATCGAAGGTGTCTCCATCTCTCTTGGACTGCGAGGTCGCAGCTCGGGTTCCCCGTGACGTGTTCTTCGTTACCTTCTGTGTGCTCGGGGCGGTAACTCGCTCGTTTCTTGTCATACCCCCACGACATGATTGCCCCATGCGCCTCGACCCGTACCGTCACGTCCTTGCCCTTCCAGGGGTGCGGTCGCTCATGGTGCTGGCGCTGCTCGCCCGAATCCCGATCACCGCCATCGGCGTCACGATGACGCTGCACGTGGCGCAGGACCTCCACCGCGGCTGGGGCGCCGCCGGTCTGGTCGGCGCCGCCCTCACCGTCGGCACCGCGATCGGCGGCCCGCTCAACGGCCGCTTCGTCGATCGTAAGGGTCTGCGCCCGATGCTGGTCGTCACCACCGTGTGCGAGGCCGTCTTCTGGGTGGTGGCGCCGTCGCTGTCCTTTCCCGCGCTGCTGGTCGGCGCCTTCGTCGCCGGCGTGTTCTCCCTGCCCGTGTTCTCCGTGGTCCGCCAGTCGCTGGCCGCGCTCGTCCCCGCCGACCAGCGCCGCCAGGCCTATGCGCTGGACTCGATGTCGGTCGAGCTGTCGTTCATGGCCGGGCCGCCGCTCGCCGTGCTGCTCATGAGCAGCCTCTCCGGCCGCGTCACCATGTGGTCGATCGGCGGCTGCCTCGTGCTCGCCGGCCTGGCCCTCTTCGTGACCGACCCGCCGGTCCGCGCCCCCGACGACGAGGACTCCCCCGCGGGCGCCACCGCCGCCGCGCCGCGCCGCCGCGACTGGCTCACGCCCCGCTTCATCGCGGTCTGCGCCGCCGCGGCCGCCACGACGATGGTCCTGGCCGGCACCGATCTCGGCATCGTCGCCATGCTCCGCGAGGCGGGCAAGGTCCAGCTCATCGGCGGCCTCCTCGCCGCGTGGGGCGTCTATTCGCTGATCGGCGGCTTCGTGTATGGCGCGCTGACGCGTGCGGTGCCGCTGGTCGCCCTCATCGGCGGGCTGAGCCTCTTCACCATCCCCATCGGCCTGGTCGGCGACCGCTGGTGGCTGCTCACCGTCGCCCTCCTGCCGGCCGGCGCCCTCTGCGCCCCCACCCTCAGCGCCAGCGCCGACCTCGTGAGCCGCATCGTCCCCTCCGCCGCCCGCGGCGAGGCCATGGGCTGGCACGGCTCCTCCCTGACGGTCGGCCTGGCCGTCGGCTCCCCCTTGGCCGGCTGGGCCATCGACCGCGGCTCCCCGGGCTGGGGCTTCGCCGCGGTCGGCACCGTCGGCCTCCTCATCACCGCCGTCCTGCTCACCTTGCGCCACGGCCGCACCCCGCTGCCCCCGCCGCCATTCGAGACCGCGGCCGATCCGGAGCCGTCGACCTCCACGCCGTCCACCTTGACCCCCGCCACCGCAACTCCGGCAGCCGCCGCTCCGGCAGTCACCTCCGCTCCAGCGGCCACCCCGGCCACCCCGGCCACCGCGGCTCCGGCGGCTACTCCCGCTCGGACTGCCGCCGCGACTCCACTGGCCGCCGCGACTCCAGCCGCCGCCGGGGCTCCAGCTGCTGCCGCCACAGCCGCTTCCGCAGGTGGCCCTGCGGTGTCCCACTAGGTCCTGTCTCGCGGATCATGGTGTCGGGAACCGCCCGTAGCCAGTCGAGCATCTCGACCAGGTCGAGGGTGGCTTGCCAACTTTGTCGTAGCGGCTGGCCAGCCCGCGCCAGTGTTTGCGCCGGTTGAAGCCACGTTCGACCTGGTTGCGGCGGCGAAAGGCGGCACGGTCGAAGTTCGGTGGCCGGCCGCCGGCCCGGCCGCGTCGCTTCCGGTTGGCGATCTGATCGTTGGGTTCGGGCATGACCGTGGTGATGTCCCGTGAACGCAGCAACTCGCGGTTGGCTCGGGAGGAGTAGGCATTGTCAGCGGTCACCGAGTCCGGACGTTCGCGTGCCCGTCCCCGCCGGCCGGGCCGCTGGACCGACACCTGGTCCCGCAGCGGCTCCAGCTGACGGTGTCCGCCGCCTGGCCAGGGGTGATCCGGGTGGCCAAGGATCGGCCCCGTCCGTCGGACAGGGTGTGGACCTTGGTGGTCAGCCCGCCACGGGACCGGCCGATCCCTTGGCGTGCCTGTGACTCGCCGGCGTTGAGCCCCCTTTACGGACACCGGCCGCATGCTGATGCACCCGCACGACGGTGGAGTCGACCTGAGCGTCCCAGTCGATGTCGCCGTCCGTGTCGGCAAGGGCGACGACCCGTGCTTTCAGCATCGCCCAGGTGCCGTCGGCGGCCCACCGCCGGAACCGCTGGTACGGCGTCTACCACGGCCCGTACCGCTCCGGCAGGTCACGCCACGGCGACCCGGCCCGCTTCACCCAGCAGATCGCATTGATCGCCTGACGGTGATCCCGCCACCGGCCACCACGAACGGGCTGCGCCGGCAACAGCGGTCCTAGCACAGCCCACTCGTCATTACTCAGATCGCCTCGCGCCACACAGCTACAACGAACCAACCCCATGATCCGCGAGACAGGACCTAGCGCGACGGCTCGGGCCGCAGATTCGGCAAGGCTCTACTTTCCTGCTGATCCGAACAACTCCACCGACTCCGCCACCGTTCCGGTAACCAGCCCTACTCCCACAGCAACCACAGCACCACACCAGCCCGACAACTCCAGCCAGCACGCGGCCTCCCACAAGCACCACCGCCCCAGCAGCCGGGATCCGGTCCGAACAGCTGCACCACCGCCGCTGTCACCGGCAACGAGACCTGCTCCCCAACAATCGCTCCGCAGGAACCACCGCATCGCACCAGCCCAACAGCACCGGTCACCGAACCGAAAACTCCACCGCTCCGGGCAGCACTCCACTCCGCTCCACTCCAGCACCACCGTCCCGACCACCGTCACCGATCCGAACAGCTCCCCCGCTCTCGGCCCCTGCTCCCGCGCTGCCCGGCTCAAGCCGCCGCCAGCGTTTTCCATGGCACCGCGGCCGGCGTCCGGGTGACCGGTGGGCCGGTGGGCCAGTGGGCCAGTGGGCCAGGGCAGTGATCGAAGTCGTGTGGTGGCTGTTCGGGTGGCCGTTTCGCGACTTGGATCTTCAGGCGTGTCACCGTCGATGGCTGGGCATCGAGTCTTCGCGGCGTTTGTCCGGCTCGCGTGCCGGGTGGGTGGGTGGGTGGGTGGTGTAGCTTCTCGTGATCCCGAACGGTTGCGGTGGTCGGCACTGCCGGAATCGCCCAGGATCATGAGCGACCTCCCCGCCGCCGGCGTCCGGGTGACCGGTGGGCCGGTGGGCCGGTGGGCCGGTGGGCCGGTGGGCCGGGGTGGTGATCGAAGTCGTGTGGTGGCTGTTCGGGTGGCCGGTTCGCGACTTGGATCTCCGGAGAGGCCGGCTGCGGTGTCGTTCCGGGTGCCGGCGGTGCTGCGTTCCGTCCGGTTTGTGACGAACGGGGTCTCGGTCGTCGTGGCAGCGTCCAAGGCTTACTGGACTGCAGATGGCGGGAGAGGCCGGGGGTGGAGGGCGTCCGTTCGGGGGTTGGGGCGTTGAGTGTTGTGGCGATCCGGGGGCGGCGGGAAGGTGTGGATCGTTGGAGTTTGGGGCGAATTGGACGGAAGGGCGGTCCGTTAAATCTTTGTGTTGGCACGTTTCGGGCGTGGTTCGCGGGATGGATCACCGAGCGTGCCTCCGGGAGGAGAGGCGCGACCGGCCGGGAGCCAGGTGTCGGCGAGGGCTGCGAACCGCAGGGGCCGGTACCAGGCAGGAGGCGGCCGGGATTGTCCGGAAGGGGACCGTTTCGAGGGGCGGAGGCACTGGGAATCGAACGGAGCGGGTGGCGGCGAAACCGCGTAAGGCCCCCTTTCGCCAGAGGGGGGAATGGGGTGCGGCGGTCGATGGGTGTACGGCCGGCGACGCGTGGGCGAACGGGGCGTTGCGGCCGGTCAGGCGGGTGGGCCGGGCGAGGCCGTGCAGGTTGCAAGGTGCGGTTCGCGGGGGCGTTACAGCACGGCGGAAGATGGGACCAGGAAGGGGGCATGGGATCGGCAGGCGTCGCTGCGTGAATACGATTCGGGGCGGCTTCGAGATCGACAGAGGAGGACGACGTGGACTTCGTCACCCGGCGAGATGTGGTCGCGGGGCTGGACGGGAGGAGTAATGGCTGGTCAGAGTGGGTGGGGGGCGTCAAGTCGGGTGGGTTGACCGGCTGTGGCACACAGGACGGAAGCCCGATCTACGGGTATCCAGGAGTGGGGCCGATCGATGGACCCTGCCTGGATCGACCGATAGGAGAGGTTTTGCTGGCAGTGAGAACAGCGACGGAGGCGATCACCGCAAGGACTGCGGCGGTCACGGACCGTATTCGTCGCGGTGGGACCGCCGGCACGGGCAACTCTCCAGAAAATTCGTCATCAATCGGGGTGAATCCGGCCAAATCAGCCCTGCTGTTGGGCATATCCACCGGGTCCGGCGACAAACAGGATGGTTGCGTCCGTCACTCAGCGCGGTACGATCCGCCAGAGCCGCCATGCGGTCATCGGTGTGGAACCCCCTCCGCATCGCACCGCTCGTGGCACACCCGACGGAGGGCGATCTTGACTATCTGCTGCCCGCTTGCAGCAAGCGCGCCGGACGATCAGGCTGCGATGCGCACTTCGGCATGGTCATCCGCCGGGTCAGCAGATCGTGTGAGGTTCGCATGAGCACGGCGATGCAGGTACGGCTGCGGCACTGGCCCGGCATGAAGGTCTCCTGGCTCGGCGCGGGTGCCGTCGTCCACTCCGGCGACGAGCCCAGCCCGGGCGCGGCGGCGCTGGTTGTTTCGCCACACGGCTCCACCGAGTGTGCGGTGGTCATCAGCTCGCACACCGTCAAGCTGCAGCCCGCGATGGTCGAGGAGCTGGCCGAGGTCCTGGCCAACGGGCTTCCCCGCGGGTTCACGGCGATGCGGTTCGTCGCGTGGGACGGCGCGTGCGCCACCAACGAGCGGCCGGCCGCGGCGCACATGATCGCGATGCGGCTCGGGATCGACGTCATCGCGGCGGCGGGGCCGCTGCTGGGCGTGCCGGGCGGGTCGCTGTTCGCGCCGATCGGGCGTGGTGAGCACCGCCCGGGCGGGTTCTGGCGGTTCCGGGCGGGCGCGCAGCCGCAGCGGGTCGGCTGGCGGTTCCCGGCGCCGCACTGGGAGCAGGACCTCGGTGAGGTGCCTGAGCTGCCCGGCGACCTGGTGCTCGACCAGATCCCGGCCGGCCTGTGGCTGCACCGCCGCCGGGTCGGCAGCGTCACGGACCTCGCCTACTCGGTGCCGACGGACCACTCGCACCCGGCGATGATCCTGTCGCACCCGAGCGAGGAGCCGCTGCACCGCGACGAGCTCATGCAGGCCGTCTCCGTCATTCCGGCGCTCGCCGCCGATCGGTGTGTGTTCACGCCGTACGGGCAGCGCCCGCTCCTCGACGGTCCCGTCGGGCCGGTCGTCGCCGACGTGCTGGGCCGCGCCGTGCACGTGCGCACCGGGCTGCCGCTGTGCGCGCCCGCCGGGCAGCGCGCGGTCGTCACGATCGACCAGAAGGGCCTCCCCCGCTGGCGGACGTTCGCCCGGGAGCTGTGGCACGCGCCGCGCACCGGCGCGCCGCGGCCGGTCGACTGGGTCAACCCGTGCCCCGACGTGCTCGACACGCCGGCCGGTGCGGCCACGTTCACGCTCGGCGGCGGCTGGGTCCTGGAGGTCATCCAGGCCGGCCTGTGGATCCGCCCCGAGCACCTGACCGACCCCGCGGACTGGATCCGCGGACTGCCGGTCGACGTCAACCGTTGCGCGATCATCGTGGGCGCCCCGCACGCCGCGGAGCTGCCGCCCCCTGGTCACACCATGGCCGATGTACTGGAGAAGCTTCCGGTCGACGCGCGCAAGCGGGCCTATCTGGCCGTGCCGCGCGGGGCCGCGCCAAACGTGTTCATCCTCGCGACCGCGCTGCGGGACTCGCTGCCGGAGCCCGGTGAGGTCGAGCTCGTCGCCCCGCCGGCGACGACCGGCTCGTTCCCGGCGGTCGGGTCGACGGGTTCGTTCCCCGCGGCGGCGCCCAGCGGGCACCGGGCCGACGGACCGTTCCTGGTCAACGGCCGGCCGGCCAACGGGCACCCGTCCGGCGCGCACCCGACGGTGTCGCGCCCGGCACACGCCTCGTTCGACAGTGACGGCCCGCAGGACCCGTGGCGTACGGTCTACGACCCCCAGCGCACGAGTTCCTTCGAGCCGCTCACCAGCACCGACCGCCGCGAGCCGCGCACGGGTGGCTTCGCGCCGGCCGAGCCGACCAGCGGGTCGTTCGCCCCGGTCGAGCCGCGGTCGGGGTCGTTCCCGCCGGTGGAGCCGCGGACCACGTCGTTCGCCGTCCCCCGTAACGGAGCGGACCCGCGCACTGGAGCGGACCTCCGTAACGGAGCGGACCTCCGCAACGGGGTCGATCCGCGCAACGGTGCCGACCCCCGGACCGGTGCGGATCTGCGGAACGGTGCGGACCTCCGTACCGGAGCGGAACTGCGCAACGGCAGCGACCACCGCAACGGGGTGGACCACCGCAACGGCGCCGACCCGCGCAGCGGGCACGAGCAGCGGACCGGGGCGTTCGCGCCGGTCGAGCCGCCGACGGCGCCGTTCGCGCCGCTGAGCCCGAACGGCACCAACGGCCAGCACGCCCCCGGCGGCTTCGCGCCGCAGCAGCCCGGCCAGCCGCAGCACATGGGTCAGCACATGGGCCAGCCGCAGCACCCGGGCCCGCAGCACCCCGGTCAGACGCGCCCCGGCCAGCCCCGCCCCGGTCAGCAGTACCCGGGCCAGCAGGGTCGCGGTCCCGGCTTCGGCAACGGGCGGGGTGAGAGCACCACGGCGTTCCCCGCGGCCGCGCCCGAGGCCTACCGCGGCACGCCCGAGCCGCCGCGCAACGGCACCCACCCGGAGCTGAACGTGGCGCCGCCGCGGACGTACCACCGCGAGCAGCAGCCGTACGACACGCCGGGCTACGACGCGGGACGGCCGGTCAGCGACGGGTACCGCTTCGACGCCCCGAACTACGACGAGCACCACTTCGACCTGCCGACGCCGCCCGGGCAGCGCGCGCCGGTCCAGCGGATGCCCGCGCACGACGAGGCCGAGGACTCGACCGGCGGCGGCGAGGACACGTCGTCGATCCGGACGGGCCGGGAGATCCGCTCGCACGGCAAGAAGGCGAAGACCACCCGCGCGGACGACAAGACCAGCACGCAGGAGCTCGACCGCCTGCTCGGGTTCTTCGACGAGATCCGCCGCGCGAAGGCGTGGGACGAGGACTCGCCGGACTCGGCGTCGGAAGAGGTGACGGCGCGCCGCGCGGCCGCCGGCCAGCCTCCCGCCGGCCCCAGGCGCGCCCGCTAGGAAACACAGCGCACCCGCTGGAAGAACACAGCGCGCCCGGCAGGAAGCGACGCGACACGGCCCGGTCTCGGAAGAGGCCGGGCCGCTGCGTTTCACCGCCGGACGGGGGCCGACTAGGATCGGCCGGGTGCTCGACATCATGCTGCCGCACTACGGCGACGTGGAGCTGCTGAAGCTCGCCGTCAACAGCGTCATCGCACAGACCGACGACCGGTGGCAGCTGACCGTCCTGGACGACAGCACCACCGAAGGCATCCCCGAGTGGTTCGCCACGCTGGGGCACGAGCGCGTCACGTACCGGCGAAACACCACGAACCTGGGCGTCACCGGCAACTTCCAGCAGTGCGTCGACCTCGCCACCGAGCCGTTCATGGTCATCATGGGCTGTGACGACGTGATGCTGCCCAACTACGTCGCGTCGGTGCACGCGCTCGTCGACGCGCATCCGGATGCGGTACTGATCCAGCCCGGCGTCGAGGTGATCGACGCGCGCGGCGAGGTGGTGCGGACGCTCGCCGACTCGACGAAGCGCCGGGTGTACGCGCCGAAGATCGACGGCACGGTGGTCATGTCGGGCGAGGAGCTCGCGGTGAGCCTGTTGCGCGGCAACTGGCTGTACTTCCCGTCGCTGTGCTGGCGCACCTCGGAGGTGCAGGCGGTCGGCTTCGACCAGTCGCTGAAGGTGATCCAGGACCTCGCGCTCATCCTCGAGCTGGTGACCCGGGGCGGCACGCTCGTCGCGACGGACGTGGTGTCGTTCCGGTACCGGCGGCACGGCTCCAGCCTGTCGTCGTCGTCCGCGGTGACGGGCGGCCGGTTCAGCGAGGCCCGGGAGTTCTTCCTCGCCGCGGCGGCCCGGATGGACGCGCACGGGTGGCGCCGGGCGGCCAAAGCGGCCCGGTGGCGCTTGTCGTCGCGGATCCACGCGCTGACGATGGTGCCGGCGGCCGCGAAGCAGCGCAGCGGCAGCAGCGTCGGCGTCCTGACGAAGTACGCACTCGGTCGCTGATCCATGTAGACATCGCGGGTCCAGCTTCGTCGTATCCAGTGCAAGGCCGGACACGACGAAGGAGACAGCGATGATCCACACCAACCACCTGCTGTGGCAGGCGAGCACGATGACCGAGGACCGGCAGCGCGAGGCGGAGCGGCAGCTGGCCCGCGCCGCGGCCCGGTGGCACCGCCGCCTGTGGGGCGCGAGAGCGGAGAGGGTGGGAGTCGAACCCACACGGGCGTGAACCCAACGCCGTTTTCGAGACGGGTGCCGGCACCAATCGGCTGGCCTCTCCAGTGCTGTGACGTGCCCTCGGAGGGATTCGAACCCCCGGCCTCTTCGTTCGTAGCGAAGTGCTCTCGTTCCGCTGAGCTACAAGGGCATGGTGGTGCGCGGAAAGTGAGGGGATCGAACCCCCGCGGGGTCGTCCCCCGTCGACGGCTTAGCAAGCCGCAGCCTTACCTCTCGGCCAACTCTCCTCAGTACCCGGAAGAGGATTCGAACCTCCAACCTCCTGACCCTGAATCAGGCGCCTCTACCGTTGGGCCACCCGGGCACGGGTGTGTTGCGATGGTGCGTGGACCCGACCGGACTCGAACCGGTCGCCTCCGCTGTGCAAGAGCGGCGCTCTTCCTGATGAGCTACGAGCCCTGGGAGCCCTGGGCCCGGCGGGGAGGTAGCAGGGCCCCGCCGGGCCCCAGGGTCAGCGCTGGGCGAGTGCGTGCCAGGTCGGAACCGACGGCTGGAGTCGCAGCATCATGCCCGCTTCGGCGGGAGTGCGGTCGCCCTTGCGCTGGTTGCAGGCCATGCAGGCCGCAACGGTGTTCTTCCAGGTGTTCCGCCCGCCCCGGGACCGGGGCAGGATGTGGTCGATGGTGGTGGCGTCCTTGCCGCAGTAGCCGCACCGGCGGCCGTCACGGGCGTGGACACCGGCGCGGGACCACGCGGGCCCGCCGCCGAAGCGCCAGCGCGTGACGACGTAGGACACGAGCCGGACGACCTTCGGCATCGGGTAGATCCCGATGAGCCGGTCGGGCTCGGACTCGTGCACCACGGCAACCTCACGCAGCAGCATGCGCACCGCATGGCGGAGGGTGACCCGGTGCAGGGGTCCGAGGTCGGCGTTGAGAACGAGAACCGCGGTCACCGGGCCTCCCTTCGCTTGTCATTTCCCAACTGTTACCAAACGATCTTGCGTGCCGTGAGCGGGACTCGAACCCGCACTGATCCCATTTTGAGCGGGACGCCTCTACCGATTGGGCTACCCCGGCGAATTGTATTTCGGGCACAAAAAAGCCGCCCATTGTCGGGGCGGCGAAAGAGGAGGGCAAACCCTATCCTCGCCACCGTCCGGGCAGGAGCAGACTGGCCGACAGGCCGCTGAGCAGCATATTGTGCCGGGCTCGGGACACGCCGGATCGACCGCGTGACGCCGACAACTCGATGCGCTCTGCCATTTGCGGTGTCCCTTCCCGGTCCCGTTGGATCTTGGCGTGTGGCTCGTTGACGTATTCAAAGATACGACCCTGGCGCCGCCGCGGCAACCATTTAATCGGCGGCGCCGGAATCCGCTCAGGCGGCCGCGGTGTAGTGCGCGAGGTACAGGTCCATCTCGTCGGTGGACTCGTCGCCCTCGTTGACGCTGAACCACAGCGAGTTCTCCAGCCAGAACCGGTGGATGAACTGCTCGAAGCCGTCGGCGGCGCGGACCATGTTGGCGACGAGGGCGTCGGGGTCGACCTCCTCGAGGCCGACGATCTCCAGCAGCCACGGCGACGCGATCACGAACGGCTCGGCGCCGGGCCGCAGGTACAGGTACCAGATGACCGCGTCCTGCTGGTCGCGCAGGAACCGCACGAGCTGCGCCGAGGGCTCGACCGGGCTCGGGACGGGGCGTGGCGCCAGGTCGAAGTCGCAGCCGGTGCACGACGGGATGGCGTCCATGAGGACCTGGCTGCTCATGAACCGCTTGAACGCGGCCGGCAGCTCGACGTGCGTGGCGAGGGCGGCGACGTCCATGGCCCGCAGCGGGTCGTGCGGCGCGTCCGGGACCAGCCAGCTGAACGTGCCGTCGAAGCGTGACTGGTCCACCGCCGGCAGGCTCTCCGTCGGGTACAGCTCGTAGGTCCCCATGCTCGCCCGGGCGCTGCCCAGGTCAGTGCCCCACCAGCCGCGCGGAAAGTCGATCGTCATGTGTCGCACGGTACGACGACGGGTGGTGTTCTTCCGTCGTCTATCGGACCAAGACGAGCGCGTTTCAGGTCACGAATTGTTCGCGGTCTCCAGGGTCGGGACCTGCGGCAGGACCCCGAGGTAGCTGAGCTTTTCGATGATCGCCTCCGCGGTGAAGGGTTTGATGACGTACTCGTGGGCGCCGGCGGCCAGTGCGCGCACGATCTGCCCGTGCTCGCTCTCGGTCGTCACCATCATCAGGGTCATCTGGCGCAGGTGCTTCTGCTTGCGGACCGCCATCACGAACTCGAGGCCGTTCATCTCCGGCATGTTCCAGTCGATCAGGGCGAGCCCGGGTTGCAGGTCGTGGTCCCAGATCTGGTCGAGGGCGTCCTTGCCGTTGGTGGCCTCACGGACCTCGAAGCCGAGCGGCAGCAGGATCCGTTTGAGGATGCCCCGCATGGCACGCGAGTCGTCGATGACCATGGCGAGCTTCGTGTCCATTCAGACTCCGGCAGGTTGGTAGGTGGTGGTCTCGTACGGGTCCTTGGTCGTGTCGATCTTCGTGTGGAAGAGCGGGTCGGCGGCGAGGATGGCGCGGCGGACGTCGAGGAGTTCGGTGACGCGCTG
>NZ_JBIAYW010000012.1:0-227079 GCF_042898305.1 Dactylosporangium sp. NPDC000521
AAGCCTAGAGAACTCCCATCATCCCAGCCCAGAGGGCATTTCCCATACCCGCCGACTCGTCACATCTCGATGCCCCTCGGTGGATCGAGGCTAAGTTCGCGCGACCGCCTCATCACCGCGACCAGCACGGCCGCGACGCCGAGGACGATGACATACGGGTACCAGAGCGTGGCGAAAGCCCCGGCCGCCACGCCGACCACCGCGGCGACGAAAGCCCGGCGCTCACCGACATCCATGCCCGACACCCTGGTACCACCTGCGACGACGACTTAATTGGAGACTTACTTTAACTATTAGGCTTGTTTACCTTGTGGCGGCGTCATCGATGGCTGATGATGCGAGGGGAGCGGATCCGCCCATCCCCTCCCGCCTACCGAAGGACCCCTCGTGCTCAAGAAGCTCCCCTTGAGCGCGCGACGCCTCGTGCTCGCCGCGCTCGCCCTGGTGACCGCGCTGGGGGTGGGCCTGGTCATCAGGCCCGCCCTGGCCGCCGCCGCCCCGTTCAAGGTGCTCGCCTTCTACAACGGCACCTGGGACGCGGCCCACATCGACTTCGACAAGGAGGCCCGGGACTGGTTCCCGGCGCAGGCCGCGCAGAACGGCTTCACCTGGGAGGCGACCACCGACTGGAGCCGGCTCAACACCGGCAGCCTGGCCCAGTACAAGGTCATCATGTTCCTCGACGACGCGCCGCCGTCGGGGCAGCGGGCCGCGTTCCAGCAGTACATGAACAGCGGCGGCGCCTGGATGGGCTTCCACGTCAGCGCGTTCACCACCGACCCCGGCTCGTGGAGCTGGTACTACAACACGTTCCTCGGCTCGGGCGCGTTCCGGACCAACACGTGGGGGCCGACCGCGGTCACGCTGAAGGTCGAGGACCGGACGCATCCGTCGACGGTACGGCTGCCGGCCACGTTCCGGTCCGCGGTCAGCGAGTGGTACTCGTGGAGCAACGACCTGCGGCAGAACCCGGCCATCGACATCCTCGCCTCGGTCGATCCCAGCAGCTTCCCGGTCGGCACGGACCCCAACCAGTCCTGGTACAGCGGCTACTACCCGATCCTGTGGACGAACCGCAACTACAAGATGCTGTACGCCAACTTCGGCCACAACGGCATGAACTACTCCACCAACACCCGCACGTCGTCGACGTTCGCCAGCGCCGACCAGAACCGCTGGATCATCGACGGGATCCTCTGGCTGGCGGGGCAGGGCAGCACGCCGACGTCGCCGACCCCGTCGGCTTCCTCCAGCACCGGCCCCATCTCGCCCACCGCCTGGTACAGCGTCGTCAACAAGAACTCCTCGAAGTGCGTCGACGCGCGGGCGGCCGGCACCACCAACGGCACGGCGATCCAGCAGTACACGTGCAACGGGTCGAACGCGCAGCAGTTCCAGTTCCAGCCGACCAGCGGCGGGTTCGTGCGGATCAACAACCGCGGCAACAGCGCCCAGGCCCTGGACATCACCAACGTGTCGAGCGCCGACAACGCGCCGATCCAGACATGGACCTACGGCGGCGGCACCAACCAGCAGTGGCAGCCCGTGGCCGAGGGCGGCGGCTGGTACCACTTCGTGAGCCGGCTCTCGGGCAAGTGCCTGGACGTGCCGGCCGCGTCGACCGCGGACAGCGTGCAGCTCGTGCAGTACACCTGCAACGGCACGGCGGCGCAGTCCTTCCGGCTGTCCTGAAAGTTTCGGCCTCCACGGACCGCTCCGCGCATTGACGCGTGGTGATGCATTGCCCGGCCCTGGACACCGGGACTACGGTCTCGCCGTCCCGGGTCGGGCACTTGTGACATCGATTCGCCCGGCCGCCTGTGCTTTCTCGCAGCGAGGAGCGGATCGTGCGCCTCATCCCCCATCGACGGCGGGCTGTTGCCGTCATCGCCGTCATCGCGGCCGGACCGGCGGCGGTCGCCGCCGCCGTCACCGTGGCTTCGGCCGCCGCGTCCGGCTGCCGCGTCACGTACACCGTGACCAACTCCTGGCAGGGCGGCTTCGGCGCGAACGTCGACGTCACCAACCTCGGCGACCCCGTGAACGGCTGGACCCTGGCCTGGACGTTCCCGGCCGGGCAGACGGTCACCCAGGCGTGGAACGCGACCGTCACCACCAGCGGCGGCCAGACCCGGGCTTCCGATGTGGGCTACAACGCGCCGATCGCGACCGGGGCGACGGTGTCGTTCGGCTTCAACGGCACGTGGACGGGCAGTAACCCGTCGCCTTCTTCCTTTGCCTTGAACGGTGTCACCTGCACGGGAGCTCCCACGTCGTCGTCCGCGCCACCGCCTTCTTCTTCGGCGCCGCCACCTCCGACGGGCAACGCCAAGCAGATGGAGGACCTGGACCGCGGCCTCATCTCCGTGCGGTCCGGCAGCGGCAACCTCGTCTCCTGGCGCCTCCTCGGCACCGAGGCCCTGTCGACCGCGTTCAACCTGTACCGCGGCGGCACCCGCATCGCGACGGTTTCCACCGGCACGAACTACCTCGACGCGGGTGCGGCCGCGGACGCCTCCTACACGGTGCGTGCCGTGGTCGGCGGCACCGAGCAGACCGCGTCGGGTGCGTCGCTGCGCTTCGCGAACGGGTACCTCGACGTGCCGATCTCCTCACCGGGCTCGGGGTACACCGCCAACGACGCGTCCGTGGGCGACCTGGACGGCGACGGCCAGTACGAGATCGTGCTGAAGTGGGACCCGGCCGATGCCAAGGACAACTCGCAGTCCGGGGTCACCGGGGTCGTGTACGTGGACGCGTACCGGCTCAACGGGCAGCGGCTGTGGCGGGTCAACCTCGGCCGCAACATCCGGGCCGGGGCGCACTACACGCAGTTCCAGGTGTACGACTACGACGGCGACGGCAAGGCTGAGGTCGCGATGAAGACCGCGGACGCCACGGTCGACGGCACCGGCCGGGTCATCGGCAACGCCTCCGCCGATTACCGCAACAGCTCCGGCTACGTGCTGTCCGGCCCGGAGTTCCTCACCATGTTCAACGGCCTCACCGGCGCCGCCATGTCCACCGTGGACTACGTGGTCCCGCGCGGCACCGTCTCGTCCTGGGGCGACAGCTACGGCAACCGGGTCGACCGGTTCCTGGCCGGCACCGCGTACCTCGACGGGCAACGCCCATCGCTGATCATGGCCCGCGGCTACTACACCCGGTCGGTCATCGTCGCCTGGGACTTCCGCAACGGGTCACTCACGCGGCGCTGGACGTTCGACAGCAACAGCTCCGGCAACAGCGCCTACGCCGGGCAGGGCAACCACCAGCTCTCCGTCGCCGACGTCGACTCCGACGGCCGCGACGAGATCATCTACGGGTCGATGGCCGTCGACGACAACGGCAACCGCCTGTGGAACACCGGCAACGGCCACGGCGACGCCCTGCACGTCGGCGACCTCGACCCGTCCCGCCCCGGCCTGGAAGAGTTCAAGGTCGACGAGGACGGCAGCAAACCCTCCTCCTGGATGGCCGACGCCCGCACCGGCCAGATCCTGTGGACCACCCCGGCCAACGGCGACAACGGCCGCGGCGTCTCCGGCGACATCTGGGCCGGCAGCGCCGGCGCCGAATCCTGGTCCTCGGCCGCCGACGGCGTCCGCAACCCGCGCGGTACGGTCGTGGCCACCCGCAAGCCCAGCTCGACGAACTTCCTCGCCTGGTGGGACGGCGACACCACCCGCGAACTCCTCGACGGCACCCACATCGACAAGTACGGCACCTCCGGCGACACCCGCCTGCTCACCGCGTCGAACGTGCACTCCAACAACGGCACCAAGTCCACACCGTCGCTGTCCGGCGACATCCTCGGCGACTGGCGGGAGGAGGTGATCTGGCCGACGTCGGACAACACCGCGCTGCGCATCTACAGCACGCCCGACCCGACGTCGACGCGGCTCTTCACCCTCATGCACGACCCGCAGTACCGGTGCGCGATCGCGTGGCAGAACACCGCCTACAACCAGCCGCCACACCCGTCGTACTTCATCGGCAGCGGCATGGCCACGCCGCCGGCGCCGGTCATCTACGTGCGTTAGCGTTCCTGTCATACCCGCGCGGTAGCTTGTTGGCATGACGTCGGCGAGCTCGGACCTGATCCGCAGGGTGGATCGGTGCGTGCTCGCCGGCGACGTGCCGGGCTTCCCCGTGGTGCCCGACGGGTGGCTGGCCGTGGTGGTCGCCCCCGCCGTCTCGGTCACGGCCTCGGACCTCGCCGCGGCGGTGCCGCCTGACGCCGCGCGCGTCGTGCTGCTCGCGGCCGGCCCGCTCGGCCCCGACCTCGCCGCGGAGCTGGGCCGGCCCGTCGTCGCGCCCGACGGGCCGGTCGTGCAGACGCCCAGCGGGGTGATGGCCACGACCGACGCCGGCGGCGGCTGGTGGCGGCACCGGCCCGGCCGGCCCGCCGAGCCCCTCGGCCCGCGCTGGCCCGCCCCCGACTGGCAGGGCTCCGCGCCGCTGTGGCCTGCCACGGTCATCGCCCAGCCCGTCCCCGCCGGCTGGCTGCTGTCCCCGGGCCCGGTGGGCTCGGCGGCCGCGTTCGACGGGGTCGAGTTCGCCGTCGCCGTGGACCCGTCCCGGCCACGGCTGCTGCTCGACCCGGCCCTCACCGGCGAGCAGCTCGCGCTGGCCATGGCCGCGCTGCCGACCCGCGTGCGGCGCGTCGCCGACCTCGTGCCGCTGGGCGCGGGCCAGGGCGCCGGCCGGGTGGTCGCCTCGACCGCCGCGGCCCGCCTCGGCGAGCCCGTCCACCTGGTCAACGGGGTGCCTCTGCACACGCCCGCCGGGTCGATCGTGGTCTTCGCCCTCGACGTCCACCGCCGGCCCGTCTGGGCCGAGCCCGCGTGGCTGCTGCGCCTCACCCCCGACGGCGGCGAGGAGGTCCTGGCGTCGTCCCCGCCGCACGCGTCGCTGCGGCAGCTCACCCCCGCCACGTATGCGATGGACATGGGCTGGCAGGTGCGGTTGAGCGGCGGCGGGATCCATGCGTTCCCCGGCCCTCCCCCGCCACCCGCGAAGGGCCGCGCCTCATTGGCTGACGCGGCGGCTGCCGGTGGGGCCGCTGCTGCCGTCACCGAGTCCTTCGCCGCTGTGGATGCGGGTCGCTCCGGTGGTCCTTCGGTCCCGGCTTCGTCCCCGGCCTCGGTCCCGGCTTCGTCCCCGGCCTCGGTCCCGGCTTCGTCCCCGGCCTCGGTCCCGGCTTCGGTTCCGGCTTCGGTTCCGGCTTCGGTTCCGGCTTCGGTTCCGGCTTCGGTTCCGGCTTCGGTTCCGGCTTCGGTTCCGGCTTCGGTTCCGGCTTCGGTTCCGGCTTCGTTTGCCGGCGAGGAGCGGCCGGGTGCCTACCGGGTCGTCGTCGGCAGCGCCGGGGAGGCGATCGACGACCTGGTGTGGCCACCGCTGTCGGCGATGTTCACCGCACTGTTGTCGGACATCCCCGCCGCCGTCGACCTCGTCGTGGAGGGCACCTCGTCGGCGTGGGGCGAGGCCGCCGAGCGGGAGCTCGCCGACCGGCACCCCGGCGGCGGCGTGACCAACGGGCAGGCACGCGAGTTCCAGCGCGCCGACCTGCTGCCCATGCCGCCCGCGCCGCTGCCGCCCGACCCGCCGGCCGCGGCCCGCCGCACCCGCAACGGCCTGGCCCTGCTGGCCGCCGCGGCGGTGGTCGTGGTGCTGCTCGCGGTCGCGGGGCTGGTCGCGTTCTGGCCGCGCGGCGGCGAAGGCGCCGACCTCGCCGGCGCCGCCGAGCCGCAGACGGCGACCGCCCCCGGCACCGCACCCGGCATCCCGTCCGCGGCGGTGGCCTCGGCGAGCGGCAGCGCCTCCCCGAAGGCCAGCACGTCCGCCTCGCCCCGCGGCTCCGCCCAGGCGTCGGCGTCCGCCGCGGCCGGCCCCAGCGTCACGGCCTCGACCACGGGCACGCCGCCGCTGCCGTTGGACACCGGCACCGACGCCGCGCGGGGCAGGCCGGCCACGGAGAGCAGCCACACCGAGTCGTACGTGGCGAGCCGCACCACCGACGGCGACCCGATGAGCTACTGGGAGAGCCGCAACAACGCCTTACCCCAGTGGATCCAGGTCGACCTCGGCGCCCCGGTCGCGATCCGCCGCATCGTCCTGCGCCTGCCCCCGTCGTCCGCCTGGCCCGCCCGCACCCAGACCGTCACGGTCCTCGGCAGCCTCGACGGCGCCACCTTCAGCGTCCTCATCCCGGGCGCCGCCTGCCGCTTCGACCCTGCCAGCGGCCAGCGCGCCACGCTCAGTGTCAGCTCAGGCGAGCAGCGTTACGTCCGCATCCTCATCTCCTCCAACACGGTCCAGCCCGCCGGCCAGCTCTCCGCAGTCGAGCTGTACCGCGGCTGACCCACGCGACCGCGCGCCAGCCCATCGTGCCGGGCCTCGACATCCATCCGGACGCCCGACGAACCTCCATCACCGCCGACCGGGCACAGCGGATCAAGCAGGAGAGGCCCCGCATCACCAGCGATGCCACCCCATCACAGCCATGACGGCCGACGCCACGCCGCTGGACCCGGCGGCACACCCCGGTCGCCCGCTCAGGCAACCCCAGCCACCACACCCCGCACAGGTCGCCCACACAACGGATGATCGAAGGACGGATCCGGCCGCCCGCACGACCAGAACCGTCCTTGGATCACACCGGCAGCCTCAGCGAACCCGGCAAGCCCCCGGGCGAACCTCCACCACCGCCGACCGGGCACAGCGGATCAAGCAGGAGAGGCCCCGCATCGCCGACGATGCCACCCCATCACAGCCATGACGGCCGACGCCACGCCGCTGGACCCGGCGGCACACCCCGGTCGCCCGCTCAGGCAACCCCAGCCACCACACCCCGCACAGGTCGCCCCCACAACGGATGATCGAAGGACGGATCCGGCCGCCCGCACGACCAGAACCGTCCTTGGATCACACCGGCAGCCTCAGCGAACCCGGCGAGCTGCCGCGGCTCGCAATCGAGGGCGCCGGCCGGAACCCGCCGGTGTCCGGGCCGGTGACGGCCGGTGCTACTCGTGCGAGTAGCTGTCCACGGTGATGCCGTCGCGCCGGACGGTGATGTGGGCATGCTCGCCGAACGCGTCGAGCAGCACCTGATTGAACGCCTCGCTCTCGAGCGCGTGGCTGAGCGCGAGGGCCCGGTCGAACCGCTCCTCGTCCGGCCCGGTGTACGCGCCGTACGTCCGCACACCCTCAACCCACGAATACTCCCGGCGGCCGAGCGACGGGTGTTTCCCACCGCCGATCCGGAGCTGGTAGGTCAGCTGCGGGTCGAGCACCGGGTCCTCAGGGGTTCGGAACCACGGCGTGTTGACCCTGAACACGCACGGATCGCCGTCGTTGAAGTAGGGCGTGTACTGCGTCCAGCCGAACTCGACGATCGCGTCGTCGGCGAGGATCGCGCGGATCAGCGGTTCGAGGTCCGACAGCGGGCGCTGCTCCACCACGGGGTCGGGCGGGGTGATGGTCCCGGCGACCGGGATGCCGAGGAAGTTGAAGTGGGTCATTCGACTGGCTCCTGGGTCTGGGGCTCGCCCTGCAGTAGGTGGGACAGCGGGAGTTGCTTGCGTTGCGCGCCGGACATCCACGGCGCGATCGGCATGCCGGCGATGTAGTCGGCCGGCGAAGGGAGCCAGCCGAGGTCTTCCAGGACGTGCCGCTCCGCGATCAGCCGGACGGGCACCTGCACCGTCCCGCCGCCGCTCCGGGAGACCTCGATGGTGCGGCCGAAGATGCGCTGGCACAGCCAGACGCCCTCGGTGTGGTGGTAGAGCGACCGGTGCCGGACGTCCCCGATGATCTTCTTTGAGGAATCGATGAACTCCTCTATCTCGATGTAGTCCTCGGGGGCGCCGCCCCACCTGCGCGCCGCCGAGACCGCATGATGCCAGCTGTTCACGCGCTCTCCCGCTCCCCGCGACGCCACGCCGGTACGGAATGTAGATCATCACTGGATGGCGGGCATTGGCGGGGTCATGGCCGGAGGCGCGGGTGCAGGAGGTCGTCGAGGTGTTCGGCGGTGAAGCCGGGGTCGGTCGCCAGGGCGTCGGGTGCACGGCCGGTCGGGCGCTGGTTGGCCGGCGGGAGTGAGGCGGACCAGGCGGGCGCGGCGGGCGCGTGGGTCGTGGTGCGCTGGACCAGGCCGTCGCGGGACAGTCCGCCGACCAGGCGCCGAATAGGATCGGCGGATGATGCGATCCGCGTTTCTCGATGCCAGTGACACCGCCGCGGGGCTGTTGCGGGAGCCGGCCGTGGCGGAGCGGTGGGGCGAGCCGAGCGCGCTGCCCGGGTTCACCGTCGGTGGGCTGGCCCGGCACCTCGCCAATCAGGTCACCAGGACCCTGACGCTGCTCGCGGGGCCGCCGGGTGAGTCCGCCGTCCCCGTGCTCGACCACTTCACCGGCGCGGGCTGGGTCGGGTCGGGGCGGGACAGCGACGACAACGTGCTCATCCGCACGCGGGGTGAGGAGGCCGCCGCGCTGACCAGCGCCGCCGAGCTGGCCGCCGAGGTGGACGCGGCGCTGGACGAGCTGCGCACGGCCGTGCCGGTGCAGCATCCGGAGCGGATCGTGGACATCGGGAAGTGGGGGCTGGCGGTCGACGACTTCCTGCTGACCCGGGTGCTGGAGCTCGTCGTGCACGTGGACGACCTGGCGGTGAGCCTGGACGTACCGACGCCGCAACTGCCGCCGGAGGCCGCCGCGGCCACCGTGGAGCTGCTCGGCCGGCTGGCCGTGTGGCGGCACGGGGCGCTGCCGGTGGTCAGGGCACTCACCCGGCACGAGCGGGCCCCCGCGTCCATAGCGGCGCTGTAGGCCGTACAACACAAAGAGCGGCATACAGTCAGGGGTGTGCGAATCCGGATCGAGGGCACCGACCTGCCGGGGCGGCGCCCCGGCGCCGACGCGTTGCGGCTGCACAACGTGCACGTCGGCGTGCAGCGGAAGGCCGAGGTGGTCGACCGGGTCCGGGCCGACGCGGCGGACGCGGCCTGGGACCTGGAGGTGACCAGCCGGGAGGTCGACGGGCTGCTCGACGTCGGCGGGCCGTGGGTGCACGGACGGCCCGGGGCACGGTTTCTCTACCTGAGCTGGGGCGCGGTGACGGGCGACGAGTTCGCGATGTTCCGCCGGGCGAAGCTCATGTTCGGCGACGTCCCGACCGAGGTGCTGCGGGCGGCACACGACGGGGCCGGCACGCTGCACGGGCGGTTGAGGCTGACCGACGCGGCGGGCGACCCGGTGTGTGCCCGGGTCCGCCCGCCCGCGATCGTGTGGACGGTGGACTGAGAATCAGGCGACCACGAGCGCCTGCGGCGCGGCCTGGCGCATGCGCGTCCGCAGCCACTTGAGCTGCACGGCGGTCTCGCCCTCGCAGCGCTCCACGACCCGCAGCAGGTCCTCGTCCCGCACGCCGCGGGCGGCCTGGCCGACGACGGTCCAGCTGATGTCGCACTCGGCCGCCATGAGGTACAGGTCGTGCAGGTCCCGCAGCAGGCCCAGCCCGCCGCTGCGCGTACCGGTGAACAGGGTCGAATGGAGCCGGTCCGGCTCGTCGGGTGCCTCCGCCGCATACCGTGACGCGAAGGGCGCGAGCTGCGATGCGTGCGCGTCGCACTGGGCGGCCAGCCGGGTGCACAGCGCGTGCACGTCCGGCTCGTCGCCGTGCTCCGAGGCGACCTCCCGGAAGGCGTCGGCGAGGCAGGTCTGCGAGCGGTGCAGCAGGCCGAGATAGTGACCGAGATGCATCACACCACCTTCTCGAGACGGACCGCCGTGACCTTGAAGAGCGGCTGCTTGGAGACGGGGTCCCAGGAGGTGACGGTCAGCTCGTTGGCCGCCCGGTCGAAGGACCCCGAAGCGTCGAAGTAGCCGTAGTGGAACGGGATGAACACCACCCCGGGCCGGATGCCGCAGATGCGGGCGGGCGCCCGGACCGTGCCGCGCGGTGAGGTGACCGCGACCAGATCGCCGTCGCGGATGCCGGAAGCCATGGCGTCGGCGGCGTTGACCTCGACCCACAGGTCCGGGGCCGCCTCGTTGAGCTGCGGCGCGCGGGCCGTCTTCGTCCGGGTGTGGAACTGGTAGGCGCTGCGCCCGGTCGTCAGCAGCAGCGGGTACTCCGCGCGGACTGGTGCCACGAGTCGACCTCCGGCGAGGTCAGGTACGAGTCCACCCTGACCGGCCAGGTGCCGCCGGCCCGGTACGGAGTGCGCGGCCCCCACGGGTCGGCGATCCGATCAACGTCGTGTCGTTTCACCCGTTCCTTCATGCCCGCCAGCACGCGGGTGAATCAAACCCGGGTGAAGCAAAGAGGCAAAGAGGCCCAGGGGACCGTCAGCGTCCCCTGGGCCTCCCATCCGCCGGTTCGCGTCCCGCCCAGGCCGCGGACCGGGGGAACCTCAGCGCGAGCGGCCGGCGCGCCGCTTCGCCCAGACGTCGAACGCCACCGCCGCCAGCAGCACCAGACCCTTCACGAGCATGACGCGCTCGCTCGGGGAGCCGATGAGGGACATGCCGTTGTTGATGACGGCCATGATCAGGCCGCCGGTGATGGCGCCGACGACCTTCCCGACGCCGCCCTGCACCGCCGCGCCCCCGATGAACGCCGCGGCGATCGCGTCCAGCTCGAACGCGTTGCCGGCGGTCGGGCCGGCCTGGTTGAGCCGGCCGGCGAAGATGATGCCCGCGATCGAGGCGAGCAGCCCCATGTTCACGAAGATCCAGAAGGTCACCGACTTGACCTTGACGCCGGACAGCCCGGCGGCCTGCAGGTTGCCGCCGACGGCGTAGATGTGCCGGCCGAAGACGGTGCGCTGGGAGATCAGCGTGTACAGCAGGACGAGCGCGGCGAGCAGGACCAGCACCCACGGCAGGTTCTTGAAGCGGGCCAGCTGCACGATGATGAACATCAGCACGACCGAGGCGCCGGCGATCTTCGCGACGAACACCGGAAGGCTGTCGACGGCCTGCCCGTAGCCGATGCGGCCGCGCCGGGCCCGCCACTGCACGACCACGATCCCGGCGACCGACGCCAGCCCGACGAGCAGCGTGAAGAGGTCCGCGCCGCCGAGCACGCCGAGGCCCACGTTCCGCAGGAAGCCGGGCGTGAACCCGTTGGCGAGGGTCCGCACGTCGTCGGGGAACGGGCCGATGCCCTGGTTGCCCAGGACGGTCATGGTGAGTGCCCGGAAGACGAGCATGCCGGCGAGCGTGACGATGAACGCCTGGATGCCGAAGTACGCGATCCAGAACCCCTGCCAGGCACCGATGAGCGCCCCGACGGCGAGGGTGGCCAGGATCGCGACGGGCCACGGCACGTCCAGGTCGACCATGAGCACCGCGGCGACGGCACCGGTGACCGCGACGACCGAGCCCGCGGACAGGTCGATGTGCCCGGCGATGATGATCAGGATCATGCCGATGGCGAGGATCAGGATGTACGAGTTCTGCACGACGATGTTCGAGATGTTCTGCGGCTCCAGCAGTGAGCCGGACGTCAGGACCTCGAACAGGACCACGATCGCGGCGAACGCGATGTAGATGCCGCTCTGGCGCAGGTTGACCGAGAAGCGGGTCGGCGCCACGGTCTCCGTGTCGGGTGCCTCCACGATGGTCGTCATGAACGTTCCTTCACGCTGGTCATGAGCTGCATGAGCCGCTCGGGGGTCGCGTCGGCGCGGGGCAGCTCGCCGGTGACCCGGCCCGCCGACAGGGCGTAGATGCGGTCGCAGATGCCGAGCAGCTCCGGCAGCTCGGACGAGATGACCAGGATCGCCTTGCCCTCGTCGGCGAGGCGGTTGATGATCGTGTAGATCTCGTACTTGGCGCCGATGTCGATGCCGCGGGTCGGCTCGTCGAGGATCAGCACGTCAGGGTCCGTGAAGATCCACTTGGCGAGCACGACCTTCTGCTGGTTGCCGCCGCTGAGCGTCCCGGTGACGGTGCCGACGCCGGGTGCCTTGATGTTGAGGCCGTGCCGGTAGTCCTCGGCGACCCGGAACTCGCGGTTCTCGTCGACCCAGCCACCCCTGGCGATGCGGGGCAGCGCCGCGCCGGAGACGTTGCGCTGGATGTCCTCGATGAGGTTGAGGCCGTACCGTTTGCGGTCCTCGGTGGCGTACGCGATGCCGTGCGCGATCGCGTCGCCGACGGTCCGCAGCTCGACCGGGACGCCGTCCTTGTACACCCGGCCGCTGATGCCGACGCCGTAGCTGCGCCCGAAGACGCTCATCGCCAGCTCGGTGCGGCCGGCGCCCATGAGCCCGGCGAGCCCGACGATCTCGCCGCGGCGCACCGACAACGACGCCCGGTCGACGACGACCCGTCCGTGCTGGGTGGGGCTGTGCACGGTCCAGTCCTCGATCCGCAGCGCCTCGTCGCCCACCTCATGCGACACCCTCGGCGGGAAGCGGTGCGACAGGTCCCGGCCGACCATGCCGGAGATGATGCGGTCCTCCGTCACGCCCTTGCCCCGCATGTCGAGGGTCTCGATGGTGCGGCCGTCACGCAGGATCGTGGTGGTGTCGGCGACCGCCTCGATCTCGTTGAGCTTGTGCGAGATGATCACGCAGGTGATGCCGCGCTCGCGGAACTCGCGCAGCAGGTCCAGCAGGTGCTGGGAGTCCGACTCGTTGAGCGCCGCGGTCGGCTCGTCCAGGATGAGCAGGCGAACCTCCTTGGACAGCGCCTTGGCGATCTCGACGAGTTGCTGCTTGCCGACGCCGAGGTCCATCGCCGGGGTCACCGGGTTGTCCCGCAGGCCGACCCGGCGCAGGAGCGCGCCGGCGTCGGCGTTCGTGCGGTTCCAGTCGATCAGACCGCGATGGACCCGCTCGTTGCCCAGGAAGATGTTCTCCGCGATCGACAGGTGCGGGATGAGCGCCAGCTCCTGGTGGATGATGACGATCCCGCGCCGCTCGCTGTCGCGGATTCCCCCGAAGTGGCAGGGTTCGTCCTCGAAGAGGATGTCGCCCGTGTACGAGCCGTGCGGGTACACGCCGGACAGCACCTTCATGAGGGTCGACTTCCCGGCGCCGTTCTCACCGCAGATCGCGTGGATCTCCCCGCGGCGGACCTCGAGGTTCACATCCTGCAGCGCGGCAACGCCGGGAAACGTCTTGGTGATGCCGCGCATCCGCAGGATTACGTCGGACTGAGCCTGGGACATGGCTACTTGAGGTCGCTCTCGGTGTAGTAGCCGGAGTCGACGAGGACCGCCTTGTAGTTGGACTTGTAGACCACGACCGGCTCCAGCAGGTACGACGGGACGACCTTCACGCCGTTGTCGTAGTCCTTGGTGTTGTTGGTCTCCGGCTTGCCGCCCTTGAGGACCGCGTCGGCCATCTTCACGGTGACGTCGGCGAGCTTGCGGGTGTCCTTGTAGATCGTCGCGTACTGCTCACCGGCGATGATGGACTTGACCGACGCCTTCTCCGCGTCCTGGCCGGTGACGATCGGGTAGGCCTGGCCGGCGGTGCCGTAGCCGCTGCTCTTCAGCGCCGACAGGATGCCGATCGACAGGCCGTCGTACGGGGACAGCACGCCCTGGACCTTGGTGCCGCCGGTGTAGGTCTTGGTGATGATGTCCTCCATGCGCTTCTGCGCCGTGGCGGGGTCCCACCGGAGGATGGCGACGGTCTTGAAGTCGGTCTGCCCGGACTTCACGACCAGCGTGCCCTTGTCGATGTACGGCTTGAGCGTGTCCATCGCGCCGTTGAAGAAGAAGGTGGCGTTGTTGTCGTCGGGCGAGCCGGCGAACAGCTCGATGTTGAACGGCCCGGTGGCGGTGCCGTCGGAGCCGTCCTCCTTCTTCAGGCCCAGGCCGACCAGCAGCGACGTGGCCTGCTGCACGCCGACCTTGTAGTTGTCGAAGGTGGCGTAGTAGTCGACGTTCGGCGACTTGCGGATGAGCCGGTCGTAGGCGATGACCGGGATCTTCTTGTCCGCGGCCTGCTGCAGCTGGGTCGTGATGGCGGTGCCGTCGATCGAGGCGATGATGAGCAGCTTCGCGCCCTTGGTGATCTGGTTCTCGATCTGGTTGACCTGGGTCGGGATGTCGTTCTCCGCGTACTGCAGGTCGACCTTGTAGCCGAGCTTCTCCAGGGCCGCCTTGACGTTGTTGCCGTCGGCGATCCACCGCTCGGAGGACTTCGTCGGCATCGTGACGCCGATGAGGCTGCCCGCACCGGCGGCGGCACCCGCCTCCTTGTCGGCGGTCTTCTCGGCGGAGCCGCAGCCCGTGACGCTGAGCGCGACGGCGAGGCTGAGGCCCGCGGCGGCCAGTGCTCTGGTGACCTTCATCTGGGGTGTCCTCCACGGTGTACGCAGGGTGCAGCGCCCGGTGACGGCTCGTGTGAGCGCTATCAACGGTGGCGGCGGAAATCTGTGGGTGTCTTGGTCATGGAGCGACTTGAAAACAGGGAATCGTTTCAAGTCCGCGGCGGGGGTGTTGCTCCGGGACAGTGTTAACGCTCACAAATGAAGGTGTCAAGACACCGTCGGATCACGAAATGGGAGGATGGTTGTCATGCGCCTGCTCGCCGGCACCACCGGCCCGGGATCCGCCGACCGGCCCGACGCGGTGACCGTCGACGGCCGGGCCCTGTCCTCCGAGGCCCTGCTCGGCGCGGCCCTCGCGGTCGCCGCGGACGTGCACGGCGCGGCCACCGTCGCCGTCGACGCCACCCCGTCCCTGGAGACGGTCGTCGCGGTCGTCGGCGGCCTCCTCGCCGGCGCCGCCGTCGTGCCGGTGCCGTCCGACGCCGGCCCGGCCGAGCGCTCGCACATCCTCACCGACTCGGGCGCGTCGGTCGTCCTGGACGCCGTCGACGTCACCCGGCGCTCGTCGATCAGCCTGCCCACGCCGGCGCCCGAGTCCCCGGCGCTCATCATGTACACCTCCGGCACCACCGGCGCGCCCAAGGGCGTCGTGCACACGCACGCGTCGCTGGAGGCCGGCGTGGACGCCGTCGCCGACGCGTGGGACTGGACGCCCGACGACCGGCTCGTGCACGGCCTGCCGCTGTTCCACGTGCACGGCCTGGTCCTCGGGGTGCTCGGCGCGCTGCGGGCCGGCTCGCCGCTCGTACACACGCGGAAACCGCAACCCGAGCGGTATGCGGCGGCCGGTGGGACGCTCTACTTCGGCGTGCCGACCGTGTGGTCGCGGGTCTGCGCGCAGCCGGCCGCGGCCCGGGCGCTGTCCCGCGCGCGGCTGCTCGTCTCCGGCAGCGCCGCCCTTCCCGTGCCAGTCTTCGAGCGCCTGCGCGCACTGACCGGCCACGCACCGGTCGAGCGGTACGGCATGACAGAAACACTGATCACGATCAGCGGCCGCTTCGACGGAGCCCGCTTTCCGGGGGACGTCGGCGTCCCCGTCCGCGGCGTCGAGACCCGCGTCGAGGCATCGGACGGTGACATCGGGGACCTGTGGGTGCGCGGTCCGATGCTGCTGCGGCGGTACGTGCACCAGCCCGCCGACCTGGTGGACGGCTGGTTCCGCACCGGCGACATCGCCCGCAAGACCACCGACGGCCGGCACCGGATCGTCGGACGCGCCTCCACCGACCTCATCAAGTCCGGCGGCTACCGCATCGGCGCCGGCGAGGTCGAGGACGCCCTGCTGGCGCACCCCGCGGTCCGCGAGGCGGCGGTGATCGGCACCCCGCACGCCGACCTCGGCGAGGCGGTCACCGCCTACGTCGTCGCCGCCCCCGGCGCGGCGCTGCTCCCGGATGACCTCGTCGACTTCGTCGCCAAGCAACTCTCCGTGCACAAACGGCCGCGCGTCGTGCACCTGGTCGAGGCGCTCCCGCGCAACGCCATGGGCAAGGTGCAGAAGAAGCTCCTCGGTGGTCCTATGCTCTGATGTGCCGGACCCCAGCGGACGCGGGCCGGTTCGATGGCTGGTGGTGGTCGTGGTGGAGACAGGCAGAATTCTGCGGTTCGACGAGGTGCGTGGTTACGGGTTCATCGCCCCCAACGCGGGCGGCGAGGACGTGTTCGTCCACGCCAACGACTTCGGCGAGCAGCGGCACCTCGTGCATCCGGGGATGCGCGTCGAGTACGAGGTCGAGGAGGGCGAGCGAGGGCTGAAGGTCGCCACCGTGCGCATCCTCGACGCTCCCGCGCGCCGTGAGCACGCCCGGCCGTCGCGCCCCGTGCACCACGACGACGAAGACGCCGAGCCCGGCGACGACGACGGCCTGTGCGACGTGCTCAGCAGCCGCGAGTTCTCCGCCGAGGTGACCGAGCTGCTCATCCAGCACGTCCCGTCGCTCACCGGCAGCCAGATCTCGCAGGCGCGCCAGCACCTGGTGAGCTTCGCGCGGACCCACGGCTGGGTGGAGAGCTGAGGATGAAGGTCCTCTTCATCGGCGGCAGCGGCATCATCAGCTCCGCCTGCACCGACCTGGCCGTCGCCCGCGGCATCGACCTGCACGTGCTGAACCGCGGCACCAGCACGACCCGGCCGCTCCCGCCGGGCGTCACGGTCCTGCGCGGCGACGTCCGGGACCCTTCGTCCGCCCGCGCCGCGCTCGACGGCCTGTCCTTCGACGCGGTGGTGGACTGGGTCGCCTTCACGCCCGAGCACGTGCGCGCGGACATCGAGCTGTTCCGCGGCCGGACCGGGCAGTACGTGTTCATCAGCTCCGCGTCGGCGTACCAGACCCCACCGGCCCGGCTGCCCGTCGTGGAGTCGTCCCCGCTGCGCAACCCCTTCTGGCAGTACAGCCGCGACAAGATCGCCTGCGAGGACCTCCTCGTGCGGGAGTACCGGGAGTCCGGGTTCCCCGCCACCATCGTGCGCCCCTCGCACACTTACGACCGCACCCTCGTGCCCTTCGACGGCGGCTGGACCGTCCCGGCCCGCATGCGCGCCGGCCGCGAGGTCGTCGTCCACGGCGACGGCACGTCCCTGTGGACCCTCACCCACCACACCGACTTCGCCCGGGGCTTCGTCCCGCTGCTCGGCCACCCCCGCGCCATCGGCGACGTCTTCCACATCACCGGCGACGACGTCCTCACCTGGAACCAGATCGCCGAGCACATGGCCGCCGCGCTCGGCGTCACCGCGAAGCTCGTCCACGTCCCGTCGGACGCGATCGCCGCCGCCGACCCGGACTGGGGCGCCGGCCTCCTCGGCGACAAGGCCCACTCGATGGTCTTCGACAACAGCAAGCTGCGCGCCCTCGTCCCCGACTACGTCGCCACCGTCCCCTTCCACGTGGGGGCGCGGGAGATCGTCGCCTGGTTCGACGAGGACCCCGCCCGCCAGACCGTCGACGACCGCCTCGACAAGGTCATGGACGACCTGGTCGCCCGCTACCGCATCCACTCCTGACGCGCCGGCGCCGGCTCCTGATTCGCGCGTTCTTCGGCTGGAAGCCGGGCGGTAACGGCGACGGGGCCCGGAGACGATCTCCGGGCCCCGCCTGAATGCCGGCCGCTCTACGAGCAGGCCGCGCCGTTGAGCTTGATGTTGCTCGGGCCAGGGGTCGACGGGCCGTTGGCGGTGAAGCCGACCGAGACCGACGCGCCCGCCGCGAGGGACGGCGACCACGAGGGGCCGGCCGCGGTGAACGTGGTGCCCGACTGGGTCACCGTGGCGTTCCAGCCGCTGCCGAGGGTCACGCCCGACGGGACCGTCCACGTGATGGAGAACGGGTTGACCGCGGCGCTGCCGGTGTTCTTCACCGTGACGGCCGCCTGGTAGCCGCCCTGCCACGCGTTGTCGATGCGGACGGTGGCGGTGCAGGAGCCGGTGCCCGTGTTGCCGGACGGCGACGTCGAGACCGACGGCGAGACCGAGGGCGAGACCGAGCCGGTCGGGTTCGTGCCGCCGACGGGCGGGATGAGGTACGGCTGCAGGATCGACTGCTTCTGCTGGTTGACCGTCTTCCAGTCGTCGCCGACGATGCCGCCCGTGTCGCCGGAGTTGGGGTTCCAGGACCAGTAGGTGAAGTCCATGCCGGTGACGCCGGTGCCCATGTACTCCATGAGCTTCTTCAGCCACACCACGTCCTGCGGGTTCTGCAGCGTCGAGCCGAACTCGCCGACCAGGATCGGCGCGATGTTCTGCTTCTCGATGTAGCCCCAGAACTGGTCCCAGATCGCGGGCAGGTTGTTCGGGAACGACGGGTCGTCGAACCACGCCTGGTGGTAGACGGAGTTCGCGTACTCGTGCGCTGAGTAGACGAGCTTGTTGGGCTTGTTGAGCCGGACCGGGAACTGGCCGGCCTTCGACAGGTTGCCGCCCCACCAGCCGCACGGCTCGTCGGGGATGTTGTCCCACGCGTTGGCGTTGCCGCCGCTGGGGCAGCTGACGCCCTCCACGACGATGAGCCAGTTGGGGTTGACCTCGAGGATGGCGTTGCCGGCGCGCTCCGCGGCCAGGCGCCAGTCCCGGTTCACGTCGCCGCAGCCCCAGCACGACCCGGTGCCGTTGGGGTCGGTGCCGTCCGCGTGCGGCTCGTTGTGCAGGTCCGCGCCGATGACGGTCGGGTTGTTGGCGTAGTGCTGGGCGAGCGAACGCCAGTTGCTGATCCAGGTCGACTCCGGCGTCGCCGACACGTACCAGAGGGCGCTCTGCCCCGCGCTGGTCGGGCGGTGCCGGTCCAGCAGGATGCGCATGCCCTTCGTGCCGGCGTAGGCGACGACCTTGTCGAGGATCTGCAGCGGGGTCAGGCCCTGCAGGTCGGGGTTGGTGTAGCCGTCGACGCTGTTGGCGGTCGCGCCGGGCTTCAGGGCGTCCTCGGAGAAGGGCACACGCAGCGTGTTGTAGCCGAGGCTCGCCATCTGGTCGATGTGGTCGCGCCACGGGCGGGCCCACAGGCCGTGGAACGTCTTGTTGTCGGTCTCCATGCCGAACCAGTTGATCCCGGTCAGGCGCACCGGGTTGCCGCCGGCGTCGATGATCTGGTTGCCGCGGGTGCTCAGGTAGCCCGTGCCGGTGCCTCCCACGGCCGCCGACGCCGTGCTGTTGAGCCCGATGACGGCGACCGCGCCGACGACCGCCAAGCTGCTGGCCGCGACGGCGGCCCAGAGTCTTCTCACCACACCCTCCTCAGTCGGCACTGCCACCAGGACGGGAGTCGTGGCAGTGCAGGCAGACGCTAGGAGCGGGCGCTCGCACGTGTCGTCGCCGTCGCCACGGTACGAGGAAAACCGCAGGTCAGCCGGGCGTGACGGGCGAAAGTTACATCGTGGGAAGCTGTGCCAGCAGCTTCCCGTGCGCGTCCAGGACCTGCTGGGCGGCGGCCTTGGTCGCCGGGTCGGCGCCGTTCTTCGCCTCCGACCCGCACAGCGCGGTGGTGCCGGTCAGGTGGTCGCGGAGCACCTCGAGGGCCTTCGCCGGCTGCTGGGCGGCGGGCGCGGCGCGGATCGCCGCCATGTCGGCGTCGACCACCATCCCGGGCAGGTCGTGCCCGGCATGGATGCTGGAGTCCTCGACGGCGCCGCCGTCCGCGAGGGCCTTGCGCAGCGCGGCGAGCTCGGCCCGGTGACCGTCGGCCGCCGTCCTGGCGATCGGCGTGAGCACCGGGTCGCCGCCGGTGATGATGAGGTCGAACAGCTGCCCGGCGCTGGTGTTCAGGGAGATCATCAGCTGCAGGTACGCGATGTCCGTGGGGTTCAGCGAGGTCACCGCGACCGGTGCGGTGCTGCGCTGGCCCGTGGGTGCCGCCGGCTCGTGCGCGGGTCTGGCCCAGAGCACCACGACGGCGAACGCGCCGACCAGCACGATGAGGACCGCCCCGACCCGGCGCCAGGCGTCCCGCCCGCGCTCCTCGGTCTCCCCGGTTGCCGCTGCTTCCGCGGTACTGGTGGAATCCGCGCTCTCAGAAGCCTTCGGGGCTTCCGTTGCCTCTGTCGCCGCGGCTTCCTCCGCCGGCGTCTCGGTGGCGGGTGCTTCGGCGGCTTCCGTCTGCGGGGCCTCGGTGGCGGGTGCTTCCGCGACTTCCGTCTGCGGGGCCTCGGTGGCGGGTGCTTCCGCGACTTCCGTCTGCGGGGCCTCGGTGGCGGGTGCTTCCGCGGCTTCCGCCTGCGGGGCCTCGGCGGGCTGGTTCGACATCATCGGCCACCACCCTTGCCGCGGCGGGGAGGGAGGTCCGCCGCGGTCGGGGTGGCGGCCCCGGCCGACGGCGCCGCGGCGCTGGGGGCAGCCGCGGTGTGGTCTGCGGGGTGCGGGCGCATCCCCGGCAGACCCGTGGACACGACGCCCCCGCCGCGGGCCCGGTGGGCGAGCGGCGGCATGGTGGCGGGTGGCGGTCCCGCGACCGTCCGGGCGGTGGTCACGCATCGACGGTAAGCGCCCGGACCTGCGGGGAGCATTAGACGAACTTTAAGATTTGCCCTGATCGCTGCGACGTTTTCCGGGGCCGCCGATAACAGTTTTCCGGCAGATCACGCACCGGTCACGCACTGAAGTGGTTGGTCTGCACGTTGTGGTCGCCGGCCTGGACACCGCGGGAGTTCGTGATGGTGACGCCGGGGCGGGCGGGCAGCATCGCGGCGATCTCCGCCGCCAGCTCCGGATCGCCCCCGAGCGCGGCGCGCACCTGCGCCCGCACGAGGTCGGCGAGGGTCTCGTCATCGGGCGCGGACCCGAGGTCCGTCACCGCCTCCTCGATCTGCTGGCCGCGGCCGGACCGGAACAGCCGCCGCAGCACCCGCCGCCCGACACCGATGCCCGCCTCCGCGGTGGCGTCGCCCGCCTGGTCGACGACGCGTTGGACGACCGCTGTGCCGTACGCGCCGACCGCGGCCGAGACGAACGGCACGACCGCGCTGGTGACCTCGCCGACATCGACCATGACAACCTGTGTAGCACGCCCGGTCGAGGCGGTCAGGTGCCGATGCGGGTGACGGTGCCGTGCGGGGCGCCCTGCCACCACATCGCGTCGACGAGGTAGGCGGCCTCGCCACCGGCGGAGATGAACTGGACGACCAGCCGGCTCGGCTCGGTCTGCGCCCGCGACACGGAGTACCCGCCCCGGGGCGTGGCGGTGACGACGGAGACGACGCCGTCGCGGATGCGGATGACCGCGTCGCCGCCCTCGGACCGGAACGAGCGCAGGTACGTGTCGACGCCGTCGGCACCGGTCGTCACGGTCCAGCCGTCGACGACGCGGGCGGGGGCGGCGGTGGTGACCTTCACGCTCGGAGTGGCGGCCGCCGACGTGCGCGGCACCGCCGAGGTCGCGCCGGGCGTGGTGGCGGCGCCGGTGGCCGCGGGCGGCGACACCGGCGTGGTGAGCGGCGGCAGGCCCGGCTGCGGGATCAGGTCGCCCGGCCCGCGCGCCTCCGCGGCCGGCACAGGCAGCGAGTCGGACGGCACGGCCGTGCGCAGCACGGGGCGCAGCGCCAGCGACGCGACGCCGATACTCGCCGTGGTCGCCAGGCACCACAGCAGCACCGGCACCGCCGCATGTCTGACCCGCACCGGCAGATCTTCTCACCCGCCCCGCTCCACATGGCAAACCCGGCGGTTACCGTGTTGCCATGCCGCTGATCCTGCTCGTCGAGGACGATGTCGCCGTCTCCGGCGCCCTGTCCAGGGCGTTGACCGACGCCGGTCACGTGGTGCGTCCGGTCGGCAACGCCGGGTCCGCGCTGCGGGTCATCGCGACAGACCCGCCCGACCTGGTCATCCTCGACCTCGGGCTGCCCGACATGGACGGTCTGGACGTGCTGCGGATGCTGCGCGGCATCTCCAACGCGCCGGTCATCGTCGCCACCGCCCGGCGCTCGGAGCGCGACATCATCCGGCTGCTCGACGCAGGCGCCGACGACTACGTGACGAAGCCGTTCTCCAGCGCCCAGATGTCGGCGCGGATCAACGCGGTCCTGCGCCGCGGGCAGGGCACCACCGGCCCCGCCGCCGTGCCGGCCGGCGTGACGATCGGCACGCTGCACGTCAACCCGCAGCAGCGGTTCGCGTCCATCGGCGGCCAGCCGTTGCAGCTGACGAAGAAGGAGTTCGACCTGCTGGCGTACCTCGCCCAGCGGGCCGGCCGGGTCGTCAGCCGGCGGGAGCTGCTGACCGAGGTGTGGCAGCGGCCCGACAGCTCCGGCGAGGACCAGACGATCGACGTGCACGTGTCCTGGCTGCGCCGCAAGCTCGGCGAGAGCGCGACCCAGCCGCGGTACCTGCGCACGTTCCGCGGGGTCGGGGTCATGCTCGTCGACCCGGACCAGGTCCCCGCACAGCCTTGACATCTTCCCCGCGCCTACGGGCGGGGGGGGTTCCAGCGGTCGCCCGCCGGGTTTCCTGCTTCACCGACGACTGCCCCGTCCGAGAGGACTCTCGTTGAGGTCTTACACCGCCTCCACAGGCGATCACGGAGAGCCCCTCCGCGAGAATGTTGCGGGCCGCGTTCACGTCACGGTCGTGGGCCTGCCCGCACCGGCAGGTCCACGACCGCACGTGCAACGGCATCCGCGCAGCGAGCGCACCACAGGCCGAGCACAGCTTCGACGACGGGAACCAACGGTCCATGACGACCAGGGTGCGGCCGTGCCAGTCGGTCTTGTATTCGAGCATGGTGCGGAACTGCCGCCAGGCCACGTCGCTGATGGCGCGGGCCAGGCGATGGTTTCGGATCATGTTGCGGACGGTCAGGTCCTCGACCACGATCGTTTGGTTCTCACGAACGAGCCGAGTACTCAACTTGTGCAGGTGATCCCTGCGCCGGTCGCTGATCCGGGCATGCACGCGGGCCACCTTCAGCCGGGCCTTCGCCCGGTTCGCGGACCCCTTCTCCTTCCTGGCCAGGTTGCGCTGGGCGCGGACGAGCGCGGCCGGGTCCCGGCACTCATGCTTCGGGTTGGTGATCTTCTCGCCGGTCGACAGGGTAAGCAGACTGTCGAGACCGGCGTCGACACCGACCGCCGCCGAGGCCAGGGCCTGCTCGACCCGGTCCTCACAGAGCAGGGACACGAACCAGCGGCCCGCGGCGTCCTGGGACACGGTGACCGTGGACGGCGATGCTCCCTCCGGCAGTGGCCGCGACCACACGATGTCGAGAGGCTCGGCCATCTTGGCCAGGGTGAGCCGACCGTCCCGGAAGCGGAACGCGCTGGTGGTGTACTCCGCCGAACGACGCGAACGCTTCTTCGACTTGAACGTCGGATACTTCGCCCGCTTGGCGAAGAAGTTGGTGAACGCCACCTGCAGGTGGCGCAGCGCCTGCTGCAACGGCACCGAGGACACCTCGTTGAGAAACGCCAGCTCGCCGGTCTTCTTCCACCCGGTCAGCAGCGCGCTGGTGGCGTTGTAGTTCACCCGCTCCTGACGCAGCGTCCACGCCTCGGTCCGGGCCTGCAACGCCAGGTTGTAGACCAGTCGGACACACCCGAACGTCCGGGCAAGCTCAGCCGCCTGCCCGGAGGTCGGGTAAAAGCGGTATCTGAACGCCCGCTTCACCACCCTGGCCACGGCTCGCAAGCTAACACACGCATCGGTGAACCTCGCTGTGACAGGCGGTCATACGCCGGTCCGCCCAGGCGGCGGATCGGCGTTGCCTGTCCTGCTCCGCAGGGGTTCCGTTTCCTCCCCACGGCCAAAGCCGGGGGTTTCCACGGAGGTTTCCGATGAGAAACGCGCTCATGCGCCTCTCGTTCGCGATCACCTCAATGATCGCGCTGGCCTTCCTGGTGCCCCTCGCGTATGTCACCAAGGAGATCGCCCACGACCGTGCCCTGGCCGAGGCGCGTTACCAGGCCGACGCGATGGTGGCCGCCCTGGCGTCCACCTCCGGCAACGGATCCGGCGCCCTCGACCGTGCCGTCGCCACGGTGCCGGCCGGGCAGAGCGGCCGGCTCGCCGTGCACCTGCTGGGCGAGCCGACGGTCGGCACCAGCCACGCCGCCGCCGCGGAGGTGGACCGCGCCGCCACGCAGGGCAGGTCGCTGACCGTCGACGCCCCCGGCGGCGTCGCCTACCTCCAGACGGTCGTCCTGGACGGTGACCGGACCGCGGTCGTCGAGGTGTACGTGTCCGACGCCGACCTCGGCCGCGGCGTCGGCGCCGCCTGGCTGGCCCTCGCCGGTCTCGCGGTCGTCCTCATCGGCGGCTCGATCCTGGTCGCGGACCGGCTCGGCGCGCAGATCGTGCGCTCCACGAAGCGCCTCGCGGAGGGCGCCCGCGCCTTCGGCGACGGCGACCTGCACGCCCGCGTCGAGCCGGACGGCCCGCCGGAGCTGCGGGACGCGGCGCGCAGCTTCAACCGCATGGCGGACCAGATGGTCGCCTTCGCCGACGCCGAGCGCGAGCTCGCCGCCGACCTCTCCCACCGCCTCCGCACCCCGCTGACCGCCCTCCGCCTGGACGCCGACGCGATGCCGCCGGGCCCGATCGGCGAACGCATGCGTCAGGCGTTCGACGCCCTCGACGACGAGATCGAGCAGATCATCACGACCGCCCGCCGCTCCGCCGCCGACCGCGTGCCCGAGAGCACCGACCTCGTCGAGGTCGTCGCCGACCGCCTCGCGTTCTGGTCGGTGCTCGCCGAGGACCAGCAACGCCCCTGGCGGGTCGTCGGCGGTCAGGAGCCCGTGTGGGTGCCGGTCGCCGAGTCCGACCTGGTCTCCGCGGTCGACTGCATGCTCGGCAACGTCTTCCAGCACACCCCGGAAGGCACCGGCTTCGAGGTCCACGTCTCCCCGCGCGGCCTGACCGTCGACGACGCCGGCCCCGGCATCGCCGATCCCGCGCGTGCCCTCCGCCGCGGCTCCAGCGGCGCCGGCTCCACCGGCCTGGGCCTCGACATCGTCCGCCGGGTCGCGGAAGCCGCCGGCGGCCGCCTCGTCGTCGAGCGCAGCCCGCTGCGCGGGGCCCGCGTCGCGGTCGTCCTGGAGCCGGACGCCGTCACGACCCCGCCACCCCGCCCTCAGCGCCGCGTCGTCCGCTGACGCGCCACCGGCGAGCGCACCATCCGCAACCGCTTCAGTCATCCTCGGTGCGGGGCGGTGGCAGGCTCGCCGCGAGCCGGTCCAGGCTGGCGAGCACGGCGGTGTACCCGGCCTGCTGCGTCTTGCCGTCCTTGCGCTGCTCGCCGAGCTTCCTGCGCAGCTCGGCGACCTTCCCCGCCGCCTTGTTCTCGTCGCCCTTGGCGAGGTACCGCTCGATCTCGGCGAGCCGCTTGTTCAGCTCCCGTGCCGACTCGGCGGAGAGCTGCCCGGCATCCGCCTGCTCGCTGACGGTGGCGCGCGCCGCGGCGAGCGCGTCACCGGGCCGGGCCGGGGACGGAGCACCGCTGGTCGGCGCGGCACCGGACGTCGGGGGCGCGGCGGCCGGCGCCGAGCTCGTCGGGGCGGCACCTGACGACGACTGCGGGTCGTCGCGTCCGGCCATGATCGCGGCCGTGATGGCGATGACCGCCACGAGGACGACGACCGCGGCGAGCGCGACGCCGATCGGTCCGATCCCGGTGCGGCGGCCCGCGGGAGCCGCCTCCGCGGCCGGCGTCACCGGCATCGACTGGGTCGGCGCGACGACGGCCGCGGTGGCCCGGACCGGCTGCCGCGCGGCGGGGACGGCGGCGGTGGGAACGGCCGGGAGGGCGGCGGTGGCCGCGGTGGCGGCCGGGAGGGCGGCGGTGGCCGCGGTGGCGGCCGGTGCCGTGGCGTCTCCGAGGTGCTGCAGCAGGGCCCGGGCCTGCGCCGCCGACGCCGGCCGGTCGTCCGGCCGCTTGGCCAGCAGCGTCGCGAGGATCTCGTCCGCCCGAGGTGGCAGGCCGGGCCGGAGCCTGGATGCCGGCACGACCGGCTGGTTGACGTGCTGCCAGGCGATCCGCATCGGCGTCTCGCCGCTGAACGGCGGCTGCCCGGTCAGCATCGCGTACACCACGCACCCGAGCGCGTACACGTCGCTGCGGGCGTCGACAGGCTCGCCGGTGATCTGTTCGGGCGCCATGAACGCGGTGGTCCCGAGCACCTGCGCCGACGCGGTGAGCTCGGCCTGCCCGGCGCCGGTGACGCGGGCGATGCCGAAGTCGCAGACCTTCACCCGGTCGGTGCCGGCGCCGGTGAAGAGGATGTTGGCCGGCTTGACGTCCCGGTGGATCACCCCGGCGGCGTGCGCGGCCTCGAGGGCGTCGCAGACCTGCACCGCGACGGCGGCGGCAGCGGCGGGCGGCAGCGGGCCGGCGGCGAGCCGGTCGGCGAGGCTCCCGCCCTCCACCAGCTCCATCACCAGGAACGACACCGCACCGCCGAAGTGCGCGTCGGCGTCGACGCCGACGTCGTGGATCGCGACGATGTTCGGGTGCGACAACCGGGCGACGGTGCGGGCCTCCCGGTCGAACCGCTCCCGCGCCACCTGGTCCGCCGCCTCGGCCTCGGGCAGGACCTTGACCGCCACCGCACGGCCCAGCCGGCGGTCGAATCCCAGCCACACCTCGGCCATGCCGCCCCGGCCCAGCACCCGCCGGAGCTCATACCGACCGCCCAGCACAACCTCGACCACGGCCTACCCTGACACAACCCGGCCCGCCTCGCACGGCCGGCGGCCGGGCCGCCGGTCACCGCCGCCAGACGGCGTCACACACCCACCCGGGCCCGGATCACGGTGATCAAAGCCTCCTGGACATCGGCGAGGGAGCGGTCGGGTTCGAAGACGAGCCAGTCGACGGCGACGACGAGGCAGACGCCGAACAGCGCCGCCGCCGCCATCCGGACGTCCAGCGCGGCGTCGAAGTGGCCCTCGTCGACGCCGCGGCGCAGGGCGCCGGCGATGACGTCGACGGCCTCGCTGCGCAGGAGCTGCAGCGTCTGGTGCCACTCGCGGTTGGTGCGCCACATCTCCGAGAGCAGCAGCTGCGCGAAGGAGCGGTGCCGCTCGATGTACGCCAGCTCCGCCCTGATCAGCGCCAGGACGGCCTCGGGGGGCGCGACGCCCGCGACGGCGGCACGGAAGTCGGCGGTGAGCAGGCCGACGCCGTGCCGCAGCAGCTCCTCGAAGAGGGCGTTCTTCGACGGGAAGTTGTAGTAGACGGTGCCCTTCGCGACGCCGGCGCGCAGGGCGATGTCGTCGACGGTCGTGGCGGAGAAGCCGTGCTCGGCGATGAGCTCCATCGCCGCGTCGTACAGCCGCTGCCGGGTGTCGGTGCGCCGCCGGGTCCGGCCGTCCTCCGCCACGTGCGAAACCCCCTACATCACGAGATCCGGGTGCAGCTTGGACGTCGTCAGGCGGCGGCCGCGCCACGCCGCCAGGGTCGTCAGCGCGAACGCCGCGGCGGCGAACCCGGCCAGGACCAGTGCCCCGGTGACGACCGTACCGCCCGGGCCGCCGTTGACGAGATGCCGGACCCCCGACACGACGTACGTCATCGGCAGGAACGGATGGATCGCCTGCAGCACACCGGGGGTCGTCTCGATCGGGTACGTGCCGCCCGACGACGTGAGCTGCAGCATCAGCACCGCGAGGGCGACGAGCCGGCCGGCCGCGCCGAGCCTGGCGCCGAACCACTGCACGATCGCGGTGAACGCGACCGCCGTCAGGCACAGGAACCCGTACATGGCCAGGGGGTGCGCGGGGTGCAGCCCGAGCGCGAACCGCACGACCAGGAACAGCGCGGTCGACTGGGCGACGCCGACGGCCAGGCCGGGCAGCCAGCCGGCCAGGGCCGCGCGGTGGGCGGGCGCGCCCGACACGAGGTGCCGGCGGGTCAGCGGGCGCAGCACCATGTAGCTGATCATGGCGCCGACCCAGAGGGCGAGGCCGAGGAAGTACGGCGCGAACCCGGCCCCGTAGGTGGCGGACGGGTGCTCGGTCGAGCGGTCCAGCGCGACGGGGTCGCCGAGGACGCCGGCCCGCTCGGCGCGGGTGTCCGGGTCGTAGCCGGGGATCTTCGCCGCGCCGTCGGACAGGCCGCAGGCGAGCCGGCTGGCGCCGTCGGACAGCTCACCGAGGCCGCCGGCGAGGCGGCGGCCACCGTCGGACAGGGTGCCGAGGCCGTCGTCGAGCTGCTGGGCGCCGGTGGCGAGCCGGAAGATGCCGCCGGACAGGTCGCGGGCGCCGTCGCGGGCCTGACCGGTGCCGGCGTGCAGCCGGGCGGCACCGCCGGCGAGCTGGTCGAGGCCGTCGGCGAGCCGGTCGACCTGGGCCCGGGCGGCGGCGACGTCGTCGGCGAGGTGCGGGGCGGCGGCCGCGACCTGCCGGGCGAGCTTCGACGCGCGGTCCAGGTCGGCGCGGACGTCGGCGAGGTCGCCGGTCTCGAGGCGGGTCTCGACGGAGTGGGCCGCGGTGACGGCGGCGTCCGCGGCGGCGACGGCCGTCTTGTACTCGGCGGTGTCGACGATCTGCGGGTACCGCGACCCGAGCTTCTCCAGGGCGGCGCGGGTCGCGGTGGCCCGCTGCGTCGCGGTCCGGGCGAGGTCGGGCAGCGCGTCGAGGTGCTCGCGGAGCAGGTCGGCGCCGTCGGCGATGCTGGTCGCGGCGGCCTCGATGAGGGCGGCGTTGTCGCGCAGCACCGGCTCGACCGTGTCGGCGGCGGCGCCGACCTTGGTGGCGAGCAGGCGCCCGCCGGCGGCGGCCTGGGCGGTGCCGTCGGCGAGCTGCGCGGCACCCTGGTCGAGGGCGACGAGCCCGTCGTACAGCCGCTGCGAGCCCTTCGTGGCCTCGTCGAGGCCGGCGGCGAGGTCCCCGGCGCCGCCGGCGGCCCGGTCGAGGCCGCCCACCAGCGAGCCGGCCCCGGCGCCGGCCTGGGTGGCGCCGGCGGAGAGCTGCCCGGCGGCGTCGGCGGCCTGGGCGGTCTGCGACTTGAGGTCGGTGAAGCCGATCAGCATCCGGTCGAAGTAGCCGCCGGCGACGGACGCGGCGGCGCTGGCGCGGACCTCGGTGAAGACGCTGCGGGACAGCTGGCCGGTGAGGTAGTTGGTGGCGTCGTCGTTGACCACGAGCAGCCGCCCGCCGGTCGGGTCGCGGTCCGGGTCCGGCGGGGTGACCAGGGCGGCGGAGAAGTCGGCGGGGATCTCGAAGACGAGCTGGAACCGCCCGTCGGCGAGCCCCTTGCGGGCCGCGGCCTCGGTGGTCTGCTGCCAGCCGAAGACGTCCCGGCGCAGCAGCTTCGCGGTGAGGTCGGCGCCGGCGTGCACGGTGCTGCCGTCGGCGGCGGTCGCGGGCCGGTCCGCGTTGACGACGGCGACCGGGATGTGGCGCATGTTGCCGTACGGGTCCCAGAACGCCCAGAGGTACAGCGCCCCGTACAGCAGCGGGATCAGCGCGAGAACGACCAGCGCCGCGACGGTGATCGGTGCCCGGGTGAAGCGCCGCAGCTCGAACCTGGCGAGCCTCATCGGTGCCCCTCCAGCTCGAACACGCGGCCGGTCCCGGCCTCGCGGGCGGCGGCGATGACGGCGATCCCGTCGGCGGTGAGGGCGTCCAGGGCCTCGTCCAGCAGCGCGCGCTCTTCGGCGGACAACCCGCTGTCGACGTCGTCGACCACGACCACGACCGCGGCGGGGCCGGCGGCCCAGGCCAGGGTGAGGCCGAGCAGGTGCCGGCCGAGCACGTCGAGGTCGCGGCCCAGCGTGCCGGGGTCCAACGGCAGGTCGACGGCGACCGAGCGGCGTTTGCCGAGCAGCAGCCGGCGCTCCTCGACGTGCTCGGCGACGGTCAGCGCGGGCTCCGGCTCGTGCACGCCGGGGACGTGCGCCAGGGCGACGACGCCCTCCCGCCGGACGGTGCCGGCGCTGGTCCTGAAGCAGCCGGCGAGGGCGAGCAGCAGCGACGTGCGGCCGCTGCCGGCCGGGCCGGTGACGGTGACCCGCTCCCCCGCCTCGACGTCGAGGTCGACGTCGCGGAACACCCAGCCGCGCCGGGTCCGGGCACCGAGCCCGCGCGCTTCCACCACGCTCATGGCGGCCTCCTGACTTTAGACTGACCAGTCAGTCTAAAAACATTGCCGCGCGCTGACGCAAATGGATGTGCCGGAGGTCTCAGACCCGGAAGCCCGCCACGAGGGTCTGCACCTCGTGCGACATGCGGGCGAGCTCCGCCGAGGTGCGCCGCGACTCGGCCACGCCCTCGGTCGTGACCTGGGCCGCGGCGGCGACCGAGCCGATGCTGGCGGCGATCTCGGTGATGCCGCCGGCCGCCTCGGCGACCCCGCGGTTCATCTCGCCGGTGGTCGCGGTCTGCTGGTCGACCGCGGACGCGATGGTCAGCTGGTAGTCGTTGATCTTCGCGATGATCTCGCCGATGTCGCGGATCGCGGTGACGGCGGTGCCGGTGTCGGCCTGGATGCCGGCGACGCGGCGGGAGATGTCCTCGGTGGCCCGGGCCGTCTCCTGGGCGAGGTCCTTGACCTCGGTCGCCACGACGGCGAAGCCCTTGCCGGCGTCCCCGGCACGGGCCGCCTCGATCGTCGCGTTGAGGGCCAGCAGGTTGGTCTGCTCGGCGATCGACGTGATCGTCTTGACGACGTGGCCGATCTCCTGCGACGACTCGCCGAGCTTCGACACGGTGGCGTCGGTCGCCCGCGCCGCGGACACGGCCTCGCCGACGACGAGGGCGGCCTCGTTGGCGTTCCGCGAGATCTCCTGGATCGACAGGCTCATCTCTTCCGAGCCCGCCGACACGGTGTGCACGTTGCGGGTCACCTCGTCGGCGGCGCTCGCCACGACGGCGACCTGGTCGCTGGTCTGCGCGGCGCTCGCCGCGATCTGCGTGCTGGCCCCCGACAGCTGCTCGGCCGCGGCCGCGAGGGACGACGAGGTATGCCCAAGCGTCCGCACCGCCGCGCGCATGCTGTGGGTCGCCCGGTTGAGCGCTCGGGCCATGGTGCCGACCTCGTCGCGGGTGTCGAGGTCGAGCCGGCCGGTGAGGTCGCCGTCGGCCATCTGCGCCAGCACCCCGCCGACGAGGCGGATCGGCCCGACGATCCGGCGCACCGTGGCCCAGCCGAGGGCCGCGGCGATCAGGCAGCCGGCGACGAGGCAGGCGACGATGACGCCGCGGCTGCTGGAGTACTGGTCCGCGTTGTGCTTCGCGGCCTCCGCCGCGGAGGTCCGCTCGTAGGCGGCGAGCCCGTCCAGGGCCTTGTTGGCGGCGTCGACGAGCGGTGCGGCCTCGGTCTGGTAAGCCTGCTCGTAGACGTCCGCCTCATTGGCGGCGGCCGCCTGGACGAGCCGCTCGTCGCGGACCTTGTGCAGGCCGCCGACGGCCTGCCGCAGCGCGGCGAGCAGCTGCTCCTGTGGACCGCTCACGCCGAGCGCCTGGTACTGGTCGATGCCGTCCAGCAGCGTTTTCGCCGCGTCGAGGGCCCGCCGGCGCTGCGCCTCGGTCGTCGCCGGCGTCGTGGCGATCGCCATCATCGCCAGGCTGTTGATCTCGTCGTCGAGCGCGCCCTGCGTGGTGTTGAGCATGCTGGTCGGCAGCAGGTTCTCGGTGTAGATCGCGGTGGCGTTGTCGTTGGCGGTGCTCAGCGCGGCCAGCCCGGCCCAGGCGACCAGGCCGCCGGCGAGGAGCGCGACGGCCAGCGCCGCCGTGATCTTCACCCCGATCCGGATGTCGCCGAACCACCGGATGGGACTGCTCGCGCTGCGTGGCGTCGTGTCCGTCATGGCACCTCATCGGAGAGAACCCGTTTGCCGTCCGTTCGGCCCACGGCGCGCGCACTTGAGGCGATTCACTGTTTGAGACGGTGGGCGTCGAGCATGTCGAGCAGCGCACGGACCGCCGCGCTCGGACGGCGCGCGGAGGCCGTCGCCACGCTGAACGTCCAGCGCAGCCGCGCCCCGGCGACCGGCAGCGTCACGAGCCCGTCACCGGACCCGACCGCGAAGCGCGGGATGAGCGCCACCCCGAGGCCGTTGCGCACGTAGTCGGCGACGGTGCCGATGTCGGCGACCTCCAGAGCCACCCGCCGCTGCAGGCCCGCAGCCGCGAAGCCCCGGTCGACCTCGGTGCGGTTGCCGTAGCCGGGCGGCGAGTCGACGAACGGCTCGTCGGCCAGGTCGGCGAGGCTCACTGAAGCCCTGCCGGCGGCACTCTCTGAAGCCCTGCCGGCGGCACTCTCTGAAGCCCTGCCGGCGGCGCTCACCGAAGCCGTGCCGGCGGCGCTCACGGAAGCCCGGCCGGCGGGGTCCGTCGCGGCCCTGCCGGCGAGCCGGTGCCCGGCCGGCAGCACCGCGACGATCGGATCGGCGACGAGGACCCGCACCGACAGGCCCGCCGGCGGGCGCCCGGCCAGCGACACGAACGCGACGTCGAGCTCCCCGTCCAGCAGCGACCGGGCCAGCCCCGCCGAACCGCTCGGCGCCGCCCGCAGCCGCAGGTCGACGCCCGGGTGCTCGGCGCGGAACTGGCCGAGCAGCCCCGGCAGGTCGACGAAGCCGACCGAGATCAGGGTGCCGATGCGCAGCGCACCACGCAGCCCGCCGCGGACCTCGTCGACGGCGTCCCGGGCGGCCTGGGCCGCGTCGATCGTCGCCCGGGCCGCGGGCAGCAGCGCCGTGCCGGCGTCGGTGAGCGCGACGCGCTGCGAGGTCCGCTCGAAGAGCGCCGTGCCGAGCTCCCGCTCCAGCGCCCGGATCGCGGCGGACACCCCCGACTGCACCACCCGCAGCCGCTGCGCCGCGCGGGAGAAGTTGCGCTCCTCGGCGACGGTCACGAAGTACACCAGATGTCGCAGCTCCATCACCGTTGATGATAGCTGCGAGCACGAACATTCGTCGCTGGTGCTCGTTCCGCCGCGGCACAGTCGTGCTCATGACCAGTGTGCTGACCCGCTCCGCTCCATCAACTCCGGCGACGGCGACCCCGTCGACGGCCGCCCCGTCGACGGCGACCCCGTCGACGGCACGGCACGAGCGGGGGTTCTGGACCGTCGCGGTGGCGTTCGCGGTGTCCCTGGCGTTCACCGTCGTGCCGACTCCCCTGTGGGCGATCTACCAGCGGCACGACGGCTACTCGACGATCGACGTCACGCTCGCGTTCGCCGCGTACGCGATCGGCGTCATCGTCAGCCTGTTCCTCGCCGGCCACCTGTCGGACCTGTGGGGCCGGCGCCGGGTCCTGCTGCCGGCGATCCTGCTCGAGGCGGCGGCCGCCGCGCTGTTCCTGACCTCGACGTCGCTCGGCGTGGTCGTCGCCGCCCGCGTCCTGTCCGGGCTCGGCGTCGGCATGCTCACCGCGACCGCCACCGCGCACCTGTCCGAGCTGCACGCCGCCGCCCGGCCGTCCGCCGGCCGGGCCCGGGCCGACCTGGTCGCGACCGTGGCGAACCTCGGCGGCTTCGCGGCCGGCCCGCTCCTCGCGGGCCTGCTGGCCCAGTTCGGTCCGGCGCCGCTGCGCACGTCCTACGCGGTCTTCGTGGTGCTCCTGCTCGCGGCGGCGGCCGTGGTCGCCCGCGTCCCGGAGACGGTCACCGCCGTGGGTCGGCCGCGCCGGTACCGCCCGCAGCGGATCTCTGCCCGCTACCTCGCCGCCGGCGGTGGCGCGTTCGCGGCGCTGTCGGTGCTGGGACTGTTCACGTCGCTGGCGCCGGCCTTCGTCGCGGGCACCCTGCACCACCCGTCGCGGGCCCTCGCCGGGCTGGTCGCGTCGATGGTGTTCGCCAGCGGCGCCGCCACGCAGATCCTGCTGCGCCGCGAGCCGGTCCGTCGGCAGGTCGCCGCGGGTGTGGCGCTCATGGCCGCCGGCCTGCTCACCGTGACGGCCGGCGTGTGGGCGGCGAGCCTGCCGGTGTTCCTGCTCGGCGGCATGGTCGCCGGCGGCGGCGCGGGCGCCCTGCTCAAGGGCGCGGTCTCCACGGTCGTCGACCTGGCGTCCCCGGCCACCCGCGGCGAGGCCCTGGCCGCGGTGTTCCTCGGCGGCTACCTCGGCCTCGCCCTGCCCGTCCTCGGCCTCGGCGTGGCGACGCAGGTCCTGCCGGCGAGGCTGGCGCTGCTGGGCTTCGCCATCGTGATCGTGCTGGTCACCGCCCTCGCGGGCCGCCGCCTGCTGCGCCGCTGAGCCGGATCACGGGGCACCGGGCAGTCGGGTCAGGCCTGCCGTCCGGGACGCCTCCACCTGCTGCGCGAGGTCCTTGACGGCGGCGCTCGTGCCGTTGGTGAGCTCGGAGCGGGCCAGGCTCGCCAGCTGGGTCAGGTGCTCCCGCAGGCACTCGGCCACCTTCCGGTCGAACTCGGCACCGCTGGTCCCGCCGATCGCGGCGAGGCTGTCGGTGTCGACGAGGCCCGGCATCCTGTGCCCGGCGTGCGGGTTGGTCTCGTCGAGCCCGGCCCTGGTGCGCAAGGTCTTCAGTTGCTGGATCTCGCCGGTGTACCGCGTGTGCAGCTCACCCGCGAGCTGGACCAGCTTCGGGTCGGCGCTTCGCTGCTTCGCGAGGTCGAGGACCGGCAGCAGCTGCTCGTCCATCGGGATCATCAACTGCACCCACGCGATGTCGGTGCCGCCGAAGTCGGTCGTGGCCGGCGCGGTGGTGGTGGCCTTCACGGCCTGCGGCTGCTCGACCGGGTCGCTCGCGCACGCGGACCCGAGGGCCAGGACGGCGGCGAGCAGGGCGGCGAGCTTCGTGGCGGGGCGGGGTGGCACGGGCGGGCTCCCTTCGTCGGGGACCGATCCCGCAGTCACGGCGGTCAGGGCGCCCAGAGCCCGGAGCGACCGGCCGCGACTGCGGGATCGATGCAACGGGACGGCGGCTCGCGCGGTCGTCCCGCCGGCGGCGACCCCAACCCGGTCGCCGTCGGTGACGTGCTGGCGGGCCTTCCGGCCGGCCTGCGCGGCGCGACCCGGACGGCGCACCTGGCCGGCACCGGTGGGCTCGCCGCGGGCCGGGAAAACGGCACCGCGGGCCCGTCGGACGACCTTCGAGCAGCCCCCGCCTGGACGACCAGCCCGAACAGCCTGTCCTACGGCGTCGGTCAGGTGACCCAGCCAACCCCCGTCGATCCGTTCGAATCGTGTGGCCGGCCACCTCGGCGCTGCTCCCCGCCGGCACCCGACCCGGCCGGAGAGCGCTCTCCGTAAGGGAAGTTTCCCGCTGGTACCGGGCGGTGTCAACAGCTTGCGCCGGGTTGACGAAGAAGATCCGGACGGGCACACTCGAACCGTCTCGGAGAGCGCTCTCCAAGACGGTGAGCTGCCGGCGCGCGTCACTGACCAGGGTCGTGGCGCGCCCCGGTCACCACCGCTACGACAGCTGGAGCACCTGGTCGAGCGTGTGCGCGCCGATGGCGGCCATCGCCGGGTTGTCGGCGGAGCTCGCCGAGATCGCGGAGCCGATGCTCAGCGCCCACCCGCGCGCCCGCCGCCACGTCGCGTCCCCTGTCGCATCCTCATAGGGCACCAGCGAGTTGTAGGTCTCCCGGAACACGGCCCGCCCGGCGGCGTCGAACACCATCCAGGCGGCGGCCAGGTCGGTGGCGGGGTCGCCGGAGGTCAGGTCGCCGAAGTCGATGAGCGCGGCGAGCCGGCCGTCGTCGCCGGCGAGCAGGTTCGCCGGGTGCGGGTCGGCGTGCAGCCACACCGGCGGCCCGGTCCACGGCGGCGTTTCCAGGGACTCCTCCCATACCTTCGAGAGGCCGGGCGGGAAGCCGCCACCGGCCAGCCGTTCCCGCACCGGCTCGGTCCGGTCGGACAGCGGCACGCCGCGGAAGGCGTTGGGCGGCGCGTCCGGCGGCGCGGGGACGTGCAGCGCGGCGAAGCAGCGGGCCAGGTCCGCGGCGAACGCGACCCGCTCCGCCACGGGCACCGCGGTGGCGGGGCGCCCGGGCAGCCACGGGTTGATGCTCCACGGCCACGGATACGACCCGGCCGGCTCCCCCACCGCCGCCGGGACGGGCACCGGCACCGGCAGCAGCGGCGCCAGGCGCGGCAGCCACCGCTGCTCGCCGACCAGCAGCGGCACCGCGACGGCGCGCCGTGGCAGCCGCACCGACCAGGCGGCGCCGAGGCGGTAGACGGCGTTGTCCCAGCCGTTGGCGACCAGTCGCAGCGGGCCGTCGAAGGCCGGGTGCTGCGTCCGTACCAACGCCGCCACCAACGACTCGGAGACCTCCACCTCGGCGGCAGGGGTGCCGGCCATCACGCGGACTGCCGGACGACGAGCTTCGGGTCGAAGATGACCGACTCGACCCGCAGCGAGGGGTCGTCGATGCGGGCGAGGACCAGGCGGGCGCTCTCCGCCGCCATGTCCTCCAGAGGGTGCCGGACGGTGGTGAGCTGCGGCCGGGCGTCGAGCGCGGCGCTGCTGTCGTCGAAGCCGACGACCGCCACGTCGTCGGGGACCCGCAGCTCGCGGCCGCGCAGCGCCATGACGGCCGCCTGGGCCATGACGTCGTTGGCGACGAACACGCCGTCGAGCTCGGGCTGCTGGTCGATCAGCTCCAGCAGCGCGGCCTCCCCCGACTCGTAGGTGAAGCCGCCCTCGACGGTCGGGAACCAGGCGTGTCCGTGCCGCGCCAGGGCCTGCCGGAAGCCGGTGAGCCGGTCCTGGCTGGCGGGCACGTGCGCCGGGCCGGTGATCATGCCGAGACGGGTGCAGCCCCGCCCGATGAGGTGCTCGGCGGCCAGGACACCGCCGGCGTCGTTGGCGAGGTCCACGTAGCTGATCGGCACCGGCTGGGCGGGGCGGCCGACGAGGGCCGCGGCGATGCCGGCCTCGTAGAGCTGGCGGGGCAGCGTGTCGTCGGGGTGCAGCGACAGCACGACCGCGCCGTCGGCCTGGCCCTGCCCGAGGTCGCCGACGAGCCGGCCCCGCGCCTCGTCGGTGCCGACGATCTGCAGCGCGAGCTGGATGCCGCGGGGGCGCAGGACCGACATGACGCCGCCGACGATCCGGCCGAAGAACGGGTCGGCGAAGAACCGGCGCATGAACGGGTCGTCGTCGTGGCTGACGGCGTCGGAGACGACGAGGGCGACGGTCCCGCTGCGGCGGGTGACGAGCGACCGTGCGGCGCGGTTGGGCACGTAGCCGGTGGCGTCGACGGCCTGCCACACGATCTCGTGCAGCTTCGGGTCGACGTTGCGAACACCGTTGATGACGCGCGAGACCGTCGCCCGGGAGACGCCGGCGGCTTCCGCGACGTCTTCAAGGGTGGGCTTGCGGGCCGAACGCGGATCGCTCATGGCCGGTTTTATAGCACGGAGCATGGAGAGCGCTCTCCACTACATAGCATGAAATTCCTCGAAAAATACAGACGAAAGGGCGGGCGGCAGACGCCGCCCGCCCGAGTCGCGTGACTTACCGGTACACGCCGAACTCCCAGAGCGAGTACCCGTACGTGGTCGCCCTCGCCGTGCCGTTCATGCGCACGTAGCGGGCGTTGCCGTTGACGTTGATCTCGTCGAAGCCGCCGTTGCCGGTGGTCGTCGACCAGATCGTGGTCCAGGTGTTGCCGTCGTCGGACGTCTGGATCTGGTAGCCGGTCGCGTACGCCGCCTCCCAGGCCAGGAAGACCTTGTTGAAGGTCTGCTTGCTGCCCAGGTCGACCGTGCACCACGCGGTGGCGACCCACTCCGACGCCCAGCGGGTGCCGTAGTTGTTGTCGGTCGCGTAGGACGGCAGCTGCGGGCCGTTGGTGCCGGTCGGCTGGTAGGTCGACGCGGTCACGGTCTTGCCCTGCGCGATGTTGGTGCCGGCGATGACCGGCGGCACGACCTTGAAGGAGCGGGTCTCGATGCCGACGTTGCCCTGGCCGTCGAACGCGTAGACGTACACCTTCCACACGCCGAGCGTCTCCGGAGCGGTCACCGTGAAGCTGGAGCCGTTCTGGGTGAAGTTGACGTTGCGGAATCCGGTGTTCCCGGTGATGTGCTTGTCGCTGATCATCACGTTGTACCGGATGGTGTCGTTGTTCGGGTCGGTCGCGGCGACGTTGACGGTGAACGTGCCACCGGCCGGCACGGCGGTCTGGTTGCTGACCGTCATGCTGGTGATCTGCGGCGCCGTGTTGGCCAGCGGCGTGCCGGTGTAGGCCTGCTTCAGCGCGCCGTACCCGAGCCGGCGCCAGCCGCCGCCGTAGGTGTTGAGCCAGACGCCGCCGAAGTCGTTCTCCAGGCCGTAGTGGAACTCGGTCGCGCCGAGCGCCACGCCGGGGTGCCCCTTGATCGCGTTCCAGCTGGCCGTGTAGCCGTCCCGCTTCTGCAGGTCGGTCGGCTCGCTCGGCACGCCGTTGACGTCGTTCGGGACCTCCCACTCGCCGGACGGGCCGGCCTCGGTCACCACGTACGGCTTGGTGTACCCGCCGGCGATCCAGTCCGGCTTGATGTTGTTGATCGCGCCGTAGGAGTTGACCGCGAGCAGGTCCAGCGCCGGGGCGTTGTTCTTGTAGTACGGCCACGCGCCGGTGTACGCGTCGGTCGAGGTGACCGGGTGGTTCGGGTCGGCGGCGTGGATCGCGACCGCCAGCTCGTTGACGAACTTCGCGTACGCCACCCGGCGGGCCTCGACGACGTCCGCGGCCAGGCCGTGGTCCTGCATCGTGAGGATGACCTCGTTGCCGACGTCCCACATCAGCACGCCCGGGTTGTTCTTGAGCGCGTTGACCCGGTTCACGACCTCGGTCTTGGTGGCGTTCTTGTACGCGGTGTCGTTGACGTAGTCGGCGCCCTGGTTGAGCCAGTGCCCGACGATCACCTTGATGCCCTGCTGCGCGGCCCGGTTGAGCAGGGTCGGGGTGTTCGCGTCGTCCACGCCCCAGGTGCGGATCGTGTTGACGCCCATGTTCTTCAGGTCCCGCATGTAGCCGTCGGCGGCGGCCTGCGGCGGGCCGTAGGTGAGGCCCTTGACCTCGTACGGCTGGCCGTTGACCTGCAGCTGCCAGTTGCCCTGCGAGCCGGTGACCTTGACGACGCTCGGGCCGGCCGGGGTCGCCGGGTCGGTCATCGCGGCCGGCACGGTGCCGGTCTGCTTGGACACGGTGACGGAGTCCACGGACAGCACGCCGCCGGAGGTGGTGTCCGGGGTCGGGGTGGTGAAGCCGGCGATCGCGTTGGGCAGCGAGCCGCCGATGGACAGGTCGAGGCGCAGGTAGAAGCCGTGGTTGACGGCCGCGTTCCACGCGGTGACGCCGACCTGGCTCTTGCGCACGATCCAGGACTGCTTGCCGTCGAGGTAGAAGCGGATCTCCTCGTCGGTCTTGGTGCGGTCGATGACCTGGGTGTACTCGTGGTAGCCGGTCTGGCAGCCGGTGCAGCTGGCCAGGCCCGAGGTGCGGCCGTTGTACTCGCCGCACGGCCCGTCGGGGGCGGTGCCGCAGTGCAGGGTCTGCGACAGCTGGCTGCGGCCGTTGACGTCCATCATGATGTCGGTCTCGCCGACGCTCGGCCAGTTGGTGTAGTTGCCGCGGTACGCGGCGCCGGTCGCCCGGAACGCCGGCCAGTAGCCGGCGGCGTTGGCGACGTCGGGCTGCTTGAGCACGGCGGTGAACTTGACCTGCTCGCCGGCCGCGGCCTGGAAGTCGGTCCGCTGGGTCTCCAGGCGGCCCGAGGTCCACGCGCCGTTTCCGTCGCGGATCGCCTTGATGTTCAGCTTGCCGGCACCGTCGAGGTACACGTTGGCGGTGGAGGCGCTGGCGGTCTCGACCTCACCGGTGCCCCAGTTCGCGGCGCCGCCGGGGAACTGGGTGCCGGTGCGCAGCAGCCAGTTGGCCGCGTTCGGCGAGGTGTTGGCGGCACCGTCGAAGTTGTCGTTCCAGACCGTGGTCCAGTTGGGGTCCTGCGACGGCGGGGTGCTGGGCGTCGGGCTGGTGCTGGTCGGCGGGGTGGTCGTGGTGCCGCCCCCGGTGGAGATCTTGAACTCCCACAGCGAGTACCCGTAGCCGCCCGGGCGGGCCGTGCCGTACATCCGCACGTACCGGCCGGCGCCGGTCACCGGGATGGTCTGGGTGCCGCCGGTGCCGGTGCTGGTGGAGTAGACGTCGGTCCAGCTCGTGGCGTTGTCGGAGACCTGGATCTGGAAGGCCTTGCCGTAGGCGCCCTCCCACTGCAGCACGACCTGGCAGATGCTCTGCGTGCTGCCGAGGTCGACCTGCAGCCACTGCGGGTCGCTGAACTGACTGCTCCAGCGCGTGCCGGCGTCACCGTCGACCGCGGCGGAGGCCGGGGTGCCGGCGCCCTCGACGCTGGAGGCGGTGGCGGTCTTGCCCTGCGCGGCGTTGGTCCCGGTGTTGCACGTGCCCGGGTTGGTGTTGCCGTCGAGCGAGCCGTACACCTTGAACTCGTACAGCGAGTAGCCGTAGCCGGTGCCGCGCTCGGTGCCGCTCATGCGGACGTACCGGCCGGTGCCGGAGACGTTGAGCGTCTGCGTGCCGCCGGCGCCCGTCGTGGTGGTGTAGATGTCGGTCCAGGTGCTGTCGTTCGCCGACGTCTGGATCTTGAAGGACTTGCCGTAGGCGCCCTCCCACTGCAGCACGACCTGGCTGATGGTGGCGGTGCCGCCGAGGTCGATGCGGATCCACTGCGGATCACTCCACTGGCTGCTCCAGCGGGTGCCGGCGTTGCCGTCGTTGACGAAGCTGGCGGCCACGTCGGGAGCCTGGTCCGACGACGAGGTGACGGGCTTGCCCTGCGAGATCAGGCTGTCCGCGGCGCGCGCGAAGGGCGCGACCACGACAGCGATGGCTGCGACGACGGCGGCGACCAGGATGATGCGCCATCGCGAACTGAGCAGTCTCCGCCAGGCGGGGGCGGAAGCGTGTGCCGGATGCACGTGAGCTCCTTGCTGAGGGGTGTGGAGGCGCGGCAGGCGGTTTGGAGAGCGCTCTCCGATAGGTCGCAGTGTTGCCCCGCGGTTTCCCACGTGTCAAGAGTGCTGGACTTCTTCGCGGGCAAATTGTCCTGTTTGTGAAGAAGCGCGCCACGCCGCACCTTGACACCCGCACACGCGACGTCGCAGTCTGGTCACACGGCTTGGAGAGCGCTCTCCAAGCCTCCTACTTGTCGCACGGGGAAAGTGGTGGTGGGTGTGAGCACGACAGCGGTGCGGACCGCGACAGAGGTCCTGACGTTCCCGTCGAACTTCTGGTGGGGTGCGGCGACCGCCGCCTACCAGATCGAGGGCTCCGTGGACGCCGACGGCCGCACCCCGTCGATCTGGGACACCTTCGCCGCCCAGCCGGGCCGCATCGACAACGGCGACACCGGCGCCCGCGCCACCGGGCACTACGAGCGCTACCGGGGCGACGTCGCGCTGATGAAGGACCTCGGGCTGTCCGCGTACCGGTTCTCGATCGCGTGGCCGCGGATCCGCCCGGCCGGCGGGTCCGGCGTCAACGAGGCCGGCCTCGGCTTCTACGACCGGCTCGTCGACGAGCTGCTCGCCGCCGGGGTCCGGCCGACCGCGACGCTGTACCACTGGGACCTGCCGCAGGAGCTGGAGGACGCCGGCGGCTGGACCAACCGGGACACCGCGCTGCGCTTCGGCGACTACGCGGCGGCCGTCGCCGCACGGCTCGGCGACCGGGTCGCGCTGTGGAACACGCTGAACGAGCCGTGGTGCTCGGCGTTCCTCGGGTACGGCACCGGCGGGCACGCGCCGGGACGGCGAGGGCACCTGAACGCGCTGGTCGCCACGCACCACCTGCTGCTGGCACACGGCCTGGGCGTCGCGGCGCTGCGGTCGGCGGGGGTCACCGGGCAGGTGTCGGTGGCCCTGAACGCCGGTGCGGTCCGCCCCTTCACCGACTCGCCGGCGGACGTGGACGCCGCCCGGCGGATCGACGGCCTGCTGAACCGCATCTTCTTCGACCCGATCCTGCGCGGCTCGTACCCTGCGGACACCGTCGCCGACATCGCCGACATCACCGACATGTCCTATGTGCGGTCCGACGATCTTTCGGTGATCTCGCAGCCGGTCGACGCGGTGTGCGTCAACTACTACCAGCCGGACCTGGTCAGCGCCGCCACCGACGGGACGCTCGACGAGGGCACGCCCTACCCGACGGCACAGCGCGTCCGCTTCCACCCGACGCCGGGCCCGGTCACGCACATGGGCTGGTCCGTCGACCCGACCGGCCTGCGCGACCTGCTCCTGCGCATCCGCCGCGACTACGGCGACCGCCCGATCTACGTGACCGAGAACGGCGCCGCCTACGACGACCACCCCGCCGCCGACGGCGTGGTCCACGACCCCGAGCGCATCGCCTACCTGCGCGGCCACCTCGCCGCCGTCCATGAGGCCATCACCGCCGGCGTCGACCTCCGCGGCTACTTCGCGTGGTCGCTGCTGGACAACTTCGAGTGGGCGTTCGGCTTCAGCCGCCGGTTCGGCCTCATCCACGTCGACTACGACACGCTCACCCGCACCGTGAAGTCATCGGGCCGCTGGCTCGCCGAGGCCATCACCCGCAACGCCATCGACGCCCCCTGACCCCCCTTCCCGCGACCCGGAAGACCTCGTGCAGTCATCGGTGCACGAGGTCTTCCGGATTCTGAGGATCAGGTGTTCACGGTGCGCCGCACGCTGATGTAGAACGTCTCGATCCGGCGCACGACGTGCATGAGGCTGGCGAAGTCGACGGGCTTGGTGATGTACGTGTCGGCCCGCAGCTCGTGGCTGCGCAGGAAGTCCTCTTCCGCGCGGGAGCTGGTCAGCACCACGACGGGGATGTCGTTGAGCGCCGGGTCGGCGTGGATCGCGGCGAGCACCGCGCGGCCGTCGACGCCCGGCAGGTTGAGGTCAAGCAGGACGATGTCGGGGCGGGGCGCCGCGGCGTAGGCACCCTCGCGGCGCAGGAACCGCAGCGCGGCGGCGCCGTCGGTGCAGACCGTCAACCGGTTGGACACCTTGTGGTCGGCGAACGCCTCGCGCGTGATGAGCACGTCGCCCGGGTCGTCCTCCACGAGCAGGATCTCGATCGGCACGCCGGCGGGCGAGTCGTCCACGGGTCCTCCCAATTGGCGTGGTCCGGCCCAACGATATCGCCCGGTGCAAGACCGGCTACCGTCATACCGCCACTCACGATGCGGAGATTCCTGATGACGTTCCCGATCTCGACGTCCGATGGGCACACCGTGGTCCGGGCGGACGGCGAACTCGACGTCAGCACCGCACCGCGGCTGCGCCAGGCGGTCACGACCGCGCTCGATGAGGGCTCCGGCACGGTGATCGTCGACCTGACGACCGTCACGTTCATGGACTCCACCACCCTCGGCGTGCTCATCGGCGCCCACAACCGGGCCCGCGAGAGCGGCTCCGGCACGCTGCGCCTGGTCTGCCCCGAGGACAGGATCCGCCGGATCTTCCGGATCACCGGGCTGGACAACGTCTTCCCGCTCTACGACACCGTCGCGGACGCCGTGGCCGCCGCCGGATGACCTGCGGGGCGGCTCCGTCTGGCACCATCGGGACGTGGAACGTTGCGCTGCCTTCCGAGAGGCGCTGTCGGCCCGCCTCGACGGCGAGGACGAGCCGATCGACGCCGCCCTCACCGACGCACACCTGCGCCGCTGCGCCGACTGCCGGGCCTGGCACGCGGACGCGGTGACGGCCACCCGGCTCTTCCGCGTCCAGCAGGTGCCCGCGCAGCCGGCCGGCGCCGACGATCTCCTCGCGGCCCTCGACGCCCACGGAGTGCTTCCAGCGGCGGATGTACCCTCCGCGCCTCGCTCCGGACTTCAGCGGCTCGCCCGGCCTGCCGCCTGGATCCGTGGCCGGGCCGGCCGGGCCCGTGTCGTCCTGGCGCTCCGCGTGCTGCTCGGGGGCTTCGGGGCGGCGCAGTTCATGCTCGGCATCGCCCAGGTGACGACCGCCGCCACCGCCACCGACCTGCACGGCGACGGCGCGGGCCACCTGTGGCACGAGTCGGCCGCCTGGAACGTCGCGATCGGCGCCGGCTTCGGCTGGATCGCCAGCCGCCGCGGCCGCCCCGCCGGCGCGCTGCCGATGCTGACGGCGTTCGTCGGGCTGCTCGCGCTGCTCAGCGTCAACGATCTGCTCGCCGGCCGGGTCGAGACCGAGCGGCTGCTGAGCCACGCGTTCGTCCTGGCGGGGTACGCGATCGTGATCGCGCTGACCCGTCCCGCCCTCGACCCCGGCTTCTTCGACGGCGGCTCCTCCACCTCGGGCCCGTCCGACGGCTCTGCGCGCGGCTCTTCACGCGGCTCCGGTGGCTCCGGTGGCTCCGGTGGCTCTCGAGGTGGCGCTTCGCCGCGGCGGCCGTTGCGGATCGTGCCCGGGCAGGCGACCGCCCGTTTCGACGACCGCGAAGCCGCCTGACCGCCCACCGCAGGACCGGCTGACCAAGCAGCCGGCCAGCCGCCCGACCACGCAGCCGGCTGACCGCCCTGCGACGCAGCCGGCCGGCCACCCGCCGCGAAGCGGTCTGACGCCCATCCGACGCGTGTCGAGCCTCACCGGTCATCCAGCTGCGATGATCTTTCTGAATCGATACAGTAGACGTCAGAGGGACCAGACCAGAGGAGAAGCACGATGCCTGCCCAGACCACCGTCAACCGCGTCCGCAACGCCGTCACGAGCCGCTTCGAGGCGCGGCGCGCCCGCCGGAGCCTCGCCCGGGAGATCGCCGCATACCGCACGCCGGCCGAGCGCCTCGAGCTCGACCTGATCATCGGCCGCCACACCGCCGAGGAGACCCGCGAGATCGACGAGATCCTCCGCGCCCAGGCCGCCGCCGAGCGCTCGACGTTCCAGGCCCTGACGGTCGACCGAACCTAACGCCACGGTGAACGGGGGCGGCGTCACGCCGCTCCCGTTCACCTCGCGGTCGCTGTACCTACTAGTATGTACGGGTGGACGCCGCCGAACGCCTCGTCGAGAGCACCCGCGCGCTGCTGTGGGAGCGTGGCTACACCGGCACCAGCCCGCGCGCCATCCAGGAGCGCGCCGGCGCCGGCCAGGGCAGCATGTATCACCACTTCCGCGGCAAGCCGGACCTCGCCGCGGCCGCCATCCGCCGCACCGCCGACGAGCTGCGCTCCCGGGCCCGCGACCAGCTCGCCACCCCCGGCCCGGCGCTGGCCCGCATCGAGGCCTACCTGCGCCGCGACCGTGACGTGCTCCGCGGCTGCCCCGTCGGCCGGCTCACCCAGGACCCCGACGTCCTCACCGACCCGGCCCTGCACGCCCCGGTCGCCGAGACCTTCGACTGGCTGTGCGCCGAGCTGTCCGCCGTCCTCGCCGAGGCGATCACCGCCGGCGAGCTCTCACCGGCGCTGGACCCCGACGACACCGCCGCCACGATCGCCGCCACCCTCCAGGGCGGCTACGTCCTGGCCCGGGCGGCCGGCTCCAGAGCACCGTTCGACCGCGCCGTCCGAGGCGCCCTGTCCCTGCTGAAGGCGGCGACTCCCTGATGCACGCGATGCAGTACGAACTGACGTTGCCCGCCGACTACGACATGCGGATCATCCGCACCCGCGTCCGCCGGGCCGGCCCGGTCCTCGACGACCGCCGCGGCCTGGCCCTCAAGGCGTACCTGATCCGCACCCGCGGCGTCGACGACTCCCCCGTCAACCAGTACGCCCCGTTCTATCTCTGGAACTCCCCCGCCGCCATGACCCACTTCCTCCTCGGCGGCGGCGGCTTCCAGAACATCGTCCGCGACTTCGGCCGCCCGCCCGTCTCCCACTGGACGGCTGCCGCCGCCACCCAGGGCCCCGCCGCGACAGCCCCACCGCTGGCGGCGTCCCGCCACCTCATTCCCTTGACGGCCGACACCTCGATCGAGTCCGCCGTCGCGGACCTGCGGTCCTTGGCCACCCGCCCGGACCTGCACACCGCCGCCCTGGCGTACGACCCGCACTCGTGGCAACTGCTGCGCTTCGCCCTGTGGCGCACCGCGGTCCCGGCCGACCAGGCCGGCGAGCGCTACGAGGTCCTGCACCTGTCAGCGCCGGAGCCGGTCGGAGCGCTCTGACGGCGGGGTGGCGAAACGCTGTCTCCCGCCGGGCGCGTCGCTCACCGCAGCCGCGGCGCCGGACCGTCGGCCGGGACGGTGCCGGCGATGACGCCGCTGGCCCACGCGACGAGCCCCGGGGCGTCGATGCCGTGCGGAGCGGGCAGCTGGGCCTCGATGCGGTCGGCGGCCCGGGTCAGGAGGCGGTGGCCGCCGGTGGGGTTGCCGCGGCGCAGGTGGGTCAGGCCGACGGCGAGCTGGGCCAGCCCGCGCCACAGTTCACGCTCCTCGGCGGGGGCACTCTTCCAGGCGGCCTCGAGGACCTCGTGGGCGTGGAAGGGGCGGCCCGCGTCGAGCAGCTCCTGCGCCAGGGTCAGCGCGGCGTCGGGTGTGGCGTCGACGTCGTCGGGCGTCGTCGGGATGCCCTGCGCGCCGTACGGAAGGGGGCGGCCGAGGCCGTCGCGGGGGCGGGCGCTGCGGGCCCGGCCGGCATCGTCGCGATCACGATCCATATCCACCAACGTAGTGGTGCATGATGGATGGCGTGACGCAATGGGAGTATGCGCGGCTTGAGTATCGGGCGGCTGGGACGCTGGGCACGGACAAGTTCGAGGACTGGGACGCGGTGTTCCACCACCCGGGTGGGGTGCAGCGGTGGGGCACCGACGAGCGGTACAACGACCTACGGCACCTCAACCGGGCGGGGGCGGAGGGCTGGCAGGCCTACGACCGCGCGGCACTGGTCGTCGGGCAGCCGCACCGGCTCCACGCCGTCACCTACTCGCTCCGCCGGCCGATCCAGCGCTGAGTGCGGGCGCTCCTCGAGGCGCACTGGGGGCTGGCCGGCGCCGAGGTCGTCGACCACCACGGTGGGATGAACTCGCGCACGTGGTTCGTGACCGCCGGCGGCGAGCGGTACGTCGCGAAGTGCGCCGGCGGTGACTGGTTTCCCGGCGGGATCGCGGTCGCCGACGCGCTCGCGAGGCGGGGGTTCGCCAGCGGCGCCCCGGTCAGGACCACCGACGGCCGGCTGACCGTGGACGTCAGGACCACCGACGGCCGGCTGACCGTGGACGTCGCGCCCCGCGACAGGCTGGCGCTGCACGCGCCCGGTGACAGGCTGGCGCTGCACGCGCCCGGTGACAGGCTGGCGCTGCTCGCGTTCGTCGACGGCGCCGCCGCGGAGGACCCCGGCCAGATCGGCGTGAAGCTCGCCGAGGTGCACCGCCTGCTGCGGGGCGTCACCGTCGAGGGCGAGGTCGCGATGGACTGGGTCGACCCCGACGCCGCGCACCTCGGGCTGCGGCCGTGGCTGCGGGAGGCGGTCGCCGGGGCCGTCCACGCGCTGCACGCACAAGGTCCGCTCACCGAGGGGCTGCTGCACGCCGACCCCGCGCCGGAGGCCTTCGTGGGCCGCGGTCTCATCGACTGGGGCGTCGCGCTGCGGGGGCCGCTGCTGTACGACGTGGCCTCCGCGCTGATGTACCTCGGCGGCGCCGGCGGCACATTCCTCGACGCGTACCGCCGGGCCGGCGTCGTCCCCGACGACGAGCTCCGCGACGCGCTCCCCGTGCTGCTGCGGTTCCGGCACGCGGTGCAGGCCGACTACTTCGCCCGCCGCATCGCCGGCGACGACCTGACCGGCATCGCGGACCCGGCGGAGAACGAGAAGGGCCTCGAAGACGCCCGCCGCGCGTTGCGCGCCTAGCGCGTCAGATCATGCGCATGCACCAGACGGCCTTGCCGTCGGCGGTGGGCCGGGTGCCCCAGCGGTCGCACAGCGAGGAGACGAGCTGGAGGCCGCGGCCGTGTTCGTCGTCCGGGGTCGGGCGCTGCTTGCGGGGCAGGTACGTGGCGGTGTCGTGCAGCTCGAGGATCACGTGGGTGCCGCCGTTGCGCAGGCGGAGCTGGATGGGCGGGCGGCCGTGCAGCACGGCGTTGGCGGCGAGCTCGCTGACGACGAGGACGAGGTCGTCGACGACCCGGGACGGGGCCTCCCACCGGCGCAGGGTGGTGGCGACGAACTGGCGGGCGGTGCGCACGGCCCGCTCCTCGGCGGGGATGTCCTGGACGACGGACCGCTCCTGGCCGGGTTCGGCGACGACCCGGGCCAGCAGGAGGGTGATGTCGTCGTCCGGGCCGTCGGGCAGCAGGGCGTCGACGAGCCGGTCCGGGACGTCGGCGAGCGGGCCGGTCAGGGTGCCGACGCGGGCGGCGAGCGCGTCGATGCCCGTGTCGAGGTCGCGGTCGCGGTGCTCGACGAGACCGTCGGTGTAGAGGGTGAGCAGCGCCCCGACGGGCAGCTCGACACGCTCCTCGCTCAGGGTCAGCGGGCCGGTGCCCAGCGGCGGGCCCGAGACCGTGAGCGGACGGACGGTGCCACCGGGCAGCAGGAGCAGCGGCGGCAGGTGGCCGGCGTTGGCGTACGTGAGGCTGCGCTCGCCCGGGTCGTACACCGCGTAGACCACCGTGACGATCTGGTCCTCGCGCAGGTCGCGGACGACGCCGTCGAGGAACTCCAGGACGTCCGCGGGCGGCAGGTCGAGCCGGGCGTAGGCACGGACCGCGGCCCGCAGCTGGCCCATCACCGCGGCCGCCGGGACACCGCGGCCCATGACGTCGCCCATGACGAGGGCGGTGCGGTCGGCGCCGAGCTCGATGACGTCGTACCAGTCACCCCCGACCTGCGTGCCGGCGACGCCGGGCCGGTAGTAGGTGGCCACCTCGAGGTGCTCGGGGTCGAACGTGAGCGGTGGCATGAGGCTGCGCTGCAGCTCGTCGGCGATGCGGTGCTCGCGGGCAGCGGCCTCCTGCAGGCCGCTGGCGGCGGCGAGGGCCTGCTCGGCGCGGCGCTGCTCGGTGATGTCCTGGTTGGATCCGCGCAGCCGGACCGGGGCGCCGGTGGCGTCGCACTCGAGCTCGCCGATGGTGCGGAAGACGCGCAGCGTGCCGTCGGGCTGATACACCCGGGCCTCGTAGTCCAGCGGCTCGCCGGCGATCGCGGCGGCCATCGCGGCGTCGACGCGGGCGCGGTCGTCGGGGTGCAGGAGGGCGGTGGACGCCTCGCGGGCGGCGGGGTCGAGCAGCTCGGCGGCGGTCATGCCCATCTGCCGCTGGAACTCCTCCGAGCCGCGGATGTCGCCGGTGGCGAGGTCGAGCTCCCAGCTGCCGACGGCTGCGAGGCGCTGCGCCTGGTCCAGCAGCTCGCGGCTGCGCTGCAGCTCGTCGCGGGTGCGCCGGACCCGGTCGAACTCGAGGTTGGCCCGGACCCTGGCCCGCAGCTCCCGCGGCGAGAACGGCTTGATGAGGTAGTCGTCGGCGCCCGCGTCGAAGCCTTCGACGGTCGCCTCGTCGCCGGCCCGCGCCGACAGCATGACGACCGGCAGGAGCGCCGCGGTGCTGTCGGCGCGCAGGGCCGCGACGAGGCCGAAGCCGTCGAGCTCGGGCATCATGACGTCGGTGAGGACGAGGTCTGGCTGGGTCTCGCGCAGCAGGCGCAGCGCGGCCATGCCGTCGGCCGCCTCGACGATCTGGTAGTCGGCCTCGAGGATGCCGCGGATGTAGTCCCGCATGTCGGTGTTGTCGTCGACGACCATGACCGTCGGCGCCGTCGAGTGCACCGGCGTGACGGCCGGCGGCGCGGGGACCATCCACCGCTCGACCTCCGCCAGGAACCCGGGCACGACCCGGTCCGCCGCGGTCTTCCGGTCGACCGCATCGACCGCACCGCCGGCGACGCTGTCGAGAGCACCGGCGCCGGCAGCCGTGCGGGCGGCGGGCCCGGTGGCTGTGTCCGACGCGCTGCCGGAGGCGGGCGCGGGGGCGAACGGCAGCCTGACGGTGAACGTGCTGCCGGCGCCGGGGGCGCTGCGGACGTCTGCGGTGCCGCCGTGCAGGGCGGCGAGCTCGGCGACCAGGGCGAGACCGATGCCGGAGCCCTCGTGGGTGCGGGAGGGCGTGCCCATGACGCGGTGGAAGCGGTCGAAGAGGTTGGCCTGGTCGGCGGGGTCGATGCCGACGCCCGTGTCGGTGACGCTGAGCTCGGCGGCGCCGTCGACCTCGGCGATACGGATGGTGATCGAGCCGTCGAACGTGAACTTCAGCGCGTTGGACAGCAGGTTCAGCGTGATCTTCGCCCACATCTCGGGGTCGGCGAGGACGGGGCGGGACAGCGGCGGGCAGTCGACGACGAGGCGCAGGCCGGCGCGCTGGGCGGCGGCGTCGAACATGCTGGCCAGCTCGGCGGTGACGGCGGCCAGGTCGAGCGGCTCGAAGCGCGGCTCGACCTGGCCCGACTCCAGTTGCGAGAAGTCCAGCAGGGTGTTGACGAGCTTCAGCAGCCGCTCGGCGTTGCGGTGCACGACCTCGACCCGCTCGCGCTGGCCCGGCGGCAGCGGCGTGACCTGGTCAGTGAGGGCGTCCTCGGCCGGGCCCAGCAGCAGCGTCAGCGGCGTGCGGAGCTCGTGGCTGACGTTGGTGAAGAACGTCGTCTTCGCCCGGTCCAGCTCGGCGAGGGACTCGGCGCGGTGGCGCTCGGCCGCGTAGGCGCGGGCGGTGCCGATCCTCGCCGCGAGCTGCCCGGCGATGAGGTCGATGAAGCCGGCGTATGCGGAGTCGAACGGCCGGTAGCGGTTGAGCCCGACGACCAGGAAGCCGTAGGGGCGTCCGCCGCCGGGCTTCGGCAGCGGGACGAGGCGCACCTCGGTCGGCGGCTCGTCCCACGAACCGGTCGGCAGGTCGGTGTAGCCGCCGAGGGTCAGCGCGCCGCCCCGGGCGAGCTCCGCCACGGGCCAGAACGGCTCGGCGTCAGGGTCGAGCACCGCGGGTGCCGCCGGCGCGCCGGGTCGCACGCCGGTGCTGCAGGCGAGGTGGGCGGTGGCGGCGGCATCGTCGAAGAGGTACGTGAGGGTGAACGGCAGATCGTCGGCGCGGGCCCCGAGGTGCCGGGTCACGGCGCGGAAGAGGTCCTCCTCGCTGTCGCCGGCCGTGTCGGCGCCGAGGTCGCGCAGGGTCGTCATGCGGCGCTCGCTGACGACGCGGTCGGTGTCCTCACTGACCACGCAGAGCATCCCGGCGATGACACCGTCGTCGTCGGTGAGCGGGCTGTAGGAGAAGGTGTGGTAGGTCTCCTCGGTGTAGCCGCTGCGGCTGAGGAACAGGCGCAGCGCCTCGTCCCAGGTGGCGTTGCCGGTCTGCATGACCGCGGCGATCCGCGGGCCGATCACGGGCCAGATCTCGGCCCACACGTCGCGGGCCGGCTTGCCCAGGGCCCACGGGTACTTCTTGCCGAGGGTGTCGCGCCGGTAGGCGTCGTTGCACAGGAACGTGAGCTCGGGGCCCCACGCCATCCACATCGCGAACCGGGAGCCGAGCAGGATCCGCACGACCGAGCGCAGGCTCTGCGGCCAGCCCGCGGGCTCACCCAGGGGGGTCGCTGCCCAGTCGACCGCGCCGAGGTCGCGACTCACCTCGGACTCGTCGGACATCGACCAGGCCGCCTCACCCACCCGACCAGCGTACGCAGAGAATCCTGGTCGTGCGCCGCACCAGTGCGCCACCGGCGGGTGCGGCCGCCCCCGTCTCGCATCAGCCGCACCGCCGATGGCGAACCAGCTGCGGGAATGTGAGGATTACTCTGCCCTCCATCCGATCGTATATGATCGTGTGGGCGCCCGGCCCCTGTCAAGAGCGGAACTCGCACGTGCAGCCTGAGCACAGCAGCACCGGGCCGTCCGGGCCCGCGAACCATGACGCGCCGTCCGCACCCTCGAAGCACGAGCTCGCGTACCGCCGCATCCGCCAGCGGATCCTCGACGGCCGGTACCGGCCGGGGCATCGCCTCGTGCTCAGCACCCTGGCGAGAGAGCTGGACGTCAGCCCTGTGCCGGTGCGGGAGGCGATCCGGCGACTGGAGGCGGAAGGCCTCGTCAGCTTCGAGCGCAACGTCGGCGCCCGGGTCGCCACGCTCGGCGACGACGACTGGGTGCAGCTGGTCGAGATGCTGGCGTTGCTGGACGGCTATGCGTTCGCGGCCGCGGCGCCGCAGATGTCCGGCGAGCGGATCGGGACCGCCCGGGACCTCAACGCCCAGCTGCGCCTGGAGCAGACGAACGAGCGGGTCATGGCGCTGCACCGGGAGTTCCACCGCACGATCTACGGCTGCTGCGGCAACCGGCACGTGATCGAGGCCCTCGAATGGATCTGGGACCGCATCGACGCGTCGCGGGTCCTGGCGTCGCTGTACCCCCGGCTGCGGGTGCGGGCCGCGGTCGACGAGCACGACGAGCTGCTGGACCGGCTCGAGCGGGGCGAGGACGACGCGTGCGTGCTGGAGGCCTGCGCCCGCGAGCACAACCTCAACACCATCCGGGCGATCAGGGCCGGTCGGGACAAATAAGAAGACCGGCATCCACGGGGGAAGATGCCGGTCTCGCGTTCAACTATACGACGCCCGCACGTTTCCCGCCAGTGGGCAATTCTGTCGAGTGGTCGTCACCCAGCTCGATCGGCGGTTTCGGGTTGCGCAGGCCCTTCGGCAGGGTCGGCTCGCTGGCGGCGATCTCCACCTCGATCAGGCTGGTCTCGTGCCGCTCGGCGGCGTAGGCGGCGTGCCCGCCGCGCAGCCCGAAGAGCCGCTTCGACAGCAGGATGTAGAGCACGGCGACGATGTTCACCACGAGCGCGCCGATGCGCAGCCAGGTGACCTTCTCCGACAGCTCGTAGATCTCCACCGGCAGGCCGAGCGACGTGGCGACGACGGCGAAGTACTCGCCCCAGCGCTTCAGCATCCACAGGCCGATGCCCTCGACGACCTGCAGGACGCCGTAGACCATCAGGCCGATCGCGACCCACAGCAGGGTCCTGGACTCCGCCTCGATGACGGTCCGGATCGTGTGGATCATCGCGGAGTCCTCGAACTCCCAGCCGATCCGGTCCGTGAACGGGCGCAGCAGCGGCAGGTCCTCGTTGAACGCCCGCTCGACGCCGTCACGGTGGGTGCGGAAGCGGTACACACCGTAGCCGGCGAGCAGCACCACGATGCCCTTCGCGAACCGCTCGATCGACAGCAGTCGCAGCACGAGCGCGTCCCGCAGCGCCCGGCCCCGCAGCACGATCGGGGCGTCCTCGGCGGGGCCCTGCGCCTGCGGCTCGCCGATGACGAAGTCGCCGCACCGCAGGCAGCGCCACGCCGCGCCGACGGGGGTCGTGGCGTGCAGCCGCTCCCGGAAGGGCGCCTCGTCCGGGGCGTAGGTGACGTGCCCGCGCCGCGCGCAGGTGCGTAGATTCCAGTCCACGCGCTATTCGTACCGCAGGCGGGTCGGTCCCGCGTCGGTCAGGTCGGCTTTCCTACGGTCTGCGGATGCCCGGCGTCGGTGATCGTGTCGCCGAAGGTGGCCAGGTAGGCGGCCTCGCCGGCGGCGAGGTAGTCCAGGTTGCGCCGCAGCTGCGCGGGGACCGCGACCGGCGCCGGGGCCCGCACCGGTTCGCCCGCCGACGTCCCGGCCCGCTTCGCGGCGCGCTTCCCGGGCCGGCTGCCGGTCTGCTTCCTGGTGCGCCCCACGACCAGCATCAGCGCGCCCACCAGGATCGAGGCGATGATCCCGTCGAGCCAGTAGTGGTTGGCGGTGCCGACGACGACCAGCATCGTGATCACCGGGTGGGCCAGCCACAGCCACCGCCACCGGCTGCCGGTCGCCGTGATGAGCCCGAGCGCGATGACGAGCGCCCAGCCGACGTGCAGCGACGGCATCGCCGCGTACTGGTTGCTGAGCGTGTCGGTCTGCGGCGGCCCGTACACCGACGGACCGAACTTCGCGGCGGTGTCGATCATCCCGATGCCGGCCAGCATCCGCGGCGGCGCGAGCGGGAACCCGAGGTGCATGACCAGCCCCGCCGCGGTCAGCCACGCGAGGATCCGCCGGAACCGCAGGTAGTGTTCGGGGCGGAAGATGTACATGAAGAGCAGGAACGCGATGGTCGCCGGGAAGTGCACGACGGCGTAGTAGACGTTGGCGGCGCGGATGACGACGTCGGAGGTGAGCAGCAGGTGCTGCACGTCCGCCTCACCGGGTAGCCACAGCGCCCGCTCGGCGTGCCAGACCAGCTTCGCGTTGGCGTATGACTCCCCGACCCGCCCGTCGACGAGTAGCCGGCCCATCTTGTACGCGAGGAAGAGTCCGGCGATGAGCAGCAGCTCGGCCCAGGCACGGGGACGCACCCGCGTCCGCGGCTGGGACGTGGTTCGCGTGGCGGCGTTGTCCCGTTCACGCAACCCGGGCCCCGTGTTCACGATCGACAACGTACCTGATGTTGCCAACCTGGCAATATTGCCGATCGGGCAGTCCTCGTCATGTTGTGCGTCACAAACTTGTTTATGCTTCAAGGAAATTGTCGATGTCCAAAGATCGAAGGAGCACGATGAGCAGCCGAGCCGACCAGGCGATCGCCGCCCTGCGCAAGGGGCACGAGGATCTCACCACCGTCGTCCGCGGGCTCACGTCTGAGCAGCTCACCAGCCCTTCGGCGGCGAGCGAGTGGGACATCTCCCAGGTGATCAGCCACCTGGGCAGCGGGGCCGAGATCAACCTGGAGGTGGTGCGCGCCTCCCTCGAGGGCCGCCCCGCCCCGGAGTTCGAGTTCAACAAGGGCGTGTGGGCCCGGTGGGACGGGATGACCCCGGCCGAGCGGGCTGTCGAGTTCCCGGTTGCGAACGAGCGACTGGTCGAGGCCTACGAGGCCCTCGACGCCGAGCAGCGCGCCTCGCACCGCATCGACGTGGGCTGGATGCCCGAGCCCGTCGACGTGGCGACGTCGGCGGTGCTGCGGCTGACCGAGTTCGGCTACCACGACTGGGACGTCCGGGTCGCGCTCGACCCGTCGGCGACCCTGGCGCCGGAGGCGGCGGCGCTCATCGACGAGCGGGTGGAGGGGCTGTTCGGCTGGATCGCGAAGCCGGCGTACCTCGACGGCCGCACCGCCGACCTGCTCGTCACGCTGACCGACCTCGGCGAGCAGCGTGGCCTGCGCCTGGCCGACCCGGTGACCCTGGGCCCCGCCCCGGCGTCGCCGGACGGCGAACTGAGCCTGACCCTGGAGGCGTTCCTGCGCCTGGCCGCCGGCCGTCTCGGTCCCCAGTACACCCCGTCCGACGTGAAGATCACCGGCCCGATCGCCCTCGACGACCTCCGCGCCGTCTTCCCGGGGTACTGAACCGGCGGCTCGCCCATGCATAGCGCGACCCCGGCACCGGAACTCCGGGCCGGGGTCGCAAGGGGTGGGGGGACGAGCGGCAAAGCTGAAATGAGGCCGTGCGCGGCGGGGCGGTCGTGCCGGACCTTGCCACCGCGGCCGATCAGCGGATCAGGCGGCCTTGAGGTCCTTCAGGCAGAGCACGTCGCCGTTCTTGCCGGCCTCGCCCCACCAGTACAGGGTGGTGGTCCCCGGGAAGGGGTCGCAGACCGTCGTGTCGTCGGACATCGCGTCCGACTCCTTCTTGTCGGCGACCTTGCCGATGACGCTGAAGTCCGCGTCGCTGCCGCCGCACTTGACGATCTTCAGCTCGTTGGCCGAGACCTTGTGCATGCAGTCACCGACGTTGGCCTTCTCGGCGGAGTCGCGGTTGAGGTACCAACCGATCCCGGCCAGGACGACGAGCACAACGATGGAGACGCCAAATCTAACAACCTTGGACATGCGGATTTTCTACAGGTCACGGAGCGTTAGCGCTGCCCCGTACCCATATCGAATCGATCACGGCCCGGTCTCACATTGGCGCAGGCGGACCAATGAATGCCCGCCTGCGCCGTTGTGGGCGTTTCCGTCACTGTCGACCACGCTGTGTCACCGACGATGGCGAATCAGTATTACAGGGTGAGCGTCCACGTGTCGATCCTGCCGGTGTCGAGGCTCGCGGCGTCGCGGACCCGCAGGGTCCAGGTGCCGTTCGCGGCCTCGGTGGACAGGTTGACGGTGAAGTTCTGGATGATGTTGTCGGCGCTGCCGCCCGACCGGTTCGACAGGTTGTAGACCGAGCCGTCGGGGGCGACGACGTCGACGACCAGGTCACCACGGTAGGTGTGGTAGATCGCCACGTTCACCGAGCTGGTGGCCGAGGCGTTGCGGTTGCAGCCACTGATGGTGATCGTGCTGGTCACCGTGGTGTTGTCGGGGATCGCGACGTCGTTGCCGTTGGTCCCGGTGCAGCCCGGCGCGCCGTTGACGGTCAGGCTGAACGTGGTGGTCCGGGTCGAGCTGGCGCCCGTGCCCGTGATGGTCACCGCGTAGGTCCCGGACGGGGTCGACGCGGAGGTGGCGATCGTCAGCGTGGACGTGCCGCCGGCCGAGTTGATCGAGGCCGGGCTGAAGCTGGCGGTCGCGCCCGACGGCAGGCCGGACGCGGTCAGCGCCACGGTCTGAGCCGAGCCGTTGGTGAGCGTCGCGGTGATCGTGCTGGTCGCCGAGCTGCCCGGGTTGACCGAGCCGCTCGCCGGCGCGGCGGCGAGGGAGAAGTCGTTGCCGGTCGGGCAGGCGGCGTCGTTGCCGGCCACGTTCACCGCGGTCCACGCGGCCTGGACGGCCTTGTACTCCACGGAGCAGGTGCCGTAGAGGTCGGTCGCGGCGCTCAGCGAGTACGCCCGGGCCGTGTTGCCCGGGTTGCTGGTGTTCACGTAGCTGGTGTTCGAGGTGAAGTAGACGTCGAGCGCGCGGTACCAGATCTTCTCCGCCTTGGCCCGGCCGATGCCGACGACGGCGGGCGCGGAGCCGCAGACCGGCGAGGTGCCGTAGGCGGTGGCCCCGGTGCCCTCGGCGAGGTTGAAGAAGAAGTGGTTCGCCGGGCCCGACGAGTAGTGCACGTCGACGTTCTTGGTCGTGGTGGACCAGCAGCCGTGCGACGAGCCGTCCAGGGTCGGGTTGTACATGTAGCGCAACGGCGTGTTGTTGCCGTTGATGTTGATCTTCTCACCGATCTGGTAGTCGCCCGGGTCGCTGGCGTTGTTCGCGTAGAACTCGACCATCGAGCCGAAGATGTCGCTGGTGGCCTCGTTGAGACCGCCGGACTCACCGGAGTACACCAGGCCGGCGAGCGCCTCCGTGACGCCGTGGCTCATCTCGTGGCCCGCGACGTCCAGCGCGACGAGCGGCCGGCTGTTGCCGGAGCCGTCGCCGTAGGTCATCTGCGCGCCGTCCCAGAACGCGTTGACGTACGCGTTGCCGTAGTGCACGCGCGACGGCACGCCGGCGCCGTTGCCGAAGATGCCGTTGCGGCCGTGGACGTTCTTGTAGTAGTCGAACGTGACCGCCGCGCCGAAGTGCGCGTCGACACCGGCGGACTGCCGGTTGGAGTTGGCGCCGGTGCCCCACACGTTGTCCGCGTCGGTGAACGTGGTGCAGGTGCTGGTGCCGTTGTTCATGTCGCAGGTGCGGCCGTTGCCGTGCGACGGGTCGATCATCTGGTACGTCGTGCCCGACAGCGTGGTGTCGATCGGGACCGCGCCCGAGTAGATGCTGTTGCCGGTGCCCTGGACGGTCTCGATCTCGTCGAAGGCGCCGCGCACCGCGTTGGTGGTCGCGTCGGTGATGACGTGCAGCTTCGACGGGGTCTGCCCGTCGGCGAGCCAGCCGCTGACCACGGTCTCGTAGGCGAGCACGCCGGTGCCGTCGCTCGCGTCGACGAACAGCTCGGGGCTGCCGACCGCGGTGATCGTGCCGCGGAACGCCGACTTCGCCTTGGCGGCACCGGCCGTCTTGGACACCGCGGCGCTGGTGCCGAGGGTGAGCGGGGCGTGCAGCCCGACGGACGCGCTGGCGAACGAGCCGTCCGGCGCGGTGTGCACGACGAAGTCGCCGCCGTAGACCCGCAGGCCGTGGTAGGTGCGGGTGTAGCGGGTATGAGACGCGCCGCTGGCGTCCTTCCGGCTCCTGGCGACCGCGTAGGCCTCACTGTCGGCGGCCCGGATGTCCGCCCGGTGGGCCTGCAGGGCCGCGGGGGCTGGGGTGCTGGGCGACGCGTCAGCTGGTGACGCGATGGCGGCCAGCATGCCCCCGGTCAGGAGCAGCGCGCCGGCTGCGGCGATCGATCGTTTCACTCGGCCTCCCTGGCAGCGGATGTGCCGTGACGGTAGTCACGTATGTACATATAGCAATGGCTAGGGACGGCCCATCCATATCACTTCCCTCATACCGCCGAGCCCGTCACCCGTCAGGGTGGGTCCGGCCGCGACCGGCTTCAGGGCGTTTCGTTCGGTGCCATCCGCGCCGGCAGGTCGAGCACCGACGCGAGGCGGCGCTCCGCGGGCACGTCGGCGCGGCCCGCCGGGTCGATGAGGAACGCGGTCATGCCGAACTTCTCGGGACCGGCGAAGTCCGCGAGGTAGGTGTCGCCGACGAAGACGGCCGCGGACGGCTCGATGCCCAGCGCCTCCATGGCCGCGGCGTAGATCGCCGGGTGCGGCTTGCGGCGGCCGACCTCCACCGACGTGATCACCGCGTCCATCAGGTCTGCGATGCCCATCGCCGCGAGGTGGCCCGGCACCAGGTCCGGCTGGTGCGTGTTGGTGACGACGGCCAGCCGGTACACCCGCGACAACGACCGCACGAGCGGCACGACCCCATCGGGACACCTGACGCCGGCGCTCCACTCGGCCAGGTAGGCCCGGACGAACGCGTCGACCTCGCCGGCGGCGGGCACCCGGCCGAGCACCTCGGCGAGGTAGGCGGTGCCGACCTGCGTCATCGAGTACTCATGGTCGTCGGCGTCGCTGCCCCGGTCGAACGCCGCGAACGCGCCGTCCCAGCCCTGCAGGAACTCGGCGTAGGAGACCGTGGCGCCGAGCCTGCCCAGTTCGGCGTGGGTGCGCCGGTACCCCTGGCTGGTGCGACCGGCGTCGTAGTCGACGAGGGTGCCGAAGAAGTCGAACAGGATGTGCGAGTACATCCGGGCAACCTTAACGAGACCCATCGACAGGTCTTGAAGGCTCGGCTACCCGGGAGTAACTTGACCGGATGCGAATGGTGGCGCTGCTGGCCGCGGCGGTCGGGATCATCGTCGAGGGCGTGGTCGTCGGCGCTGCGCTGTTCGTGGTCGGCGGGGTGATCGGGGCATACTCGATGTCGCTCAACGGCGCCGATCCAGGCCATGCCCAGGTCGGGATCCGGGTCGCCGCCGTCATCCTGGGCGCGTTGCTGGTCGCGCTCGGCGCGGTGCTGGTCGCTGCCGCGTTGCGGCGCCGCGCCGCCGGCCGCCTGACGATGGTCGCGCTGGTGGTGCAGTGCGTGGTCGTCACGATCGCCGGGATCGCGCTCGGCTGGGAGGTCTTCGCCGGCACGCTGCTCGTGCTCGGCGCGCTGCTCTACGTCAGGCTGGACGAGAGCGAGACGCCCCCGCTGCCCCGCACGGCCGACACCCCCTGACGATCTACGCGGTAGCGTGGCGCTACCGCGTGGCGCGTGAAAGGGGTCGCGAGTGCAGCAGGTCAGGGTCGGCCGCCGGGTCGGCCGGATGATCGGCCGGATGATGCGGCACCTGCAGCCCGACGAGCCGCTGCCGCACCTGCTCGCCGACGACGGGCGGGACTCGATCGTCGACTGCGCGCTCTACGTCCGCGGCGTACGGCAGCCGGGCGGGCACACGTTCCGCGAGGCGTACGCGGCGGCCCGCCGGCGGCGCAACGCGTTCGTCTGGCTGGGGCTGTTCGAGCCGACGTGGGCACAGTTCGCGGCCGTCGCCGAGGAGATCGGCATCGACGACCACACGGCCGGGAAGGCCCTCGCACGGGAGCGCCGGCCCACGGTCGAGCGCCGCGGCGACGTGACGATGCTGGTGATCCGCACCGCCCGCTACGTCGAGCACGCCGAGCTGACCGCCACCTCCGAGGTCGTCGACACCGGCGCGGTGACCCTGCTCATCGGCCCGCACTTCGTCGTCTCGGTCCGGCACGGCGGCGCGGGCGCGCTCGCCGACGTCCGCCAGCAGCTGGAGCAGCGCCCGGCCATGCTCGGCCACGGTCCGTGGGCGGTCGCCTACGCGGTGTGCGACCGCATGATCGAGGTCTACCACGAGGTCTCCACCGACGTGGAGCAGGACGTGGAGCAGCTGGAGCAGACCGCGTTCCTGCGCGTCGGCGGCTGCGACGTGCAGCAGATCTACCAGCTGAAGCGCGAGCTGGTCGAGTTCAAGCGGGCGGTCGTGCCGCTGCAGCCGCCGCTGCGCCGGATGAACGACCCGGCCGTGGTGGAGCTGCCGCCACCGCTGCGGCAGTACTTCGCGGACCTGCTCGGCCGGCTCACCCAGGTCGTCGACCGGGTCGCGTCCGACAACGAGCTGCTCGACTCGATCCTGCAGGCCCGCCTCGCCCAGGTCGGCCTGGACCAGAACAACGACATGCGCAAGATCGCCTCCTGGGCCGCGATCGCCGCGCTGCAGACCGCGATCGCGGGGATCTACGGGATGAACTTCGAACACATCCCCGGGCTGCGGTGGGACTACGGCTTCTACCTCATCCTGCTGGTCATGGCCGTCGGATCGGTGGTCCTCCACCGCATGTTCCGACGTTCCGGCTGGCTGTGAACGACCTCGCCGGCGGCTGACCTACGATCGTCGCCGTGTCGTTCACCTTCATCACCGCCGCCCGGATCGCCATGTCCCGGGAGGGCTTCGACACCTGGCTGGACGCGCCGGTGCCACCGGCCTCACGCATCGAGAACCCCGCGGAGATGTTCGCCGGCTGGTGGTGGTCCGACCGCACGCCGCAGTGGAGCACCGACGCTGTCGTCGAGACCCCTCGCTCCGTGCTCGCCGCGCGCGCCGCCGACCCGCAGGCGCTGACCGTGCTGCGCCACCACGACGGCGCCCTGGAGGCGTACCTGTGGACGGTCGGCCACTCCGGCTTCTGGGAGCCGCCGGCCCAGCGGCTGCTGCTGATGCTGGCCGGGGCGGCCGCCTTCAAGACCGACGACACCGAGGACCACGTCCTGTTCTGGGAGGACGCCGCCGGCACCCTGCCGTCCGGCAACGACCCGGCGCTGATCTCCCTGCTGGCCGTCGGCCGCGGCAGCGCCCGCTTCGTCGGCAGCCGCCCGCTGACCGACCTGCTCACCCGCCTGGCCCCGGTCGAGGAGGCCTTCGCCGAACTCGCCGAGTCCTACGACGACTAGGCTCGCGGCTCAGCCCCTGGAACCTCCCGCCGCCGCCGTGACTCGCGGACGCGTGAGATCTTCATCGTGGTGCGCCGTGCTGCTGCTCGTTGTCGTGGTGTCCGGTGGATGTACCGCCGGCCGCCGCCCGCAACCGGCGCCGACCCAGACCGCCCCCGCGCTGAGCGCACCGACTTGGAGCGCATCTGCCCAGGCCGCGCCGACCGCCGCCGCCCGCACGGGATGCGGCTCGCCCGTCGACACCGGCCCGCTGCCCGAATGGGCCCGCGCCGGCTTCACCGGAGACTCGAGCATGCCGCACGTCCTGGGCGACCACGGCACCATCGTCGCCGCGATGTTCGGCCACCCGCTCGCCGTCACCAGACCCGACGGCTCGTCCAACAAGATCCTCTGGATCGCCAAGGACCCCGCCCCACCCGGAGACCTGCAGATCGACGCCACCCGCGACGGCACCCACACCCCCGTCCGGCGCACCGTCCCCAGCGGCCCCGGCCCGTCGATCATCGACCTCCCCCAGCCCGGCTGCTGGCGACTCACCCTCACCTGGCCAGGCCACTCCGACACCCTGGACCTCACCTACCAGCCCTGACAGACACCACCACCCCAACAGCACAGCGACACGGATGATCAAGGGACGCATCCGGTCGCGCCGACGACCACCCCACTCCTTGGATCACGCCGCCACGACCACCGACCTCCCCAGCTCGGCTGCTAGCGACCCACCCTCACCTGGCCAGGCCACTCCGACACCCTGAACCTCACCTACCAGCCCTGACAGACACCACCACCCCAACAGCACAGCAACGCGGGTGATCAAAGGACGCATCCGGTCGCGCCGACGACCACCCCACTCCTTGGATCACGCCGCCACGACCACCGACCTCCCCCACCCCGGCTGCTAGCGACCCACCCTCACCTGGCCAGACCACTCCGACACCCTGAACCTCACCTACCAGCCCTGACAGACACCACCACCCCAACAGCACAGCAACGCGGGTGATCAGAGGACGGAACCGGTCGCGCCGACGACCACCCCACTCCTTGGATCACGCCGCCACGACCATCAGCCGGTGGGCCGGGAGCAGATCGCTGCGGGTTTGCGGTGGTGGTCGGGGCGGCGGACGTTCATCGCGGCTGCGACCGACGAACAGCCCGGCGAGACCGCTCCGGGCCCCGACAACCTGGGCCGTTGAGGGGCGAACTCAACGACCGCCGCGGTCTGGGTGCTGTTGGCGCCGCGGAGCGAGCACGCCGGCGCTGAAGTAGGCAGCGCCGCTGTGCTCGTGAGCCCGTCGACGCTGGCTGCAGTGCCGTTGGCGGCGAGTGAGCAGCGCGGACGGGCCAGAAGTGCACCGCTGTGAGCTCACGACGGCGAGACGAAACGGTGGGCCGGAAACGCACCGTCGCGCGGGCTGGTCGCGGCGAAGCGAAGCGGCGGGCCGGAAAACGCACCGCTACGAGCTGGCCGCGGCGAGACGAAACAGCGGGCCGGAAACGCACCGTCGCGGGCTGGCCGCAGCAAGACGAAACAGCGAGCCGGAAACGCACCGCTACGAGCTGGCCGCGGCGAGACGAAACAGCGAGCCGGAAACGCACCGCTGCGGCTCGCCACGGCGAGATGAAAACGGCGGACGGGGATCGTGGCTGAGGCGGGAGGCCAGTCGCAACCGACGAGACGACGCCGAGCCCGACAACCCCAGCGGCTCCCGACAAACTAGGGCAGCTCTCGGCAGCCTGGGCCGTCGAGGGCGAACTCGACGGCCGTCGAGGAATGGGGCCGTTGCCGCCGCAGCGGGTGAGCGCGCCGGCGCTGGGGTGAAGCAGCGCCGGCGGGCTGGAAGCGGGTTGCGGGCTCGGAAGTGGTGGGTGGGAGTGGGGGTCAGCCGCGTTCGACCAGGTGGCCGACGATTTCGGGAGCTCGGAGCTGGGCGCCTGAGCCGTCGCGGCGCTGGTCGGGGGCGGGGAGGTCGCGGGGCTCACCCTTGGTGGAGGAGGCGGCCGGGCGGGGGCCGACCCAGGCGAGCACCAGGCGGCTCTCGCCCTTCAGGAAGCGCTGGGCGCGCACGCCGCCGGTGGCGCGGCCCTTCGCCGGGTAGAGGCGCAGGGGGGTCACCTTGGCGTTGCCGATGGTGGCGGTGACGACCATGGGCTCGCCGTGCTGGGGGTCCTGGGTGTTGATGGCGCCGAAGTAGAGGACCTGGGCGCCTTCGGGGAGGGCGATGCCGGCCATGCCGCCGCCCTTCAGGCCCTGGGGGCGGACGAGCTTGGCCGGGAAGCGGAGCAGGGACGCCTCGGAGGTGACGAAGGCGAGGGTCTCGGCGCCGTCGGTGAGCCAGGTGGCGCCGACGACCTCGTCGCCGTCGCGGAGGCCGATGACCTCGAACTCGTCGGCGCGGACGGGCCACTCGGGGGCACAGATCTTCACCATGCCGTTGCGGGTGCCGAGGGCGAGGCCGGGTGAGCCCTCGGCGCCGGGGCCGCCGAGCGGGGCGAGGGCGACGACCGTCTCGCCGGGCTGGAGGGAGACGAGCTCGGCGGTGGACATGCCGCCGCGCAGGGAGACGGTGCCGGGCTGCTCGGGCAGGACGGGCAGGGGCAGGACGTCGACCTTGAACGCCCGGCCGAGGCTGGTGACGAGCAGGACCTGCCCGCGGGCGGTGGTGTGCACGACGGCGCGGACGGTGTCGTGCTTGTCGCGGCCGGCCTTGCGGCTGCCCTCGGGGGCCTCCTCCGACTCGGCGGCGGTGCGGGCGACCAGGCCGGTCGTGGACAGCAGGACCTGGCACGGGTCGTCGGACACCTCGAGGGGGCCGGCGGGGATGGACGCGGCAAGGACCTCCTTGAGGTCGCCGTCGATGAGCGTGGTGCGGCGCGGCTGGGCGAACTCCTTGACGACGGCGGCGAGCTCGTCGGAGACGACCTTCTTCAGGACCTTCTCGTCGTCGAGGATCCGGCTGAGCGCGGCGATCTCCTCGTTGAGCCGGGCCTGCTCGGCCTCCAGCTCGATGCGGTCGTAGCGGGTCAGGCGGCGCAGCGGCGTGTCGAGGATGTAGGTGGCCTGGATGTCGCTGAGGCCGAACTCGCTCATGAGTGACGCCTTGGCGGCGGCCGCGTTCTCGCTGGCACGGATGAGGGCGACGACCCGGTCGATGTCCAGCAGCGCCACGAGGAGGCCGTCGACGAGGTGCAGCCGGTCCTGGCGCTTCTTGCGGCGGAACTCGGTGCGCCGGGTCACGACCTCGTAGCGGTGCGCGAGGAAGACCTCCAGCAGCGGCTTGAGGCCGAGGGTCTGCGGCTGGCCGTCGACGAGGACGAGGTTGTTGACGCCGAAGGACTGCTCCAGCGGGGTCAGCCGGTACAGGTCGGCGAGGAGCGCCTGCGGGTTGACGCCGACCTTGCACTCGATGACGAGGCGGGTGCCGTTCTCCCGGTCGGTGAGGTCCTTGACGTCGGCGATGCCCTGCAGGCGCTTGGTCTTGTTGACCTCGTCGGTGATCTTCTCGATGACCTTCTCGGCGCCGATGCCGTAGGGCAGCTCGGTGACGGTGATCGCCTGCCGGCCGCGGCTGCCTTCGAGCAGGCCGATCTCGACCCGGCCGCGCATGCGCACGACGCCACGGCCGGTCTCGTAGGCGCGGCGGACCTCGTCGAGGCCGAGCAGGAGCCCGCCGGTCGGCAGGTCCGGGCCGGGGACGAACTCCATGAGCTTGTCGAGGGTGGCCGCCGGGTGGTTGATGAGCCAGCGGGCCGCGGCGACGACCTCGCCGAGGTTGTGCGGGATCATGTTGGTGGCCATGCCGACGGCGATGCCCGAGGAGCCGTTGACCAGCAGGTTGGGGAACGCGGCCGGCAGCACCGACGGCTCTTCGAGGGAGCCGTCGTAGTTGGGCCGGAAGTCGACGGTGCCCTCGTCGAGCTCGCCGACGAGCAGCATCGCCTCCCGCGACATCCTTGCCTCGGTGTACCGGGAGGCGGCCGGCCCGTCGTCGGGCGATCCGAAGTTGCCGTGGCCGTCGATGAGCCGCACGTTGAGCGAGAAGTCCTGCGCCATGCGGACCATCGCGTCGTAGATCGCGCTGTCGCCGTGCGGGTGGTACTTACCCATGACGTCACCGACGACGCGGGACGACTTGACGTGGCCACGGTCGGGGCGGTGCCCCTGCTCGCTCATCGAGAACAGGATGCGGCGGTGCACCGGCTTGAGGCCGTCGCGCGCGTCGGGCAGCGCGCGGGAGTGGATCACCGAGTACGCATACTCCAGGTAGGAGTCCTCGACCTCGGTGATGAGCGGGTTGTTGAGGACCCGCGCGCCCGCCTGGTCGAATGCGGACAGATCGGCCTTCGCTGGTGTGGCCTTGCGTGCCATGTCGCCGGACTACCCTTCCTGACTCAGGCGTCGATGTTCTCTTGGTCGACCCGCGGCGCGGCGTCGATCAGCCAGTTGCGCCGGGGCTCGACCCGCTCGCCCATGAGCAGCTCGAGGACCTCCTCGGCCTTCTCGATGTCGTCGAGGGTGATGCGCCGCACGGCCCTGGTCGCCGGGTTCATCGTGGTGTCCCACAGCTCGTCGGCGTCCATCTCGCCGAGACCCTTGAACCGCGGGATCGGCGTGACGACCTGCTTGCCGGCCTTCTCGAGGCGGTTGACCGTGCTGACCATCTCCTGCTGGGTGTACGTGTAGATCGTCTCCGGGTTGCGCCCCTTCGTGACGATCTTGTGCAGGGGCGGGACGGCGGCGTAGAGCCGGCCGTCGGCGATGGCGGGCCGCATGTACTTGGCGAACAGCGTGATGAGCAGGGTGCGGATGTGCGAACCGTCGACGTCGGCGTCGGCCATGATCAGAATTCGCCCGTACCGCATCGACTCCAGGTCGAACGTGCGGCCGGAGCCGGCGCCGAGGACCTGCACGATCGCGGAGCACTCGGCATTGTCCAGGACCTGCTGGATGTTGGCCTTCTGCACATTGAGGATCTTGCCGCGGATCGGCAGCAGCGCCTGATACTCCGAGGAGCGGGCCATGCGCGCGGTGCCGAGGGCGCTGTCACCCTCGACGATGAACAGCTCGCTGCGCTGCACGCCGGTGGAGCGGCAGTCGACGAGCTTCGCCGGCATCGACGCGCCCTCGAGTGCCGTCTTGCGCCGGGCGGCGTCCTTCTGCTGCTTCTGGGTCAGGCGCACCCGCGCCGCGTCGACGATCTTCTGCAGGACCGTGCGGGCCTCGACCTTGGTCTTGCGCGCCTCGACCCACGCCTTGATGTGCTGCTCGACGATCCCCTGCACGACCCTGGTCACCGGCGCGGTGGACAGCTCGTCCTTGGTCTGCGACGTGAACTGCGGCTCGGGGATCCGCACGTGGATGACCGCCGTCATGCCTTCGAGCACGTCGTCGAGGGTCGGCAGGTCCTCCTTCGGGCGCAGCAGGCCGCGGGTGTTGCGGATCGCGTCGGACAGCGCCCGCAGCGCGCCGCGCTCGAAGCCGCGCCGGTGCGTGCCGCCGTGCACGTTGCGGATCGTGTTGGTGAACGACTCGACGACCCGCTCATAGCCGGTGCCCCAGCGCAGCGCGATCTCGACCTCGGCGCGGCGCTCGACGTTGGCCTTCATGACGCCGTTCTCGTCGGCGGCATTCTCCTTGTAGGTGCCCTCGCCGGTGATGTGCAGCAGCCCGCACACGGCGCGGTCGCCGGAGGGCGCCAGGAACTCCACCATGTCGGCGAGCCCGTTGGGGTAGTGATACGTCTCGGTCGAGATCTGCCCGCCGGTCGCGTCCTTGAGCACATAGGTCACGCCAGGGACGAGGAAGGCCGTGTTGCGCAGCTTGGCGCGGACCGACTCGACATCGAGCGAGGCGCCGGTCTCGAAGTAACGCGAGTCGTGCCAGTAGCGGATCGAGGTGCCGGTGGACTGGCCCCGCTTCATCCGCCCCGTGACGTTGAGCCCGGAGCGGCGGGTGAACGGCGCGTTCGGGCCGGGGCCGTCGAAGTCGCCGGGGACACCGTGCTGAAAGGCCATGTGGTGGACCTTGCCGCTGTGGCGCACGGTGACGTCGAAGCGGTGCGACAGCGCGTTGACCGCGGAGGCACCGACGCCGTGCAGGCCACCGGAGGTCTTGTAGCCGGAGCCACCGAACTTGCCGCCGGCGTGCAGCCGGGTCAGCACGAGCTCGACGCCGGACATGCCCGACTTCGCGTGCACGCCGACGGGGATGCCTCGGCCGTCGTCGTCGACCTGGACCGAACCGTCGGCGTGCAGGGTCACCTCGACGCGGGTCGCGTGGCCGGCGATGCCTTCGTCGGTGGAGTTGTCGACGATCTCGTTGAACAGGTGAGCGACGCCGCGGCTGTCGGTCGAGCCGATGTACATGCCGGGCCGCTTGCGGACAGCGTCCAGCCCTTCGAGGAGCGTGAGGTCGTCAGCCCCGTACAAGGTCTCGGGTTGTGCGGTCAACTCGATGCTCTCCAATGATCCTGGTGCGCTGCTGCCCGCGAGCGTAGCCGCAGGGTCTGACATTTCCGTGGCACCCTCGCCGGATGTGGCGCCCGACGCGCCGGAACCAGCGACAACGACACCGCGGGAAGACGGCGGGACCGCAGCAGGACAACGCGGCAGGCAGGGCCCGCGCCGCGTACCGTCCAGTGAAGCACGGCCACTGCGGGGACGCAGTCCAGGCGTACCGGGACGCGGCCCACGAACATGGCCCGGCGTCACGCTTCCAGGACCGGCCGCCCGCTGAACCGGCCCACCGCGCCGACGATCTCCGCCGGGGTCCGGTCGTTGAACCGTAGCGGCACGGTATAGCGGACCCCGTCGGTGGTGAGGACGGTCAGCCGGCCCCGCCGCGCCAGCCGGTCGACCCCCGCCCACGGGACCCAGACCGCGGTGCCCCAGAGCCCGCGCGAGTTGCGGACCCACAGGCCGACGGAGTCGAGTGCGAGCACCGGACCTCCGGAGACGGCGATCCGCACGGAGGCGACGGCGAGCGCGCCGAAGACCACCAGTCCGCACAGCCCGATGGCCGCGACCGCGACGGCGTCGCCGTTGGTGCGGTCCGGTGAGTCACCCGTCAGCAGGCCGGCAGCCACCTGGATCATCAGCAGGATCCAGGCCGCCGCGTAGATGCCGCCGATGAGCACGGTCCACCGCCCGGTGCTGCGCCGCACGACGAACGGCAGGTCGCCAGGGATCCGCTTCACGCCGAGGTCCGGTCGATCCATGAGCGGTAGCTGTCCCCTGTGCCCTGACCTTCCAGGTAATACTCGCGCAGGTCGGCGCGGACCAGGAAGCCGGCGACGAAGAACAGCAGGCCGGCCGCGACGAGCCCGGCCACCCCGTGCACCCACAGGTACCACTCCGGCACGGCGCGGGCGTACTCCTGGCGCAGCAGCTCCGGCTCCTCCCCCGTCGGGGCGACCGCCCACTCGGGGCCGCCGACCAGGCCGCACAGCAGGGCGAGGGCCAGCAGCGGGCCGAGGACCCAGAGGATGGCCCTGATCTTGGGGCTGCGGCGCCGCACGACGAGCAGCAGCGCGGCCAGCACGACCGCGCCGAACGAGGCGACCACCAGGTTGTTGTGGTAGTCGGCCTCGACCTGCCGCAGCGACCGGGGCGACATGAGCACGGTGTCGAGCGCGGCGAGGTCACGCGTCACGACCGCCGTGACGGCGGCGTCGACGGCGAGCAGCGCCGCGGCCGCCGCCACCGACCAGAACACCAGCCGGACCTGAGTGCCAACCCGCATCGCCACACGTTAACGGCGTGACATCCGCCGCCGCAGCCCCGTCCGTACCGACAAAGACGACCGAGATAGTGCACAATTCGCCGGTGGATCCTGTGATGGCCCTGGCCGGACTCGGCGTCGGCATCGTCGTCGGACTGACCGGCATGGGCGGCGGCGCGCTGATGACACCCATCCTGGTGCTGTTCTTCGGCATCCCTCCCCTGGCCGCGGTCTCCAGCGACCTGGCCGCGAGCGCGGTGATGAAGCCGTTCGGCGGCTGGGTGCACGCCCGCCGCGGCACCGTCAACTGGTCGCTCGTGCGCTGGCTCTGCCTGGGCAGCGTGCCGTCGGCGTTCGCCGGGGTGCTGCTCATGCGTGCCCTGGGCGACGGCGAGCAGGTCCAGGACATCGTCCGCGTCGCGCTCGGCGTCGCACTCCTCCTGGCTGTCGTCGGACTTCTCCTCAAGTCGTACAAAAGCGGAAAAGGCGAAAAGTCCGATGTTCCGCTGAAGGTGAAGCCGGTCCCCACGGCGCTGCTCGGCGCCGTCGGCGGGCTCGTGGTCGGGATGACCTCCGTCGGCTCCGGCTCGCTGATCATCGTCATCCTGCTCGCGCTGTACCCCATGCTGCGCCCGAACGACCTGGTCGGCACCGACCTCGTCCAGGCCATCCCCCTCGTCGCCGCGGCCGCCCTCGGCCACGCGATCTTCGGCGACCTGAAGCTCGACCTCGCGGCCGCGGTCCTGATCGGCTCGGTCCCCGGCGTGCTCATCGGCGCCCGGCTGTCGTCGCGGGCGCCCGCCGGCGTGGTCCGCGCCGCGCTGGTCATCGTGCTCATCGCGAGCGCGCTCAAGCTGTTCGAGGTGCCGACCGCCACGGTCGGCGTCGTGGTCGCGGTCGCGACCGCCGTGGCCGTCCTGTTGGGCCTGCGCAGTCGTCACGCGGTTTCGGCAGATGTACGGGCGGACGCCGGCGAACCGGCAGCCGCGCTGGTCAGCGGGCGGGACCAACCGCAAGATCGGCGCGCGGAGGACGAGACGCACCCGAAAGGGGCACAATCCCTGTGAGAGTGTGACCTCGCTGAAGGAGTGCTGGATGTCTCAGGGCCGACTCAACCAACTGCCCGAATGGGCCGCGCTGGCGAAACACCGCGCCGAGCTTGGTGAGGTGCACCTGCGGGACCTGTTCGCCGACGACCCCGAGCGCGGGACGAAGTACTCCCTGCAGGTCGGCGACCTCTACCTCGACTACGGCAAGCACCTGGTCACCGACGAGACCCTCGGCCTGCTGCGCGACCTCGCCGCCGCGCGCGGCGTCGCACAGCTGCGGGACGCCATGTTCCGCGGTGACAAAATCAACTTCACCGAGCACCGGGCGGTGCTGCACACCGCGCTCCGCGCGCCGCGCGACGCGGTCGTCGAGGTCGACGGCGAGAACGTCGTGCCGAAGGTGCACGCCGTGCTGGACCGGATGGCGGCGTTCGCCGAGCGGATCCGCTCCGGCGAGTGGACCGGCTTCACCGGCGAGCGGATCACGACGATCGTCAACATCGGCATCGGCGGCTCCGACCTCGGCCCCGCGATGGCCTACGAGGTGCTGCGCGGCTACACCGACCGGGGGCTGGAGATGCACTTCGTCTCCAACGTCGACGGCGCCGACCTCTACGAGGCGGTCCGCGCCGCGGACCCGGCGAGGACGCTGTTCATCGTGTCGTCGAAGACGTTCACGACGATCGAGACGATCACCAACGCGACCGCCGCCCGCCAGTGGATCCTCGACGCGTTCGGCGACGACGCCGCGGTCGCGAAGCACTTCGTCGCGGTGTCGACCAACGCCGGCGAGGTCGCGAAGTTCGGCATCGACACGACCAACATGTTCGAGTTCTGGGACTGGGTCGGCGGGCGCTACTCGTACGACAGCGCGATCGGCCTCTCGCTCATGATCGCGCTCGGGCCGGACGGCTTCCGGGAGATGCTCGACGGGTTCCACGCGATGGACGAGCACTTCCGGACCGCGCCGCCGGAGGAGAACGCGCCGCTGCTGCTGGGGCTGCTCGGCATCTGGTACCGCAACTTCCACGACGCCCAGACGCACGCGGTGCTCCCCTACAGCCACTACCTGTCCCGGTTCACCGCGTACCTGCAGCAATTGGACATGGAGTCCAACGGCAAGTCCGTCGACCACGAGGGCCACCCGGTCGACTGGCAGACCGGCCCGGTCGTCTGGGGCACCCCCGGCACCAACGGCCAGCACGCCTACTACCAGCTGATCCACCAGGGCACGATGCTCATCCCGGCCGACCTCATCGGCTTCGCGCAGCCGGCGCCCGGCCTCGGCGTCTTCGCCGACCAGCACGACCTGCTGATGGCCAACCTGTTCGCGCAGGGGCAGGCCCTGGCGTTCGGCAAGACGTCGGAGGAGGTCGCGGCCGAGGGTGTCGCCGCCGAGGAGGTGCCGCACCGCACCTTCCGCGGCGACCGCCCCACCACGACGATCCTCGCCGACAAGCTCACCCCGTCGGTGCTCGGGCAGCTCATCGCCCTCTACGAGCACAAGGTCTTCGTCCAGGGCGCGATCTGGGACATCGACTCGTTCGACCAGTGGGGCGTGGAGCTCGGCAAGGTCCTCGCCAAGCGGATCGAGCCGGCGCTCACCGGCGAGGCCGGCGACACGTCCGCGCTGGACTCCTCGACCGCCGCCCTGGTCACCCGCTACCGGGCGCAGCGCGGCCGCTGAGTGCCGATCACCGACGACGAGCTCGCTCGGATGTCCCCGTCCGAGCGGGCCGACCTGGCCCGGCGCCTGGCCGGCCTCGTTCCCGCGCCGCGTGCGGGCGAGCGGACCCGGCGCCGGTTCGTCGTCGTGGTCGTCACCGCCGCCCTGCTCATGATCCCGTGGGTGACGGTGCTCGCGTGGACGCTGCCGCCGCGGTACCTCGCGGGCCACTGGCGCGCCACGTGGGTCGGCTTCGACCTGGTGCTCGCCGTCGCCCTCGCGGTCACCGCGTGGGCGGCGGCGCGGCGCCGCCAGGTCCTCCTGCTGACCGCGATCGTCAGCGCGACCCTGCTGGTGTGCGACGCGTGGTTCGACCTCATGACGGCGGCGGGCCCCGACCGCTGGATCAGCCTCGGCACCGCGCTGCTGGTCGAGCTGCCCCTGGCGGCGTGGCTGCTCTTCGTCGCGCACCACCTGATCCGGCTCAGCCTGCGCCGCATGCTGACCCTGTCGGGTGAGCCGTTCACCGACCTGCCGCTGTGGCGGATGCCCCTCTTCGGCGTCCCGCCCCGCAACCGCCGGTAGCGCCGGATCCGTCGGTACCGTGGCGGCATGACCCACTGGACCCTGGGCTGCGACGCGACGGACCCGCACGCACTCGCCGCGTTCTGGGCGGCGGCGCTCGGCTACGTGCCGGAGCCCGGCTACGACGAGCCGGACGGCGCCTCGATCGTCGACCCCCTGGGCGCCGGACCGGCGATCGGCTTCCTCCGCGTGCCGGAGGGCAAGACCGCGAAGAACCGGGTGCACATCGACATCCGGGTGTCCGGTCCGGCAGCGATCCGCGACAAGGCCGCCGAGCTGGTCGCCGCGGGCGCCACGCTGGTGCGCGAGGAGCGCTACGGCGACCGGCTCGGCCACATCGTCATGCTCGACCCGGAAGGCAACGAGTTCTGCGTCGCCTAGCCCTTGAGCTCGTCCAGCAGCGTCGGCCGGGTCGGGGACCAGCCGAGCGAACGGGCCTTCGCGCCGGTGGCCTGCTGGTCCAGCAGCAGCGCGTCGGCGAAGAGGGCGCCGAGCCTGGCCCGGGACTCCTCGGCGGTCTCCGGCACCACCGCGGCGCCGGTCGCCTCGGCGATCTCCCGGACGGTCGGGTTGACGCCGGACACCGCGAGCACGTGACCGAGGCGCTCGCCGCGCTCCACGACGGTCACGTACAGCGCGGCCACGTCCTCGACGTGCACGGTCGTCCAGTGCTGCGAGCCGTCGCCGACGAGCCGGACCTCGCCGTCGCCGGGCGCGAGCACGCCGGCGGGGATGCCGCCGCCGTGGCCGTACACGATGCCGGGCGTGACGATCGTGGCCACCAGGTCCGCGTCGAGCACCGACCGCTCCACCCCCGGCCGCCACGCGGTCAGCGCCGGCGGCGCGAACGGCGCGTCCTCGGTGATGGCGTCGTTGCTGCCGTACAGCCAGACGCCGCTGGTGTGCACATACGGCTTCCCGGTCCCGGCGAGGGCCTCGACCGCCGCCGCGACGACCGCCCGGTCGAACTGCTCGCTGCTGCCGTCGCCGGGCGCCGCGGTGTGCACCACGCCGTCGGCGGCCGCGAACAGCCTCGCCGTCCACGCGGTGTCGTACAGGTCCCCGACGGCGGCCTCCGCGCCGGCCTTGCGCACCTTCGCGGCCGCCTCGTCGCTGCGCACCAGGGCCGTGACGGCGTGCCCCGCCGCGACGAGCTGCTGCAGTACCACGGATCCGATGTACCCGGTCCCACCGGTCAATGCGATCTTCATGGAGCCGAGCGTAGAGGCGTCACGGCCGGTGGCGCAGCGTGACGGGAATGGCGTCCCCGCCGGGAATTCCCTGGTGGCAGGCGTATTCCCGGCCGAGCCGTGACATTGGCGATCGCCGGCCGGCGTCAGGGCAGGTCGGCCACCTTGCGCAGCAGGACCGCCCGCTCGCGGGCGTTGGTGCACAGGTGGGCGGCGCGCTCCAGCTCCGCCCGCGCCTCCCTGGTGCGCCCGAGCCGGCGGAGCAGTTCGCCGCGGACCCCCGGCAGCAGGTGCGAGCCGGGCAGCCGGTCGGCCGCGGCGAGCTCGTCGACGATCGCGAGCCCCCGCAGCGGCCCGCTCGCCATCGCGACGGCGACGGCCCGGTTGAGCTCGACGACCGGCGACGGCGCGATCCGGCCGAGCGCTTCGTACAGCAGCACGATGCGCTCCCAGTCGGTCTCCTCCACCGACGGCGCGGCCGCGTGGCACGCGGCGATGCCGGCCTGCAGCCCGTACGGGCCGAGCCCCTTCTTCGACGCGGCCGCGAACGCGGCGAGCCCCCGCCGGATCGCGGACCGGTCCCACAGCCGCCGGTCCTGGTCCTCCAGGAGCACCGCCTCGCCGTCCGGGCCGGTGCGCGCCGGGAAGCGGGCCGCGGTCAGCTCGCACAGCGCGAGCAGCCCGTGCACCTCGGGCTCGCCGGGCAGCACCGCGGACAGCATCCGGGTCAGGCGGATCGCCTCGTACGCGAGGTCGGGGCGCAGCAGGTTGTCGCCGGCGGTCGCCGTCGAGCCCTCGGTGAAGATCACGTAGAGGACGCTGAGCACCCCGCCGAGCCGCTGCCTGCGGTCCTGCGCGGGGGGCAGCTCGAACGGCACCTTCGCCGCCGCGATCGTCTTCTTCGCCCGGGTGATCCTCGCCTGTACGGTCGGCACCGGCACCAGGAACGCCCGGGCGATCTCCTCGCTGGACAGCCCGCCGACGGTGCGCAGCGTCAGGGCGACCCTCGCCTCCGGCGCGAGCACCGGATGGCACGCCACGAACATCAGCGCGAGGATGTCGTCGTCGATCCGGTCCGGGTCCCACGGCAGGTCGTCCTGCTGCTGCGGCACCAGCGCCCCGGCCGCCGCCTCACCCTCGCCGAGCTGGCCGGCGATGGCGGCGTACCGCTCGTCCCGCGCCGACCTGCGGCGGAAGCTGTCGATGGCGCGCCGCCGCGCGGTCGCCAGCAGCCACCCCACGGGGTTGTCCGGCGTGCCGTCGCGGGACCAGCTGACCAGCGCCTCCGCCACCGCTTCCTGCGCGACGTCCTCCGCGAGGCCGAAGTCGCCGGTGTACCGGCTGAGCGCCGCCACGATCCTCGCCGACTCGATGCGCCACACCGCCTCGAGCGCCCGCCGCGCGGCCTCGGTGGGCTGCTGGCCGTCGCCGTCAGCGGTCGTCACAGCTGCCCGGTCCGCTCGCGCCACGCCCGCTCCTTGACGATCCACTCGTTGTCCTGCGGGAAGTCGTCGATGTCCGACACCCGCCGCACCTCGACCTTGGTGCCCGGCCCGCCCGGCAGCCGCCGCGCCCACTCGACGGCCTCCTCCTTCGACGCGACGTCGAGGATGTAGAAGCCGCCGAACAGCTCCTTGGTCTCCCCGTACGGCCCGTCGGTGACCACGGGCGTCTCGCCGTCGAAGTGCACGACCACGCCCTGGCCGGGGTCGTCGAGCCCTTCCGCCGCGACGAGGACGCCGGCCCGGATCAGCTCGTCGTTGTACCGGCCCATGGCGTCCAGGATCTCCTCGAACGGCACCTCCGCGGCCTTCGCCATCGCCTCGTCCGTGGCCCGCAGGACCAGCATGTACCTCGCCATCGCCGTGCTCCTCACTGCTCCGGGTCGCGTTCCGACCTTCTCACCCCGAGGTCGAACGGGCCTGCCCCGGATCGACGACACCCCCGGAGAAATTCTCTCCGGGGGTGTCGGTGGGGCGGGTCGCGCCCTCTGCTCAGCGGCGGTCGAGGAGGACCTCGGCGGCGCCACCGTCGACGTGCAGGGCGTAGCGGTCGGCGGCCTGCTGCCAGCCGGGCAGGGCGATGACGGCGCCGCCGGCCAGGTTCTGCTTGGCCGAGGTGTCCAGGGTCGCCTTGCCGACGGTGCTGGTCTGGCCGAGCGTCAGCTGGGCCGGCGGCCCGGCGGGAGCGTGGACGAGGAGCTTGCCGACGCCGCCGACCCGGATCGGCAGCTCACCCTCCGGCTTCGGGACGGTGACGTCGAGCTCCTGGACGCCGGCGACCACGTCGACGCCGGCGAGGCGGCCGGAGGCGAAGTCGACGACCTGCCGCAGGCCGCCGCCGGCGAGCTTGAGCGTCCAGCGGACGGTCGAGTTCAGGTACACGTGGACCGTCGCCTGGCCGGCGATCTCCGTGCCGTTCAGGCTGAGCCGGACGACCTCGCCGTCGACGGCCGCGGCGGGTTCGACGCGGCTGCCGGGCAGGGTCGAGGCGCGGTACAGGTAGCCGTCCATCGGCTCGCTGTGGATGATCACCGACTCGGCGCCGGTGACCACCTCCAGCGTCGCCGCCTGCCGGCCGTCGTGCGCGCCGGTGACGGTGTGCACCGCCTCCTTCTCGGCCGGCGCGTCCGGCTTCGAGGTCCGGGTGGTGGCGATGACGAGGCCTGCCAGTACCAACGCCACCGCCACCACGCCGGTCAGCAGCCGCAACAAGGGGGACTTGATCATGGGCTGGTGCAGCTCAGGGTCGGGGCGGTCGCCGGGGCGGTGCCGGTGGCGTTGAAGCCGAACGACGTGGTCGCGCCGGCGGCGAGGACCCTGTTCCAGTCGACGTTGCTGACGGCCGGGTTGGGGGGCTGCGCGACGAGTGTGCCGTTCCACGGCGATCCCTCGAAGCCTTGCCCGCCGCTGTACGACCAGCGCACCGTCCATCCGTTGAGGCTGCCGGATCCGCTGTTGCGGACGGTGACCTCGGCCTGGAAGTGCCCGGCCCACGAGCTGGGGACGAGGCTCCAGGTGGCGGTGCAGGCGCCCGTCCCCGTCCCGGTGGACGGCGAGGCCGACCTCGAGGCGGAGCTGGAGGCCGACGGTGACGTGCTCCTCGAGGGGGAGGTGGAGGCCGACGGCGACGTGCTCCTCGACGGTGAGACCGAGACGGAGGGTGAGGGCGACGACGGCGTGCCGCCGATGCCGGTCACCTCGCCGTGCCCGCCGTCGAAGACGATGTCGGAGCAGCTGAAGAAGTTCTCCTGGCTGTCCGAGCGGACCCACTGGATGAACAGCATGTGCTTGCCGGTCTTGCCCGACGGCAGCGTCGCGTTGAACGAGTAGTAGTTCAGCGCGCCGGGCGGGCCGGACTGCGGCGGGTCGGTCGCGCTCCAGAACGGCTCCAGGTCACCCCACGCCAGGGGCGTCGTGGGGCTCCAGCCGTTGCGCGTCACGTACAGGTGGAACGTGCCGGGGTGCGCGGCCCAGTTGCTGTAGCGCATCTGGATCGTGGCGCCGGCGGTCAGGTGGGTGGTGGGCCAGTCGGTCCGGGCGGCGTTGTACGCGGCGTACTTCGTCGTGCCCGCGCCGCAGATCTGGCCGTCGGGGATGTAGCCGGTGGTGCGGCCGCCGGCGTCGGAGCGCAGCACGCCGAACCAGTCGTACAGCGGCTGCTGACCGCCCTGCGCGACGGCGTCGGCGCAGGCGGGGTTGGACGGGGCGATCTGGCCGTTGGCCCGCAGACCGTCCACATAGCACAGGTAGGTGCGGCTGCCGGGCACCATCGCGACACCGTGGGCGCTCGCCGGGGCGGGCACCACGAGGACCGCGACAGCGCCGACGGCAAGGGCCGCCAAGACGCTCCACACTGGGCGCAATGTGCTCCTCCTCACATGAGGTGAGCGCAGTGTTCCCACGGCCTCCCGCCATTGGCAAGCATCGACGTCGCGGGTACGGCGGGACTTCGGCCCGGCCGTGAAAGTTCCACCGTGCGCTCTATGCGGACAGCGTCAGGCGGGCCGTGGTGCCGGCGCCGGCCGAGCTGAGCGTGACGGTGCCGCCGTGCGCGTTGGCGGCCTGCCGGGCGATGTGCAGGCCCAGCCCGACGCCGGGGACGGCCTGCTGGCGGGCGTGGCGGCCGCGGTAGAAGCGCTGGAAGACGTAGGGCAGCTCGTCGGCCGGGACGCCGACGCCGGTGTCGGCGATCTCGACGGCCGGTGCCGGACCGTCGAAGACGGAGACCGAGACGTCGCCGCCCGACGGGGTGAAGAGCACCGCGTTGCGCACCAGCTGCTGCACGGCGTGGGTCAGCTGGGTCACGTCGGCGCGGACGATCACCCGGGCCGGCGGCGGGACCGCCGACAGGGCCACCCCGCGCTGCTCGGCGAGGGCGCGGCAGGCGCGCCAGGCGGCCTCGACGACCATGGCCAGGTCGACCTGGGTGCGGTGCAGCTCGGTCGGGGCGTGCGCGGGGCGGGTGCCGGTCAGCAGGTGGTCGACCATACGGACGAGCCGCTCGCCGTTGCGCTGGATCGGCTCGACGAGGCGGGCGTACGCGGCGAGCTGCTCCTCCTCCGCGAGGAGCTCCAGGTAGCCCTGGATCGCCGCGACCGGGGTGCGCAGCTCGTGCGACACGGTCGCGATCAGGTCCTCCTCACGCTGGGTCGCGCGGGCCAGCTCGTCGCCGAGCTCGGTGAGCAGGAGCCGGCTGCGCAGCAGGGACAGGTGCCCGACGGCCTGCGCGGCGAGGGTGTCCAGGGCCTCGCGCTGGCGGGGGCCGAGGTCGCCGGGGCGGTCGTCGATGACGCAGAGGGCGCCGAGGGCGTGACCGTCCTCGTCGACGAGCGGGGAGCCCGCGTAGAAGCGGATGTGCGGGTCGCCGGTGACGTTGGGGTACGTGCGGAAATGCGGGTCGACGTGCGCGTCGGGCACGACGAGCTGCCGCCGCTCGGGCAGGGTGTGCGCGCAGAACGAGACGTCGCGGGACGTCTCGGTGTCGGCGAGGCCGGTGCTGCCGGCGAACCACTGCCGGTCCCGGTCGATGAGCGAGACCGCCGACATCGGCGTGTTGAAGATCGACGACGCGAGGCGGGTCAGGTCCTCGAGGGCCACGGGGCGGGGGCCGTCGAGGACGCCGTAACTGTGCAGCGCGGCGAGGCGGGCTTCCTCGTCGTGAGCAGGTGTCGTCATCTCGTCCCCCAGACTCGACTGTGCTCCACAAGGGTCCGGACACTGAGGTGTCCGCCGCGATCACACCCGGTTGCCGTGCGGTAGCCGTTAGCTGTTAGCTGTCAGCTGTTACCCGCATTCGGCTCCGCCGAAGCTCACCTCCCCACCGCTGCCGCGGCGGGGCCCGCCGGGGGATTCTCACCCCGGACCCCCAATGCTCGCTGCGCTCGCACAGCTGCGCGTGCCGCTGGCTGCATCCCGCGTGCGCGGCATGTTCCGCTCAGCGCTTATTCGCTTGTCCGAGTGAGTGCTCGCTCAGTAGGGTGACCGGCGTGAACCAGCAGCAGCCCGTGCGGGCCCGGCGCCGGCGCGTTCCCGCGCTGTCGCCGGACGAGCGGCGGGCGGCGATCGTCGCCGCGACCATCCCGTTGCTGCGCACCCACGGGGCGGCGGTCACCACGAAACAGATCGCCGAGGCCGCGGGCGTCGCCGAGGGCACCATCTTCGGTGTCTTCCCCGACAAGGCGTCGCTGATCCTCGCCGCGCTCGGCACCGCCTTCGACCAGGAGGCGGTGCTGCGCGACCTCAACGCGATCGACCCGCGGGCACCTCTGCGGGAGCGCATGCGCGACGCGGCGGCGATCCTGTTGCGCCGGTTCGAGGCCAATGTCCAGCTCATGATGGTCGCCCGCACGCTGCCGATGGAGACCGGGCGGCGCCAGGTCGAGCAGCTGATGGAAGGCCGCCGGGTGCTGACCGAGGCGGTCGAGGCCCTCATCGAGCCCGACCGGGCGCTGCTGCGCCGCAGCCCCGCCACCACCGCCGGCATGCTCGTGCTGCTCGTGATCGCGTCGGTCCGGCCGGAGCTGGCCGAGCCCGGCGAGCTCGACGCCGACGGCGTGGTCGCCGTCCTGCTCGACGGCCTGCTCATCCGCCCGACCGACACCTCCGGGGGAGACGCCTGACGATGTTGATCCGACTGCTCAAGACCTATCTGCGCCCGTATCGCAGGACGATCTGGCTCATCGTGCTGCTGCAACTGGTGCAGACCACGGCGACGCTGTACCTGCCGACCCTCAACGCAGACATCATCGACGGTGGCGTCGTCACCGGCGACACCGGCTACATCATGCGCATCGGCGGCTGGATGCTCGCCGTCACGCTCGTGCAGATCGTCTGCTCCGCCGCCGCGGTCTACTACGGCGCCCGCACCGCGATGGCCCTCGGCCGGGACGTGCGCGCCGGCATCTTCGACAAGGTGCAGCAGCTGTCGGCGCGGGAGGTGGGGCAGTTCGGCGCCCCGTCGCTGATCACCCGCACGACCAACGACATCCAGCAGGTCCAGATGCTGGTGCTGATGACCTTCACGCTCATGGTCACGGCGCCGATCATGTGCGTCGGCGGCATCATCCTCGCCCTCGTGCAGGACGTGCCGCTGTCGGCGCTGCTGCTGGTCGTGGTCCCGATCCTGATCGGGATCATCGCCGTCATCGTGGTGCGGATGCGGCCGCTGTTCCGCCTCATGCAGGAGCGCATCGACCTGGTCAACCGGGTCATCCGCGAGCAGATCACCGGCATCCGGGTGATCCGCGCCTTCGTCCGCGACGAGCACGAGCGGGTCCGGTTCGCCAAGACCAACGGTGACCTGCGCGACGTGTCCCTCGCCGTGGGCCGGCTGATGTCGCTGATGTTCCCCACCGTGATGCTGGTCGTCAACGCCTCCAGCATCCTCGTGCTCTGGTTCGGCGCGCACCGCATCGACGCCGGCGGCATGCAGGTCGGGGCGCTGACCGCGTTCCTCAGCTACCTGATGCAGATCCTCATGGCGGTCATGATGGCCACCTTCATGTTCGTCATGATCCCCAGGGCCGAGGTGTGCGCGGAGCGCATCCAGGAGGTCCTCACCACCGAGTCCAGCGTCGTGGTGCCGGCGAAGCCGGTCACCGCGCTCCCCCGCCACGGCGAGCTGGAGCTGCGCGGTGTCGAGTTCCGCTATCCCGGCGCGGAGTCGCCGGTCCTCAGCGGCATCGACCTCTCCGCCCGGCCCGGGCAGACGACGGCCATCATCGGCAGCACCGGCGCCGGCAAGACCACCCTGCTCAACCTGGTCCCCCGCCTGATGGACGCGACCGGCGGCACCGTCCTCGTGGACGGCGTCGACGTGCGCGACATCGACCCGGCGCTGCTGTCGGCGACGGTGAGCATGGTGCCGCAGAAGCCGTACCTCTTCTCCGGCACCGTCGCGACCAACCTCCGCTACGGCCGGCCCGACGCGACCGACGCCGACCTGTGGCGGGCCCTGGAGGTCGCACAGGCCGCCGACTTCGTCCGGGCGATGCCCGAGGCGCTCGACGCGCCGATCGCGCAGGGCGGCACCAACGTCTCGGGCGGGCAGCGGCAGCGGCTCGCGATCGCCCGGACGCTCGTCGCCCGGCCCGAGGTCTACCTCTTCGACGACTCGTTCTCCGCCCTGGACTACGCGACCGACGCCGCGCTGCGCGACGCGCTGCGCGCCGAGATCGCCGACGCGACGGTCGTCATCGTCGCGCAGCGGGTCAGCACGATCCGCGACGCGCACACCATCGTCGTGCTCGACGAGGGCCGCGTGGTCGGCACGGGCACCCACACCGAGCTGATGGACGGCAACGCCACCTACCGCGAGATCGTCCTCTCCCAGCTCACCGAACAGGAGGCCGCAGCATGACCGGACCGGGGCGCCCTGGTGGGCCGGGTGGCGGGTCGCGGCCTTCGCCGCCCGCGTTCGGGCCCGGGCGGATGATGATGGGCGCCGGCGGGCCGCCGGCGAAGCTGGACGACTTCAAGGGCTCCTCGAAGCGGCTGCTGCGGATGCTCGCACCCGACCGGCTGCTCGTCGCGGCCGTGCTGGTCTTCGGCATCGGCAGCGTCGTGCTCTCCGTCGTCGGGCCGCGGCTGCTCGGCCACGCCACCGACGTCATCTTCGAGGGCATCGTCGGCCGTCAGCTGCCCGCGGGCATCAGCAAGGCCGACGCCGTCGCGGGTGCGCGGGAGCGCGGGCAGGACCGCTTCGCCGACCTGCTCGCCGCCATGGACCACGTCGTGCCCGGCCGGGGCATCGACTTCGGCCGGCTCGAGCGGGTCCTGCTGTGGGTCGCCGTGGTCTACCTCGGCGCCTGGATCCTCGGCCTGCTCCAGGCCCGGCTGACCACCGTCGTCGTGCAGCGCACCGTCTACCGGCTCCGCGAGCAGGTGTCGGCGAAGCTGTCCCGGCTGCCGCTGAGCTACTTCGACCAGCAGCCGCGCGGCGAGGTCCTCAGCCGCGCCACCAACGACACCGACAACATCGCGATGACCCTGCAGCAGTCGCTGAGCATGCTGCTCACGTCGCTGCTGACGATCGTCGGCGTCCTCGGCATGATGTTCTGGATCTCGCCGCTGCTCGCGATCATCGCCCTGGTCACGGTGCCGGTGTCGGTGCTGGTCACCATGCGCATCGGCAAGCGGTCGCAGCCGCAGTTCGTGAAGCAGTGGGCCAGCACCGGCAAGCTCAACGGGCACATCGAGGAGATGTTCACCGGGCACTCCGTGGTGAAGATCTTCGGCCGGCAGGCCGAGGCCGCGAAGGCGTTCGAGGAGCACAACGAGGCCCTGTTCGCCGCGGCGTTCCGGGCGCAGTTCATCTCCGGGCTCATCCAGCCCGCGATGATGTTCATCGGCAACCTCAACTACGTGCTCGTCGCCGTCGTCGGCGGCCTGCGGGTCGCGTCGGGGTCGCTGTCGCTCGGTGACGTGCAGGCGTTCATCCAGTACTCCCGCCAGTTCAGCCAGCCGCTGACCCAGGTCGCGAGCATGGCGAACCTGGTGCAGTCGGGTGTCGCCTCCGCCGAGCGGGTGTTCCAGCTGCTCGACGCCGAGGAGCAGTCGCCCGACCCGGTGAAGCCGTCGCGCCCCGCCCAGGTGCGGGGGAAGGTGACGTTCGAGGGGGTCTCCTTCCGGTACAAGCCGGACGAGCCGTTGATCGAGGACCTCTCCCTCACCGTGGAGCCCGGCCAGACGGTCGCGATCGTCGGCCCCACCGGCGCCGGCAAGACCACGCTCGTCAACCTGGTCATGCGCTTCTACGACCTGACCGCCGGGCGCATCCTCCTCGACGACGTCGACATCGCCACCATGACCCGCGACGACCTCCGCGAGCAGATCGGCATGGTCCTGCAGGACACGTGGCTCTTCCAGGGCACCATCGCGGAGAACCTCGCGTACGGCGCCGACCACCCCACCCAGGACAAGATCGTCGCGGCCGCCGAGACCGCCCACGCGGACCGGTTCGTGCGGACCCTCCCCGACGGCTACGACACCGTCATCGACGAGGAGGGCGCCGGCGTCTCGGCGGGCGAGAAGCAGCTCATCACGATCGCCCGGGCGTTCCTCGCCGAGCCGACGATCCTCATCCTCGACGAGGCGACCAGCTCCGTCGACACCCGCACCGAGGTCCTGATCCAGCGCGCGATGACCACCCTGCGCGCCGGCCGGACCAGCTTCGTCATCGCCCACCGCCTGTCCACCATCCGCGACGCCGACCTCATCCTCGTGATGGAGCACGGCACGATCGTCGAGCAGGGCACCCACGCGTCCCTGCTCGCCTCCGGCGGCGCCTACGCCAGGCTGTACTCGGCCCAGTTCGCCGCCGCCGCGGTCGAGGTCGACTGACGCGTCCCGTCCCGGTCCGGGTCGATCGACCCGGACCGGACGGTGTGCGGAAACCCGGATCGGGACGGCGCGGAAACCCGGGCCGGGACGGCGTGCGGAAAAAAGTCGGAGTGGCTTGTCGATCCCCGCGGGGGTCGTTCGACCTTGGGGTGAGAGGGTCGAGACGCGACCTTCACTGTGAGGAGAACCACGATGGCGAAGTACATGCTGATCATGCGCGGCAGCGACGAGTCGACGGCGAAGATGATGGAGACGCCGTTCGAGGAGATGCTGGAGACGGTCGGCAGGTTCAACGAGGAGCTGATCCGGGCCGGGGTGCTCCTGGCGGCGGAGGGCCTCGACGACCCGTCGCAGGGCGTGGTCGTGCACTTCGACGGCGAGACGCCGGTCGTCACCGACGGGCCGTACGGGGAGACGAAGGAGCTGTTCGGCGGCTTCTACCTCCTCGAGGTCGCCTCGAAGGACGAGGCGGTCGAGTGGGCCAAGCGGCTCCCCCAGTTCCCTGGCAGCAAGGTCGAGGTCCGGCGGGTGCCGAGCATCGACGAGTTCCCGCAGGACAACGAGTGGATCGTCAAGGAGCGGGCCTGGCGGGAGCGGACCGGCCAGCTCTGACCACCGCGGCACCGGCACCGGGGGCCGCGGCGGCGGACCCCCGGCCGGAACCGGAAACCGTGCCCCTGAGGTACCGAAAACGGACGACCGCGATAGGGTCCGGCGATGATCGATGAGGACGGCTATTTCGGGGAGCGGGTCGCGGCCCGGTACGACGAGTCGTCGAGGGAGATGGCGGACCCCGCGGTCGTGGAGCCGGCCGTCGACACCCTCGTCGAGCTCGCCGACGGCGGGCCGGCGCTGGAGCTGGGCATCGGCACGGGACGGATCGCGCTGCCGCTCGCGGCCCGCGGGGTGCCCGTGCACGGGATCGACATGTCGCGGGCGATGGTGGCCCGGCTGCGGGAGAAGCCCGGCGGCGACGCGATCGGCGTGACGATCGGGGACTTCGCGACGGCGCGGGTGGACGCTTCGTTCGCCGTCGCGTATCTCGTCTTCAACACGATCATGAACCTGACGACGCAGGCGGCGCAGGTCGCGTGCTTCCGCAACGTCGCCGCGCACCTGCAGCCGGGTGGGCGGTTCGTCGTCGAGGTGATGATGCCCGACCTGCGGCGGCTGCCGCCGGGGCAGGACGTGGTGCCGTTCCTGGTGAGCGAGACCCGCTGGGCGTACGACCACTATGACGTCGCGACCCAGTCGATGAGCTCGAACTACGTCGAGATCTCCGGTGGCCGCGGCGGGTTCCGGTCGATCCCGTTCCGGTACGTGTGGCCGGCGGAGCTGGACCTGATGGCGCAGATGGCGGGCCTGCGGCCGCTCGCGCGCTGGGCGAACTGGCAGCAGGAGCCCTTCACGAGTGAGAGCGCCCAGCACGTCTCGGTGTGGGAGAAGCCCGTCCTGCCGGACTGAAGCACAATGTGACCGGAGCGAGGGGGGCTGCGGGTTATGCGGAACCGGCGGGTGAGTCTGCTCGACATCGGGCTCGACCAGTCGTTCGACGCGTCGATGGCGTTCGTGCAGTCGACGCTGCAGAGCATCAACGCCGGCTTACCCGTCCCGATCGTCGACATCGACTTCGTGCGGTCCCGCGACCCGGACACGATCTTCGCCGCGTTCACAGCCGCGTGCGACGTGCTGCACGTGATGGCGCACGGCGACCACGCGGAGACGCCGACGTTCAGCAGCACCGACGGCAAGACCATGCTGGCGCTGCAGGAGTTCGGTGACTACGCGGCCGAGCGCGGGCACGGGCTCAACGCGAGCGCGGTGCTCGCCGACGGCTGCAAGACGGGGATCGGCGCCTGGCAGAAGGCACTGCGCGACTGCCTGCACGGTGAGATCGTCTACATCGGCACGTCCACCCGGGTGGGCTGGCACGAGGGCACCGTGTTCGCCTCGGCGTTCTACGGCGCGCTGTTTCGCAACAAGGGCAAGGGGCAGACGCCCCTCGCCCAGGCCCTGGACGCCGCCGACCGGGCGGTCAAGGCGTACGAGGCGATCACCGGGCGGGCCTGCCCCTACAAGGTGATGGTCCTGGAGCCGAGCCGCCAGGCACGGGTCGCATTCCGCTGATCACACAGGAGGAGATGTCATGATCTTCATTACGGCGAAGTTCCAGGTGCTGCCGGAGCACGCGGAGCGGTGGCCGGAGATCGCCGGGGACTTCACCCGGGCGACGCGGGCCGAGCCGGGCTGCCTGTGGTTCGACTGGTCCCGCAGCCTCGCCGACCCGAACGAATACGTGCTGGTCGAGGCGTTCCGCGACGGTGACGCCGGCGGCGCGCACGTCCAGTCGGCCCACTTCAAGGAGGCGCAGCGGACCCTGCCGCAGTACCTCGCCGCGACCCCGCGGATCGTCAACGCGACCGTCGACCAGGACGACTGGTCCGAGCTGGGCGAGCTCACAGTCAACCGATAGTGGCATAAATACGGACTTGTCGGGTACTGGGCACGCGTGCTGACGAATCTCGCGCATCTGGACTCGTTGCGGGTCCGCCTCACCCCGCCGCCGCAGCCGGGGCACACCACGTTCCGGCTGGCCGAGGAGCCCGCGGTCGAGGTCGTGTGGACCTACGCCGAGCGGCTCCCGGACGGCAGCTACCTCCCGGTCGGCGGCGGGCCCGTCGACCCCGACAACGGCCACTACACGCAGGGCGCGTTCAACGCCGACGACATCGCCCGCGCCGCCGTCGTCTACGTGCGGCACTGGCAGGCGACCGGCGCCGACACCAGCCGCGACGCCGCCCGGCAGCTGCTGCGCGGCCTGTGCTACCTGCAGACCGTCCACGACGACGAGACCGACGACGACCCCGGCGACCCTGCCCACGGCAACGTCGTGCTGTGGCAGCAGCCGGACGGCACCCTCAACCGCAGCGGCATCCCCGCGGAGAGCCCCGACCCGTCCGACGGGGGCGAGTCGGCGTGGCTGGCCCGCACCGTGTGGGCGCTCGGCGAGGGCTTCGCGGCATTCAGCGCCGCGTCCGGCAGCACGTCCAGCAGTGCGTCCAGCAGCGAGGAGGGAAGCGACCCGGAGTTCGCGGCGTTCCTGCGCCGCCGGCTCCGGCTGGCGATGAGCGCCATCCGGCGGCAGGTGCTGCCACGGTACGGGCAGTGGCGCGTCGTCGAGGAGTCCGCCACCCCGGCGTGGCTGATCGGCGACGGCGCCGACCTCACCGGCGAGGCGCTGCTGGGGCTCTGCGCGTACACGCGCTGCACCGGCGACGACGACGCCCGCAAGCTCGTCGAGCAGCTCGCCGAGGGCGTCACGGCGATGCGGACGGGCACCCCGTGGACGTGGCCGTTCGGGGCGGTGCTCCCGTCGGCGCTGTCCCGCAGCGCCTGGCACGCGTGGGCCGGGCTCGCACCGGCCGGCCTGGCCCGCGTGTACGAGGTCGCCGGTGACCTGGCCGCACGCGACGCCGCCCTGGCCGACGCCGCGTCGTTCACCCCGCACCTGCTGGTCGAGGGCGGGCCGGACAACCTGCGGGTCGCGGTGCCGGGCGCGCGGGAGGCGCTGACGATCGACGGGGTGCAGCTGTCGTACGGCGCGCAGTCGCGCGTCGAGTCGCTGCTGACCACGGCGCGGGTGACGGGCCGCCCGGCGCTGTCGACCCTGGCGGGGATCGCCGGCTCGTGGTTCTTCGGCAACAACCCGGCCGGCGCGCCCATGTACGACCCGGCGACCGGCCGCACCTACGACGGTGTCGACATCGTCGACGGAACGCCGCGGCAGCTGGGCCGCCGCGGGGTGGTGCACCGCGACGCGGGCGCGGAGTCGACGATCCACGGGCTCCTGGCGATGCTGGCCCTGGACGCGGACCCGCACGCGGCGGCGGTCGCGCGGATCGCCGAGGCGGACCCGGACACGACGACGACGGCCGGCAGCTGCCGCGACGACGGGGAGATCCGCTGCCTGACGCTGCGCGACCCGCTGCATGGAGCGCGGGTGACCCTGCTGCGCAGCGTCGCGACGAGCACCCGCGTCTGCGACGTCGACCTGGCAGGCAGAGCCGGCCGGGCCGTTGAGGGCGCCGCGACCGTGACCGTCAACGACCCCGGCGGCGAGGAGCTGGAGCACTACACGACGACGGCCGGCCGCATCCGCGCCCTCGTCCCCGCCGGCGGCTTCACCATCATCACCCGGATTCCCGAAGCGGGCTGACCCCGCCGCCACCCCAGATGAGGGCGGCCACGGTCCCGCCGGGGCGGGCCGCCTTCGCGCGGCCGGCAGGTACCCTGACCCGATGTCCGCACGCCCCTCACACGTCCTCGGTGCCGTCGCCGTGGGCGGGTCCGCGGGCAGCGCCGCCCGGTTCGGGGTGGCCCTGCTGCTGCCCCACGACGCCGGGACGGGCGTGCCGTGGGCGACCTTCACCGTGAACGCGACCGGCTGCCTGCTCATCGGGGTCCTCGTGGTCGTCGTCGAGGGCCGGCACCCGCTGCTGCGACCGCTGCTCGGGGTCGGGGTCCTCGGCGGCTTCACGACGTTCTCCACCTACACCGTCGACGCCGTCGTCCTCGCCTCCCGGGGCGCCGCCTGGATCGCGGCCGCATATGTCGTGGGGACACTGGTCACCGCCATGGCGGCCGTGTCCCTCGGCGTGTGGTCCGCCCGCCGCCTGACCGCCCGCCTGACCGCCCGTCCGACCAGGCGTCCCGCGTGACGCTGCTGCTGGTGCTGATCGGCGGGGCGGTCGGGGCACCCGCCCGGTACCTCACCGAACGGGCGCTCAAGGACCGCTCACCCCTCGGGACGCTCATCGTCAACGTCTTCGGCAGCGCGCTGCTCGGGACGCTGACCGGCGCCGGCGACACGGTGCCCACCGCCGTGAAGACCCTGCTGGCGACGGGGTTCTGCGGCGCGTTGACGACCTACAGCACGTTCAGCCTGGAGACGCTGCGCCTCGTCGAGGAGGGCCGGCCGCGGCGGGCGTTCGCGTATGTGGCGGCGAGCCTGGTGCTGGGACTCGCCGCCGCCACGGCCGGCTACACGCTAACGCGAACGCTGCTGTAGCAGGCGGAACAGGGTCAGCCACTGCTCGGGCCAGACCAGCCCGACCGGCGTGTCCGGGGCGAGCCGCAGCGCCCGGAACGCACCCGAGACCCGGCGCGGGTCGTGCCGGCGGCACAGCGACGCGTGGAGCGAGCCGCCGACCCCGCTGAACCCGAGCTCCACGAACGCCGCGTAGCCGCGGGCCGGGGCCAGCGGCGAAGGGCGGCGGGTCAGCCGCAGGATGCCGCCGTCGACCCGCGGCACGGGCCGGAACGCCTCCCTCGGCACCCGCCCCGCGAGCCGCCAGTCCCACCAGGGCCAGGTCGCGATCGTCAGGCGGCTCCAGCGGCCGTAGTCGCCGGTGCGCTTGCGGGCGTACTCCAGCTGGGTGAGCAGCGTCGCGCCGGTCAGGCCGGGAGCGTGCAGGCACCAGTCGACGACGGCGGAGGTCAGCGCGTACGGGATGTTGCCGACGACCGCGAAGGGTGCCGCCGGCGGCCGCGCGGCGAGGAAGTCCGCGACCCGGACGGTGACGCCGTCGCGGGCCGGCAGCGCCGCCGCCAGCCCCGGGTCGACCTCGTAGGCGATCACCCTGCGGCACCGCTCGGCGAGCGCGGCGGTGACGTGCCCGCGGCCGGCCCCGACCTCGACGACGAGCGTGGACGGGTCGAGCCCGGCGGCGTCGACGAGCCGCCGGACGGCGGCGGGTGCGGTGAGGAGGTTCTGGCCGTACACGCGACGGCTTCTGACATGGGCGTTGCGGGTGGATGGCGCCATGACCGTGGTCCCGTCTGCCGCCACGACGTCGGGCGGCGAAACACGGACAGGCGGCATCGCGGCCCGTCCGTTTCCGAAGATGGACTCGGAGGGCCCTGGCGCGGCTCGGGTGGCGACGCTCTACACGTGCGTCACACCTGGCGGACCAGGGCGCGACGCCGGGCGCGCAGGCGCATGGCCAGCACCGCCGGCATCGCCGCCGACGCGAGGAGAGCATGCGTCATGGTCATCGCCGCAACATATCGGAGCCACCCACCCGGTGCACGCGGTTTTTCGCCGGTACCGGCGGCGCACCGGCAGCGGTTCTACAGGCGGCCCGCTTCGGTGATGCGTTGCAGGAACTGCCGGGTGCGGGGTTCGCGCGGCGCCCCGAACACCTGCTCCGGCGGGCCGTCCTCGACGACGACACCACCGTCGAGGAAGCAGACCCGGTCGGCGACCTGGCGGGCGAAGCTCATCTCGTGGGTGGCGAGGACCATCGTGACGCCGTCGGTCTTCAGGTCACGGATGAGCGCGAGGACCTCCCCCACCAGTTCGGGGTCGAGGGCGGAGGTGACCTCGTCGAGCAGCAGCAGCCGGGGGTCGTTGACGAGCGCGCGGACGATCGCGACCCGCTGCTGCTGCCCGCCGGACAGCCGGTCGGGGTAGGCGCGGGCCTTGCCGGCGAGCCCGACCCGCTCCAGCAGGGCGAGGGCCTTGGCCTCGGCTTCCGGCCGCGGCAGCTTGTGGACGTGCCGCGGCGCGAGCGTCACGTTGTCCAGGACGCTCAGGTGCGGGAACAGGTTGAACGCCTGGAAGACGATGCCGATGCGGCGGCGGACCTTGTCCGGGTCGGCGCGGGGGTCGGTGATGTCCTCGCCGTCGAGGTGGATGGTGCCGTCGTCGACCTGTTCCAGGAGGTTGACGCAGCGCAGCAGCGTCGACTTGCCGGAGCCGGAGGCGCCGATGAGCGCGACGACCTCGTGCTCGGCGACGTCGAGGGACACACCACGCAGCACCGGGTTGCGGTTGAAGAGCTTGTGCACGCCGGTGATGGACAGCAGGGTCACAGCCGGTTGTCTCCTGACTGGCGGCGGGCGGCGCGCAGCGTGACCCAGTCGGTGACCGCGACGACAGGGATCGCCAGCAGCACGAACAGGACCCCGGCGACGACGTACGGCGTGTAGTTGTAGGACCCGGCCGTCTCGATCTGCGCGGCCCGGATCGCGTCGATCGGCCCCGCGAGGGAGATCAGCCCGACGTCCTTCTGCATCGCGACCAGGTCGTTGAGCAGCGGCGGCGCCACCCGCCGGACCGCCTGCGGCAGCACCACGTGCCGCATCGTCTGGCGGTAGGTGAGGCCGAGGGAGCGGGCCGCGGCGCGCTGCGACGGGTGGACCGACTCGATGCCGGCCCGGAACACCTCGGCGATGTAACCGCCGTAGGTGAGCACGATCGCGATCCCGCCGAGCACGAGCACGGACGGGGTGCCGCTGAGCCGCAGCCCGGGCACCCCGAACGCGAACAGGTACAGCGTCACGATCAGCGGCAGCCCGCGGAAGGTGTACGTGTAGCCGGCCGCGAGGGCCCGCAGCGGGAAGAAGACCGCGGGCCGGACGGTGCGCAGGGTGGCGATGCCGAGCCCGAGCGAGACGGCCGCGCCCGCGCACACCAGGAGGAGCCGCACGTTGAGCCACAGGCCGCGCAGCACCTCGGGCAGCGACTCGACGGCGACGTCCCAGTCGAAGAAGCTGGCGCGGAACCGGGCCCAGCCGGGCGCGCCGGTGACGGCCACGTACAGCAGGACCCCGACGACGAGCGTGGACGCGGCCGCGACCGCCACCGACAGGGTCGTCTGCCGGCGGCGGTACGCGTCGCGTTCCAGCTGCAACGGGCTGGGCTTGAACGTCATCAGGAGAGCTTCGGCGCGCCCTGCACCGACGACAGCCACGTGTCGGCCAGCGTCTTGAGGGTGCCGTCGCCGCGCAGCGCGTCGACGGCCTGGCTGACGCAGCCGGTCAGCGACGAGCCCTTGTCGAGCACGAGACCGAACTGCTCCGGGGTGCCCGACGGCTGCGGCAGCTGCCCGACGATCTGCGCGTCCTGGATCTCCGCGCCGGTGATGTAGAACGCCGTCGGCAGGTCCACGACGAGCCCGTCGATCTGCCCGTTCTGCAGGGCCTTCTTCGCGTCGTCGTTGTTGTTGTACACCTGCGGCTGCGCCGACGGCTTGACCACCTCGGTGATCGAACGGTAACTGGTGGTGCCGACCTGCGCGCCGAGCTTGGCGCCCTTGAGGTCCGCGACGCTCTTCGCACCGGCGATCTTCGAGGACTTCAGCGCGATGACGGTCTGCGTCACGTCGTAGTACGGGGCGGAGAAGTCGACGGCCTGCTTCCGCTCGTCGGTGATGGAGAACTCGTTGACGTCGAAGTCGAACGTCTTCTTGCCCGGGGCGATCGCGTTGTTGAACGTGACCCGGGTCCACGCGACCTGGTCCTTGCTGTAGCCGAGCTTGGTGGCGACGGCGTACGCGACGGCGGACTCGAAGCCCTGACCGGACTCGGGCTTGTTGTCCTTGAACCACGGCTCGTAGACGGGTTCGTCGGTGGCGATCGTGAGCTTGCCCGCGGCGACCGTCTTGAGGTTCGCCGGGGCGCAGCTCGCTCCGCCGGAGCTGGAGCCGCCCGAGGCGGCCGGAGTCGCAGTGTCGTCGGCCGGCGCGCAGCCGGCAGCGGCGGCGAGGGCCGCGGTGAGACCGGCGGCGAGGAGGAGGTTCCTGGAGCGCATGGCGGCGATCGTACCCACCTGACCGGTAGGAAAAGGATCTACCGTGTGTCGGATCACGGCAGCGGTTCGGTCCTGCGCGGCATGAGCAGCAGCGCACCGGCACCGAGGACCGCAACGCAGGCCAGGGCGATGAACACGTGATGGGTCGCCGCGAACAGGCTCCCCCGCACGTACTCCAGGACGGCCGGCTGGGTCCCCTTCGCCTTGAGTACCACGTCGGTCGCGTCGGCGCCGCCGCTCAGCCGCTCCCGCACCCCGGGCGGCGCCACCGCGAACCGCCGGTCGAGGGTCGTGTTGGCGATCGCGCCGAACACGGCCCCACCGACGGCGCTGCCGATCGACCGGAAGAACATGTTGGTGCCGGTCACGACGCCACGCCGGTCCCAGCCGACCACCGACTGCAGGGCGACGAGAATCGGGCTCGACATCAGCCCGAGCCCGACGCCGATGACGAAACAGGCGACCGTGAGCCAGCCGATGCCGGCGTGCCGGCCGAGCACCGCGCACATGACGCTTCCGGCGATGATGGCCGCGCCACCCGCCAGGGACGTGTCACGAAACCCGATGCGCAGGTAGACACGGCCGGCGAGGGTCGCGGCGAGCGGCCAGCCCAGCGTCATCGCCGCGACGACGAAACCGGCGACGACCGCACTCGCACCCAGTACACCCTGCGCGAAACTCGGCACGAACGAGGTGAGCCCGATGAGCAACGCGCCGACGACCAGCGCGGCGAGGTTGCCGCCGACGAGGATGCGGTGCCGGAACACCCACAGCGGCAGGACCGGCTCGGCGGCGCGACGCTCCACGAACCAGAACGCGACCATGAGCACGGCGCCACCGGTGAAGATCGCCACGCTCGGCGCCGACGTCCACGCCCAGCCGATCCCGCCCTCAAGGGTGCCGAGGATCAGCAGCGTGCAGCCGGTGACCAGCAGCGACGCGCCGAGGTAGTCGATGCGGTGCGCGCGCCGCTCGACGCGCTCCTTGAGGTGACGCACGAGCATCCACACGGCGGCGAGCCCGACCGGGATGTTGACGAAGAAGATCCACCGCCACGACAGGTAGTCCGCGAACACACCGCCGAGAGCCGGGCCGACCACCGACGACGCGCCCCACACCCCGGCGACGTAACCCTGCACCCTGGCGCGCTCCTCCACCGTGTACAGGTCGCCGATGATCGTCATGCTCATCGGCTGGATCGCGCCGGCACCGACGCCCTGCACCGCCCGGAACACGATCAGCGTCAGCATGCTCCACGCGAACCCGCACAGCACCGAACCGACCAGGAACGCGGCGATCCCGGCGAACATCACCGGGCGGCGGCCGACGACGTCGGCCAGCTTGCCGTACAACGGCGTCGTCACCGCCGCGGTCAGCAGATACACCGAGAACAGCCACGGGAACTGCGAGAACCCGCCGAGCTCCCGGACGACGGACGGCACGGCGGTCGCGATGATCGTGCTGTCGAGCGCGACGAGCCCCGTGGTCAGCATCACCGAGGCGAGGACGGGTCCGCGCTCGGAGCGCAGACCCACCGCCTTCCGGGGCGTGAAAGTGACGTCGACCATTCAGACACCTTACGACCGGCGGGCGGCTCCGGTGCTGTGCACCGTCGCGTGGCCCGCCGGTCGTCCGGTCCGCTACGCGACGCCGACCAGCTCCGGCGCCACCAGCCTGGCCCGCTCGACGACCCGCCAGCCGGCGAACGCCATCACGGCCAGCATCGGCAGCGTCCCCAGGGCCGGGAGGATCGGCGTGTCGTACGGCATGAACAGCAGCCCGGCATAGCCCAGGACGATCCCGCCCAGCGACCACCAGCCGATGACACCGGCCCGGGCCAGCCCCACGAACGTGAGCAGCAGCGCCACGGACACCAGCGGGCCGGGGCTGAACGCGAGCTGCTGCGCGGGGTGCGCCAGGACCTTGTCCGACAGCGCCACCGCCTGCTCGACCGGCAGGTTCCGGCCGATCTCCATGTGGAACCAGTCCGACAGCAGCGCCCCGGACATCTCCGTCAGGAACAGCGCCCCGAGCAGCGCCCCGACGAGCGTGACGACACCGCCCCGGCGGCCCCGCACGAGCAGCGGCAGCGCCAGCAGACCGACACCCATCAACAGGTTGCCGTAGTGCAGCAGCAGCGCCGACAACTGCGTCTGGAACGGGTCGGCGGCCAGGGACTGCAGGTAGGCGGCCTTGTCGTCGCCGGAGCTCGGCGGGGACGTGGCAAGGCCGGCGAAGAAGAGGGCGGCACCCGCGATCAGCGACGTGCCGGCGGCGTATGGAAGGACCCGGTGGGCCATGGTTGCGTATTGGCTGGTTGCGTGTTCGTTCATGCCGCAGACGCTATGGTCCGGCCCTCCCCCCGGTCTGCTGTCCGGCGTCTCGACCCGCGTCCGCCGCGCGACGGACACGGCACCGTCACGATGTCCGCCGCACGGCCGACCCGAGGCCCTGAACTGCGGCAATAGGATCTCCCCATGCACCGCACGCTCGCGTCCCGGGCCACCCTCCTGCCCGCTCTCGTGCCCGGGGCCGCCGCTGCCACCCTCGCGGTCATCGGCGTCGCCGAGATCCTCCTCGACAACGCGTTCTCCGCCGCGCCGGCCGTGCCCGCCGCGACGCTCGCCGCCGTCGTCGCCGGCACCGCCCTCGCCGGCCGCTTCCCGATCGCCGGCTCCGCCGTCGTCGCCGCCGCCTTCCCGGTCGCGGTCGCCGGCGGGCTCAACGGACCCACCGGCGCCGCCGTCCTCGGGTTCTTCCTCGCGCCCGGCTGGGCCGGCTACCGGCAGGCCGGCCTCTGGCCGTCCGGATCCCGGCCGCTCGCGTTCTGGCCGTCCGGGTCCTGGCCCGCCCCGCTCGCCGCGCAGCTCATGGCGAGCCTCGGCACGTGGATCGCCGGCCGCGCCGCCGGGTCCACGGTCAGCGGGCTCGCCGCGATGGCCTGGGAGAACCTGTTCTTCGGCCTGCTGTGCTGGGGCGCATGGGGCGTCGGCCTGCTCGCCCGCCGGCTGCGGGACCGCGCCGAGCTGCTCGCCCGGCTCACCACCGCCCTCGACGCCGAACGCGACGCCCGCGAGCACGCGATCGTCGCCGAGGAGCGGCAGCGGATCGCCCGCGACATGCACGACGCCGTCGCCCACTCGATCAGCGTCATGGTCCTGCAGCTCGGCGCCGTCCGCGCCACCCTGCCGGCCGGCACACCACAGGCGGAGATGCTGCAGGGCGTCGAACGGCTCGGCCGCGAGTCCGTCCGCGAGCTGCACACCCTCGTCGGCATCCTGCGCGACACACCCTCGCCCACCGCGGCACAACCGTCGATCGCCCGGGCCGGCGACCTGGTCGCCGAGGTCCGCGCCGCCGGGCTGCCCGTCGAGCTGACCGTCGACGGCGACCTCACCGACGTGCCCCGCGCCCAGGACATCTCCGCCTACCGGGTGCTGCAGGAGGCGCTCACCAACGTCCTGCGCCACGCCGGCACCGCCGCGACCAGCGTGCACCTGCACTGCACCGCGGACCGGCTGACGCTCACAGTCGACAACGCCGTGACCTCGCCGTCGCCGTCGCCGTCCGCCGGTGACGGTGACGGTGGCGGGCACGGGCTGATCGGGATGCGGGAGCGGGTCGCCGTGTTCTCCGGCACCCTCACCGCCGGCGCGCGACCCGGCGGCTTCACCGTGCGGGCGACGTTCCCACTCGGCACATCGTCGCTCCTCGGTGCGCCGTCACCGCTCGGCGCCACGCCATGATCCGCGTCGTGGTCGTCGACGACGAAGCGATGATCCGCGCCGGGCTGCGCATGCTCCTGGACCACCAGCCCGACATCGAGGTCGTCGGCGAGGCCGCCGACGGGGTCCGCGCGCTCGACGAGGTCCGCCGCACCACCCCCGACGTCGTCCTCCTCGACGTCCGCATGCCCCACGGTGACGGCATCGAGGCCGCCGGCCACATCCTCGCCGCCGGCCCCACCAAGGTGATCATCCTGACCACGTTCGACGAGGACGAGGCCGTCCGGCGGGCACTGCGGCTCGGGGTGAGCGGCTTCCTGCTCAAGGTCGCGCCGCCCGAGCAGCTCGTCCACGCCGTCCGGACCGTCGCCGCCGGCCAGGCGCTGCTCGACCCGGCCGTGACGCTGCGGGTCATCGCCTCGTACGCCGCCTCCCCCGTCGCCGACCCGCGGGCCGCCGCGCAGCTCGCCACGCTCACCGAACGGGAGGTCGACGTGCTGCGGCTCGTCGCCCGCGGCCGGTCCAACGCGGAGATCGCCGCGTCGCTGTTCCTCGGCGAGGCGACGGTGAAGACGTACGTCTCCCGCATGCTCACCAAGCTCGACCTCCGCGACCGGGTCCAGGCCGTGGCGTTCGCCTACGAGAGCGGCCTGATCCGCCCCGGCGCCGCCTCATGACCCGCCGCGGCGGACCACCCCCGCCGTACGCGAACGCGCCGATCAACCGCCGTGTCACCCGCGGCGCGACGACGGCATCCCCCTCCGCGACCGACCTGATCGCCCCCGTCAGGTAGGTCCCATGTCCTACCTGAGGACGCATTCTTGCTGTTTCGGCAACAGGCATTGCGGATGGCGCCAGGGCGACGGACGCTCGTGGCATGGACAACGACTACGACGTAGTGATCATCGGCGGCGGCGCGGCCGGCCTCAGCGCCGCGCTCACCCTGTCCCGGGCCCGCCGCCGGGTGCTGGTCATCGACGCGGGCGAGCCCCGTAACGCGCCCGCCGGCCACGTGCACAACTACCTCGGCCGGGAGAGCACGCCGCCGGCGGAGCTGCTGTCGATCGGCCGGGCCGAGGTCAGCCAGTACGGTGGCGAAATCCGCGACGGCGTCGTCACCACCGTCACCGGGGCGTCGCCGCGGTTCACCGTCGAGACGGCGGACGGCCGGACCGTGTCGGCGCGGCGGATCCTCGCCACGACCGGCCTCGTCGACGAGCTGCCCGACATCCCCGGCCTCGCCGAGCACTGGGGCAGCAGGGTGCTGCACTGCCCGTACTGCCACGGCTGGGAGGTCAGGGACCGGCCGGTCGCCGTCCTCGCCACCAGCGGCATGGCCGCCCACCAGGCGCTGCTGTGGCGGCAGTGGACCCCGCAGGTCACGCTGCTGCGGCACACCGCGCCCGCCCTGGCCCCTGACGACGTGGCACGGCTGGACCGGCGCGGGATCCGGATCGTCGAGGGCGAGGTCGTCTCGTACGGCGCGGACGGCGCCCACCTGGCGGACGGCACCGTCGTGCCGGTCGAGGCCCTGGTCGCGATGGGACGGGTCGCGGCGCGCGCCTCGTTCCTCGAGCCGCTGGGGCTGGCACCGGCCGCCTTCGAGGCACACGGCGTGCCCCTGGGCACGCACCTCCCCTCCGGTCCCGCCGGGACGACCAGCGTCCCCGGCGTCTACCTCGCGGGCAACGTCACCGAGCCGATGGCCACGGTCATCGCCTCGGCCGCCGCCGGTGTCAGCACCGCCGGCCTGATCAACATGGATCTGGTGCTGGAGGAGGCGGCATGACCGCCTGCGCCGTCGTGTTCTGCTCCTGGTGACGGGCGTACCCCGGCCGCGGTTCTGCGGTCGGGGCCACGTCGCCTGACGTTTCCTAGGACGCTAGGTTCCCAGGGTCGGGACCGGACGGGGGTTACGGTGTGGCGGTGACCGCTGCGAACGAGGAGCGCGACGGCGTCGCGCTGACGAACCTCGACCAGACCCTGTTCGACGAGGCGGGGGCGACCAAGCGCGACCTGGTCGACTACCTCGACGCCGTCCGTTCGCAGATCATCCCGGTGCTGACCGGGCGGCCGCTGTCGGTGGTGCGGGTGCTGCGGGGCCAGCCGCCCTTCATGCAGAAGAACCTGCCGAAGTACACGCCCGACTGGGTGCCCCGGGTGACCGTGTGGGCCGAGTCGTCCAAGCGCAACGTCACCTACGGGCTGTGCGAGGACCGGCGGACCCTGCTGTGGTTCGCCAACCAGCGCTCCATCGAGTTCCACCCGCTGCTGTCGAAGGCACCCGACTTCGCACACACCACCCACATGATCCTCGACCTGGACCCGCCTGCGCCGGACGCGTTCGGGCTCGCGGTCGGCGCGGCCAGGCTGATCCGCGCCGTGCTCACCGACCTCGGCATGGACAGCGTGGTGAAGACGAGCGGCGCCAAGGGCCTGCATGTGTTCGTGCCGATCGACGCGCACGCGCCGATGGAGGACATCGCCGCCGCCACCCGGGCGGTCGCCGCCCGGGCCGCCCGCCTCGACCCGTCCCTGGCCACGACCGCCTTCATCCGCGAGGACCGCGAGGGCAAGGTCTTCCTCGACCCGACGAGGGTCGGCGGCGCGACGGTCGCCGCCGCGTACAGTCCACGGCTGCGCCCGGGGACGCCGGTCTCCTTCCCGGTGGCCTGGGACGACCTCGACGACGTGTCCCCGGCCGACTTCACCGTCCACACCGTGCCCGCCCTGCTCGCCGGCGCCGACCCGTGGGCCGAGCGGATGCCGCCCCCGCAGCGCCTCGACGCCGCGCTGATCGCGGAGGGCCACACGATCCCCGTGCCCCGCGTACAGGCGATGCACGAAGGAAAACGCCGCGCCAAGGCCAAGCGTGACGCCACGGCGGAGCACTGATGCCGATCGTCGTCGACGCGCCGCGGGAGGACTGGGCGGCCCGCGGCCTCGAGCTCGCCGCCCGCCTCCGGCAGGACCTGGCCCCTCACGCCGCCGCCGTCGAGCACATCGGCAGCACCTCGATCCCGGGCATGCCCGCCAAACCGATCTTCGACCTGCAGGTCAGCGTGGCGGACCTCGACGCGCCACTGGACGCGCCGCTGCGGGCCGTGGGCCTGTCCCGCCTGCCGTACGAGCGCGACCACGTGCCGGCCGGCCTCACCGACGACCCGGCCCGATGGGCCAAGCGGATGTGGTCCGGCCCAGACATCAACCTGCACGTCCGGCGCACCGGCTCCCCGAACGAACGCCTGGCCCTGCTCTTCCGCGACTGGTTCCGCGCCCACCCCGCCGCCGTCCCGGCCTACGGCGCCTTCAAGTCCGCCCTCGCCGACGCCCTCTCCGGCGTCCCCGACGACATCGGCGTCTACAGCGACGTCAAGGACCCGGTCGTCGACCTCGTCATCGTCGTCGCGGAGGATTGGGCCGCGGCCACCGGCTGGTCACCGCACGCCGGCCAACGGTCATGAGGTCAGGCCCGCGAGCGTAGGCGCAGGCCGCGCACCTGCTGGCACATCGCGAGGCCACCCGCGCGTCGCGAACCTTCGCCAGTCCGTCGCCGATCGGCCGACCGGCCGCGAAGCTCGCGGCAGAGCCGGTCGAGATGGTCTCCGGCACGGCGTGGACGCGGTAGAAGCTTGCAGGGGCACCGTAACGACCGCATCGAGCCACATCACCCGACGTATTCACCTGCCTTCACCGCGTTACAGGGGATGTGAATCATGCCCGGATTCGGCTACGTTGGCCGGGCATCGCGTTTTGCCGCTAGTTGTAAGGAGCGTTCGACGTGCCCCGACTCAGGTCCGTGGTCACGCTGCTGGTCGCCTCGATGCTTGCCCTCACGGCGTGCGGGCCGGACAAGAAGCAGGACCACCAGGCCGCCCGGCCCGCCACCGGCGCCCCCTCCCCGACCGCGTCCGCGGACCCCTCCCCGACGGCCGAGGCGTCGCCGTCGGCGGGCCCGTCCGCGTCGAAGTCGCCGGCCGGGAAGCCGTCGCCGAAGGCGAGCGCGTCGACGGTGCAGGGGCCCGAGGGCACGTTCGTGATCCGCCCGCCGGGCACCGGTCACGGCGCCGCCGGCTCGCAGAGCCGCACCGGGACGACCGCGGTCGCGTTGACGTTCGACGACGGGCCCGACCCGGTGAACACCCCGAAGATCCTCGACCTGCTGCGCGACAACGGCGTCAAGGCCACGTTCTGCCTGGTCGGCTTCCGCGCCCGGGACAACCCGGCCCTGGTGCGGCGGATCGCCGACGAGGGGCACACCCTGTGCAACCACTCGTGGCAGCACCTGACCAATCTCGCGAAGAAGGATCCCGGCTACATCGACTGGGACCTCAAGCGCACCAACGAGGCCATCCGCGCCGCCGCGCCGGGCGTGCCGATCAGGTACTTCCGGGCACCCGGCGGCAACTTCACCCCCGGCCTGATCGCGAAGGCGAAGGACCTGGGGATGGCGTCGATCTACTGGGACGTCGACCCCGCGGACTGGAACCACACGAAGGACGCCGACGACGCCGCCCACATCAGGCGGGTCATCGCCGAGGTGAAGCAGCACGTCCGGCAGGGCTCGATCGTGCTGTCGCACGACAACAAGCAGCCCGACACGATCATCGCGTACCAGACGCTGCTGCCGTTACTGAAGCGGTACTTCACGCTTGAGGCGCTCTGAGCACCCGGTGCAGCACCAGGTCGGCGAGCGCCCCGCCGGCCACGGTCGCGGTCATGTAGGTGGCGTACGGCTGGCGCCTGCGGTCCGTCGGTGAGCCAGGATTGAGCAGGCGCAGGCCGGCGGGCGTGACGGTGTCCCACGGGATGTGCGAGTGGCCGAAGACGAGCAGGTCCCGGCCGGGGAACCGGGCGTCGCAGCGCCGCTCGCGGCCGGTCGCCGGCCCGGTCTCGTGCACGACGGCGACCCGGAGCCCGTCGAGCTCGACGTCGGCGACCTCGGGCAGCCTGGCGCGCAGCGCGGGACCGTCGTTGTTGCCGTGCACGCCGATCAGCCGCGCGCACCGGGCCTCGAACCGGTCGAGGAACGGCTCGTCGACCCAGTCACCGGCGTGAATGACGACGTCGGCGGCCTCGACCGCCACCCAAAGCTGCGCCGGCAGGTCACGCGCCCGCTTCGGTACGTGGGTGTCGGCGACCAGCACGAGCCTCATCACGCCGACGCTACCGGGCGCATGAAAAAGCACCCCGGAAACCCGGGGTGCTTCTCATGGCGGGCTTACGCCTTGGTGACGACCGTACCGACGATCTTGTCGCTCAGCGTCTGCTTCTTCTGGTCCCACAGCGGGAACAGGTAGCCGATGCAGCAGATGCCGTCGACGATGTGCGCGAGGTCACGGAGGAACGCCATGCCGGCACCGATCGGCTGGCCCGTCTGCTCCTTGATCAGGTACAGGCCCAGGGCCTTCTTGCCCAGGCTCTGGCCCTTGCCGCCGAGGAACCAGCGGTTGTAGCCGAGGTAGACCAGGCCCAGCAGCAGGAACACGTAGTAGATCGGGCTGAGCGTTCCGTCGCCGTTGTTCCCGACTGCGGCGCCGATGCCAACCAGCACCACGTACGGCAGCAAGTCGATGATGTAGGCCCCGACGCGCACGGGCCAGGATGCGAGGTTCATGGAACTCCTTGACGAACAACTGGGGGTATTGCGAAACGTCCCGGCTCAGGCGAATCCGAACCGGTGCAACTGGAAGGCCCAGCTCACGGCAGCGACCACGAGCATCAGCCGTCCCATACGTGATCGGGCACGGTCGGACCACGGCACCGGAGCACCGATCACGCCGAACTGCCGCAGCGCGATCAGCGGAAGGGTCACGACCGTCACCGCCGCGAGACCGAAGATGCCGGGGTTGGCCGCGGCGGCCGCGCCGACATGTCCGTGCACGAGCGCAACGGCAGCGGTGGTCAAGCCGCAGCCCGGGCACGGGATACCGGTGAACTTGAACAGCAGGCACGGCGCACCGAGACCGGTGGACGCGGTGAACACCGGCCAGCACACCGCGGCGACCGCCGCGAGGGCGCCGAAGCCACCGAGTCGCTCGGGAACGGAGAACTGCTTGCGCACGTGACCTGCTCGATCGACGGTATGGGACAGCGATCGTATGGCACGAGATCAGGCAATCTCCACCCCGTTAGGTCATCCGAACGACCGACATCTACGCCGAAGGTGGCTACAGGAGTTGCAGCATTTCGGTACATATGCGGATGTAAGGGACGGGGACGCAACGATAACGATACGAAATATTTGCCCAACGGACGCGCGCCAGGGCGTTCGGGTGATCCGGCACGCGTCCCGGCATGACATCCGTCATGGGGTCGCGGGTGACGCCGGACAGATCCGTCAGGATGGATACCAGGCGATGCTTCTGGCATGACGAACGCAGCAGTCCAGTTGACCGGCCTCACGAAACGGTTCGGTGCGCTCACCGCCGTGGACGGGCTGGACCTCACGATCCGCCGCGGCGAGGTCGTCGCGCTCCTCGGCCCGAACGGCGCTGGCAAGTCCACGACGATCGACATGCTGCTCGGCCTCCTGCGCCCCGACGAGGGCACGGTCCTGCTCGACGGGCAGTCGCCGGCGAAGGCGATCGCGAAGGGCACCGTCGGCGCGCTGCTGCAGAGCGGCGGCCTGCTGCCGGACCTCACCGCGGGTGAGACGGTGCGCCTCACCGCCGCCCTGCAGCAGCGGTCGCGTCCGGTGCCGGAGGTGCTCGAACGCGCAGGGGTCGCCGAGTTCGCCAACCAGCGTGTCGGCGGCCTCTCCGGCGGGCAGCAGCAGCGCATCCGCTTCGCGATGGCCCTCGTCGCCGACCCCGACCTGCTGGTCCTCGACGAGCCGACGACCGGTATGGACGTCGAGACCCGGCGCGGGTTCTGGACGACGATGCGGCAGGAGACTGCGCAGGGGCGCACGGTGCTCTTCGCGACCCACTACCTCGACGAGGCCGACGCCTACGCCGACCGCATCGTGCTGCTGCGCTCCGGCCAGGTCATCGCCGACGGCACCGCCGCCCAGATCAAGGCGGCCGTGACCGGCCGGACGATCCGCGCCACCCTGCCCGGCGCCGACCTCGTCGGCCTCGCCGCCCTGCCGGGTGTCGACCGCGTCGAGACCCGCGGTGACGTCGTCATGCTGCACTGCGACGACTCCGACACCGCCCTGCGGGCCCTGCTCGGCTCCACCGACGCGCGCGACGTCGAAGTCACCGCGCGCAACCTCGAAGACGCCTTCATCGCCCTCACCGCCGCCGGGAGCAGCAAGTGAACACGACCTACCTCCGCATGGAGATCGTCCGTCTCGTCCGGAACAAGCGCGTCGTCATCTTCTCGATGCTCATGCCGGCCCTGCTCCTGCTCATCATCGGCGGCGTCTCCGTCGGCGGCGACCCCGACGCCAAGAAGTACGTCATGGTCAGCATGGCTCTCTTCGGCGCCATGACGGCCGCCCTCACCAGCGGCAGCACCATCGCCGTCGAGCGCGGCCTCGGCTGGAACCGCACCCTGCGTCTCACGCCCCTGTCCCCCGGCGGGTACGTCGTCAACAAGGTCATCGTCGCGCTGCTCGTCGCCATCCCGCCGGCCCTCGTCACCTTCCTCATCGGCGCCCTGGGCCTGCACATCCGGCTCACCGCGACCGAGTGGGTGCTGTGCTTCGCCGGCGCCTGGCTGTCCGCGCTGCCCTTCGCCGCGCTCGGCGTCGTCATCGGCTACCTCGCGAAGCCCGACGGCGTCCAGCAGGTCACGGCGCTGCTCAACCTGACCCTCGCCGCGTTCGGCGGGCTCTGGGTGCCGGTCTCGCTCATGCCGAGCTTCATGCAGCAGATCGCGAAGCTGACCCCGTCGTACTGGACCGGCCAGGTCGCCCGCAGCCCGCTCGACCACGGCCACATCGACGGTCAGGCCATCCTCGTCCTCGGCGGCTGGACGCTCGTGCTGGCGCTCGTCGCGCTGCGCCGGTTCCGCGTCGACACCGCCCGCGCCTGAGCCGTCGGTACCGTGTCCGTCATGAGTGACCCCACCAGCCGCCGGTCCGCACCCAGATTCTTCTGGCTGTGGGCCGCGGTCTGGCTGTTCTACATGGCCGGTCCCATCGGCGACGCCTGGCGCCGCCCGGAGGTCTGGGAACGCGTCGCCGGCCTCACCGCCGCGCTCGCCTTCTGCGTGCTCTACCTGATGTCGTTCGTCGCGGCCCGCGCCGCGATGCGACGCACCGGTGCCCCCATGCGCATTCCCAACGCTGCCTGGCGGCTCGGGGTCATGGTCGCCCTCACCGCGGCGCTCACGCTCATCGTCGGCGAGTCGGGCCTCACCGCGCTGGTCTACGTCGGCGTGATGGCCGTGTTTTCGCTCAGCCCGCGCCTCGCCTGGTCCGTCGTCCTCACCACCGCCGCGTGCGCCGCCGCCCTGCCGAAGCTCGTGCCCGGCTGGGACGGCGGCATCGACCTCACCTTCGCCGTCCTGGTCGCCGCCCTCGCCGTCTGGGGCGTCACCCGCGTCGTGCAGCGCAACGCGCAGCTCGCCGAGGCCCGCGAGGAGATCACCCAGCTGGCCGTCGCCGCCGAACGCAACCGCTTCGCCCGTGACCTGCACGACCTCCTCGGCCACTCCCTCACCGTCGTCTCCGTGAAGAGCGAGCTTGCCGCCCGGCTGGTCCACATCGCCCCCGACCGCGCGGAGGCCGAGCTCACCGAGATCCAGCGTCTCGTCCGCGAGGCCCTCGTCGACGTGCGCGCCGCCGTCTCCGGGTACCGCGAGATGTCCCTGGCCACGGAGCTCGCCTCGGCGCGCAGCGCCCTGGACGCCGCCGGCATCGAGGCCGAGGTGCCTCTCACCGCCGAGGCCGCCGACCCTGCCCGGCAGCAGCTCTTCGCGTGGGTCGTCCGCGAAGGCGTCACCAACGTGATCCGTCACAGCGACGCGAAACACTGCTGGATCCGCCTGGAGCACAACGCCGTCGAGATCAGCGACGACGGCCGCGGCCCCACCGCCCGCCCGGTCGCCGCAACGGACGCCTCCCCCACTGGAGCCGCTGTCCCCCGGGACCCCGCCGGCCACGGCTCCGCGGACCTCGGCTCGCCGGGCCACAGCTCGCCGGGCCACAGCTCGCCGGGCCATGGCCTCGCCGGCCTCCGCGAACGCGTCGACTCCGCCGGCGGCACCCTGACCATCGGCAACCGCGACGGCGGCGGTTTCGTCCTGCGCGCCACCATCTGACCGAGCCACCCCGGCCTCGTCAGCGCAGCGCCGTATTGCGGTTGCCCGCGGCCCGGCCGGCGGGCAGGCTCCGACCGATGGAGGTACCTCCCGTCCCGAACGGATCGCAGCGGCCGAGGCACGTCGACGGAGCAGCTCAGGCGACGGGCGCGGATTGGCCGGCCGGAGCCGCGCCCGCTGCACCGGCACCGGCACCGGCCCACGCCGGGCTGCGACCGCCGACGCCGGCGGTGCCAGGTGCGGACGGCACGGAAAGGACTGAATCGTGACGAGCCCGGACGACAGGCCGCCGAAGTGGGTCGACGAGGCGTTGCCGGCGACGGTACGGGCGAAGGCGGAAGCAGCCGGGGCACACGACTGGCTGCGGCAGTTGCCCGAGCTCGTCGCCGAGGTCGAGGAGGACTGGGCCATCCGCGTCGGGCGGGTGTACGCCGACGCCACCGAGGCCTTCGTCGCCGACGCCACCATGGCCGACGGCACACCCGCGGTGCTGAAGCTGATCGTGCCGCGCGCAGGCGACGCGACCGCCAACGAGGTGACGGTGCTGCGGCTCGCGGGCGGCGACGGGTGCGCGCGGCTGCTGCGGCACGACGTGGGCCGGGACGCGCTGCTGCTGGAGAAGCTGGGCCCGAGCCTCTTCGAGCTGGGGCTGCCGGTCACCACGCGCCACGAGATCCTTTGTGACGTCGCGAGCCGGGTGTGGCGGCCGGCGCCGGACGCCGGGCTGCCGACGGGCGCGGCGAAAGGCGCGTGGCTCGCGACCTTCATCACCCAGGCGTGGGAGCGGCTGGACCGTCCCTGCGCCGAGCGCACCGTCGCGCACGCGCTCGCCTGCGCCGAGCGCCGCGTCGCCGCCCACGACGATGAACGGGCCGTCCTCGTCCACGGCGACGTCCACGAGTGGAACACGCTGCGCGCCCCCGACGGCTTCCGCCTCGTCGACCCCGACGGGTTGCTCGTCGAGGCGGAGTACGACCTCGGTGTCATCATGCGCGAAGACCCGGTGGAGCTAATGGCGGCCGACCCTCGTGACCGCTCGCGCTGGCTCGCGGCCCGCACCGGGCTCGACGAGACCGCGATCTGGGAGTGGGGGGTCGTCGAACGCGTCTCGACCGGCCTCGTCCTGGTCCAGGTCGGCCTCCAGCCTCTGGCCGCCCAGATGCTCGCAGCCGCCGACACGATCGCCGCGATGCGCACCTGACACCTCCAAGAGCAGTAGTGAGATCGTTCGAGCCGAAGCCGGCGGTTCACCGGCGGCCGCCCATCGGTTGATCAGGCGCGCGAGAGCAGGACGCGGGCGGCGACGTTGCGGGTGGCGATGCCGAGTCGCGTCTTCGGGATCAGCATCGTCGCGGCGAGACCGGCGGCGCGCTGCTTGGCGTCGGTGCGGGTGCGGTGGGCTGCTTCGTATGCCATGAACGCCGACGCATGGTCGCCTGGGCTTGCCGCGAGTGCGGTCGCGAGGGTGTGCGCGCCGGCCATGGCGAGGCTCGAGCCGTCGCCGAACAGGGAGACACAGGACGCCGCATCGCCGAGCAGCGTCACCCGCCCGCGTGACCAGGACGGCAGGCGGACCTGGCTGACGGAGTCGAAATACAGGTCGGATGTCGCGCGCAGCCTGGCGAGGAGCTCGGGGACCCGCCAGCCGGCGCCCGCATAGGCGTCCGTGACGATGCGCTTGTGCTGGGCGGTGTCGCGGTGATCGAAGCCGTCGACCATCGGCCCGCGGAAGATGAACGCGACCAACGCCCGGCCCGTGGACGGATGGATCGACACGAGCCTGCCGGGTGTGTTGTGCATCAGGACGTCGTGCGGATGATCAGCCGGACCGTCCAGCGGCATCGTCGCCACCCAGACGCCCATGTGCCGCACGAACTCGCGCTCGGGACCGAAGACGAGCCGGCGCACCGTGGAATGCAGGCCGTCGGCGCCGACGAGGAGATCGAAGCGGCGCGGAGCGGCCCCCTCGAACGTGACGTCGACGCCGCTCGCGTCCTGGGACACCGACGTGATGGTGTCGTCCCACAGCAGCTCGGCGTCGTCGCGGGCGGCCTCCTGCAGGATCGCGGCGAGGTCACCACGGGGAAGCTCGACCTCACTGTTGCCCGCTGCGCTCCTGGAGCTCGGCAGGGGGATGCGGCCGGCCGGACGGCCCTTGGCGTCGATGACGAGCATCGAGGTGGCATGGGTGGCGGCGGCCCGCAGCCGGGGCATGATGCCCAGCTCCTCCGCCACGGGCAGTGCCGGGCCTCGGACGTCGACCGGGTTGCCGCTGGAGCGCAGGCCGCTCGCGCGCTCGACGATCGTGGGCCGGAACCCCTTGCGGGCCAGGAAGTGGGCGAGTGTCGGGCCGGCCACACCGGCGCCGGAGATGAGGACGGTGGGAGGAATCATGCCACCACGATAGCTGCATCCAGTGCAGAATTGCAATGAGTGCGAGTCGGCAGTTGATGCGGTACGATGTGGGCATGAGCCTTCGTGACCGCAAACGAGCCCGAGTCCGGCAGTCCCTCGTCGACGCCGCGACCGAGCTGTTCGAGCGGGACGGTTACGAGCGCACGACCGTGGCCGACATCGCCGCGGCGGCGGACATCGGCACGCGCACGTTCTTCAGCTACTTCGCGAGCAAGGAGGAGCTGCTGTTCCCCGAGAGCGACCGCCGGGTCCAGGCGACGGTCGACGCGATAGCCGCCCGTGACCCAGAGGACACGCCGGTCGAGGTGCTGATCCGCGCCCTGTACCTGACCGGCGTCGACAGCGACGACCTGACCGACCGGCTGGCGGCGTTACGGCTGCGACTGATCCGAGAGGTGCCGGCGGTGCGGGGGCGGGCGCTGCAGATCCAGTTGGACGCCCAGCAGCAGATCGCGGCGCACCTGGCCGAGGCGTTCCCCGAGCAGCTGGACCGGGTCAAGGCGGGGGCGCTGGTCGGGGCCTTCGTCGGGGCTGTGACCGGGGCGGTGCAGGTGGTGATGGAAGACCTGCCGGCGCATCACGACCCGAAGGAGATGCGGTCGGCGGTGGAGGAGGCGACCAGTGTGGCGCTGCGGCCTTGGATGACGACGAGGCCTCGCTAGGCGCCGGCGACGGGAGTGAGCTGCGGACAGGACCGTGGCCTCGCACGCCGCCGTGGTCGCCAAGCCAGCGCGTCGAGGCAACGGGACGGCCGGCAAGCGGGACCCGGACCGGGCGGGCGGAGACAGCCGGAAGGACGGCGGCAAGCGGGACCCGGACCAGGCGGGCAGAGACAGCCGGGAGGACGGCCGGCAAGGGGGAACCACACCGGGCGGGCAGAGACAGCCGGAAGGAGGAACCGCGCCAGGCAGGCAGGAACAGCCGGAGCGGGAACCGGACCAGGCGGGCAGGAACAGCCGGAGCGGGAACCGGACCAGGCAGGCAGGAACAGCCGGAGCGGGAACCGGACCAGGCAGGCAGGAACAGCCAGGAAGTGGGAGCCGCACCAGGCGGGTGACCTGGAGCGGGCGGTCGGGCATGATCGTGGCACAGTGGCACGAGCACGGGAACAGTGCGGAAACGGACAAGGGGGACGAGCGGTGAACAGCTTCTTCGACAGGGTGAAGGACCTCGCCGACCAGCACGACGACAAGGTTGACGCGGCGCTGGAGAAGGTGGGCGACATCATCGACGACAAGACCGGTGGTAAGCACACGGAGCAGATCGAGAAGGCCGTCGACGCCGCGCAGCAGCACACGGGGGCCGGGGACACGACCAAGCAGTGAGCGGCGCCTAGCCGGCGGCCTTCTTCGCGGCGGAGTAGGCCAGGTGCAGGAAGTCGGCGCCGGCGATCGCGGATGCTACGCCCATGCCGAAGCGGGTCGCTCGGGGGGCGAACACGAGGCCGGCGCCGAGGCCTGACGCGACCCAGACCGCGGTGCAGAACGGGCAGGTCAGAAGCTCGCCGAGGGCGTGCCGGACGCCGTGGCCGCGGGGGGTCTCGTTGACCTCCGCGGAGCCCGCGGCGCTCTCGAACTGGGTGACCGGGGCGCGCAGCGGGCTGGTGACGGCGTCCTTGGTGATGAGCCGGGACAGCTTGTGGGTGGACGCGGCCAGCAGGGCCACGTCGGCCAGGGCGGGGCGCTCGGGGAGGCGTTTTCCCGTGAGCTTGGCAACACCGGCGGCCGTGGCGAGGGCGGCGCTGAAGACGGCCATGACCGTGGCGTAGCCCCGCAGCGGACGCTCATCGGACGCATTCCGCGCGTAGGTGGTCGCGGTCCGAGCATCGATGTCTGCCATGGGGAGGCAGCTACCCGGACCGTCCGAGCCGCAAACCAGGTGATCGTCTCGGGTACGATGGGTCCGCACTGTCGGCCCCCGCGCCGCGACCACCACCATCAGCGCCGGGCAGGACGACCCCTCAGACGTTCGGAGACTTCATGGCGGTCCGCCGCCTCATCCATGCATCCTCGTCGGCGACCTTCGCCGATCTCGGCGTCCCCGCACCGCTCGTCGCCGCGCTCGCCGCCAGCGGCGTGACCGAGCCGTTCCCGATCCAGACGGCCACGCTGCCGGACGCGATCGCCGGCCGTGACGTGCTCGGGCGGGGTCGCACCGGCTCCGGGAAGACGTATGCGTTCGTGCTGCCGGTGCTGATCCGGCTCGCCGCGAGCCGGGCACAGCGGCGCCCCGGGCGCCCCCGGGCGCTGGTGCTCGTGCCGACGAGAGAGCTCGCGACGCAGGTCGAGGCCGCGATGGCCCCGCTCGCGCGGGCGCTGTCGCTGCGCACGCAGGTCGTGTTCGGCGGCGTGGGGGCCAATCCGCAGATCGCCGCGTTGCGCGCCGGGGTCGACGTGCTCGTCGCCTGCCCCGGGCGGCTCGACGACCACGTGCGGTCCGGTCACGCGCGCCTCGACGACATCGAGGTCACCGTCCTGGACGAGGCCGATCACATGGCCGACCTGGGCTTCCTGCCGGTGGTCCGCCGGCTGCTCGACGCGACGCCCGCCGGCACGCAGCGCCTGCTGTTCTCGGCGACGCTCGACGCCGGCGTCGACGTGCTCGTCCGCCGGTACCTGAACGACCCGGTGACGCACAGTGTCGACCCGGTGGCGGCGCCGCCGGTGGACATGACCCATCACGTGCTGCACCTGCGGGACGAGGACCGGTTCCCGGTGCTGGTCGAGCTGACCGCCGCGCCGGGGCGGACCGTGGTGTTCACGCGCACGAAGCGCGGCGCGAAGACCCTCGCGCGCAAGCTGGTCGCCGCGGGCGTGCCGGCCGTGGAGCTGCACGGCAACCTGGCGCAGAACGCCCGCGACCGGAACCTGACCGCGTTCTCCGACGGCAGCGCCCGCACGCTGGTCGCGACCGACATCGCCGCGCGTGGCATCCACGTCGACGACGTCGCGCTGGTCATCCACGCCGACCCGCCGGCGGAGCACAAGGCCTACCTGCACCGGTCGGGCCGCACGGCCCGGGCGGGCGCCAGCGGCACCGTGGTCACGCTGATGACCGACAAGCAGACCGGTGATGTGCGGCAGCTGGCCCGCGAGGCCGGGATCAAGCCGACGATCACCAGGCTGCGCCCCGGCGACTCGCTGCTGACCGAGCTGGCCCCGGGCGAGCGCACGTTCCAGGAGCCGCCCGCCGAGCCGGTCACCGTCCCCCGGCAGCAGGGCCGCGCCCGGGCCGAGGACGGCACCGACACCCCGCGCACCGCCGGTCGCGGCCGCCCGGGACGCCGCCGTGGAGCAGGCGCCGGCGCAGCACAAGCCACAAGCTCAAGCGTCGCCGGCACGACCACCCGCCGCGGCGCCGCACCGGCGGACACGGCGGAGACCGGGGAGCACGCCGGCCGGCGGGCGCGGTCCGGCCGGCGCACCACCGAACAGACGACCACGGCAGGCCGGACCGGAGAACCCACGGCCCGCCCGGGCAGCGACACCGGCACGCGCCGGTCGGGAGAAGCCGCAGGACGCCGGTCGGGAGAAGCCGCAGCACGCCGGACCGGGGAGGACAGCGGCGAGGCCGGCAGCGGCCGCCGTCGTGGTCGCCGGCCGGCAAACCAGCGGGAAGGTCAGCGCCAGCCGTCCACGGCGGCCGGCGCCGGGGCCACCAGCGGGAGCGCGGCGAAGACCGGCGGCGCAGCCGCCGCCGGTCGCCCGACCGGTGGCACGGCCACGGCGGGCCGCCCGGCCGGCGCCGCCGCGTTCTCCGCACAGACCAGGGTCGGCCGCAGAGGCGGCCGCTGAGCAGCTCCCAGACGCTGACCAGCCCCGGCCGCTGAGCAGCAGCCGTCGAAACGCTGAGCAGCCCAGACGCTGAACAGCCCCAGACGCTGAACAGCCCCCGGCGAGTGTGCCGGGGGCGCAGCGGTACATCAGCGAAACAGCGAGATCATTGAACCAGCGAGATCAGACGGGCAGGCCCCAGCGGACCAGCACCCGCTCCGCGCGCGACGGGTCGACCTTCACGGACACCCGCTGTCCGATCCCTGCCTGCGCCGACGCGTGCAGGGGCAGCATCGTCTCGACGGTCACCGGGTAGGGCGGTCTGCCGCCGTGCTCGACCAGCAGGTTCAGGCGCACCAGCGGCACCATGTTGATCCGTGTGCCGGTGTCGACCAGCCCGAGGATCGTCGCCGCGCCGGGTGTACCGGTCCGCTCCAGCTCCAGGTTCGCGGTCTGCGCCTGCATGCTGAGCTGGGCCTGCTGCATCTGCGCCATGCCGGCGCGCATCTGGGCGGCCGGGTCGTGGGTCGCGCCGATCGCCCGTGCCTGCTGGTTCAGCCGGCGGAGGTCACCGAAGAGGCCCACGGGTGTCAGACCTGACCGAACAGGTTGCCGTAGTGCACGGCGAGCTGGGTGTCGCCACGCATGCGGGCCGGCCAGCCGGTGGCGGCCTCGTTCCACGCCTCGGCGGGCACGCCGAAGGACTGCGCCTTCAGCAGCAGGCCGTCGACGTTGAGGCCCTCCTGCGAGGCGGCCTTCGAGATGCGGGCGTACATCACCAGGTCGACGCCGGCGATCGGCGCGAGCCGCGGGTCGTCGGCGGCGATACCGGTCGCGACCGGGGCACCGTAGGCATTGGCGGCGCTGTAGCCCTGCATGCCGTAGGCAGCCTGCTGCTGGGCCGCGTAGGCCTGCGCGGCGGCGCTGGTCTGCTGGGCCTGGGCGACCATGCCCGGGGCGGCGGCGGCAACGTTGCGCATGTCCTTGAACTGCTTGAAAAGTCCCATGATTCCCTCTTCCGCGTCGGTGTCCCGCATGACGGTAGGGATCCGGTTCGATGTCCGGCGTCAGGAAAGCGATCGACGTACTGTCACCAAACCGCGCCGTGCCCTGCACCACAGATCGAAGCGTGACGTGCGGCGCCACGGTCGTCGCCGAGGGGTGGAGACCGAGGCCGACGCGCTCGCGCTCGCCGGCCTCGGTGTGCATCACGGTCAGGCTGGTTCTACGGCCGCCCGGATGCTCCGTCGGCGCTGCGTCCCGTGTACGTCATGGCCGCGTCACGCACTCAGCAACCGATCCTCGACGCACCGAGGGCCACGTCGTCGAACCACAGGGTGTCGTCGCCGACGCCGTAGCTCTCCCAGCCCAGCCGCAGGTCGCTGACCCGCGGCGCCCACGCCTTCGACAGCCACTGCTGGTCGATGTCGGCGGTCGGCACCCCGTCGACCTGCAGACCCGGCACGGCGGTGCCGTTGAGCCACGTCGTGAGCAGCCCGCGACCGTCCACCATGAACTCCACGCAGTTCCACTGCCCGGTCGGCAGCGGGCGGCTCTGCGCGACGCCCGACGGGCTCTGCGCCGGCAGGGTCGCGTCGTCGGACTCACGGTTCCACTGCAGGGCGCTGTTCTGCCCACCGAGGCGCAGGTCCTTGCCCCCGTCGGCGTTGTCCTTCAGCGCGGCGAACGCCACGTGCGCGGCCGGCAGCGCCGTCGTGTGACGCACGTACAGCCGCCCGTACCAGACCGAACCCAGCCCGCTGAGATCCTGGGTGGGCCGCACGTAGACGTGGTTGCAGTAGCCCGCCTTCCCGTCGATCCGGACCGACTTGCCGCCGCTGCGCGCGACGGTGGTGTCGACGGTGGCGGTGCCGGTACCGGAGCAGTTGGCGTTGGAGACGCTCCAGGCGCCCGACACCGCGCCGCCGGTCTGGCTCTCGAAGCCGTCGCAGAAGGCGGCGCCGGTGCAGCCGGCGGGCGGCGGACCCGACGACGTGGACGCCGACGGCGAGACCGACGCCGAGGCGGACGGTGACGTGGGCGGCGGCGGGTTCTGCCCGTTGGCGCTGCAGGTGAGCTGCGGCGCGCTGCCCGCGGCGCCGTTCACCAGCATGCCGAAGCTGGTGCTGCCGCCGGCCGGGACGGTGCCGTTCCAGCTCACGTTGGTCGCTGTGACGGCGGTGCCCGACTGGGTCACCGTCGCGTTCCAGCCCTGGCTCACCTGCTGCCCGCCGGTCCAGCTCCACCCGACGCGCCAGCCGTTGACCGGTGCGGTGCCGGTGTTGGCCACCTTGACGTCGGCCTGGAAGCCGCCCTGCCAGCTGTTGGTCAGCGTGTACGTGGCGGTGCACCCGGCGTTGCCCGCGGGCGACGACCCGCCGGACGAGGGCGACGCGGACGCCGACCGGGTGGCCGACGGGGACACCGACGCCGAGGTCGACGGGCCGGGGTCGGTGGTGCCGACGCCGGTCACCTCGCCGTGGCCGCCGTCGAACATGACGTCGGAGCAGCCGTAGAACGTCTCGGTGCTGTCCGAGCGGGACCACACCGAGTAGATGATGTGCCGCCCCGACTTGTTGGACGGCAGGCGGCCCGTCCAGTAGTAGTGCCCGTCGTTGGTGCCGGGCGAGCCGACCTGCGGCGGGTTGGTCGCCTGCAGGAACGGCGTGGACTCCAGGTCGGACCAGTTGAACTGCCGCGTCGGGTCGAAGCCGTCCTTGGTGACGTACAACGAGAACGTGCCCGGGTGCGCAGCCCAGTTACTGTAGTCGAACTCGATTGTGGAGCCTGACGTGAGGTGGGTCAGCGGCCAGTCGGACCGGTTCAGGTCGAAGCCGGAGAAGTCGTAGACGGTCGCGGCACCGCTGCAGAGCTTCCCGTCGGGGATGAACCCGCTCGTGCGTCCGGCGCCGTCGGAGCGCAGCATCGCGAACCAGTTGTAGAGCGAGTTCGGCCCGCTCTGCGCGACCGCGGCCGCACACGCCGGGTTCTTCGGCTGGATCGCGCCGGTGGCGTTCAGGCCGTCCTTCCAGCACAGATAGGTCCGGCTGCCGGGCACCATCATCGCGCCGTGCGCGGCCGCCGGGTCCGCCGCGATGACCACCGTGCCCGTTCCGGCGACCGCCGCGGCGAGCCAGAGCGCCAGTCTTCGTCGTCGATTCATGGAACCTCTCTCCAGAAGGCATTCACTGCTCTGGATTGCACGGTGTGTGAGCGGCACCTGGCAACGAACCGGCGACCGGAGGACGCATCGACGCTGGAAGGCCGTGAAACATTCACCGGATGGTCGGATATTTCGATACTTCAGGTGAACCGCTTTCGTTCAACACGTGCGACCCTCGATGCTTACCGCCATGTCGAGCAATGGACCGGCAGCGGTCCTCGAAGCGGCGGAGCTCTGCTCTGCCGCCGGCGATCACGCCGATGCCGCCCACCTGCTGGCGGAGGCCCTGATCACGGGCCCCTCAGACCCCGATCTGCTGCGCGCGCTCGCCGGGGCGCAGTTCGCGATCGGCTGGGACGGCTGCGCGCTCGCCCTGCTCGCCGAGGCCCACCGCGTCGCCCCCGACGACGAGGCCGTGATCACCGACCGCAACATCGCCCTGCGCGACCATGGACGGTTCGTCGAGGCCCTCGCCGTGCTCGGCGCCAGCCCGCAGCGCACCCTGCGCGCCGGGACCTACGACGACATGGGCCTGCCGGTGCTGGCGGTGGAGGCCGAGGCGACCGGCCGGCGCGGGCTGTGGTGGCGCACCGGCGGCCCGCTGCCGTTCCTGCGCGCGCGGCGACGGCGCGTCGAGGAGCGGATCCTCGCCGACCTCGTCGAAGCGGCCGGACCGCCTTCGCCGGCACCGGTCGACCTGGCGGCGCTGCTCACCCGGATCGTCAACGGCACCGCCCAGGACCGCGCCGCGCTCGCCGCCAGCCGCGCGGCCACGCGGCTGGCCGCCGGCGGCAATCTGGCGGACGGCGCGGCGGTCCTCGCCGGTGCGCTGCGCCGCGACACCACGCATCCCCTGCTGCTGCGGCTCGCGGCGCAGATCGCCGACTCGCTCGACCGGCACGGGGCCGCGCTCGCGCTGTACCGCCGACTCGCGGTCGACCCGAGCCCGATCGGGATCCTCGCGCAGCAGGGGCACCTGCTGACCCGGATGCAGCGACCGGCGGAAGCGATGCGCTTCGTCGCGGGTCTCCCGGCCGGGACGGCCCGTGCCGGCGAGCTGCGCCGGGTGGTGGCCACCGCGTGCGCCGACGCGGGGCTCGCCGCGTCGGCCGTGGATGCCCACGACCGGCCCGGGATCGTGGCGGACTGGCACCGGCCGCTGTGGTGGCGCACCGGTGGCCCGCTGCCGGCCTTGCGCTGGCGGTCGCGCCTCCGCGACAACGAGGCGATGCGGGGGTGGACGCCGCTGCCGGTCGGGGAGCTGATCGGACCGCTGGCCACGGTCGACGCCGCCGACCTCATGGACGCGGCCGCCCGTGCCGCCGCGGTCCTGGCACAGGCCCGGCAGGCCGAGGAGCGGGGCGGCACGGCGGCCGCCATCGACATCCTCGCCACCGCCGCGGTCGCCACCCCGGACCCCCAGATCATCAAGGAGCTCGCCGGCAAGCTGTCGGCCGACGACCGCGACGAAGAGGCACTTGGCTGGCTCGACCGGGCCGTGGCGGCCGACCCTGCCGACGTGGAACTGGTCGCCGCCCGGTTGACGACACTGACCTGGTTGGACCGGACCAGGGAGGCGCGCGACCTCGTCGACGCGCTGCCCGCCGCCACCCGGGCCACGGAGCTCGTCCGCGAGCGGGAGTCCTGGCTGAACGAACGCCAACGGCTGTGGACGCCGGCGCTCGACGCGCTCGGTCCGGCCGCCACGGTCCCGTCGTGGCTTCGCGGGAGACACCGGAGGCTGTGGTGGCGCACCGGAGGTCCACTGTGGGTGCTCAGACGGCGGACCCGCAGCGCCGACCTGGGTGCGCTGGAGTCCTGGCGGTCGGGGACGCTGCCGCTGCTGTCCACACTCGACGGCGTGGTCGCGGCGGCCACCCCGGCGATGCGGGCCGTCGTCGACGGCAACCGGCTCGACCACGAGGTCCTCACGATGCTGTGGGAGCGCGCGAACGTCGTGGCCCGCCTCACGGCCGGCTACCTGGCGACCGCCGCCGCGGCCGTCGTCCTCGCCCGCATCGCCGCGACGGCCACCGGCCTGCCGGCCGGGTGGGCGCTGTTCGCCGGTGCCACCGCCGCCGGCCTCGACTACCTGGCCCTGCGACGGTGGCTGTTCCGCTACACCCGCGCCGACTCCGGCCGGCTCGCCGTCACCAGGGCGGCGCCGCTGATCGTCGCGCTCGCCGTCGCGGGCGCCGCGCTCTACCGGCTCGGCGGCTGGACGGCCCTGGCCGGCGGCACGCTCGCCGCGCTCGCCGGGACGGCGACGGCCCGGCTCGCCGCCGCGGCCGTGTGCCGGATCCCCGCCGCCCGGGCGATGCGCCGGCACCTGCGCAGCGAACCTCGCGCCGCGGCGCTCAGCGAGACCCTCGCGATGCTCGGCGAGCTGCGGCAGCACGGGCGGCGCAACGACCTGTTCTGGCGCCAGTTCTGGCTGTGGCGGCTGGAGCGGATCGCGCAGGCGCTGGAGCGCGACCTCCCCGTGTCGTTCGGGCTCGTCGACCCCGACACGCACCGGCAGCTCACCGACGGCGGCCGTGCTGCCGCCCGGGCGGTGCGGCAGCTGAAGTTCCTGGTCGCCGCGCCGGCGTCGGCCGACTCGTGGCGGCGGGTGGAGGACGCGCTGCGGCACAACGCCGGCGCGCTCGCCACCGGCGAACTGGGGCGGCTGCGGCGCGTCGCGGCGGTCGCGGCGCCGGCGCCGGTGCGGCGCGGCCGGCGTGCGGTCGCGGCCGAGATCGCGCGCACGGCCGTGTTCGCCGGGCTGCCGCTCGCGGCGGTGTACCTGGCCCAGCCGTGGCTCGACTTCTCCGAGACGTTCCACGACTGGGCGAAGGTCGTCGGTCTCGGCTGGGCGCTGCTGTACGTGCTGCTGACCCTCGATCCCACGCTGCACGCGAAGCTGAGCACGGCCCTGTCGATGGTCACCCTCGGGCAGACCGGTGACCCGGCGGCAGTGGCACGTTCCCGGGATTCGGCGAGGTCAGCGGCTCCGTAATGTTTGGTGCATCGCAAGGAACACACCGCGAACCACCGACATACAAAGGGACATGACATGAGCGAGTACGGCGAGATCGAGACCGGCGAGCAGCACGAGTCGCTGGACCAGCTGCACCAGGTCGACGCGAGCGAGCAGAACTACGACGCGCAGTTCGGCGTGTACGAGCAGGACCACGCGGCCGCCGAGTCGACCTCCTTCGACCAGGGCCACCAGGTGTCGTACACCGACCCGAGCGGCGCGAAGTACGAGGAGTCGGACTTCACCTCCTACGACCACTCCTCCGCCGAGACGGACCACGTGTTCGCCGCCGAGGGCTCCGAGTCGTTCAGCTCCAGCGAGTTCCACCAGCTCGACGCCCTGCGCGCCCAGCTCGACTCCGCGTTCGCCCAGGCGACCGTGGTCCAGGACGGCCCGGCCGAGCTCGCCGCCTCCTGAACCGACGCCAACCACGCCAACGACAACGGCAACGGCAGCAACGGCAGCAAGGACGACACGACAGCGACGACGACAGATGCGCGAAACCCAGCAGCGGTGCCGGTCAGCCTGAAACATGGCGGGCCGGCACTGACTCGTTGCCGGCCCGCCATGCAGGACGAACTCACCTCAGGACGGACTCACACGGTGTACGGGATCCGCAGCGTCGACTGGTTGCCGTTGGCGGCGGACGCGTCGATCCGGACCGTGGTCGCGGCGTTGCCGATCGCGTTCCAGACCTCCAGGCGGACACAGCCGTTGCTCATCGCACCGAGGCTGCCGGAGGAGGACGCCAGGCCCACCGCCTGCGTGTACGTCTCCGTCCCCGGCACCGGGTCGGTGGCGAAGTACCGGTACGTCTCCACCCGCTCGTAGCTGCCGTTGTTGGTGAGGTCGTACGACACCCGGACCTGGATGCCCTGCCCGACGGTGTTCGCGGCGTCGACGTACAGCGTGAACGCGGTCGCCGTGCCGTTCGTGCTGCCGGTGATGCCGCACTTGGTGTAGATGACGGGGTTGTGCGGCGTGCCGTCGTAGTTGCCGTTGGCGGCGCTGACCGTCTGCGTGCCCGCCGCGGTGCCGGCCGTCGTGTTCAGCGCCGGCCCGCTGCGCAGGTAGAACAGGTTCGACCCGACCGGCGGCTGCGACGTCGGCGGCTGGGACGACGGGGGCTGCGACGTGGGCGGCTGCGACGTCGGTGGCTGCGACGTGGGCGGGTTGCTGATCCCGCCGCCGCCGACCCACGTGTAGGCGCCGGTCGTGGCGGTCCTGCCGGCGGGCACGGTCAGCGTCCGGCCGTCGGAGAACGTCACGGTGAGCGGCGAGCCGGTCAGGTTCGACGCCACGTAGGTCTTCGCGCCGTTCTTGGTGAACACCGCGTACAGGGGCGTGTTGGCGGTGACGGACGTGTCGACCTGGCCGAGCGCGGCGAGGTTGCGCAGCCAGTGGAACGTGTGCGCCTTGCTCTCGCCCTCCTCCGGCGTGTAGCCGGTGTTGGCCCGGAAGTTCGCCAGGGCGGTGTCGCCGTTGCCGAGCGCCTGGAAGGACCACAGCACGTCCTGCCAGACGGTCGGCGGGCCGCCGTTGTTGGTGACCATCTCGTTCCAGTTGACCGAGTTGTAGGCCGGCTTGTAGCCCATGTACAGCGAGCCGCCGGTGATGGGCAGCATGTTGATGCCCTGGATCATCTCCGGCTCGGCGGAGAACCAGGTGGCGTACGCGCCGCCGTCGCCCCAGACCATGCCGACGGTGTTGTGCGCGAACGTCGACGGGAAGTTCTGGTTGGACGAGTCGAACCAGTACTCCTGGATCGCCTGCGCCTGGGTGGTGTAGATGAACAGGCCGGCGTCGCGGACGGCGGTGTTGCCGGTCGCCTGGCCCCACTGGATGAGGGCGTTGGCGAAGTTCATGCCCTCCGAGGACGACTCCTGGTTGTTGCCGGCGCCGAACGCACCGTGCCCGGAGGCCCAGTCGTGGCCCGCGTAGATGTCGAAGTCCCGCAGGAACGGGAACATCGTGTCGTTGCGGTCGGGGTTGTTGGCGTCCCGGATGAGGAGGTTCACCATGCTGCCGTAGGCGCTGCTCGCCGCCCACGCCGGGTCGAACTTCGCCAGGGTCGCGGCGGCGGCGATGTAGTAGCCGTAGTGGAAGTGGTGGTCGTTGAGCTCGCTGTCGGAGCCGTACGAGGCGGGGTAGCCGATCAGCGTGCCCCAGTTGGCGTCGTAGACGAACAGCCGGGTCGTCTCGCCGGGGCTGGCGGTGAACCAGTTGGTGAGCCGGGTGCGGATCGCGGCCAGCAGCGCGTCGCGCTGGGCGGTGCGGCCGAGCTGGTCGGCGATCTCGGCGAGGCGCGCGGCCCGGCCGACGCCCTTGCCGGTCCAGTAGGTGTCGTCGCCGAAGCCCGCGAGGGGGTCGCCGGTCGCGGCCTGGTCGAGGTAGGTGCCGAGGGTGGTGAGGTCCGCGCCGCTGCTGTCGGCGACGGCGGGGATCTCCGGCAGGACACCCTGGTACCTCGTGCCGGTGGTGAACGACGAGACGCCCGTGAGCGTCTTCATCGGGCCACGCGCCGACACGTACGTCTGCGCGATCGGGGTGGCGCCGGTGAGGTTCTTCCACTGGTGCGGGTAGAGCGACACGACGGTGCCGCTGCCGCTGCCCTCACGGGCGGTGGTGGTGAACGCGTAGGTCGCGTTGACCGTGCTCGCGCCGGCGTTGTACGCCCAGCTGACCTTCGTGCCGGTCACGTGGTTGTGCGCGTACGTGCCGTAGGTGTTGGCCAGGGCGGTCCGGTCGGCCGCCGGGGTGGACGTGGTCGTCGGCAGCAGCGCCACCGAGTAGTAGTCCTTGCCGGCGAGCGTCGAGGTGATGGTGCTGCCGCTGACGGTCCAGGTGGCCCCGGTGGGCGCGTAGGCGACGAAGTCGTGGCCGCGCACGGTGAAGCCGATCCGGGCGCCGCTGTTGCTCCACACGGCGGGCGGGCCGCCGAAGGTCAGCTGGGCGCTGCCGCCGCTGGTGCGGGCGTAGACGAACGGCAGGCCGTGGCCGATCGTGGCGCGCAGCGTGCGGGCGCCGTCGGACCAGTAGGGCGTCACCGTCCAGTCGGTCCAGCCGTCGACCTTGGTGTCCGGGGAGTTGAGGCCGGCCACGCCGAGGGTGAAGTCGGTCGTGTACGGGTAGTGGTACTCCCCCACGCCGGTGGCGGTGCCGGAGATCGCGGCGTCGGTGGTGTAGCTGACGCCGAGCCCGTTGTTGGCGGGCTTGAACGCCATCGGGTGCGCGTTGAGCGGCTCGGAGTAGCTGCAGTTGAACTTCTTGAACAGCAGCGACGACCACCAGTCGTTGGTGGGGACGGCGCCGGCTGGGGCGTTGGCGGTGACCCACTGGCGCGGGTTGGTGCCGATCGATCCGCAGCCGGCGGGCGGGGCCTGACCGGCGGGGCGGGTGGTGGCGTAGCTGCCGGAGCCGAGCGTGTCGGCCGCGGCGCTCTGCAGGGCGACGAAGGTGACGGCGGAGGCGACGAGCGCGAGTGCGGCGGCGCCGGTGAACAAGGGTCGGCCTCGGGTAAGGCGCATCGGGTGGGACTCCGATCAGAAGTGGGCGGCTTCCTGGGGTCCCTGGTGATTTTGGGCAATCGATCTGACCAATGTCAATGGTCAACTTCTGAGAGCGCTCTCAAACAGCGCTCTGAGCTGCAAATTCATTCTGAGAGCGCTTCCCGCCAGTGGGTCAGCAGGACGTGCAGGGCGGCGATGGTGCGGCGCCAGGAGGCGTCGACGTCGCGCGGGTCGTTGAAGCCGCCGCGCGCCTCCAGGTCGACGAAGCCGTGCAGGGTGCTGCGCAGCAGGCGCACCGCGTCGGTGGCGTCGGGCTCCTCCAGGCCGTAGCCGCGCAGCATCCCGTAGGTCAGCTCGATCCCCCTTCGCGCGGCCGAGACGTCCGCCGCCGGGTCGACCGGATCCTGCATCGCCGCGTAGCGGCCCGGGTGGGCGCGGGCGTAGCCGCGGTAGGCGTCGGCGAACGCGACCAGCGCGTCCTCGCCGGACCTGCCGGCGACCGCCGGGGCGAGCAGGTCGGCGAACTCCGCCGCGGCGAGGAGCGCCACCCGCGAGCGCAGGTCCCGCAGCCCCCGCACGTGCGAGTAGAGGCTGGCGTCCTTGACCCCGAAGTGCCGGGCGACCGCCGACACGGTCACGCCGTCGAGCCCGGCCTCGTCGGCGAGGTCCGCGGCGGCCCGGGTCACGAGGTCGGCGGTCAGCCCTGCGCGTCTCATCCTAGCCACAATAGTCAGTTGCCTAGGGTCATTAGGCGTCGGTACCGTCGGCTGCGTGAGACCACTGACCGAGACCGACATCCGCGCGTCGTTCGTCAACTGCTCCAAGGGCGAGGCGAAACGCATCGCGCTCCCCCGCGACCTGGCCGACCGGCCCTGGCCCGACCTCGACTTCCTCGGCTGGCGCGACCCCGGCGCGCTGGACCGCGCCTACCTGGTCGCGCCGGGCGACGGCGACGCCCTCGTCGGCGTCACGCTGCGGATCGCGGCGCAGCAGCGCGGCTTCCTGCACCGCAACATGTGCTCGCTGTGCCTGACCACCCACCCGGGCAACGGGGTGTCGCTGATGACCGGCCGCCGCGCCGGCGAGGCGGGCCGCAAGGGCGACTCGGTCGGCTCGTACATCTGCAGCGACCTGGCCTGCTCGCTCTACGTGCGCGGGCTGCGCACCCCCGACGCCGGCGGGCCGAGGGAGACCCTGTCGGTGGACGAGAAGGTCGAGCGGACCCGCGGCAAGCTGGACGCCTTCCTGGCCCGCATCCTGTAGGCGTCACCGGCCGTCGTGAGTGGCGACGACCGTGCCCCGCGCGTCGGCGGCGGTGCCGGTGACCTTCCAGCCGTCGCCCGCGGGGACGCCCCGGATCCAGGCGATGCGCAGCTGCGGGTGGGCGCTCCAGCGGGCGGACCCCGTGGCCCTCGGTACGGGCGCGGTGAGGGCCACCTCAGCGGCCGGGCCCACGTCGTCGTTCTCGGGCCGCTGCATGCACTCCGTACTCGGCAGCGGGCCGAAGGGTTCCGCGCCCGCGTTCAGGCCCGCGTTCAGGCCCGCATTCAGGGGTTGGGGAGCGTGAAGGAGAACGTGGCGCCGCGGCCCGGCTCGCTCTGCGCCCAGACCCGGCCGCCGTGACGGTCCACGATGCGCTGGACGGTGGTCAGCCCGATGCCGGTGCCGGGGAAGTCGCTGCTGTCGTGCAGCCGGCCGAAGGGGCGGAAGAGCTGGTCGGCGCGTTCGGCGGGGAAGCCGGCGCCGTTGTCGCGGATGTAGAACGCCACCGGCGAGCAGCCGATCTCGATCCGCGGCGACGCGGTGCGGCCGGTGAACTTCCACGCGTTGCCGACCAGGTTGAACAGGACCGCGCGGACCAGCTCGCCGTCGCAGGAGGCCCGCATGCCGGGCGCGACGGTCACCTCCACCTCCCGGTCCGGGTCGCGCTGGCGCAGCTCGTCCACGACGTCGGTGGCGAGCGCGGTCAGGTCGACCTCGGCCCGCTGAATTTGGCCGCGGTTGGCGGAGGCGAGCTGCAGCAGCGCGTCGATGAGCGCGTTCATCCGCTGGGCCGCCTTGTGGATGCGCAGGGCGACCTCGGCGGGCTCGTTGCCGGTCGGCTCCTCCAGCAGCAGCTCGCTGAAGCTGAGGATCGTCTGCAGCGGCGAGCGCAGGTCGTGCGACACGGAGCCGCTGAAGGCCTCCAGCTCCCGGTTGCGCCACTCGAGCTCCTCCACGAGCTCGGCGCGGGCCTCCGCGACCTGCCGGGCGGCCCGCTCGTGCGCCGCCTCCAGCTCCCGGCGCACCAGCTCGTCGCGGATCCGCCGGTTCTGCTCGTGCAGCTGCTGCCGCCGGATGTGGGCGCGGATGTGGGCGCGCAGCGTGTTCGCGCCGTCGGCGCGGCGCACGTAGTCGTCGGCGCCGGCGGCGAGGCAGTCCAGCAGCGCGTCGCCGGCGCCCAGGCCGATGACCGGCATGTCACGCAGCCCCGGCACGGAGCGGATCCGGGTGCACAGCTCCAGGCCCGCGGTCGTGTCGCCCGGCCCGTCGACCGCCAGGACGACGCACCCGGCCGGCTGCACGGCGAGCATGGCGAGGGCGTCGTCGGCGTCGGGCGCGGCGACCGGCTCGTAGCCCTCCTCCCGCAGCAGGTCGGCGGCGCGGTCCAGGAACCCGCGGTCGGGGTCGACGAGCAGCACCTTGACCTGGCCGTGGAACGGGCCCGCCGGCGGCAGCGGGGTGACGGTGCTCTTGCGCAGCACGGCGGCGAGCTTGGCGAGGACCACCGCCAGGCTCTCCTGCTTGCGCACGAACGCGTCCGCGCCGGCGTCGAGGATCTGCAGCTCGGTCGCGTAGTCGTCGGCGGCGGTCAGCAGCAGGCACGGCACGTTGCGCAGCGTCGCGTCGAGCCGGACCCGGCGGATGACGGTCGCGCCGTCGATGCCGGGCAGCACCCCGTCGACGATGATCGCGCTCGGCGGGCGGGCCGCCGCGACCCGCAGCCCCTCCTCGCCGCTCGCGGCGGCGAGCACCTCGTAGCCGGCGTCGGCGAGCAGGTGCCGCAGCTCCTCGCGGAACGTGACGCTGTCGTCGATGACCAGCACCGACCGCTGGGCCGGGGGCTCGGCGCCGCGCCGCAGCAGCTCCCGGCTGCGGGCCACGACCGCGTGCGCGTCGTAGGGCTTGCCGACGTAGTCGTCGGCGCCGTGGCGCAGGCCGCGGAGCCGATCGCGGACCTCCGCCTCGCTGGACAGCAGCAACGCCACCACCCCGGCGTGGCGGGGGTTGGCGCGCAGCTCGCGCAGCAGCTCGACCCCGTCGGCGTCCGGCAGCAGCACGTCGAAGAGCGCGACGTCGAACTGCTCGGCCTCGAACGCGGCGAGCGCGTCGGCACCGTTGGCGCACAGCACGGTGCGGAAGCCGCCCTCCTCGAAGGCCTCGTGGAGGTCCATCCGGACGGTCAGGCTGTCGTCGACGATCAGGACGGTGCTCGCCATCCGACCTTCTCCGTCAGCCCGGCCGCGATCAGGTCCGGCGGCAGGATCTCCACCGCCGCGTGCAGCGCGGCGGCCTCCCTCGGCATGCCGTACACGACGCAGCTGCCCTGGTCCTGGGCGTAGGTGTGCGCGCCGGAGCGGCGCATCGCGAGCAGGCCTTCCGCGCCGTCACGGCCCATGCCGGTGAGCAGCACCCCGGTGGCGCCGGCGCCGACCTCGGCGGCGACGGACTCGAAGAGCACGTCGACGGACGGGCGGCACGAGTGCCGGGGCGGCCCGGAGTTCAGGTGCAGGTGGCCGCCGCGGACGGTCAGGTGCCGGTCCGGCGGCGCCATCACGACCTGCCCGGCGACGGACTCGAGGCTCTCCCCGCCGCGGGCGTAGCGCACGACGTGGCCGGTCTGTTCGGCGAGCCACCCGGTGAAGGCCTGCGCGAACGTCTCGTTGCTGGCGAGGTGCTGCACGTACAGCAGCGGCACCGCGAACCCCCGTGGGACGCCGCGCAGCAACGTGACGATGGCACCGGGGCCGCCGGTCGAGGCGCCGACCGCGACGAGTCTCCTGGGGATCCAGGGTGTACGAGCGGCCGGCTGCACCGGTGCGGCCGCACCCGGCGGGCGGTGCCGTGTCACGACCCGGATGCGCGACACGACCTTGACCGCGGTGCGCAGCCGCGCCCCCCACGTGTCGTCGGAGGCGTCGCCGCGCGGCTTCTCCAGCACGTCGACCGCTCCGGCGGCGAGCGCGTCGTACGTGGTGAACAGCTCCTGCCGGGAGGCCGAGCACACCACGAGGATCGGCGTCGGCTGGCTCGCCATGATCTGCTCCGTGGCCGCGAGGCCGCTCATCACGGGCAGGACCACGTCCATCGTGATGACGTCGGGCCGCAGCCGCCGGCACAGCTCGACGGCCTGCGCACCGTCGACGGCCTCCCCGACGATGTCGAAACCGTGCCGCTCGGTGAGCGCCTCGCGCAGGCACTGCCGCACCGTCGCGGAGTCCTCGACCACCAGGACCTTGATCACGGCTCCCCCACCAGGTCGCGGATGTGGCCGAGCAGCTCCTCCTGGTTGAACTCCGACTTCACCATGTACGCGCTGGCACCGGCCTCGGCGCCGCGGCGCCGGTCCTCCGCGGACGCGCGCGAGCTGACCAGGATCGCGGGCGTCCCGCGCAGCGCCGGATCCTCCCGGGTCAGGGCGACGAACGTGAACCCGTCCATGCCGGGCATGTCGATGTCGACGAGGAACAGCGCGTACCGCCGCAGCTTGACGCGCTCGAGGGCCTCCTCGGCGGAGGCGGCGAGCTCGACCTCGTAGCCCGCCGACTCGAGGATGCTGCGCTCCAGCATCCGGGTGGTGAGGGAGTCGTCGACGACGAGGACCGGGTCGGCGCGCCCGGCGGTGCCGGACTCCCGGGCGAGCGGGTCGGTGGGCTTCTCGCCGTCGGCGGTGGCGGCGAGGCCGTGCGGGTCGAGCACGATCCGCGGGTTGCCCTCGGCGTCGATGGACAGGCCGCTGACGACCACGGCGGCCGGCGCGAGCTCCGGCAGTGGCCGCACGACCAGCGCCGACGTGCCGAGCAGCCGGTCGACGCCCACCGCGAGGAGCCGGTCGCCGGCGGCGATGATGACCGCGACCGCGCCGCCGGTGCCCTGCGGCTGCGCCGGTGGCTGCCCGGCCGGGGTCAGCACGCGCGCGAGGGGCAGGAACGCGATGACCTGCCCTTCGTGGGCCATCGCGCCGGCCGCCGCGGCGGCGGCGACCTCGACGGCGCTCAGCAGGACGCAGGTGCGCACCGCGTCCAGCGGCAACGACGCGAGGGTCCCGGCCGCCTCGACGACGAGCCCCGACAGCGACACCAGGGACAGCGGCACGACCAGCTCCACGGTGGTGCCGCGGCCGGGCTCGGTGCTGACGTCGACCTCGCCGCCGAGCTGCTCGGCGACGTCACGGACCGCGTCGAGGCCGATGCCGCGCCCGGAGATGCCGGTGACCTCGCCGGCGGTGCTGATCCCGCCGTGCATGAGCAGCCGCACCAGCTCCCGCACGTCGTCCTCGGCGGTGCCGGAGCTTCCGGTCACGAACCCCTGCGCCTCCGCCTGGCGGCGCACGGCGGCGAGATCGAAACCGCGGCCGTCGTCGCTGCAGCGGAACGCGGCGTTCGTGCCGCGGCGGTGCACCTCCACGGTGACGTGCCCGGCGGGCGGCTTGCCGGCGGTGCGCCGCTCCGCCTCGGTCTCCACCCCGTGCGACACGGCGTTGCGGACCACGTGCAGCAGCGCGCCGGACGCCAGGCTCAGCACGTGCGGGTCGAGCCGCAGGTCGTCGCCGCGACTGTCGAAGACGACCTTCTTGCCCTCCGCGGCGGCGGCGTCGTACGCGGCCCGGTGCAGCGTGGTCAGCACCGCCGCGACCGGCACCAGGCGGAGCCGTTCGGCGCGGCCGCGAATGTCGTCGAGCTCGCGCTCCACCTGCTCGACGGTCTCCGTGAGCTGCCGGCCGAGCGCGGTCAGGTCGGCGGCCAGGCGGGTCGCCATGGCGCCGGTGCGGCCGTCGGCGCCGTCGTGCTGCGCGGCGCGGATCCGCAGCTGCTCGGTGATCGCCTCGGCGGCCCGGCGCGCCCGCTCGACGGTCGCGACCTGGCGGCGCAGCGGGGCGAACCGGGCGTGGGCCTCCCCGACCGCGTCGAGCAGCTCGTCGATGTCCGCGCTGTCACTGCGTACAGGAGCGGCTTGAGGCTCTTGCTTTTCCGGCTTTTCTTCGCTCTTGTCCGGTTCTTGCAGGACACCGGCCAGCACGGTCATCTGGTCCGTGAGCGTGAGCAGCGCGGCGACCGTCTCCTGCGGCACCGGCGCGGCGCCGTCGCGGTGCGGGACGAGCAGTTCCTCCAGGGCGTGCGCGGCGTCGGCGATCTCCTTCTGCCGCACGACGCGCGCCGCACCCTTGAGCGTGTGCGCGTGCCGCAGCAGCCTGGCGACGGGCTCCCGGTCCGCGCTGTCGCGCGTGAGCTCCAGGACCCCCTGGACGAGCTGCCCGACGAGCTCCTGCGCCTCGATCCGGAAGTACCGCAGCGGGTCCTTGGCCTCTCGCGCCATTCCGGCTCCCGGCACCGCGGGCGACGTGGCGCTCAATGCCGGTCGGCGCCGGCGGCGACCAGCCGGAGCAGCTCGGCCGAGAGCCCGGCGAGATGGGTCGCGGTCTGCCTGGTCTGCACGGCGCTGGACTCGCTCTCCTGGGTGACCCGGGCGGTGTCGGTGACCGCCACGTTGACCTGCTCGACCGCGGTCGTCTGCTGCTTGGTGGACAGCTCGATCTCCCGGGCCGACTCGGTCGTCGTCGCGACCAGGTCGGCGATCTGCTGGAACGACGCGGTGACCGCGCCGAACTGCCGGGTGCCGGCGTCGACGGCCTTCGCGCCGGTCTCGGTCGCCATGACCGTCGTGTTCACCGCGCCGCGGACGTCCTCGATGAGCGCGCGGATCTCCTTGGCGGATCCGGCGGTGCGGTCGGCGAGCTTGCGGATCTCGTCGGCGACGACCGCGAACCGGCGGCCCCACTCCCCCGCCCCGGACGCCTCGATGGTCGCGTTGATGGCCAGGATGTTGGTCTGCTCGGCGAGCTCCGACACCAGGTCGACGACGCCGCCGATCTGCTGCGAGCGCTGCCCGAGCTCCAGCATGTGCTGCACGATCAGGTCGACCTGGCGGCGGATCGCGGTGATCGACTCGCGGGCCTGCTCGATGGTCGCGTCGCCGGAGTTGGCGGCGCCCGCGGTCTCCTCGGCGATCTTCGCGACCCGCTGCGAGCCCTCGGCGATCTGCCGCGAGGTGATCAGCAGCTCCTCGATCGTCGTGTTGATCTCGCTCATCGCGGTCGCCTGCTCGCGGGCGCCGTTCGCCTGCTGGCTGGCGGCGGCCTCCAGCTGGGCCGAGGAGCTCTGGATGTGCCCGACCGTGCTGGCGACCTGCTTGCCCAGCGCCCGGACCAGCAGCACGGCCACCAGTACGCCGAACACCAGCGAGATCAGCGCGATGCCGATCACGACGAAGGTCGCCACCCGGGCCTTGCTCGACGAGGCGTCCCGCTGCGCCTCCAGGTCCTGGCGCAGCAGCGCGGCGAGGGCGTCGATGTGCTCATTGAGCGCCTCGCGCTGCGGCGCCACCGTGTCTTCGAACTCCTTGCCGACCCGCTGCTCCGAGGTGGCGTCCCGCCGCAGCGCGATCACCGCCTCCAGGGCCGTCTGGTGGTTCTGCTCGGCCTGGACGGCGGCGTCGAGCAGATCGCGCTCGCGCTGCGAGTTCGCCACCCCGCGCAGCCGCTGGACCGCCTGGGCGAAGTCGGCGCGCGCGTCCGCAATCTGGGTGCGGAACCGTTCGTCGCCGGTCAGCAGGTACCCGCGGGACGCGCTGCTCTTGCCCTCCACCGACGCCCGCAGCTGCTGGGCCTCGACGAGGCCCTGCACGCCGATGTCGATGACGTGGTCCTTGCCGCCGACGACCGTGTTCAGCGCGGCGACCGTGACCGCACCGGTGAGCATCGTGAGCAGCACGACGACCGCGAAGCCCGCGGCGAGCCTGCGGCCGAACGTCCATCTCCGGTTCATCGTTCCCCGTCCCCCGCTGTCACCGCGTCCCGTGCGGTTCCCGTCAGTGTCTGGATCGCCGCCCGTACCGCCGGGACATCGACGATCGGCCGGGCACCGCCGTCCATCGGCACGATCCCGCGCAGGCAGCCGCGCGGGCCGTGGCCCGTCGCCTCCTCCACGATCAGGTCGCGCGGGACGCGCAGGTGGCCGTCGAGGTCCTCGAACGCGAGCGCCACCGGTGGCTCGCCCGCGACCAGGACCAGCCAGCGCCGGTCGGCGGTGGCCGCGTGGCCGAACACCGCGCCGAGGTCGTAGACCGGCACGATCGAGCCGCGGAAGCTGGCGACGCCGAGCAGCGACGGCTGCGGGCCGGGCAGTCGCGTCACCGGTCGGTCCGGGAAGAGGCCGGCGGCCTGGGTGAGGCGCAGCGCGTACCGGTGGCCGCCGACCCGGATCGCCAGGAGGTCGTCGAAGCCGGTGACCTGCTCGCGGTGCGGTTCGGCGAAGGAGCGGTCGAACGACTCGCGGAGTTCGGCGAGGCGCTGCGTCAGGTCGCGGGTCTTCGTCTTCATCGCGTGTCCCACGGCGGGCGGCTCTGGTCCATGGCCGTCTTCGCCTGGATCGCGGCCGCCTTCGGCTGGATCGCGGCCGCCTTCGCCTGGATCGCGGCCGCCTTCGGCTGGTTGGCAGCGGCGGCCGCCTTCGTGTTTCGCGGCGGGCGGTTTCGGTTCGTGGCTGTCATCTTGGTGCGGCCAGTTCGGCGTGGCAGAGGGCGATCAGGGCGCCGCGGCCGAACCCGCCGCCGAAGAGCAGGACGCGCTCCTCCTTCTCGTGCCGCAGCAGGGCCGCCGCCCGGGCCAGCTCGCGCTCGGCGGTCTCCCGGTCGCCGCCGCGCCGGGCGAGCAGCCCCAGCCGCAGCCGCGGCATCGCGAACTCGGCGTCGAGGTGGGCGGCCATCCGGTGGTGCTCCAGCGCCCCGCCCGTGTCGCCGTCGCCCTCCCGGCACTCGGCGAGCAGGTGGTGCGCGTCGGGGTTGAGGGCGTCACGGTCCAGCAGGCGGTGACACACGGCGGCGGCCCGCCCGGTGTGCCCCAGATGGGCGAGGACGGCGCCGCGCAGGAGCAGCACGTCGGGCCGGTCGGCGGCGGCGGTGTCGATCGCGTCGAGCACCGCGAGGGCCTCACCGAACCGCTCCTGCTGCACCAGATGCAGCGCCTTCGCCTTGCCGTCCTCCTGATGCACGGGCCGCACCCGGTGTGCGTTCTGCGCCTGCTGTACAACCTTCTGGTAGTAGAACGTGTTGTGGGTGTGCTGCACCGCGAGGGCGGGCGGCTTGCTGCCGAGCGTGTCGGTGTGCCCGAGGAAGAGGTAGCCGCCCGGTGCCAGGGCCCGCGTGATCCGGGCGACCGCCGCCGCGACCGTCCTCGGCGTCAGGTACATCAGCAGGTTGCGGCAGAAGACGACGTCGTACGTGTCGGGCGCGAACAGCACCGGGTCGTCGTTGACGGCGTTGTACTCCAGGAACCGCACGCGCCCGCGGAGCCGCTCGTCGATCTCGACCCCGTCGGCGGCGGCCCGGAACCATCGTCGCTGCACGGCGTCCGGGGTCTCCCGCAGCGACCACCGCGAGTACCGCCCGGCGGCGGCGGCGCGCAGGGCGGCCCGGTTGACGTCGAGCCCGACGATCGACACGTCCCACGACGGCTCGACACGCTCGGCGGCGACCATGGCGAGCGTGTACGCCTCCTCGCCCGTCGAGCAGCCCACCGACAGCAGCCGCAGGCACCGCTCGGCGGCCCTGGCCCGGACGCGCGCGGGCAGCACCACCTCCGCCAGCACGTTGAACTGCTCGATGTTGCGGAAGAAGTACGTCTCGTTGACGGTCACCGCCTCGGCGAGCGCGGCGAGCTCGTTGTTCCACGCGGCGCCGAGGCGGTCGAGGTACCCCCGTCCGGACAGGCCGTGCTGGCCGGCGCGCGCTCGCAGGGTCTCGGCGAGCTGGGGGTCCCGTTTGTCGTCGAACACCAGGCCGAGCCGGGCAGACAGCAGCTCGCGCAGCCGTACGACGTCCTCGTCACGTTCCATCGTCCACCGGCCGCTCGTCGTGCTTCGTGCTTGTCAGCTTTGTCCCGTGGTCCGCGCTTATCAGCTTTGTCCCGTGGTCCGCGCTTGTCGGCTTTGTCAGCGGCTGCTCGCCGTGGTCCGTGCCTGTCAGCGGCCATTCGCTGGTCAGGAACAGCAGCGGCCGGGCATCCAGGACGCCGACCGCAGCGACGATCCTGGTCGCCGAGGCGGCGAGCATCGGCGGCGGCGGCCGGTCGGCGTCCGGCTCGACCGGCAACACCCCACGGACCGGCCCGGTGGCGTACGCGAGCGGCCCGCGCCCGGTCCGCGTCGTCACGAACCTGCGGGGCTCCTCCGCCACCGCGCCGAGGAGCCTGGCCGTGTCGACGACGGGCACCGCGAGCCCGCGGATCACGCTGACCCCGAGCAGCACGTCGGCCGTGCCCGCCAGCGGCTGCACCGGCAGCGGCCGGATCGTCTCCACCACCTCACGCAGGGGCAGCGCACACAACAACTCACCGACGCCGAAGACCAGCGACAGCCCCGGCGGCGCTTCCGTGACAGCGGTGTTCGCCACGCGATCATGATATGTGGCATTGGTCGGTTTTTTACCGCTATCGGGTGAGGCTGCGGGCTCTCGTCGGCGCCGGTTTTTGTCATACCCCTGGCGTAGGTTGCCGGCATGGACGTGACCGCACCTGTCGCCCGGCTCGCCGCAGCCGCGTCGTTCCTGCTCCGCATGCTGACCGGCCGCTCCCTCCAGCCGTCCCACGCGGGCGCCCTGCTGCGCGCCGACGACGCCGGCCTGCACCTCGTCGCCACCGACGGCGAGGTCATCGTCCACCTGCACACGCCCGCGACCGTCCACACCCCCGGCGAGGTCGTCGTCCCACGCCGGGCCGTCGCCGAGACCCTCACGTCCCTCGACGCCGCCGACGCCCGCCTCACCGTCCAGGGCGGCCGCCTGTCCATCCGCATCCCGGGCGCCAGGTTCGCGCTGCCCAGCCTCCCCGACGCCGCGCCCCCGCCAGTGCACCTGCCGCCCGCTCACGGCACCGTCACCGGCGACGACCTCCGTACCGCCGCCGTCCCGGTGGCCGGCGCCGCCTCCCGCGAGCACGCCCTCCCTCTGTTCACCGGCGTCCGCCTCCGCGCCCACGCCACCACCCTGTCCCTGCTGGCCACCGACCGCTTCCGCCTGGCCGCCGCCTCGATCCCCTGGCACCCCACCTCCGCGCCGGCCCGCCACCGCCCGCCATCGCCCACCGCCCCCAGCACGCCGGCAACCGACACGACCACCCACGAGACAGCGACCACCCCCGTCCCGGCGGAAGCCCTCGTGCCCGCAGCCGTCCTGGCCCGCGCCGCCCAGCACCTGTCCCGCGAGCAGACCATCCACGTCCATGCGGACGACGACCTGTTCGCCCTGTCCTGGGAGGGCGGCAGCATCACCACCCCGACCCTCGGCACCGGCTACCCCGACGCCCAGATGTCCCGCCTCCTCGACATCTCCGCGATCTGCACCGTCGAGACCGACGCCGACACCCTCGCCCAGGCAGTCGACCGCGCCACCGCCTACGGCGGCCCCCACGGCCGCGTCACCCTCCAACCCATCGAAGGCGCCCTCCTGATCCGCGCCGACGACCCCCTCACCGGCGAGTCCGAGCAGACCCTCAAGGCCACCACCGACGGCACCCACATCGTCCGCTCGTTCCAGGCCCGCCTACTTCTGGACGCCCTGCGCGCATTCCCCCACCACCCCGTGCAGCTCCAGTTCCAACCCGACATGCGCGCAACCGCGTTCACCGCCTCCCTGCCCACCACCACCCTCAACTACCTCGTCGTCCCCCTCCGCACCCCACCCACCACCTGACGCCGTCCGGCTCTCTGGCCACCGTGGGCCCCACGTAGGCCACGTCCACAGCCAGCATCCCGACCTGCCGCACCACGAGCGGCGACGACGACCCCACCAGCTCCATCCCAACGCTTCGGCCCCGTCGCCTGCAGCGGCACCACTGGCCCCACAACGTCGCGCCGCAGGGCGATGCTTACGGTCGGCGTGATGTGCACTGGTCCTGGAAACCAACGACGGCGTGGAAGCCCCGAATGACGCCCTCGACGGCGCAGGACCATGCGGGGACTGCGGCCGGAAACATCACCGCGACCACAGCACGGACAGTGACCACGCCACCGGGCGCCTGGCCCCCGGCGGGGCGGAAAGACACCACCCTCCGCGCTGGCCTGCTACTGCGAAATCCCACATGGATCGGCGAACCCGCACGCGGACAGCAACCACCAAGACCGCGAACCGTCGCCGCGACGTAGTGATCGGGGTGCGCCGCCCTGGGTTTATGAAACCAACGACGGCGGGTGCGATGTCGCGGCCGGCGTGATGCGCACTGGTTGTGAACGCTGACGGCGATGTGGAAGCACCGAATGATGCCCTCTACGGCGCTGGACCATGTGAGGACGGCGGCCGGGGAACATCACCGCGACCACGGCACACGGCCCCGGCCCCGGCCGGGCGGAAAGAAACCACCCTCCGCGCTGGCCTGCTACTGCGAATCCCGCATGGATCTGCGGACCGTACCCGGACACCAAGACCCCAAAATCTTGATCGAAGGACTGCTTTGGCCGTCCGGACGACCACCACACGACTTCGATCACCACGGCAGGACCGCAGCGGTCGGAGACGACCGGCACAGATCCAAGGACAATCCTGGTCGCCCGAACGGCCATGCCCGTCCTTGGATCACCACCGGCGCGGCGGCGACCAGCACCACCGGTCGCGCGACGCCCCCGGGCAGCGGACTCAGCGCCGACAACCCACCCGCCAACGCCACTTCGCGTCACCGCCCAGACCCGAGCAGCGCGCCGCGGCAGCCATCCCCACGGTGACGTCGGCCACCGCCATGATCCAAGGACAACCCTGGTCGCCCAAACGGCCATGCCTGTCCTTGGATCACCACCGGCGCGACGATGACCAGCACCACCGGTCGCGCAACGCCCCTGGCCCGCGGACTCAGCGCCGACAACCCACCCAACGAGACCACTTTGCGTCACCCGCCCAGACCGAGCAGCGCGCCGCGGCAGCCACCCCCACCACCGCTTGACACAACCCTTCACAGATCCAAGGACGGATCCGGCTGCCACAACGACCTGATCGGACCGTCGATCATGGCGACAGGGTCGACGGGCGGGGGCCGCGGGCCGCGAAGGGAACGGGGAACGACGCTGTCGGCCGGCGGGAAGAAGTTGCCCACCACGCTGGTCTGTCTCGCGACATCCCTCATGGATCGGCGGACCCGGGTCATTGCGTCGCTCGCACCACGCCGCCGCGGGCATCTACGTCCCAACGGCCGGCCCGTTCAGCGCCGCCGGAGACCTCCACGTCGTTCACCGCGCCTGGCGCCAGGCCACCACGTCGGACACCGCCGCGCCGCAGGGCCTCTCCGTCGTTCACACGCTGGCACGGCTCCCGGCCGGCCACCGCTCCTGGTTCCTGTTCCGGGGGTTGCCGAACGAGCTGCCGCGACCCGACACCCACCGCGCCCAGCACCCGCCACTCTCGGCAGCGCGGCAACACGCCATGCGCGGCCGGGTAGCGCAGCGCACCCGGCGGCACGGCGCGCGTCTGGCTGCGCTGTCGGTGGCGCGGTGCGTCCCGTGCTGCGGTGGGCGTGGAGCCCGCGGCGCCTCGGGGTGGGGTGGGAATCCCCGTCGTCGTGGGGGTGGGGGTGTCAGTTGTTCGGGGGCTCGGAGCTGATGTCGGCCAGGGGCGAGGTCGGGTCGCGGTCGATGGCGAGGTCTCCGAGGGAGACGATGCCGACGAGGTTGTCGCCGTCGAGGACTGGGAGGCGGCGGAGGGCGTTGGTGCGCATGAGCTCGGTGGCGGTGTCCACGTCGTCCTGCGGGGAGACGGCGACCAGGTCGGGGGCGACGACGTCGCCGACGGCGGTGGTGGCCGGGTCGGCGCCGGCGGCGACCACGCGGATCGCGACGTCGCGGTCGGTCAGGACGCCGCGGACGCCGCTGGTGTCGGTGACGACGACCGCGCCGATGTCGGCGTCGCGCATGAGTTCCGCGGCGGCGGTGATCGGGTCGTCGACGTCGATGGTGCGTGGTGCGCTGGTCATGATGTCCTTCACCTGCTGGCCCATGGCCTTACGACTACCCACTTGCGTCGGGCGCAACCAGCAGTGATGCGGTCGTAGCGGTGCACGGACGGCCACCCGCCGGCACGAGTGACGCCGGCGGGTGGTCGTTCCTACGGGAACGGTCAGTTGTCGCGCAGCGGGTCGAGGCCGCCGGTGAGGCCGGCGACGCCGCAGTTGGGGGCGGACCAGAAGCGGCTCGGGCGGCCGTCGACGTGGGTGTGGTCGTTGTGGTCGGGGTACCCGGGGCCGAGGATGCCGGCGAAGCCGTGGTTGCGGGCGGCCTGGGCGAGGGTGCACAGGGAGTGCGGGCCGGCGCCGAGGTCGGCCGCGTCGCCGTAGAGGTGGCGGCTCGACGAGGCGCCGCCGACGGCGTTGTTGCACGAGACGCTGCGGAAGCCGCTGGTGACGCGGATCGGCTGGTCGCCGAGGGCGTGCCGGAGCGCCTGGAGCTTCCACATCGTGACCAGGGCGTTGGCCTTGGCGGTCGCGGCGGAGACGTTGCCGCCGGCCCAGGTGCTGTTGCAGTTGTTCAGCTCGGCGTAGCTGAAGTTCACGGGCGTGCAGTCGTCGTCCTGCAGGGCGTACAGCTTGGCGAACGTGGCGGGGCCGGCGATGCCGTCGGCGGTGAGGCCGTATGCTGCTTGGAACCGGGCGACCGCTGACTTCGTCGCGGGCCCGTAGACGCCGTCGAGTCCGAGGACCGCGCCCGAGCCGGGATAGCCGGCGACGCGGATCTGCAGCTGCCGGACCGCCTCTCCCGACGATCCCTCGGCCAGGGTGCCGCTCCATGTGTAGCACGCGTCCGCGTGTGCCGGCGCGGCCGTGACGACCAGCGCTCCGGCCGTCGAGAACACCATCAGCAGCGCCGCACTGAGCAGGCGCATCAGTCTTCGCATAGACGCATATAAGTGGAGGAATCAAGTGAAGTCAATGGATGTCCGCCGGTACATTCTGACCGGGGCGCCGGGTGCCGGGAAGACCACCGTGGCGCTGGCGTTGCGCGCCCGGGGGCACCACGTCGTCGACGAGGCCGCGACCGACGTGATCGCCGCGTCACCGCACGAGCGGCCGCATGAGCACCCGGAGTTCCTCGACCTGGTCGTACACCTGCAGCGACACCGACAGGAGCAGGCCGGTGCCACGCCGGTGCAGCTCTTCGACCGCTCGCCGCTGTGCACGCTCGCCCTCGCGAGGTATCTCGCGAGGTTCGCCGCCGTCGGACCCAGCCCGGCGCTCGTCGCGGAGGTGCGGCGGATCCAGGAGCAGCGGGTGTATCAGCGGCTGGTGTTCCTCATCCAGCCGATCGGGTTCATCACCCCGACCGCGGCCCGGCGCATCACCTACCAGGAGTCGCTGGTCTTCGCCGGAATTCACGAGGAGGTGTACCGGGAGCACGGCTACGATCTGGTCGAGATCCCGCCCGGCACGGTGCGGGAGCGGGTCGCGATGATCGAGGAGCGGCTGCCATAGAGAGGAGCGGCTGCCATGGAGACGACGGCGGATCTGGTGCGGCGGCTCGTCGCCGATCAGTTTCCACAGTGGACGGACCTGCCGGTGGCGGCGGTGCCCGGGCCCGGCACCGACAACGCGATGTACCGCCTCGGCGACGACCTCGCCGTCCGCCTGCCCCGGCGGGCGAGCGGTGCCGCGCAGGTCGAGCGCGACGCGCACTGGCTGCCGCTGCTCGCGCCCCGGCTGCCGCTCGCGATCCCCGAGCCCCTGGCGACGGGCCGGCCCGCGCTCGGCTTCCCGTTCCCGTGGACGGTCGGCAGGTGGCTGCCCGGCGGCACGGTCGAGGCGTTCACCGACCGGCGCGACGCGCTCGACCTCGCCGCGTTCGTCAGCGCCCTGCGCGCCGTCGACCCGGCGGGTGCCCCCGAGGGTTATCGCGGCGGCACCCTCGTCCGCAATGACGCGTCGGTACGCGGGGCGATCGCCCAGCTGCACGGCGAGCTCGACCCGGCCGCCGCCACCGCCGCCTGGGAGAGGACCCTGGCCGCGGCCCCGTGGGACGGCCCGCCGACGTGGAGCCACGGCGACCTGCACGCCGGCAACGTCCTGGCCGCCGGCGGGCGGGTCAGCGCCGTCATCGACTTCGGCTGCGCCGGCGTCGGCGATCCGGCCTGCGACGTCATGGCCGCCTGGACGCTGCTGACCGCCGAGCACCGCGACACGTTCCGCGACGCGGTCGGCGCCGACGACGCGATGTGGGAGCGGGCGCGCGGCTGGGTGCTGTGCATGGGCCTCGTCGCCCTGCCGTACTACCGCGACCGCAACCCCGCCTTCGCCGCGATCGCCAGGCGCATGCTCAACGAGGCCCTGGCGCCGGACGAGCCCTAGCGGCAGACGAGGCCCTGGCGGCAGACGGGTCGCCGCCGGCAGACGGGTCGCTGCCGAGAGACGGGTCGCCGGCGGGAGACGAGGCGCTGGCGGGAGACGAGGCGCTACAGCTAGCCGGCGGGTGACAGGTCCGACGGGATCATGCTGTACATGACGAGGTCGTGCCGGCCGGAGCGGGAGACGGCGACGTTGCGCAGCACGCCTTCGGCGCGGAAGCCGGCCCGCTCCGCGACGTGCCGGGACGCGGCGTTCGCCGGTGCCGCCTGCAGCGCGATGCGGTGGAAGCCCTGCTCCGTCAGCGCCCACCGGGCCACCGCCGCGGCCGCCTCGGCGGCGACGCCCCGGCCGCGCGCCCACGGCGCCGTCCAGTAGTGCATCTCCGCCGACATGGCCGTCCAGTCGACGCTGAACAGCGACACGTGCCCAACCAGCCGCCCGCCCTCGCGGGGCACCACGGCGAAGCCGATGCCCTTGCCGGTGCGGCGGCGCTCCTCGATGCCGCTCGTGCACCAGGACAGCGCCGTGTCGAGGTCCGCGCCGGCGTACGCGTAGCCGAGCGGCGCTGCGTCGACGAACCGGGCGTCGTGCCAGACGGCGTGGACGTCCTGCGCGTCGCCGGGCCCGAACGGCCGCAGCACCAGGCGCGGCGTGGTCAGCGTGACCAGCGGCAGCACGGGTTCGCCGGTCATGGCAGCATCACGCTGTCGACGGGGTCCGCGGACGTCTCCCACCGCTCCCACCACAGCGCGTCCGGCAGCTCACCGGACGCCTCGACGATGCGGTCCAGCAGGTCCACGCTCTCCTGCGACGCGTCGACCCCGGCGTCGTCGACGATCGCCGACAGCTCCCGCAGCCGCTCCCGCATCACCACCCCGACCAGGTCGCGGCCGGCGGGCGTCAGCGCGAGCCACGTCGAGCGGCGGTCGTCGACGCGGTGGAAGCGCCGCACGAGGTGCTTGCCCTCCAGCCGGTCGCACATGCGGGTCAGCGTCGACGGTGCCACGTCCAGGTCCTTGGCCAGGTCGGCGCTGCGCTGCGGGCCGCCGGTCGCCAGCATCACCAGCGTGCGGTACTGGGCGAGCGTCACGTCCGCGTCCAACGCCGCCAGATTCCGATCCGCCAGTGCAACCATGCAACGACTGACCGCCAACAACGCACGAACCAACGCCTCGTTTCCCCCGGGGGTGGTCATCCGGACATCGTTGCACGGTGGATACGTCGTTCTGGGTGCACTATCGTGTGCTTTGAAGATTGCAGTACTGCAACATTCTAGAAGGAGGCAAATGAACGGGGACGGCACGCCAGAGCTGGCCCGCATCCTCCTCATCGAGGACGACGCCGGTGACGTCGCGTTCACGCTCGACGAGTTCCGCGAGCACCGGCTCCGCAACGAGGTCACCGTGATCGGCAACGGCCTCGAGGCGATCGACTTCCTCGAGCACCGCGGCCCGCACGCGGACGCGCACACGCCCGACATCGTCCTGCTCGACCTCAACCTCCCCGGCGTCGACGGCCGGGTCGTGCTCGACCGGATCATCAGCAACCGGCGCCTGGTCGACCTCACCGTCGTGGTGCTCACCGGGTCGCCCGCGGAGGAGCAGATGCTGCGCGACTTCGGCGTCCCCAGCGAGCACTTCTTCCGCAAGCCCGTCGACTTCGCGCAGCTGGCGAAGCTCATCCGCGGCATCGACCGCTACTACCTGGTGGTCGACCGGCTCACCGGTCAGTGATCAGCGTCTGGTAGTCGGCGACGGTCAGCGGGCGCGCGGTGAGGGCGCCCTCGGCGTCGGGCACCTTCAGCACCTGACCGTCCTGCAGGAAGCGGACCGCATCCACGTCGGTGCGCGCGTCCAGGGTGCACACGATCTGCCCGATCGCGAGGATGTCGTCGGTACGGCCACCCGCCTGCGGACGGAACGCCACCTCCGCGGTCCCGGCGACCAGCCGCACGCCCGCGATGAGGTCCGTGCCGGTGAGGGCGCTGGTCAGCCCGGCGTCGTGCTCCTCCTCCGTCGGGCCGGCGGCCAGGTCGGCGAGCAGCGCGCCCACGTCGCCGGCCGATCCGACCCGCCGCTCCACCGCCACGAGCTTGCCGTCGCGGACCAGGTAGAGCCGCTCGACGACGGCCCCCATCGAGCTGCCCGGCACCTTCGGCGGGGGGTTGCCGATCACCAGCGACGGCTCGATCGGCCGTGGCGCGTGCTCGTCGGGGACGCCGCAGGCCTGCGTGGCGAGCGCGACCAGGGCGGCGACGGCGACAAGGGCGCGGCGCCTCACCGTACGACCCCCGGCAGATCCACCCGGAAGCGCGCGCCGCCGCCGGGACGATCGAGCACCTCGACCCGCCCGCCGTGCGCGCTCGCGTGCTGCGCGACCAGCGAGAGGCCCAGGCCGGTGCCGTCGCCGTCGCCACGGGCGCCCGCCGACCGGCCGCGGACGAACCGGTCGAAGATCACCTCACGGTCGGCGGGGCGGACGCCGGGGCCCTCGTCGTCGACCTCGACCCGGCCGGTCCCGGCGGCGCAGGTGAGCCGCACGGCGATCGGCCCGCCGCCGTGCCGGACCGCGTTGTCCAGCAGGTTGGCCAGGATCTGCTCCAGGCGGCGCCGGTCGACCAGCCACTGCGGCGCGTCGTCGTCGCCGGGCGGCTCCACCAGGTCGCCCGGCAGGCCCTGCGCCTCGGCCACCCGCCGGGCCAGGGCGTGCGGGTCGACCGGGGCGCGCTGCGCCGGCTGGTCGCTGCGGGCCAGCTCGAGCAGGTCGTCCACGAGCGACTGGAACCGCTCGATCTCCTCGACGACGAGGCCGGCGGCGAGCGCGGTCCGCTCGTCGAGGTGCTCCCGCCGCCGGTGCAGGACGCTCGCCGACGCCGCGAGGGTCTGCAGCGGGGAGCGCAGCTCGTGGCTGACGTCGGCGGCGAACCGGCGGTCCCGCTCGTGCCGGCGGGCCAGCTGGTCGACCATGCCGTTGAACGACGCCGTCAGCCGCGCCAGGTCCGGCTCGGCGGCCGGGTCGAGGCGGGCGCTCAGGTCGCCGTCGGTGATGCCCTGCGCGGCGTCGGCGACCGAGCGCAGCGGCCGCAGCACGTACCGGGTCGCGTACCAGCCCAGGCCCGCGCCGGCCGCCGCGACCGCGGCCGCGACGAGCCCGAGCACCCAGGCGAGGGTCCGCAGCGTCTGGTCGAGCTCGCGCAGGTAGTCGATCTCGTACAGCGCCGTCGTCGGCGACAGCGACACCCCGATGACCAGCGCCGGGACCCCGTCGACGCGGACCCACTGGGTGCCCTGGCCGCCCTGCTCGACGAGCCGTTGCAGCTCCACCGGGACGGCGTCGGCCGCGCCCGGGTCGGCGTTGCGGGTGTACCAGCCGCCGTCGCGGCGCAGCAGGGTGCGCCGGTTGCCGCCGGTGTCCAGCGACCTGAGGATGTCGGCGACGTCGGGATCGTGGTCGCGGAGGCTCGCGGTGATGATCCTCGCGTCGTACGCGGTGGCCCGGACCGTGGCCCGTTCCCGCCCGGCGAGCAGGGCGCTGCGGGTCAGCTCGTACGAGATGAACGCCATCGACGCGGACAGCGCCAGGGCCCCCGCGGCGAACCCCGCGATGACCCGCGTGCGAAGCCCGGCCCGCCTCATCGCTGCAGCTTGTAGCCCATGCCGCGGACCGTCACCAGGCGCCGGGGCGCTCGCGAGTCGTCCTCGATCTTCTGCCGCAGCCGGCCGACGTGCACATCGACCAGGCGCTCGTCGCCGACGTCGTACTCCCACACCCGCTGCAGCAGCTGCTGGCGCGACAGGACCAGGCCGGGGTGCTCGGCGAGCTCGCACAGCAGCCGGAACTCGGTCCGCGTCAGCGCGACCGGCTCACCCGCGACCCGCACCTCACCCGCCTCGGGCAGGATCTCCAGGTCGCCGAAGACGAGCGTCGACACGGCGGACAGCACCGCCCGGCCGCGCCGGCGCAGGGCGCGCAGCCGGGCCGACAGCTCCTTCACCGCGACCGGCTTCACCAGGTAGTCGTCGGCGCCGGCCTCGAGCGCGGCCACGATGTCGTGGGTGTCGTCGCGGGCGCTGACCACCACGATCGGCACGTCGTCGTCGCGGCGCAGCTGGCGGATGCACTCGAAGCCGTCGACGCCGGGCAGCATCAGGTCGACCAGGACGGTGTCCGCGGGCTCGGCCCGCTGCGCGAGGAGGCCGTCCTCGGCGGTGGACACGCCCCGCACCGTGTAGCCCTCGTCCTCCAGCGCCAGCATCAGCGACAGCCGGATCCGATCGTCGTCCTCGATGACCAGTACGCCCGACACTCCTGCATCATGCCAGGCCGGATGCGTTGTCATCGAACTGTCATACTTCCGCGGAACTCCCGCCACATGCACGGCGGAGGCTCGTCACATGCACACCGGCACCCCCTTGGTCGAGATCCTCGTCACCGAGGAGCTCGATGCCACCTCGGAGCCGCGGGTCCGGGCCCTGCTCGAGGACGCGCTCACCATGCACCCGGAGCAGCTCGTCGTCGACCTGTCCGGCTGCCCGTTCATCGACGCGACCGCGATCGGCATGCTGCTGGACGTCCACCGGCAGGTCTGGACCTCGGGCGGCAGGCTCACGTTGCGCGCCCCGTCACCCCGCGTCAGGAGAACGTTGCAAATCGCGCACGTAAATCACGTGTTACGAATGGTTCCCGAGGACGACGGACAGGACATGATGACGGAGACCAGAGCGGCCTCTTGAAAGGAGCGGCGACCGTGACCGCGGCGACGACACCCGACGGCACCGACTTCACGTTGATCTGCGACGCCTGTAGCCAGAGTGTCACCGGGCTCGGCGCGACAATGCACAACTGGGACCTCGTCTGGAGCCTGTTCCGCCGGCACGGCTGGACCGGCGCGCGGCTCGCGACCGGCCCGCACAGCTGCGGGCGCTGCTCCCGGGTGCCGCTCGCGTCCGCGGACCCCGACCCGGTCGGCTGGCTCGCCGGCGACGCACCACCCTCCGAGGTGGTCGTCGAGGCGGCACCCGACCCCGTGACCGCCACCGACGCCCGCGTGAGCGCGGAGGTGGTCGACGAGGCGCTGGTGGTGTCGCTCAGCGGCGACCTGGACATCGAGGTCGGGCCGGCGCTGCGCGCCGCGCTGTCACCGACCGGCTACCGGCCCGGGCACCTGGTCCTCGACGTGAGCCGGGTCGCCACCGTCGACTCGTCGGTGCTGGGGCTGCTCGTCGCCGCCCGGCACCGGGCCGCGCAGGCCGGCGGCCACACGTGCCTGGTGGGGGTCGCCCCGTTCATGCGCCGGATGATGCACACCCTGTGCCTGTTGCACCTGTTCGTCGTGCTGCCCGACCGGGCCGCCGCGCTGGGCTGGCTGCGCGGCGACGACACGGAGCTGCCCCGGCAGCGCGACCTGCGGGGGGAGACGGCGCCGGCCTGATCCGTGACAAACGCTGCATCGAACTATAGAAATGTCAGGATGAACGAAAGTTCCTGACATCTCGGAGGGAAGTGCAGCATGCCCAGCTCCTCTGTCAGCCGGCGCGGTCTCCTCGGCGCGGCCGCTCTCGGTGGCGCCTCGCTGTTTGGGGCACCGGCCGCGAGCGCCGCGCCCGCGCACCGCCAGTCGCGGGTGCCGCTCGACCGGATCAGCGTCCAGCTCTACACCCTGCGCGACCAGCTCGGCCTGGACCTCGCCGCGAGCCTCGCCGAGCTGCGCGCCATCGGGTACACCCGGGTCGAGCACGCCGGGTTCGTCGGCCGGACCGCCGCCCAGTTCCGCGCCGCCCTGGACGCCGCCGGGCTGAAGGCCACCTCGGGGCACGTCGCCATCCCGCAGCCGTGGGACGCGACCGCGTGGCAGCGGGCCCTCGACGACGCCAACGTCGTCGGCAACCGCTTCGTCGTCCACCCGTTCTTCGGCATCGACCCCGCCACCGGCCAGCCGATCCGCGACGGCGCGAAGTACCACGCGCTCGCCCGCGACCTCAACCGCGCGGGCGCCCTGGCCAGGCGGGCCGGCCTCGACTTCGGATACCACAACCACCAGCTGGAGTTCGTCCGCCAGGACGGGGGCTCGCGCACCGGGTACGACATCCTCACCGCCGAGACCGATCCCGAACTCGTCCACCTGGAGGTCGACCTCTTCTGGGCCTGGCGGGGCGCCGCCGACCCGGTCGACCTCGTCCAGCGGCACCGCGGCCGGATCCGTCAGGTCCACGTGAAGGACATGGACACGGCGGCGGCGTTCACCGACCCGGGCGCGGGCCTCATCGACTTCGGCCGGATCTTCGAGCACGCCCGCGAGGCCGGGCTGGTGGAGTACATCGTCGAGCGCGACGATGCCGGGACGCCGCCGCGCACGCCGGCTGACGCGCTGACCACCGCGCGGAACGGGTACAAGTTCCTGGCTGACCTGCGCTTCTGACTCACCATTCGTGGGGGAGGTTGAATCGCCAGTTCGCGGCGACGAACGAGCCCGCCGGGGTCCGGTAGGACGGCCACACGTGCTCATCGGACCTCGGCAGGTCGCGACGGACCTTCCTGGCCTTCGCCCCCGTCAGTTTCGTCTCGCAGTAGCGCCTGTCGGGCCGGACGCCGGGCGCCGGCACGCTCGTGGGCCACGGCTCGCGCTCGCCGGGCTCGGCGTCGAGGTACACCGCGACCAGCAGCAGCGCGTCGGCGGCCCACGGCTTGCCGTCCGCGCGGACCCTCCGCCGGAGGACCTGCACATGGTCGTACAACTCGTGCAGCGCGGCAGGGAACTCGTGCCCCGGATCGCCGTCGCCCCATCCGTCGAGGTGCGCGGTCAGGTAGTGCCCGTCGGCCGTGCGGACGCGCAACCGGTCCGACGGTGTGTCCCCCGGCCGGTCCGCGTCGGGCCGGCGGCGCAGGTTGGCCCGCTCGCCGAGGACCTGGACCGCGTGGGTCTGCAGGGCCTTCGCCTCCTCGGCCGGCAGGTACTGGTGCGACGCGGCGTCGGCGTAGGCCTCGCCGTCACCGTAGACAGCGAGGGGCGGCGGCACCATCACGCCGATGCCGGGCGGGAACAACCCGCGCTGCTTCTCCCACTCGAACATCGGCCACTGCACGACGGCCGGCCTTGCCTGGGCCTTGCCGCTCAGCAGTGATCCGGCGAGCGCACCGCCGGCTGCCAGGACTGTCCTGCGTCTCACAAGCCCTGAGCCTACTTTTCTGATTTTTCGCTTATGTACGAATTGTGCCTGCTGGGCTATGTAGAAAAACGGCTGAGGGCTATGTAGAGTCGGCGCATGGCTTCGGATGTTCGGATGACCGCGGCGGTGGCGAAGGTGGTGTCCGCCTTCCTCGCCGATCCCGCCGTGGATCGATATGGCCTGGATCTCATGCGGGCGACCGGCCATCCGAGCGGCACGTTGTATCCGATCCTGCTGCGCCTGCAGCGGGCCGGCTGGGTCGACGCGCACTGGGAGGACATCGACCCGGTGGCCGCCGGTCGCCCCGCCCGCCGCTACTACCGGCTGACCCCCGACGGCGTCGTCGCCGCCCGGACCGCGGTGGCGGAGCTCTATGCCCGGCTGGCGCCCGCCGTCGTGCCGCGGACCACCGAGGGGCTGGCATGACCGCGTTCGACCGCCTCGCCGAGGCCCTGCTGCGGCTGGCCGCGCGGCGGTGGCCGGCCCCGGTCCGCGAGGTGCAGCTGCAGGAGTGGTCCGCCGAGTTGCACGCGCTGCGCACCGAGCCCGGCGCGGGTGCCGGGCGGCGGGCGTTCGAGCAGCTGCGGTTCGCCTTCAGCCTCGCCGCCGCCGCGCCCGTCGACGACGAGGACGGGGTGCCCCGCGGCTGGCGGGACGCCCTGCCGGCGGCGGGCCGCGCCCTGCAGCCGTTCGCCGTGCTGGTGTTCTTCGGACTGATCGCGACCGGCCCCGCCGCCGGCCTCCTCCGCGCGGTCGACGAATGGCTCCTGGGCCTGGCCGGCGTGCGGGTCGGCTGGCCCCTCGGCACCGCGATCACCACGCTGACGTCGGTGCCGGCGCTGCTCGTCCTCACCATCGTCGCGTGGTGGCTCGGCCGCCGCATGCCGCTGCGCCTGGCCGGCCCCGGCCGGGCCGGATCCGCCGCCGCGGCGCCGCTGCCCTTGGCGCTGGCGTTCGTGGTGCTCGTCGTGGGCACCCAGAGCACGCTCGGCCTCGGCGGCCAGGCGTTCGCCGTCAGCCTCGTCTTCGGCGCGCCGGTCTGGGCGGCCCTCACCGCGGCGCTGGCGGCGGCGGTCGCCCGGCTCACGTCGGCGCGCCGCCGCTGGTGGCCGGTCGCCGCGCTGCTCGCCGTCGCGGGGACGCCGCTGGTCGTGGAGCTGGCGGTGACGGCCGCCGTCCTGCCGGTGATCGTCGCCTCGGGCGGAGACCTGGCGGCCGCCTTCGCCTGGGCGCCCGACCTCGTCTCCGGCGCCGCCCTGGACGGCGCCGCCGACTCGTGGCACCAGTCCCCCGACGCGATCAGCCTGTTCAACGCCACCAGCGCGTATCCGGTGCACCTGCTCATCCTCACCGGCGTCGCCCTCGGCTACGGTGTGGGCGCGGCGCACCCCCGCCCACCGAGGCTGCCGGCACCGGGCCCGGTGCTCACCGCCGCACCGATGCGCCTGCGCCCGTCCACCGTCACGGCCGGCATGGTGGCGCTGCTCGCGGGCCTGTTCTCGTGGGCCTACACGCTGACCGTCCTGACCCCCGCCATGCCCAGGGTCGGCGAGACCGCCCCGATGCCGGGTGGCGACGGCGAGCTGTACATGTGGGTCGCCGAGCTGCGCTGGGGCGGCATCACCCTCGCCGCCCTCGGCCTCCTGCTCGCCACCGCCGACCGCCGGGCCGCCCCGCTCGCCGCCGCCGCGCAGACCGTCGCCCTGCTGGTCACCGACGGCGTCCTCGCCCGGGGCGAGTCCCCCACCCTGCGCACCGCCCTGACCGCCGGCGCGATCACCGCCACCGTCGCCTGGGCCGTCGCCGGCCCCACGCTCGGCAGGGACGGCCTGGCCGCCCGCCGCCGCCTGGCCTGGACGGCGGTCATCGCCGCCTGCTGCGGGCCGATCATGTTCGGCCAGGGCACCCCGGCGGTCAACCACCCGTTCCTGCCCACCGGCCTGTCCGTCACGACCGCGCTCGTGGCCGCGGCCCTCGCCCTCGTCGCCACCAAGTCCGCCGCCGCGGCCCGCCCCGTCCCCCTGCACCCGGCCTGGTCCGCCGCCGTGACCGCCATCCCGGTGCTGCTCCTCGGCGCCCTGGGCCTCACCACCGGCGCCGGCGTGCCGAGCGAGATCACGGCCACCGGCCTGCTCCTGGCCGCACCGATGCTGGTCGCGGTCATCGCCGTCATGCGCACCCGCCGCCCCGGCCGCGGCTGGGCCAGACCAACCCTCTGGACCGTCCTCGTCCTCACCAGCCCCGTGCTGAGCGTGCTGCTCGTCGCCGCGTCCCTGCTGCTGTCGATGTTCGCCGCCAACCTCCTCTTCACCGCCGCCGGCAGCAGCTGGGCCGCCGACGGCATGTCCCTCCTCCCCGGCGCCGTCCTCCTCACCCTCGCCATCGGCGTCCTCACCGCCAGGAAGCTGATCCGCACTCCGGAGCCGCCTCCCGGCCACCCCGCCTCACCCTTCTCACACCCCACCCCGCCATCCGGCCAACCAGCGGCACCGCCGCACTCCCCGGCCTCCCACCCGCCGGTCCTCCACCGACCGCCTCTCCAGCCACCCCCACCGGCCGGCCCGTCCGCTGCGGCACCACGGGTCACGGCCGCTGCGCGTACCGGTGCCGCCGGCAGACCAGCCGCCCAGACCTGACAGCCAGCACTTCACTCGCCAGGCCGAGCGCCCAGCCATGCGGACGAAGCTGCTGAAGTCCGACCTCGCCGCGCCGTCGAAGGTTGCGGGACAGCGTCCGGCGGCGATCGATGCATGGGTGGCCGCCGGTGTCGTGATCGCCGTCGGGCATGTGATCAGGTTCGACCTGGGCAGCCACCCACACCACTCCGCCCGCCCGGCGCTCCATCGGCCAACGCTCCGACCGGCCCCGCCACCTGCGCGGTGCTGGCTGACGCATGGGTGGCCGCCGCTGTCGTGATCGCCGTCGGGCATGTGATCAGGTTCGACGCGGGCAGCCACCCACACCACTCCGCCCGCCGGCCAACGCTCCGACTGGCCCCGCTAGCTGCGCGGTCCTGGCTGACGCATGGGTGGCCGCCGCTGTCGTGATCGCCATCGGGCATGTGATCAGGTTCGACCTGGACAGCCACCCACACCACTCCGCCCGCCGGCACTCCATCGGCCAACGCTCCGACCGGCCCCGCCACCTGCACGGGTGCCGGCTGCGGGAGCCCGGACTCGCCTCGCCAGCCGGGCCGCTCCCCTGCCCTTCACCACCCGCCAGCGCTCCGATCAGCTCCGCCCGGCGAGCACCCACCCCGCCCCACAGCCGTGACGATGCTGATGGTCGACGAGCAACAGTGCGGCATCGGCCTGAGTCGTGGATCTGGCGCGGGATGATGCCATGCCCCTCGTCGGTGCGTTGAGGGCCGCGGTGAGCAACGGTGCGGCGGACGCCGACGTGTGATCCAAGGACTGAACTGGTCGCCATCACGACCAGAACCATCCTTCGATCACGCCAACACGGCGCCGAACGAGCAAACCAGGCGGCGGCGGTTCGCGCCGGAGCGGAAGCCGACACCGACCGGCCCGCGCCCGCACGGCCGACCCCTGCGCCAGCCGACGGGCGGGCCATCCCCTCTGCCGCATCAGCCCGTCCGACATCCAGCAGCTTGATCATCTAAGGACCAAATTGGTCGCCATCACGACCAGAACCATCCTTCGATCACGCCGCCGAAGGTCCGCACTGCCCGTGAGCTGACGCCCGGGCCCGAAGGCCGCACTTGCCGCTGCGGCATCCGTCGGTCTGACGCCCATCGGCGTGATGACGTGTGATCCAAGGACGGATCCGGTCGTGGGGGTGGCCAGATCCGTCCTTGGATCACACGTCGGTGCGGTTGAAGCGCGGCGGTGGTGTCGAGGCACCTACGGGCCGAGCTCACAGGTTGCCGGCGCCAACGGGGCCGTCGGTCAGCAGGGCGAGCCGGGGCCCGGACTCCAATGGTCAGGCCGGGGGCTGGAGGAGGGGGATCGCGGCCTCCTCGATGGTGCGGGCGTGGTCGAGGAGGTCGGCCAGGGTGGTGAAGACGGTGGTGGGGTCGGCGGTCGAGGACTGGCGGGCGGTGGTGGCCATCGCTGACCAGACGGCGGCGGAGGAGCGGAAGGCCGACGCGGCCTCGGTGAGGTGGGGGTGGCCGGTCAGGGCGGCGGCCTCGTCCAGGAACTCGGCGTAGAGCGGGCGGGTGGCGCCGGGGGCGGTGTGCTGCTCCTCAAGGCACTCGTGGAGCCGGCGGAGCACGAACGCGAACGCAGAAGGTTCGGCGAAGCGGCGAACGAAGCCCGCCTTCGTGCGGGTGTCGCGAAGCTGGGACGCCAGGCGGGTCATACCGGCGAAGCCGAAGTTGGCGTCGAAGGCGTTGCCGAGGACTGGGCCGGTGAGGTGGGCGGTGGTTTCGGCGAGGGCGGCGCGGATCGCGGTGGACAGCGGCACGGTCGGGGTGCCGTCGGTGACGACGAGGCGGTGGTGGCGGCCCTTGCGGTGGGCGGACCAGGCCTCCATGAACGCGTCCACGGGAAGCCGGCGCGGGCCGTCGTCGTGGACCGCGAAGCCGTCGGGGTGTTCGTCCATGACGAGGATGCCGTGGGGGTCCGCGTCGACGGGGACCGTGACGGTGCGCCATGGCAGCCGGCTCGCGGTCACGGTGCAGTACACCGGACGACCGCCGGCAAGGGAGAGCCGCAGCGCCTTGAGGGCGGCCGCCGGGGCGGTGCTGCGCGACTCGGTGAACGGGACGCCGAGGCGGGCCAGCACCGTGGGGGCCCAGGGGGCGGGGTGGTGCTGGGCGACGACGGTGAGGATCGGGGGCATGCCGCGGTAGTCGAAGACGGCGGCCATGAAGCCGATGCCGCCGCCGAGGCCGCAGACCATCGGCTCGCTGAGGCCGGTGCCGGCGGCGAGCAGGAGCCGCCGGACGAGGTCACTGGGCTGGTGTTGCGGCGGTCGAGCAGCGGTACGCGCGGCGACGACGCGCCTGCGGGCGGTGGTGTAGGACTCCCCGGTGCGCGTGCTGCGCTCACGGACGAGTCGCTTGAGATGCTTGTGGTCGGTCATCACGGCTACCTCACCGACGGTCCGGCCGCTTTCGCATGCCCACGCGGCGAAGTCGGCGACCGTCGTGCGGGACCGGGCCTCAACAAGACGAGACGTGCAGCGACCGCGATGGCAGCAGACCACCTTCTCCCCCGCGCGGCCGGCGGGCGTGGGCCACCGGTCAGAGGGTACGGCGCGCGGAAGGCGCCACCCGGCATCGTACCCCACCCCGTGCTTGACTGGAGCCATGGCGGGCGAGCGGCGGTTCGTGGTGCAGCGGCACCGCGCGTCGCGGCTGCACTACGACTTCCGGCTGGAGATCGACGGGGCGCTCGTCAGCTGGGCGGTGCCGAAGGGGCCGACGCTCGACCCGAAGGTGCGGCGGGCCGCGTTCCACGTCGAGGACCACCCGATGGACTACATCGACTTCGAAGGGGTCATCCCCGCCGGCGGGTACGGCGGCGGCGACGTCATCGTGTGGGACGCCGGGACGTGGGAGCCGTACAAGGACCCGGACCCGGCCGCCGCGGTGGCCGCCGGCCAGCTGCACGCGCGGCTGCACGGCGAGAAGCTGCGCGGGGCGTTCGTCCTGATCCGGACGAGGCGGCAGTCGAGCGGCAAGGACGACTGGTTGCTGCTGCACAAGCGCGACGAGCACGCGGTCGACGGCTGGGACCCGGAGGACCATCCGCGCTCCGTCCTCAGTGGACGGACGAGCGAGGAGGTGCTCGCCGACCCCGACCGGCTGTGGGACCCGCACACCGGCGGACGGGCGTTGCGGCCGAGCGAGCCGGAGCTGCGGGCGCTCGACCGGCTGCGCGACGGCGACGACTGGCGCGTGTTCGGGCGCGAGCTGCGCGCCGGCGACCCGGACAAGGTCATGTTCCCACCCTCACGGGCCGGGGAGGCGCCGGTCACGAGGCGGGAGCTGCTGCGGTACGTCACCCGGACAGCGCCGACGATGCTCCCCCACCTCGCCGGCCGGACGCTCGCCCTGCGCCGCTACCCGGACGGTGCCGGCGGCCGCGCGACCTGGCAGCGCAGGCCGCCGCGGCACGCGCCGCCGTGGCTGACCGCCCTGCACGCGGACGAGCCGGCCGCGGTGGTGTGGGCGGCCGGCATCGGCGCCCTCGAATGGCACGTCGACACGACAGGCATGGCCGTGATCGACCTGGGCGCCGGCAACGTGTGGGCGGATCAGGTGGCGCTCGCCCGCCTGTACCGGACGGCGTTCGAACACCTGAAGATCTCCGCCGGCGTGAAGGTCGGGCCCGGCATCGAGCTCTGGGTGCCCGCGGCCGGCGAAGCCACCCCCTGGGTCGAGTCCCTGGCGCGCTCCATCGCGGCGGTGGCGCCCGGCCTCGTGCACCACGGTGTGGCGGGCGGGCCGGTGGCGGTCGCGCCGTACAGCCCTCTCGCCGCACCGGGCGCGCCGGTGTCGGCGCCGATCGGCTGGGACGAGCTCGACGACCCGGCACTGACCCCGGCGGCGTTCACGATCCGCACGGTCGCGGACCGCGTCGCCGAGCGCGGCGACCTGTTCGCGGCCGCTCTCGCACCACCACGCGCGCTGCCACCGCTGGTCTAGCGTTCCCGCGCGCCGCCGGGCGGCTGGACAGCGACGCTCCGGCGCCCGGCGATGCGCTGGTCCCCGGCCCATGGGACCGCCGAGACCGCCCGCCGGCGCCCTGCGCGAGCACCGCCGACAGCTCGACGGCGCCACAACACCACCGGCCGCCACCACCAAACGACCACCACGAAACGACCACGGCCGAACGACCACCACTGAACGACCACCGCCAAACGACCACGGCCGAACGACCACCACCGAACGACCACCGCCGAAGTGAGGTGGCCGTCGGGATGAACGGGTCACCGAGGTCAGGCGATCGCAGCGGCCGCGGCCCGACCGGCCGCACGACCAGCGAACAGGCAGCAGCCGCTAAAGGGCCACCACCGGACGGCCACCACCGAACGGCCACCACCGGACGGCCACCGCTGAGGTGGGGTGGCCGTCCGGATGGGCGGATCGCCGAGGGTCAGGCGATCGCGGCGGCCGCGGCACGGCCGGCCACGCGGCCGGAGAACAGGCAGCCGCCGAGGAACGTGCCCTCGAGCGAGTTGTAGCCGTGCATGCCGCCGCCGCCGAAGCCGGCGGCCTCGCCTGCCGCGTACACACCCTGCAGCGGCGAGCCGTCGGGCTGCAGGACCCGGGCGGAGAGGTCGGTGTGCAGGCCGCCGAGGGTCTTGCGGGTCAGGATGTTGAGGCGGACGGCGATGAGCGGGCCGGCCTTCGGATCGAGGAGGCGGTGCGGGGTGGCGACGCGGATGAGCTTGTCGCCGCGGTACGACCTGGCGCCCCGGATCGCGGTGATCTGCGCGTCCTTGGCGAACGGGTTCGTCAGCTGGCGGTCACGGGCCTCGATGACGGCCTTCACGGCGGGGGCGGAGAGCAGGGAGGAGCCGGCGAGGGTGTTCATGCCGGCGACGAGCTCCTCCACCGAAGATGCCACCACGAAGTCGGCGCCCTTCTGCTTGAAGGCCTCCACCGGGGCGGGGGCGCCGGGGCGGACCCGCTGCAGCACCTGCCGGACGCTGCGGTTGGTGAGGTCCGGGTTCTGTTCGGACCCGGACAGCGCGAACTCCTTCTCGATGATCTTCTGGGTGAGGACGAACCAGCTGTAGTCGTAGCCCGTGGCCATCAGGTGCTTGAGCGTGCCGAGGGTGTCGAAGCCGGGGAAGCACGGCGCGGGCAGGCGGTTGCCGGTGGCGTCGAGCCACAGCGACGACGGGCCCGGCAGGATGCGGATGCCGTGGTTGGGCCAGACGGGGTCCCAGTTCTGCAGGCCCTCGGTGTAGTGCCACATCCGGTCGGGGTTGATGATCTGCCCACCGGCGGCCTCGGTGATGCCGAGCATCCGGCCGTCGACGTGCGCGGGGACGCCGGCGACCATGCGCTTCGGCGGCGCGCCGAGCCGGGCCGGCCACGCCTTGCGCACGAGGTCGTGGTCGCCGCCGATGCCGCCGGACGTGACGATGACGGCCTGCGCGGACAGCGAGAACTCGCCGGCGACCTCGCGGGAGCTCGTCTGCCCGCGCCCCACGGAGCTGGGGACCAGGACGGCGCCGCTGACGCCGGTGACGGCGCCGCCGGTCTTCACCAGGGCGTCGACGCGGTGCCGGAAACGGATCTCGACCAGGGGGCTGGCCTGGACCCGGCGGGCGAAGGGCTCGACGACCCCGGGGCCGGTGCCCCAGGTGATGTGGAAGCGGGGCACGGAGTTGCCGTGGCCGTCGGCGGGGCCGCCGCCGCGCTCGGCCCAGCCGACGACGGGGAACACCCGGTGCCCCATCGCCCGCAGCCACGAGCGCTTCTCGCCGGCGGCGAACTGTACGTAGGCCTCCGCCCAGCGGCGCGGCCACAGGTCCTCGTCCCGGTCGAACGCGGCGCTGCCGAGCCAGTCCTGCCACGCGAGGTCGGCGGAGTCCTTGATCCCCATGCGGCGCTGCTCCGGCGTGTCGACCAGGAACAGCCCGCCGAACGACCACCACGCCTGCCCGCCGAGGCTCTGCGGCGGCTCCTGCTCCAGCAGGATCACCCGCTTGCCGGCGTCGGCGACCTCGGCCGCGGCGACCAGCCCCGCGAGCCCAGCACCGACCACGATCACATCTGCATCCACGCCCTCAGACTAGGCATCGGCGTGCGAGAATCGTGGCGCCGGGAGCAGAATCTCGGCATCGTTTTGTCACTCCGGTGACAATTCCGGGAGGTGTACGGTCGACCTCAGCGCCGGCGTCCGCGAGCGGCTCCGCGGCCTGCGCGAGCGGCTGCACGAGCGGACCCTGGCGACGGTCAGCGCGGCGATGCTCGCTCAGGGCCGGTCGCTGTCCGGCGGGCAGGGCCGCGGGCTCACCATGGGCGTCGAGACGGCCGTGGACGCGTTCGTCGACACGTTCGTCGCCGGCGGCGACCTGACCCGCACCCGGGCGGTGTTCCACGAGCTGGGCCGCACGGAGTACCGGGAAGGCCACCGCATCGACGCGCTGCGCTCGGTGCTGACCGTCGGCGGCCGGGCGATCTGGTCCGCCGTCAGCGATCCCGGCGACGACGGCGAGGCGCTCGACCGCGCCGACCTGTCCGCCGTGGCGCACGCGCTGTTCGGCTACGTCGACGTGCTCGCCGGTGCCGCCGCCGAGGGGTACCTCGACGAGCAGCAGGACGCCGCGCTCGACTGGGCGCTCGTCCGGCGCCGCCTGATCACGCTGCTGGTGCAGCCGGACCCACCCGGCGACGCCGCACTGCACGCCGCCGCGGAGGCGGCCCGCTGGCCGCTGCCGGCGACGGTGACCGTCGTCAGCGTCGAGGGCACCGACGCCGAGCATGTCGCCCGCGCCGTCGGCGGCAACGCGATCGCCACCGTCATCGACGGCGCGACCAGCGTCGTGCTGCCCGGGAGGACCGTCCGCGGGCTCACCGGACGGCGGGCGTCGGTCGGCCCGGAGGTGGAGCTGCGGCGGGCTCGGACCTCGCACCGGTTGTCCCGGCGGGCGCTGCAGCTGCAGCAGGCGGGCACGCTCCCCGACGGCGTCGTCGCCTGCGACGACCACCTGGTGACGCTGCTGCGCGCGTGGGAGCCGGGCGTCTCCGACCGGCTCGCCGCCCGCGCCCTCGCCCCGCTCGCGGACGCGACCCCGGCGTCACGGGAGGTCCTCGCCGAGACGCTCCTGCAGTGGCTGCGGTGCCAGGGGCAGGTCATCGCGACCGCCGAGGCGTTGCACACCCATCCGCAGACCGTCCGGTACCGGCTGCGGAAGCTCCGCGCGGCGTACGGCGACAGGCTCGACGACCCCGACGAGCGGCTGGCCCTGCAGCTCGGCCTGTCCTGAGAAGCCGGTCCCGAGAAGCCGGTCCCGAGAAGCTGGTCCCGAGAAGCTGATCCTGAGAAGGCAGCCCGGGCGCGAGCAGGTCCACACGGTCGATGAGCACCGGACGGTGCGACACCGGCTGTGACGCACGCCACTGAACCCGGAGGGCGGCTCGCCCCGTCGGAAGGGTGGGCGGGCAGGTGAGGGAGGAGCCGGTGGAGCTGGAGCTGCGGTCGCGGCTGGCCGACGAGCTGTCGGCGGACCGGGAGCCGCCGATCGGCGACCTGGTCGCGGCGTCGATCCGGCAGGGGCGGCGGCTGCGGGTGACCCGGCGGCTGCGGCACGGCGCGGCCGCGCTGCTGGCCGTGCTGGTGGCGGTCGGCCTGGTGGGTGGCCGGGCCGTCCTGCGACCCGGGCCCGCGCAGGTCGGCGCCCCCGCGCTCGCGGACCCCCTCGTGCCGGCCACCCCGGCGGGCCTGCTGGTGCTGCTCGAGTCACTCCTGCCGGAGGGCGTGACCAGCGGATACGCCGGCTCCGGCGACGGCCGGCTGATGGTCCAGGTGTACCTCGACACCGGCCGGGGGCCGGGCATGCTGCGCGTCGCCGTGGGCCGGGACACGAGCGGCCCGCTCGACGCGGAGGAGCGCGCGAAGCTGAGCCAGGGCGCCGTCACGGGCCCGGTCCGCCGGCCGGACGGCGCCGAGGTGACCGTCGCGTACCTGCCAGACAACTGCGTGCAGCGCACCGTCGTCGTGCTGCACCGCCCGGACCGGATCGTCGTGCAGGTCAACATCGCCGCGTGCCTCGCCTGGGACGGCACCACCAACGCGGACGCACCGCAGGTGCTCACCGCCGTGCAGGCCGAGGCGGTCGCCGCCGACCCCCGCTGGGGCGTCATGATCCCCCGCTCCCTCGTGGACGCCGGCGCCGCCCGCCACCCGACGCTGCCGGAGCTCGCATGAGCGGGCCGGAGCAGAGCGGAGGACCCGCGAATCGGCATCGCAGCGCTGGACTCAGGCCGACGCCGCAGCGCAGCGGAGGCGGCGGCATGAGCGGGCCGCAGCGCAGCGGAGGACCCGCGAATCGGGATCGCAGGTGTGGGTCAGGCCGACGCCGGAGCGCAGCGGAGGCGGCGGCATGACCGATGCTGAGGCGGACTTCGTCGAGTACGCGCGGGCCGCGGCGCCGAGGTTGCGGCGGACCGCGTACCTGCTCTGCCACGACTGGCATCTGGCGCAGGACTTCACGCAGACGACGCTGGCGAAGCTGTTCGTGCACTGGCGGCGCATCCAGCGGCGGGACGCCCCCGACGCGTACGCGCGGAAGATCCTCCTCCGCGTCTTCCTGGACCACCAGCGTCGCAGCAGCAGCCGCGAGGTGGTCGTGCCGCACATCGCCGAGCCGGAGGCCCGCCCGGACCAGCCCGACCTCCGGCTGACGCTGCTGGAGGCGCTGGCCCACATCTCCGCCCGGGACCGCGCGATCCTGGTGCTGCGGTACTGGGAGGACCAGAGCGTCGACACGGTCGCCGACCTCCTCGGCATCCCCACCGGCACGGTGAAGGCCCAGAGCGCCCGCGCCCTGACCCGCCTCCGCCGCCTGCTGGGCACCACGGAGCTGGCCCTGCGCGACTGACCCTGCGCGACTGCCCCTATGCGACCGCGCGCGGGCGCCGGGGAATCAGCGGGCGGTCCAGCCCCCGTCGATGAGGAGGGTCTCGCCGGTGATGAGGGACGCGGCGGGCGAGACGAGGAACAGCACGGCGCCGGCCACCTCGACGGGTTCGCCGATGCGGTGCAGGGCGGCGATCCGCTCGACGACGTCGCGGCGGTGCGCGGGGTCGGCTAGGTACTCCTCGGTGCCGGGGGTGTGGACGAACGTCGGGGCGACCGCGTTGACCGTGATGCCGTGGCCGCCCCACTCGACGGCGAGGCACCGGGTCAGGTGCGCGATCGCGGCCTTCGTCATGCAGTAGACGGACTCGCCGGGCAGGGCGACGGCGCCGGCCTGGGAGCCGACGTTGACGATGCGGCCGTGGCCCTGCTCGATCATGACGCGGCCGGCGGCCTGGCTGGCGAAGAAGGTGCCCTTGAGGTTGACGGCGAGGGTGCGGTCGAAGTCCTCCTCGACGACGTCCTCGGCGAGGTTCTCCGGGGCGATGCCGGCGTTGTTGACGAGGATGTCGAGGCGGCCGAAGTGCGCGACGGCCGCGTCGACGGCGGCGCGGACCTGGCCGACGTCGGTGACGTCCATCTGCAGCGGCAGCACCCGCCGGCCGAGCGCGGCGATCTCGGCGGTGAGACCCGCGTCGGCGTCCACGTCGCGCAGCCCGAGCGCGACGTCGGCGCCCGCGTGTGCGAGGGTGAGAGCGATCGCGCGGCCGAGCCCCCGCGCGGCCCCGGTCACCAGGGCCACCCGCCCGGGCACGTCGAACCGGGGCGCCTCGAACCCAGGCGCGCCGGAACGAGGCGCCTCGGAACGGTGCGCCTCAGAACCGGACGCGCCGGGACGAGATGAACCGGGCGCGCCGAAGCCGGCCGCGTCCGGGCGGGGTACGTCCGAGCGGGGCACGTCGGAGCGCGCGGAGCCGTCCATGCCGGCAGCGTACGTGAAGGAGCACGATGATCATCGAGGCGCGGTACAACGGCCCACCCGGCTCCGGCAACGGCGGCTACACGGCCGGGCTGGTCGCCACCCACCCCGACGTCGCGCTGCACCTGCCCGAGGGCGCGGTCGAGGTGACGTTGCGGAGGCCGCCGCCGCTGGACACGCCGCTCGCTGTCAGTACAGACGCCGAAACGCTCCGGGTGCACGACGGCGACACCCTGATCGCGTCCGCACGCGCCGGCACCGGAGCCCGGCCCGAGGCGGTCCCGTCGGTCCCGTTCGCGGCGGCCGTCGAGGCGTCGGCGGGCTACCCGGGGTTCGCCGCGCACCCGTTCCCGACCTGTTTCGTGTGCGGGCCGGAGCGCACCGACGGCCTGCGGCTGTTCCCCGGCCCGCTGCCCGACGGCCGCACCGCCACCCCGTGGCGCGTCCCGCCGGACGTGTCGCCGGTCCTGGTCTGGGCGGCGCTGGACTGCCCCGGCGGCTGGTCCGTGCTGACGGAGGGCCGCCCGTACCTCCTGGGCCGCCTGACCGCCCACGTCGACGCCGTCCCGGCGCCGGGGACGGAGTGCGTGATCACCGGCCGGCACGTCGCCTCCGAGGGGCGCAAGGCGTCGGTGCTGTCCACGCTGTACGGCCCCGCCGGCGACGTCCTCGCCGTCGCCCACGCGACCTGGATCGCCGTCGACCGCTGAGCCCGTCCCGCCGCAGCGCCGCCGCAGCGCCGCCCGTGACGCCTCGGTGAGGCTGCCGTGCTGCCACGTGTCCCGGCGACTCAGGACCTTCGGCCCTGAGGACGTGCGCCGTGCCCGCCGATCCTGAGATGGCAAGGATGACGGCGGACGCTGGAGGCGACCCGATGCAACGCGACGACATTGTGCTGGCCCACGAGAAGTGGTTCCTGAAGGACCCGTCGGCGTACACGCCGGACTGGTCGTTCGCCACCCGGCCGGCGACGCTCGCGGTGCTCGCGCTCGTCGTCGCGGTGACCGTGGCCTGGCGGGCCGTCGGGCGGCGGGTCGGCACCCCGGAGCTCACCATCCTGCGCCCGCTCGGCCGGATCACCCCCTACCTGCCGCGCCTGCTGGCGATCCACCTCGGGGTCAGCCTGCTCACCCTCGCCGCCCGCGGCTACTTCCTCGCCGCCGACCTGGAGCTGCACGAGCTGCCCGCCCCGGCGCTGCTGGGCGTCGTGGAGGGCGCGCTCGGCGTCTGGTTCATCACCGGGTACCGGCTGCGCCCCGCCGCCCTGCTGCTGGTCGTCGTCGGGCCGGTGGCGCTCGCCGCGACCGGGCCGGTCAGCCTCCTGGAGGCCGCGGACCTGCTCGGCATCGCCGGGTTCCTCGCGTTCCTGCCGCCGTCCGGTGACCGGCACGGCGCCGTCGCCGCCGACCCGAAGGCCCTGCGCCGGGCGCTGCTCGCGTTGCGGGTCGGTGTCGCGACCGCTCTGGTCACGCTCGCGTTCTCGGAGAAGCTCGCCAACCCGGCGATGGCCCGCGCCACCCTGGAGCACTACCCGCAGCTGGACGTCTTCTCGTACCTCGGCCTGCATGTCCCCGCCGACACGTTCATCCTCGTCGCCGGCGCCACCGAGCTGCTCTTCGGCCTGCTGGTCCTCTCGGGCGCGATGCCGCAGCTGGCGATGCTGGTCGCGGCGGTCCCGTTCAACGCGACGCTGCTCATCTTCGGCGCCCCGGAGCTGCTGGGCCACCTGCCCGTCTACGGCGTCTTCCTGACCCTGCTCGCCTACGGCTCGGACCCGGCCACCGCGGGCGACGTCCGCTGGCTGCCCCGCCTCCGCCGCACCCCCGCGCCGCAGCCCGTCACCGCCTGAGCGGCCCGCACGGAGGAGCCCGCCTGCGACGGCAGGCGGGCTCCTCTCACAGCAGCTTGTAGGCCCACCGCACGGTGGCCGGCTGGATCTCCGGCCGGTCCTCGCTGCCGTCCAGCCGCTCCACGACGACCTGCGTGCCGTCCAGCCACAGCCGCTCGCCGGCCCGCACGAACAACGGCCGTGGCAGCCGCACCCACCAGCAGGAGTTGTCGATCATGTACTCGGTGATGGTCAGCATCCGCGGCGCGACCATCCGGCCGTCGGCCAGGTCCAGGTGCATGCGAGCAGCGTGACACCCCGCGGCGGCCGGTCGTACACCGGATTACGCCGCGGTCCCGGTGAGCACGGGTCGAAGGTCCCGCGGGTGTGGGCAGCTGCGCCCTGCCCGCCACCCGCCGCGGCGGCGAGGCTGGAGGCGTCACTCTCCGAGCATCTGAAGGAGCCCCGTCATGGCCGCCATCCTGTACACCGACCGCGGCGCCGCCGCGCGGGTCAGCCCGGGCGGCCGGGCGCTGACCGACGCCGTCCTCGCCGCCCTCGGCGCCCCGTCGATCCTCAACACCCAGCCGTGGCACTGGCGCATCGACGGCGACACCGCGCAGCTGCGCGCCGACCGGTCGCGGCAGCTGCCGGTGATCGACCCCGACGGCCGGCTGCTGACGCTCAGCTGCGGCGCCGCCCTGCACCACGCCCGGGTCGCGCTCGCCGCGGACGGGTTCGCCGCGGAGGTGACGTGCCTGCCGGACGCCGGCGACCCGGACCTGCTCGCCACCGTGCGGGTCGCCGGCGCCGTGGAGCGCACCGCGGCGGCGCAGCGGCTGCGCCGGGCGATCGGCATCCGGCGCACCGACCGGCGGCCGTTCGCCGACCGGGACGTGCCCGAGGCCGCCCTCGACGGGCTCCGCCGGGCGGCCGCGACCGCCGGCGCCGACCTGCACGTGGTCCGCCCGCGGGACCTGGTCGACGTTGTGGTGGCCGCCGGCCACGCGGCCGACGTGGAGCATGCCGACCCGGCGTACCGCGTGGAGCTCGCGACCTGGGTCCGCGACGGCGCCGAGGACGGGGTGCCACCGGCGACCGCCGCGGCGGGCGGGCCGCGGCCGGTGCCGGTCCGTGACTTCACCGGGACACCGGGTGCCCGTCCCAGCGTGTACGACGGCGGCGACGTCGCCGACCGGCACGCCCGCTACGCGGTGCTGGTCACCGGCGGCGACCTGGCCCGCGACTGGATCGCGGCGGGCGAGGCGCTGTCGGCGGTGCTGCTCACCGCCGCCGGTGACGGCCTGGCCGCCTCGCCGATGAGCGACCTCGTCGAGGTCCTGCCGGCCCGCGCGATGCTGCGCCGGATGCTCGGCGGCGTCGGCCACCCGGCGATGGTGGTGCGCATCGGCGTGCCCGGCCGGATCCAGCCCGCCCCCGCGACCCCGCGCCGCCCGTCGGGCTCGGTGGTCGACCTGGCCGGGTGAGCATCGCCACATTCGCCGCTGGTACGCCAGGTGAACACGGGACGACCAGTGGAAACTCTCGGCGCTATCGTCAAAGACGGCCGATCCGAGTAGCGGGACGCAACGTTGCACGCCCCGGTTCCGTCTTCAGCATGAGTTCGACGGTCGGAGGGGCGTGCGGTGGCGAAGAAGAAGCGCAAGGACCCGCTGTGGGCGAAGCTGCTCCTCGTGCTGGGCGCGTTGCTGCTCGTCGCCAGCGGCGGCGGGCTGATCGGCGGCAAGCTGCTGCTGGACCACTACAGCGACCAGATCACCCATGAGGGCGGCCTCGGCCAGGCCGCCGCCCAGGGCAACACCATCGACGGCCCGATCAACCTGCTGCTCGTCGGCGTCGACGAGCGCGCCGGCAACGCCGAGATGGGCGTCCGCGCCGACTCGATCATCATCGCGCACATCCCGGCCAGCCACGACGCCGTCTACCTGACCTCGATCCCCCGGGACACCCGGGTCAAGATCCCGGCGTTTCCGAAGACGAAGTACACCGGCGGCACCGGCAAGATCAACGCCGCGTTCCAGGCCGGCTCGGACAACGGCGGCGGCCGCGACGGCGGCCTGGAGCTGCTCGCCGAGACCGTCAAGGAGCTGGCCGGCGGCAGCCTGAGGTTCAACGGCGCCGCGATCGTCAACTTCGACGGGTTCAAGGGCCTGGTCGACGCGATGGGCGGCGTGCACATGTGCGTCGACGAGCGCGTCACCTCCATCCACACCGGCTGGAACACCAAGACCGGCAAGGAGGGCGTGCCGTACAACTTCGTCAACGACCTCCCCACCACGCTCAAGCCCAACATGCGCCCCCAGATCTACGAGGTCGGCTGCTACGACATGGCGGCCTGGGAGGCCCTGGACTACGTGCGGCAGCGCGACAAGCTCGCCAACAACGACGGCGACTACGGCCGGCAGCGCCACCAGCAGCAGTTCATCAAGGCGATGCTGAAGAAGGCCACGAGCTCCGGCGTCATCTTCAACCCGATCAAGATCACCGAGATGCTGAACCGGATGGGCGACGCGGTCTCGTTCTACAACAACAAGATCGTGCTCACCGACTGGATCTTCACCCTCAAGGGCATCAAACCCGACCAGATGGTGACGTTGAAGGTCAACAACGGCGACTTCCACTCCGAGACGATCGGCGGGCAGTCGTACGAGATCCTCGACGACAACGCGAAGGCGCTCCTCACCGCGATCGTCCGGGACGAGGTCGGCCCGTTCCTCGCCGACCACCCCGAAATGATCAACAACAACGCCGAGCAGCCGGCCGTGGCGCCCGGTGCGACGCCGGCGAAGTCGCCGTCCGGGCGGCCTTCCACCCGTTAGGCGCCGACAATGGGGTGGTGGGTGCCGAGACGCTGCTGCTGTTCGCCCTCGCCGCGGTAGCCGTCGTCGTCGCGGTGCGCTGGTTCGCCGGGCGCACCGGGCTGCCCGCCGCCGCGATCCTGCCGGTCCTCGGCATCGCGTACGGGCTGCTGCCCGGCCCGGGCATCAGCGTCGAGCCGGAGATCCTGCTGACGTTCGTGCTGCCGCCGCTGCTGTACAGCACGGCGCTCGACGCGTCGCTGATGGCGATCCGGCGCAACGTGCGGATCGTCGTCAGCCTGTCGGTCATCCTGGTGCTCATCACCGCGCTCGTCATCGGCCTCGGTTTCCACCACCTCGTCGTGGGCGCGTCCCTCGCCGCCGGGATCGCGGTCGGCGCCGCCGTCGCCCCGCCCGACCCGGTCGCCGCCCTCGCCGTCGGGCGCAGGGTCGGCCTGCCGCAGCGGCTCGTCACGATCATCCAGGGTGAGGGGCTGCTCAACGACGCCACCGCCCTGACGATCCTGAGCTTCGCGTCCGCGGCGATCGTCGGCGACAAGTTCTCCGCACCCGCGGCCGTCATCCGGTTCGTCGTCGCGGCCACGGGCGGTGCCGCCGTCGGCGCGGCCGTCGCCATCGGCGTCGGGATGCTGCGGCCCCTCAACCGGGACCCGCTCACGGCCAACGCGATCTCCCTCGCCACGCCGTTCGCCGCGTACCTGCTCGGCGAACACCTGCACGTCTCCGGGGTCCTCGCCGTCGTCGTCGCCGGGCTCGTCGTCGGCCACCACGCGCCCCGCGCCGCGTCGGGCGCCAGCCGCCTGCAGACCAGCGCCGTCTGGCGGCTCGTCGACTTCCTGCTCGAAGGCTTCGTCTTCCTGTACATCGGCCAGCAGCTGCCGGAGGTGATCCGGGGCCTGCGCCAGTACGAGACCTCCACCATGGTCACGGCGGTCCTCGTGTCGGTCGGGTCGGTGCTGCTCATCCGGCCGGTGTGGCTCCTGCTCACCCAGTCGCTGCCCAGGTCGCTGCACTCCCGGCTCGGCACCGGGCAGCACGCCGGCAAGCTCACCGGCCGGGAGGTCACGGCGCTGAGCTGGGCCGGCACCCGGGGCGTCATCAGCCTCGCCGCCGTGTTCACCCTGCCCCGCATCACCCCCGACCGGGACCTGCTGCTCTTCTGCACCCTCGCCGTCGTCCTCGTGACGCTCGTCGTGCAGGGCCTCACGTTCGGCCCGCTCGTGCGCCGCCTCGGCCTGCGCGCCGACGCCGTCGACGAGGCCCGCCTGCGCAACGAGGCCCGCGCCGCGTCGGTCCGCGCCGCCCTCGAACGCCTCGACGACCTCTCCCTCGACCTCGGCGAACGGCCCGACCGGCGCTCCCCGGCGGAGGCGCCCACCGCGGCGGAGGACGCCGCCGCCGAGGCGGAGGCGATCCAGGTCATGCGCGGCCTGCTCGGCCAGCGCCTCGCCCGGTACCAGGGCCGCATCGACCTCCTGCAGAGCGCCGAGTCACCCGAGATGCCGGTGTCGCCACGGTACGAGGCGGCGCTGCGCATCCGGCGCGCCGCGATGGACGCCCAGCGGGAGGAGCTGCTGCGCTGGCGGGACGCCGGCACCCTGCCCGACGAGGGGCTCCGGGTCCTGGAGCGGGAGCTCGACCACGAGGAGCGGCTGCTGCCCGAACGGCCGCCCGCGTGACCCTGCGCCAGCCGCAGGTCGTCAGGATGACGTAGCGTCGCACCATGGAGCGCAGGCGGGTGCTGGTGTCGGGACGGGTCCAGGGCGTCTTCTACCGCGACACGTGCCGGCGGGTCGCCGTCGGCGCCGGCGTCGGCGGCTGGGTCCGCAACCTCGACGACGGCCGCGTCGAAGCGGTCTTCGAGGGCCCCCTGGAGGCGGTCGAGCGGCTGGTGGCGTGGACCCGCCACGGCCCCGCGGAGGCGTCCGTCACCCTCGTCGAGGTCCACGAGGAGACCCCCGAAGGCTTGGCGGTGTTCGCCATCCGCTGACCCGCCGCCGGTCCGCCCCGGCGCGGGGCACGTCTACTGGTCCGTCTCCCGTCGCCGGCCTGCCGTGCGGCGGGAGACGGACCAGGCGCGCAGCGCCACGATCGGGACGACGAGCGCCGGCGTGACGATGTACAGGAACGCGCCCGCGCTGCCGCCGCGGGTGGCGGCGACGGTGTAGCCCTCGGCGTCCACGCGCCGGCCGACGCCGTTGAGGACGCCGTCGGCGACGAAGACGGCGAGGCCGATTCAGACGGGCGCGACCGCGGCGGCGAAGGTGGCCGCACCGCGGTGCCACTTCGGCAGGAACGGGATCGCGAGGACGATCGCGATCCCGTTCCTGCCGAAGGCGGTGACGACGGCGGGCCAGGCGAGGGCGCGGCCGCCGAGCTCGAACGCGGAGTAGCTGACGCGCTCGGCCCTGCCGTCGCGGAGGCCCCGGTAGTCGGCGCCGAGGTCCGGGGCGCTGAGCATCGTGACGCCGGCGGTCACCGCGACGAGGACCACCAGGTCGTGCGGCCGGGCGAGCAGCAGCACGAGGACCGGCGCCAGCAGCACCACGCCGGAGACGCCCATGATCTGCCGCCCATCGCGTACGCGCCGACGGCACCGTCACTGGTCTTGGGGGTCGGCGTGATCTCGGACAGGTGGGCGCCGGCGAGACGCCCGTCCAGGTGGCTGATCTTCAGGCGGAGCACCGCCATCAGCAGCATCATCAGGGCCGCGACCAGCGCCGCCGGCGGGCCCACGACCCGGCGCAGCGTGGCCGGCGACCGCGGCAGCGCGGTGACGGCGACCTCAGCAGCGCGGTGACGAGGGGGAGGCCGCCGCCGATCAGGTACGCCATCCAGCACACCGGCGTCTGCCGGCCGTGCAGCTCGAAGAGGCTCGCGGAGTCGCGGGGTGGGCGTCGACGAACGGGCCGGCCGCCGAAGAACAGCGGCACGGTCGCGGCCACCGTGAGGAACGCCAGGCCGGACACCGGACGGTCCGGTGGCGGGGCGACCGGGCCGCGCCGGCGGCGCAGCACCGCCAGGGTGACCAGCAGGGCGAGCGCCAGCAGCACCCCCGCCCCCGTCAGCACGGTGACGACGGTGACCTCTGTCCCCGACGGTGCGAGTCGTTCCATGCGGCGACCTCCCCCGAGCCGACCGCCGATCCTGGCGGACCCGGCGGCGGAGGACCGACCCGCGCTACGCGGCTTCCTGCAGGGCGACGCGGCCGGCTCGGGTCTTCTTCGCGCAGTACATGGCGGCGTCGGCGCGGGCGACGAGGGTGTCGGCGTCGACCGTGCCGGGGCGGGCCCAGCTGACGCCGATGCTGGCCCGCGGCAGGATCCGCACCCCGTCGAGCCGCAGGGCGGCGCTGTCGGCCGCGACGGCGGCGGCGAGGGTCTCGGCGATCCGGCGGGCCTGCGGGCGGCCGGCGACGTCGCGGCAGACGACCACGAACTCGTCACCGCCGAAGCGGCCGACCACGTCGCCGTCGCGGACCGCGCCGCGCAGCAGGTCACCGACGTGGGTGAGGAGGCGGTCGCCGGCGGCGTGCCCGTGCCGGTCGTTCACCTGCTTGAACTCGTTGAGGTCGACGAAGACGACGGCGACACCACGGCCGCCGGCCGGCAGGGTCAGGGCCGCCTCCAGGGCGGTGAGGGTCGCGGCGCGGCTGCGGCAGCCGGTGAGGGCGTCGTACGTCGCCTGCCGGTGCAGCTCCTCGCGCATCCGGACCGCGTCGGTGACGTCGGTGAGGCAGATGATGGCACCGGTCACCTGGCCGTCGCCGGCGGCGAGCGCGCGGACCTTCGCGTCGACGCGCCGCAGGCCGGTGTCCGGGTGGCGGAAGCCGTACTCGAGGTCGACGTCGGCGCCGTCGCGCAGGACCGCGTCGAGGGCGGCGGAGACCATGGGCAGGTCACCGGGGACGACACCGCCGGCGAGGATCGCACCGTCGAGCACGTCGCCTTCCGTGGTGCCGATGGTGCGGGCGACCCGCGCGTTCTGATACACGATGACCCGGTCGGCGTCGATCTGCAGGATGCTCATCGGCAGCGCCTCGGTGAGCCGGCGCAGCAGCTGCTCGCTGGCGCGCAGCGCCTCCTCGGCGGCCATCTCGTCGGTGATGTCGAGCATCTCGCCGAGGACGTGCGGGTGCCCGGGCGTGCCGAGGAAGCTGTGGTTGGTGATCTCGAACCAGATGGCGCTGCCGTCGCGGTGCAGGTGCCGCAGCCGGACCCGGCGGGCGTCGCCGTCCGGGACGGTGAGCAGGTCCATCCAGCTGGCGATGGCCCGCTGGTGGTCGTCGGGGTGGACGAGGTCGATGGCGCGGCGGCCGACGAGCTCCTCCGCGGTCCAGCCGAGCAGCCGCACGATGCCCGGGTCGGCGTCGGTGATGACGGCCGTCTGGTCCTTGCGCACGGTGACCAGCCGGGGCCGCACCGGGTCGGCGCCGAGCGCGTCGGCCTGCCCTTCCAGTCCCGTGATGCAGCAGGTGTACAGGCCGAAGCGGTGCGTCGTGTCGATCAGGTGCATGCGGGCGACGACGCCGGGCGCGGCCTTCGGATGGAACAGACACTCGGCGGTGCCCTCGGTCAGGGCCCGGTGCCACGCGTCGACGACCGCGGCGTGGTCGTCGCCGACGACGAGGCCCAGCGCGGACGACGGGCCCTCGAGCGGGCGCAGGCCGCTGCGCCGCAGCTCGTCCGGCAGCGGCGCGAACAGTCCCTGCACCGTGACGGCGCTGACGAACGCGTCGGGGTGCTCCGCGAGTACAGCGGCGAGCACCGCGTCACGAGTGGCGGCGTCCATCGTCGATCCCGGCATGCCCGCGTCATCGGCCGGGCCGGCGCCCGCTGAAGGGCTTGTGACGCCGGCGATGCTAAACGCGCTCGTAAGCGTCCCGGGCGGCCATGATGTGCTCGATGTTGGTCTCGGCCCAGACCTTCAGCGCGCCGAGGACCGGGGCCAGGGACTGGCCGAGCGGGGTCAGCTCGTAGTCGACGCGGACCGGCACGGCGGCGGTGACGGTGCGCTTGACGAGGCCGTCGCGCTCCAGGGTGCGCAGCGTCTGGGTCAGCATCTTCTGGCTGGCGCCGGCGATGCGGCGCCGCAGCTCGCTGTGCCGGCGCGGGCCGTCGGCGAGCGCGTTGACCAGCAGGCCGGCCCACTTGTCGGCGATCGTCGCGAACACCTCACGGGTCGGGCACGCGGCCATGTAGGCGTCGTAGAGGACCTTCGCCTCGAGGCGCTGCTGCTCCGCGGACTTCGTCATGACGGTCCCCTCGCGTCACTAGGGCACTTTCAGGTGCCTGGTTTCGAATAGTACCCACCCCCGGTCAGGCTGGTCCCAGTCACTTCGGATCTAGGGGGCATGTCATGCGAGTGGTTGAGGTGCAGGGGTACGGCGGGGCGGACGCGGTGCGGGTCGTGGAACGGCCGTTGCCGGTCCCTGACGTCGCCGGGCGGGTCCGGGTGCGGGTCGAGGCGGCCGCGGTCAACCCGGTCGACGTGGCGACCCGGGCCGGTTGGCTGGCCGCGCTGCTGCCGGATCTGACCGCACCCTTCGTCCTGGGCTGGGACTTCGCCGGGGTCACCGACGACGGGCAGCGGGTCGCCGGGTTCGTGCCGTGGTTCGAGCAGGGCGGCACGGTCGGCGCCCAGGCCTCGGTGCTGTTCGCGGACCCGGCCTGGTTCGCGCCGGTGCCCGCTTCCACGGATCTCGTCGCGGCGTCGACGCTGCCGCTGAACGCGGTCACGGCGGCGCAGGCGCTGCGCATCGCCGGGCTCACCGCCGGCCGGTCACTGCTCGTCACGGGGGCGAGCGGCGGCGTCGGAGGGTTCGCGGTGCAGCTGGCGGCGGCCGCGGGCATCGAGGTGACCGCGGTCGCGTCCACCGGCGACGAGGCGTTCGTCGCGGGGCTCGGCGCGAAGACAGTCCTGTCGCGCACGGACACCCCGCCGCCGAAGGCGTTCGACGCGGTGCTGGACGCGGCGTCGGTGCCGGGGGCGATCGCCGCGGTCCGCGACGGGGGCGTGCACGTGGCCGTCACCGACCCGTCCGCCCCGGCTCCTGAGCGCGGCGTGCGGGTCGGCACGGTGCACGTGGCCGCGGACCGGGCGCTGCTCGCCGAGCTGCTCGGCGCCGGTCTGATCACCCGGGTCGCCGGCACCCTGCCCCTCGACGAGGCGGCGGAGGCGCACCGGCGGCTGGAGGCCGGCGGCCTGCGCGGCAAGCTGGTGCTGACCACCTGACCGGTCGGTCCGGGCCGGCTTCCGCTCATGCCTTGGCCGGTTTCCACTCGGGCCGGTGCCCGGCCGTGACTCGGGCCTTCACCGCCTTCCGCTCAGGCCGGTGCCCGGCCGTGGCTCAGGCCATCGCCGGCTCCCGCTCCGGCAGCGCCGTCCGTGGCTCGGGCCGTCGCCGGCTGCGGCTCGGGCGTGGCCGGCTGCGGCTCGGGCGTGGCCGGCTGCGGCTCGGGCGTGGCCGGCTGCAGCTCGGGCCGGCTCCGGCTTCCGCTCAGGCAGCGCCGGTTGTGGCTCGGGTGTCGCCGGTTGTGGGCTCGGGCGTGGCCGGCCGCGGCTCAGGCCGGCGCCGGCTTCCGCTCAGGCAGCGCCGGTTGTGGCTCGGGTGTCGCCGGCCGCCGCCGGCTGTGGCTCAGGCCGTCGCCGTCGCCGTCGCTTCCGCTGGGCGGAGGTGGCGGCCTGAGGTTGCGAGGTCCGGCGCGGGCCGGCCATAGAGGTACCCCTGGACGAAGCGGTAACCCAGCCGGTACAGCTCCTCGGCCTGCGCCGCGGTCTCGACCCCTTCGGCGATCGCGGTCAGCTGGAGATGGTTGCTCACGTCGATGAGGGCCCGCGCGATCACGGCCTGCCGACCGGGCGAGCCGACGTGGTCCACGAACGACTTGTCCACCTTCAGGATGTCGACCGGCGCCGTCTGCAGCAGGCCGAGCGACGAGTGCCCGGTGCCGAAGTCGTCGAGGGCGATCCGCACGCCGAGGGCGCGCACCGCGCGCAGCGTGTCCAGGGCGGTGCCGCTGTCGAAGACCGCGGTCTCGGTCACCTCGACGACCAGGTGCTGCGGCGGCAGTCCGGTGTCGGCGAGCACGGCGGCGACCGACTCGGCGAAGCCGGGCTCCGACAGCTGCCGCGCCGAGACGTTGACGCTCACCCGCTGCGGCGCGTCGGCGCCGAGGGTCGCCCGCCAGTGCGCCATCCGGGCGCACGACTCGCGCAGGATCCAGGCGCCGAGCTCGAGGATCAGGCCGTTGTGCTCGGCGACCGGGACGAAGTCCGCGGGGCTGACGAGGCCGCGCTGCGGGTGCTGCCAGCGCACCAGCGCCTCCACCGCGACGGTCTCCCCCGACGGGAGTGCGACGATCGGCTGGTACGCCATGAAGAACTGCGACTCGTCGAGGGCGGTGCGCAGCTCGGCGCCGAGCTCGGCGTGCTCGGACGCCTGCTGGTCGAGGGTGGTGTCGTAGCGCAGCACCCGGCCACCGGTCTTCTTCGCCGCGTACATGGCGACGTCGGCGCGGCGCAGCGGCTCGAACTCCTCGCCGGTGCCCAGGCAGTCCGCGACGCCGACGCTGGCGCGCACCAGCAGCCGGTGCGGGCCCGCCTGGAACGGCCGCTCCAGGGCCGCGGCGTAGGCGGCCACGTCACCGTCGGGCAGCAGCAGCGCGAACTCGTCGCCGCCGAGCCTCGCCACGGTGTCGCCCGGGCCGGCCACCGACCGCAGCCGCTCGGCGACGGCGACGAGGAGCCGGTCGCCGACACCGTGGCCGAGCCGGTCGTTGATGCCCTTGAAGTCGTCGAGGTCGATCAGCGCGACCGCCGCCGGGGTGTCGAGCGCCGCCCGGATGCGCGCCTCCAGCGCCCGCCGATTGGCCAGCCCGGTCAGGTCGTCGAGCATGGCGAGCCGGTGCACCTGCCGGACCAGGCCCGCCATGCGTACCCCCACCAGCAGGAACAACACGACGGCGCAGGTGCCGACGGGCAGCCAGTCGATGTCGTGCGGCCGGGTGATGCCCTGCACGAGGAGCACGCCCGGGGCCAGCAGCGACGAGCTGGCCAGGGTCAGCAGGCGCACCCACCCGACCGTCGCCTGCGTCTCCCGCGCCTTCGGCCGCGGCGTCCTCGACGACGGGTGGAGCCCAGCGGCCGCCCACAGCACGTAGGACAGCAGCCAGCCTGCGTCGACCAGTCCACCGTCATAGGAGGTGTACGACGTGACGATCGAGTACCCGACGTCGGCGCAGGTCACCACGGCGAGCGAAGCGGCGAGCAGACCGATCCCGGTGTCACGCACGGCACCGGAGACGAACAGCCTGGCGAGCATGGCCAGCAGCAGCGCGTCGAACGCCGGGTACGCGAGCGCGGCCACCCGGGTGCCGACGCCGACGCTGCCGTCGTGCGCGATCGGCTGCATGACGAACGTCCACAGCACCAGCCCCGCGCCGGTCGCCACGATCGAGGCGTCCAGCACCGCCGCGCGGCTGCGCACCGCCCGCTGCCGGACCAGCACGAACACGCCGGCGGCGAGCAGCGGGTACGCGGCCAGGTAGAGCGCGTCCGCCACCGACGGGAACGGGTCCTGCCGCAGCGCGTGCTCGTAGTAGCTGTAGACCGCGTCGCCGCCCGCCCACAGCAGCGTGCCGGCCGCGAACAGGCACCACGCGAGCCGTTCCTTCGCGACCTGCTTCGGGGCGATGGCGATCATCACCGTCGCGGCGGCCGCGCCGAGCCCGTCGTAGAGCAGGCTGGCGGACAGGGACCCCGCGGGCAGCGTGAAGTAGCCGACGGTCGCCAGCAGCCCGGCGACCGTCCACCACATCCAAAGCTTCCCCCGCACCTGTGGTACTTCGGCGGGGGCTTCCCCGAGCTGAGGGTGCTTCAGCTCACGCTGTCCAGCTGCGCCCGCAGCTGGGACTTGGGCCGCGCGCCGACGACCTGCGACACCAGCTCCCCGCCGCGGAACAGGCTGAGCGTCGGCATCGACAGCACCCCGTAGGCCCGCACCGTCTCAGGGTTCGCATCCGAATCGATCTTCACGATCCTCGCCCTGCCCTCGTACTCCCTGGCCAGCTCCTCCAGCACCGGCGACAGCCGGTGGCACGGCGGGCACCATTCGGCCCAGAAGTCCACCAGCACCGGCAGCTCGCTGCCGAGCACCTCCTCGGCGAACGTGGCATCCGTGACGTCCTGCATGACTCAGCCCAGCTCCTTCACGATCGTGGCCCGGATCCGCCGCAGCCGCACGATGTAGTCGTCGATCTCGGCGAGCCGGCGGGTGAGCACCTCGACCGACGCCGGGCACTCCGCACCCGAGCTGTGCCCCTCGCGGATGCACTCCACGAACGGCCGGGTGTCCTCGAGGTTGAACCCGATCTCCAGCAGCGCGCGGATCTCCCGCACCAGCCGCAGGTCTTCCTCGTCGTAGTCCCGGTACCCGTTCGACGTCCGCCTGGCGCTGAGCAACCCCTGCTGCTCGTAGTACCGCAGCGCCCGCGCACTCGTCCCGGCCTGCTCCGCCAGCTCACCGATCCGCATGCCGCCAACCGTAAACCTTGCCACCAGCGTCAACGCCAGGCTGTAATTCCCCCCACCGCTGCCGCGGCGGGTCCCGGCGGGGATCCTCACGCTGTGCTTCCGCCCCACCGCTTCCGCGGCGGGTCCCGGCGGGGATTCTCACCCGCACCCCAATGCGCCGCTTCGCGGCGCACTGCCCGCGCCGAGGCGCGAGGCAGGGCAAGCGGCGCATGCGCGCCGCATCCGGTGGCCGGCCTCCGCGACCCCTCCACCACTCACCGCCAACGCTCCGACCCATGATCGAAGTCGTGCGGTGGCCGTTCGGACGGCCACGGCTGTCCTTGGATCACGCGCCGACGTTACGGAGACCACGTTCGTGGTCGTTCTCCGCGTTTTCCACAGCCCCAGCCAGACCCTTCCGCTCCGCGAGGTGTTGCGGCACCGTCGGGCCTCATGGGGGACGCTCAGCATGGCCTCATCGCCCGTTCACAGCTCACCGCCGCCGGCGTGACCAGATCGCAGCTGCGCTGGCGCTTGCGCTCCGGTCGGTGGACCGCCCCGCTGCCCGGCGTGTACGCGACATTCAGCGGCGAGCTCAGTGGTCACCAGCAGGCGATCGCCGCCCTGCTCTACGGCGGCCCCTCCGCCTGCCTGACCGGCGCCGCGGCGCTCGTCGTGCACGGCTTCGACACCGCACCCCGCGAGCGCTGCGTCCGAATCGTCGTCCCCTGCAACCGCCGGGTCCCTTCGACCGGTTTCGTCCGCGTCCACCGTACGATCCGCCCGGATTCCTTCGGCCGGCGCTACGGGCCGCTGCGGGTCGCTTCCCCTGAGCGGTGCGTGGTCGAGGCGTCCAGGTTGTGCGCCGACCCGGGCAGGGTGCGGGCGATGGTCGCCGAGGCGGTGCAGTCCGCCCACTGCACCGTCGAGGATCTGACCCGGGAGCTGGAGGCCGCACCCAAGGCCGGCACCGCCGTCCTGCGCCGAGCCGTGGCCGAGGTGCTCGCCGGCGTCAGGTCGGTCGCCGAGGGTGACGCCCGGGCACTCCTCGCCAGGTCCACGGTGCTGCCGCCCCTGCTGTGGAACCCCGTGCTGAAGGCCCTCGACGGCACGGCGCTGCCCTCACCGGACGGCTGGATCCCCGACGTCGGCCTCGCGCTGGAGGTCGACTCCCGCGCGTACCACCTGTCCCCTGCCGACTGGGAACGCACCCTCCGCCGGCACGCCCGGCTCGCCGAGGCGGGCGCCGTGGTCCTGCACTTCTCGCCCCAGCAGATCCACCGCGACCCAGCGTGGTTCGTCGCCTCGGTCGAGCGCAGCTACCTCGCCCGCCTCACCGCCAACCCCAGACCTCCGATCCGCACCGTCCCCCGGTGAGGCCCAGGCCCGCCCGTCCACCCCACTCATGATCCAAGGACAACCCCGGCCGTCCGAACAACCACCACACGACTTCGATCACGGGTCGCAGCGTTGGCGGCAAGCGATGAAGCGGGGTGAAGTCCAACCGCCGTCACCTCGGTCGCCCCACCGCGCCCGACGCGACCCGGAGCTCGGCTCGTGATCCAAAGACAGCTGTGGCTGTCCGAACGGCCACCTCACGACTTCGATCACGGATCGGAACGTTGGCGGCAAGTGATGGAGCGGGGTGAAGTCCAACCGCCGTCACCTCGGTCGCTCCGCCGCGCCCGACGCGAACCGACGCGGCTCGTGATCCAAGGACACCCGTGGCCGTCCGAACGACCACCAAACGACTTCGATCATCGAGAGGATGGCCGGGCCGCCGTCGCCGTGGGCATCACACGGAACCACGCGGCCCACTCCGAGCCCGCCCGCCGCCACGGTCGCCCCACCACGCCCGACGCGACCCCGAGCTCGGCTCGTGATCCAAGGACAACCGCGGCCGTCCGAACAACCACCAGACGACTTCGATCACCGGTCGGAACGTTAGCGGTAAGCGATGAAGTGGGGTGGAGGCCAGCCGCCGTCACCTCGGTCACTCCATCGCGCCCGACGCGACCCCGAGCTCGGCTCGTGATCCAAGGACAGCTGTGGCTGTCCGAACGGCCACCCCACGACTTCGATCACGGGGCGGAGCATTGGCGGCGAGCGGTGGAGTGGGGTGGAGGCTAGCCGCCGTCACCTCGGTCACTCCATCGCGCCCGGCACGAACCGACGTCGGCTCGTGATCCAAGGACAGCCGTGGCCGTCCGAACGGCCACCCCACGACTTCGATCACGAGGGGATGGCCGAACCGCTGTCGCCGCGGGCACCACCACGCGGAACCACGCGGCCCGCTGCGAGCCCGCCCGCCGACTCGGTCGCCCCACCACGCCCGACGCGACCCCAACGCCGGCTCGTGAGCCAAGGACAGCCGTGGCCGTCCGAACAACCACCAGACGACTTCGATCACGAGGGGATGGCCGAACCGCTGTCGCCGCGGGCACCACCACGCGGAACCACGCGGCCCGCTGCGAGCCCGCCCGCCGCCGTCACGTCGGTCGCTCCATCGCGCCCGACGCGACCCCGACGCCCGTTCGTGATCCAAGGACAACCGCGGTCGTCCGGACGACCACCAGACGACTTGGATCACCGGTCAGAGCGGCGGCGGTGAGCAGGGGAGGGAGCGTGGAGACCGCGGAGTGGGGCGGCGGCCGGCCACAGGGTGCGGTGCGCATGCGCAGGCCGATCACCGGTCAGAGCGGCGGCGGAGGGAATGCAGCGCGCATGCGCATGCATTGGCCCGGGCACCGGATGCGGCGCGCATGCGCCGTTTGCCCTGCCTCGTGCATCAGCGCGGGGCAGTGCGCCGCGCAGCGGCGCGCTGGGGTGTGGGTGAGAATCCCCGCCGGGGGGCGCCGCGGCAGCGGTGGGGGAATTGCAGCTAGCCGGCCAGGTGGCCCCATTGGGGTTCGAGGTCGTGCCAGGTGCCCTGGGCGGCGGCGGTGCCGTCGAGGAGGACGACGACGCGGTCGGCCTGGGTGAGGGCGGCGCGCTTGGAGGTCGAGCCGATCACCGTCACGCCGTGGGCGCGGAGCGCGCGCCAGAGGGCGAGCTCCGTCGTGACGTCGAGGGCGGAGGACACGTCGTCGGCGATGAGGAGCTCGGTGCGGGGGGCCAGCGCGCGGGCGAGGGCGAGGCGCTGGAGCTGGCCGCCGGACAGGCGGGTGCCCTTGTGGCCGATGAGCAGGCCCAGGCCGGCACCAGCGGCGGCGAGGTCGTGGGTGAGCTGGGCGGTGGAGACGGCGTCGTCGGGGTCGACCTCGTGGCCGAGGCTGATGTTGTCGGCGACGGTGCCGGACAGCACGCGCGGGAGCTGGGCGACGTAGCCGATCTGGTTGGGGCGCAGGAACATCTCGGGTTCGGTGACGGGCTCACCGTTCCAGCGCAGGGCGCCGGTGTGGTGGACGATGCCGGCCAGGGCGCGCAGGAGCGAGGACTTGCCGGAGCCGACCGGGCCGACGACGAGGACGAGCTCGCCGCGGGAGACGGTGAGGTCGAGGTCGCGCACGGCGACGGTGCCGTCCTCGTGGACGGCGGTGAAGCCGTCGAGGTCGAGGCGGCGCAGCGGGCGGCGCGGCGGCGCGACCGGGGCGGGAGCGATCCCCCGCGAGAGGTCGACGCCGGGAACCAGCGCCGCGTACTCGGACTCGCCGGTCATCGCGACGGTGCGGCGGGTCCAGACGCGGGCGGAGGGCAGCTGCGAGACCAGTGACGCGGTCGTCCACGCGAACCAGCGGGCCGAGCCCAGGGTGGAGACGGCGACGAGGGTGGCGCCCGGCGTGAGGTGGCCGGTGAGCAGCAGCGCCCACGCGCCGATCGGCAGCAGGCCGCTGGCGATGGCGGGGGTGGAGCGGGCCCAGACCTGCATCGAGATCTCCCAGCGCTGCCGGGCGCTGCGGATCTCGTCGAGCTTCGCCAGGTGGGCCAGGACGGGACGGGTGGCGCCGGCGAGCTTCACCGTCCGGGCGGCGGACAGCGACGAGACGAGCGCGGTGGCGAACGCGGCACGCGCCGCCACCGTGAAGGTCGCCGAGCGCTTCAGGACGGGGCCGAAGAGGGTGGCGGCGAGGCCCGAGACGACGATCGTGGCGGCCATGAACGCGGCCGGCACCAGGGAGCCCGAGACGAGGGTCATCGAGACCAGGACGAAGGCGCAGATCCACTGGTCGATGAGGTTGTCGGCGAGCACGACGACGCGTTCGGTGTCGCCGCCCTGCGCGACGACCTCGGCGGGCGTGTGGCTGCTGACCCGGCGCGGGCCGGTCTGGCCGTGCACGAGGCGCAGGCTGATGCGCAGCAGCTGTCTGACCCACCACTCGGGGAACCACTTGCCGGTGTAGTACGGCAGCGGCAACGGCAGCAGGAGGCCGGCGACGATCCCGACGGCCGGCCACAGCAGGTCGCCGGTGCCGTCGACGAGGTCGGCCCACAGCCACGGCAGCACCGAGCCGTCGAGGCCGAGGAACACCATGAGGGAGAACATGGCGACGGAGACCAGGCCGTACCGGGCGTCGTTGGTGGCGAGCTTGTAGATGTTCCACAGCGTGCGGGCGCGCGGCAGCTTCGGCAGCGGCGGCGGGTCCGTTTTGTCCGTGACGGCCGAGACCAGGGACCCCGGCAACGGCGGAGGCTCGAGGACGGCGACCGCGGAACCGGACGGCGTGACCGGCACACGGACGGAAGACTGCGCCAGCAGCGAGGCGAACCGGGTGGAGGACGACATGGGACCGGCCTCCACCACGGCGCCGTCGGCGAGGACGACGACCTCGTCGCAGCGGCGCACCGAGGACAGCCGGTGCGCGACGATGATGCCGATGCGCCCGACGAGCAGCCGGTCGGTGGCCCGCTGGACCTGCGCCTCGGTGACCGGGTCGAGCCGCGCGGTGGCCTCGTCGAGAATGACGACCTGCGGGTCGCGCACCACGATGCGGGCGAACGCGACGAGCTGCTCCTGCCCGGCGGACAGCGCGTGGCCGCCCTCGCCGAGCTTCGTGTCCATCCCGTCCGGCAGCTCGGCGACCCAGGAGGCGAGGCCCAGCTCCTCCAGCGCGGCGGCGGCCCGGGGCAGCAGCGCGGGGTCGAACAGGGCGATGTTCTCCGCGAGGGTGCCGGCAAGGATCTCGGTGCGCTGCGGCACGACGGCGATCCAGCGGCGCAGCGCCTCCACGTCGAGGTCGAGCAGGTCGGCGCCGCCGAGGAAGACGGTGCCGCGGGGCAGGTCGACGGCGCGGGTGAGCACCTTCGCCAGGGTCGACTTGCCGGAGCCGGTCCGGCCGATGAGGGCGTACGAGCGGCCGCGCGCGAACGTGAGGCTGACGTCGCGCAGCGCGGCCCGCGCCGCGGAGTCCGCCCCGTAGCGGAAGGTCAGGTCCCGCACGACGAGGTCACCGGCCGAGGGCTCGGCGCCGCCCGCGGGCTCCTGCGGCGAGTCGCGCAGCAGCTGGACCCGGCCCCAGGCGCCCAGCGCGTACTGCAGCTCCGGCACCATCCGGCTGGTGTGCTCGACGGTCGCGCCGAAGCCGAGGGCGAGCAGCCACACGGCGGTGAGGCGCGCGCCGTCGATGTGTCCGGAGGTCAGGGCCCACAGCCCGGCGACGACGATGACCGCGATGCCGGCCCGGACGGTCCCGGCGGCGACGGCCGTGACGGCGCCGGAGCGGGTCCACACCTGGCGGCCGCGTTCGAGCACGACGCTGGCGCGCCGGGCGTACAGGCGGAGCACGTACGGACGGGCGAGGCTGGTGCGCACGTCGTCCTGGCCGTGGATGGACTCCTCCATGACGGCGGCGAGGTCGGACCAGGCCTCCTCCTCGCCCATGCGGGCGGTGCCGATCTTCGACGTCGGCTTGCGGAGCACGGCGGTGAGGCCGGCCACGAGCACGACCATCGCGACGCCGGCGGGCCACCAGACGTACAAGGTGGTGCCGATCGACAGCACCCCGAACGCGATCGACTGGGCGATCCGCACGCCGCTGCCGCGCAGCTCGGAGCCGACCTGGTAGACGTCGCCGTCGATGCGGTCGAGCAGCTCGCCGACCGGCGTGGTCTCCAGGGTCGGCAGGTCCTGGCCGAACGCGACCTGGCACAGCCGCCGGCGCACGTCGGCGGACCAGTCGGCGGTGACCCTGGCCATGACGAGCCCGACGACGAGGTCGGTGGCCACGGCGGCGAAGAGCGCCACCGCGAGCACCACGAACATGGTCCATGATCGATGGATCAGGACCGCTCCGGCGACGCCGGCGGCGAGGGCCTGACCGGCGGCGCCGAGGATGATCAGGACCACCACGAGACCGGTGCGGCGCGGCGACGTGGCCCAGAGGTCACGGAGCAGGCGCATGGTGGGATCCCCCCGGATCGTTGTGGCGGCCTCTCAGCCTGCGCCTCGACGCGGGGTATTTTCAAACCATTTACAGGAGATCGACCGCCGTCTCGATCGACAGGGCGTGACCTCTGGCGACCGCCGCGGCACGCTCCGCGACCGGCAGGGCGGCCTCGGCGTCCGCCGTGAGCGTGGCCACGTGCGGGCGGGTGCGGTCGGGGCCACCTCTGGTCTTCCGGGCCGCCGTGAGCAGCGTCACGGCCGTGGCCGGGTCGCCGTCGAGGAGCAGGACCTCCGCCGCGTCCTCGAGCACCGCTCCGGCGACGGGCCCGTCGAACGCGTCGCGGGCGTGTTCAAGAGCGACCGCGGCCATGGTACGAGCGGCCGCCGTCGCTCCTTCCCGGGCGCGCACCACGGCCAGTCCACCGTGGACGGCCGCGAGCAGCTGCGGCGAGGCGCGGTCGGCGCCGAGCACCTCGGCCGCGCGGTAGTACCGCTGCCGGGCATCGGCGAGCCGGCCGGCCCGCAGCGCCCGGTCGGCGTGCACGTACTCGACGTACGCGATCCCGTCGGGCAGCCCGACATCGAGCGCCGTCCGCCGAGCCTGGGCCAGCATCGCCTCCGCCTCCTCCGTGCGGCCGAGCAGCTCGTACAGCTGGGCGAGCCGCACCTCGGCGGGCGGCCGGTCCTCGGTGGCGCCGAGCACGTCGAACAGGCGCAGCCCTTCCTCGATGTGCCCGGCGGCGGCCGCGTGGTCGCCGCGGCGGGCGTGGATCTCGCCGAGGGACTGCAGCGACGCCGCCATCCCCCACCGCTCCCCGATCGCCCGGAACCCGGCGAGCGCACGGTCGAAGCGCGCGACCGCGGCGTCGTACGGGATGCCCACGTTCATCTCGGCGTGGCACAGCAGCAGCTGGCCGAGGCTCGCCAGCCACGGGTCGGGGTCGTCGAGGAGCGTCCCGATGCGCTCGATGGTGGCCTCCGTCGACCCCTGGCGGAACAGCATCGCGACGGCCTGGAACAGCCGGAACATCGGATGGTCGCCCTGGTGGGCGAACGCCTCGTCGAACCACTCGTTCACCTGCGTGGCCTCGCCGACGCCGTCGAACCCGTTGACGGCGGCGACCCCGCACGCCATCGCGCGCGCCCCGGGGTCGCACGGCCCGTCGAGCGCGAGGGCGGCGACGGCCAGGGCGCCGCCCTCGACCCGGTGGCCGCGCATCCACCAGTACCAGCTGAGCGCCAGCACGAACCGGACGGCGAGGTCGGCGTCCCCGTCGGCGATCGCGCGGCGCAGCGCACCGTGCAGGTTGTCGTGCTCGGCGGACAGCACGGCGAGGGACTCGAGCTGCCCGGCGGTGCGCAAGGACGGCTCGAGACGGTCGGCGAGCGCCAGGAACCAGGTCGCGTGCCGGTGCCGCAGCCGCGCGGTCTCGCCGTGCTCGTCGAGGCGCTGCAGGCCGTAGGCGCGGATGGTCTCCAGCATCCCGTACCGCCCGCCGGCCTCCACCAGCAGCGACTTGTCGACCAGCGCGGCGACCAGCTCGACCGGGTCGCCGAGCGCGCCGTCCGGGTCGCAGACGGCCGCGGCCGCCTCGAGGGTCGCGCCGCCCGGGAAGACGGCGAGCCGGCGCAGCATCGCCCGCTCGGGCTCGGTGAGCAGGTCCCAGCTCCAGTCGACGACGGCCCGCAGCGTCTGGTGGCGTGGCAGCGCCGTGCGGCTCCCCCGGGTCAGCAGCCGGAACCGGTCGTCGAGCCGGTCCGCGACCTGCGCCGGGGTCATCGACCGGCAGCGCGCCGCCGCCAGCTCGATCGCGAGGGGCATCCCGTCCAGCGCCCGGCAGATCCGGAGGGCGGATCCGTCCAGCCGGAAGCCCGGTCGTACAGCGGCCGCACGATCCGACAGCAGCCGCACCGCCGCCGAGTCCAGCGCGTCCGCGGGCAGCGGCCCGACCGGCAGCAGCACCTCCCCGGTGATGCCCAGCGGCTCCCTGCTGGTGGCGAGGATGCGCAGGTGCGGGCAGTCGCCGAGGAGCCGGTCCGCGAGCGCCGCGGCGGCCTCGACGACGTGCTCACAGTTGTCGAGGACGAGGAGGATCCGCCGGTACGACAGTGCCTCCGCGATCCTCAGCAACGCCGCGGTCCTCTCGGCGGCCGCCGCCGTCGCCCGCCGGACCGGCCCGGCCGCCGCCGACGGGTCCCGCATGCCCAGCCCGGTCCACACCGCCTGCACGACGTCTCCGGGGTCCGTGACGTTGGCCAGCTCGACGATCCACACCCCGTCCCGCGGCGCGGCGGCCCGGCCGGCCTCGGTCGCCAGCCGCGTCTTGCCCGCTCCCCCGGGCCCGACGAGCGTCACCAGCCGCGCCGTCCCCAGCGTCTCCTGCAGCGTCCGCAGCTCCTCGCCCCGCCCGACGAAGCTGGTGAGCGGCGCCCGCAGATTCCCGCCGCCGTTCGCCGCGCGCTGGTCCAGCCGCACCGAAGGCACCTCGGAGGACCGGTGGTTCCCCGGGGCGGTGGTGGGCGAGGCTGGGTCGCTCGCCGGAGTCGCGGGGGTGGAGGTGCGGTGGCGTGCCGGGGCGGGGTGGTCCGACGGCGCATCGTGCGGCGCCGGCCCGTGCGTCAGGCCCGGCGCGGCGGGGACACCCGCCCCCGCCGGGAGCGTGTTGTGCAGGATCGCCAGGTAGGTGGAGGTCAGCGCGGCGGACGGGTCGGCGCCCAGCTCTTCGGCCAAGGTCTCGCGGCAGCGGGCGTAGGCGCGCAGCGCGTCGGCGGTGCGACCCTCGGCGTGCAGGGCGCGCATCAGCAGGTCGACGAGGCGCTCCCGGAGCGGGTGGGCGGCGACGGCGGCCTCCAGGTCGGCCACGACGCGGCGGCCGAGGGACAGCTCGGCGGCGGTCCGGTCCTCCGTCGCGGACAGGCGCAGCTCGTCGAGCCTGGCCCGCCGGCCGAGCACGAACGGCGCCTCCCCCGCGTCCTCGAGCGCCGGGCCCCGCCACAGCGACTCCGCGTCGCGGAACAGTGCCACCGCGGCGGCCGGGTCCTCGGCCAGCAGCGTCCTGGCGCGCTCGACCAGGTCGGCGAACAGGAGGTGGTCGACGTCGCGGGGGTCGACGTCGAGCAGGTAGCCGGACGGGCGGGCGACCAGCGTCCCGTCAGGCAGGATCCGGCGCAGGCGGGACACGAGGGACTGCAGGGCGTTGGTGGCGTCGCCGGGCGGGGTGCCGCCCCAGATGCCGTCGGCGAGGCGGGCGCCGGTGACCGGCCGCCCGGCGTCCAGCGCGAGCAGCGTGACCAGCACCCGCAGCCGCGCACCGCCGATCTCGACGGGCGCGCCGGACGCGGCCCGCACCTCGAGCGGCCCCAGCACCCCGATCCGCACGTCCCCGATTGTGCCCCGCCGCGAACAGAACGAGGGTTTCCACCCGGCGCCGCGCGTTGTACCGTGCCGAGAGAGCGCTCTCCCACCTTCATCATCTACGACCTGGCGATCGGTGGCGGCTTCCCCGACGCGTTCGGCGGCGGGCCCAACGCCGCCACGGTCTCCGGCGGGCAGCTGAACATCGACTGGGTCGCCGTCTCCAACAAGGGCCCCGGCACCGTGCCGCCGACGAACAACGTCGCGCTGGGCAAGCCGACCACGGCGTCGTCGTCCGAAGGCGGAGCGGGCTGCCCGGCCTGCGCCACCGACGGCAGCGGCACCACCCGCTGGTCGAGCGCCTTCCGCGACCCGCAGTGGCTGCGGGTCGCTGAAGGCACTGTCATGAACGTCAACAAGGTCGTGCTGAACTGGGAGGCCGCCTACGCGAAGGCGTTCCAGGTGTACGCCATGACCTGCTGCACTCCGTAGCGACGCCCCGGGCGTGTCGGCCGGTCGGTCATCGGGATCCGGCCGGCCGCACGTCGCGAGCGGCGCAGTATCACAGGATGTGCCCGACCCGTGCCACGGCAACCGGATCGAACCGGTCCGGGCCCGTGCCCGCCACCGGCCCGCAACGGCCGGCCGTGACGCTTGCCCAGCAGGCACGGCAGGGGCAGACATGGAGGTCGGGCATGGCACGGAAGCTGTGGGCGCTGGCCGCGGCGGTGACGGTCGGGGTGGCGCTCGCCCCGGCCGCGGCGTCCGCCGCCACGAACAGGCCCGCCCCCGCGGCGGCGAAGCCCACCGCGCCGAAGACCACGACGGCGAAGCCCGCCGCAGTGAAGACCACGACGGCGAAGCCCACGGCGACGACGACTCCGCCGGAGACCACCGCGGCGACGACCACGACGGCGAGGCCCGCCGCGACACCGACCGCCACGACGAAGCCGGCCGCCGCGCCGGCCAAGACGGGCACGACGGCGACGACCATGTCCAGCTCCCGGGCGATGTGGCTGTGGTCGCAGGCGGACCCGGCCGCCGTCGTGCCGTGGGCCACCGCGCAGGGCGTCACCGAGATCTTCGTGGCGGTGCCGTGGCAGCCGACCGCCGCGCAGCTCGCCCGGTTGAAGGACCTGCGGACCCGCACGCGCGCCGCCGGCATCCGGCTCTCCGCGCTCGGCGGCGACCCGTCGTGGGCCCTAGACGCCGCGTCGGCCGTCGCCTGGCGCAAGCGGGCCACGGCCACCGGCCTGTTCGACGGGGTCCATCTGGACGTCGAGCCGTACCTGCTGCCCGGCTGGACCACCGACCAGCCGCGGATCGTCGCCGGCTACCTGGCGATGCTCGACGCGGTCCGCACCGCCGGCCCGGAGCCGCTCGACGTGGACGTGCCCTTCTGGCTCGCGACCGTGCCCGCTGGCAAGGGCAACCTCGCCGACGCCGTCATCGCGAGGGTGCACGCGATCACGGTCATGTCCTACCGCGACAGCGCGGCGGGCGTCGCCGACGTCGGCGCGGACCTGCTCGCCCGCGGGCAGAGCGCCAGCCGCCCGGTGCGCCTCGCCGCGGAGACTCAGCCCCTGGTCGACTGCGCCTACTGCACGTTCGCCTCGGGCACCCGGTCCGCCCTGTCCACCGCCTTGTCCACTGTGGACAGCGAGGCCGCGCGGTACACCTCCTTCAACGGCATCGCGATCCACGACTACGACAGCTGGACCCGCATGGCCGCGTGAGCCTTGACACCCGTCGCTCTTCCCCACCAAGGTTCGGTGCAACGCATCGCCGTCGGGAGAGCGGAAGGGCTAAGGATGGCCAAGAGCGAGCACAGGTACGTCATCGTCGGGGCGGGACCCGCCGGAGTTCAACTGAGCTACTACCTTCAGCAGCACGGTGCCGACTACCTGACGCTCGAGAGCGGGGACGCGCCCGGCGGCTTCTTCACCAGGTTTCCCCGGCACCGGCGGCTCATCTCGCTGAACAAGGTGCACACGGACAGCACCGATCCGGAGATCCGGCTGCGGTGGGACTGGAACTCCCTGCTCAACGACGACCCGGAGCTGCTGTTCCCGAAGTTCAGCGAGGAGTACCTGCCGGCGGCCGACGACCTCGTGGGCTACCTCGCGGAGTTCCAGCGGGTGCACCGGCTCAACATCCGCTTCGGCACGACGGTCGAGCGGATCAGCCGGACGGATGGCGGGTTCACGGTGCGCACCGGGCAGGGCGACGTGCGCGCGGAGTGCGTGATCGTCGCGACCGGCTGGGGGGCACCGTTCGTGCCGGCGATCAAGGGCATCGAGCACGCCGTCGGGTACGAGGACATGGACATCGACCCGAAGGCCTACGACAACCAGCGGGTGCTGATCATCGGCAAGGGCAACTCGGCGTTCGAGACGGCGTCGGCGATCCTGGGGCGGGCGTCGATGGTGCACCTCGCCAGCCGTCAGCCGCTGCGGCTCGCGTGGAACACCAAGCATCCCGGGGACGTCCGCGGGCAGTACGGCGCGATCCTCGACAGCTACCAGTTCAAGACGCTGCACTCGGTGCTGGACTGCACGATCGACGAGATCCGGCCCGTCGACGGACGCTTCCAGGTGTCGATCACGTACACCCACGCCGAGGGCGAGACCGCCGTGCTCGACTACCACACGGTGCTGCGCTGCACCGGCTTCCGGATGGACACCGGCATCTTCGACGAGACGACGAGCCCGCAGATGATCCGCGACGGGCGCATGCCCGGGCTGCGCCCCGACTGGCAGTCCAGCGACGTCAACGGACTGTACTTCGCCGGCACCATCGCGCAGGCGCGGGACGTGAAGCACGCGTCGTCGCCGTTCATCGACGGCTTCCGGTACAACCTGCGGACGTTCACCCGGATCCTGCGGGAGCGGTACGAGGGCGTGCCGCTGCCGCGCACGGCGACGCCGGCCGATCCCGGGTCGCTGGCGGAGCTGATGCTCGACCGGGTCAACTGGAGCTCGGCGCTGTGGACCCAGTTCGAGTACCTGTGCGACGTCTTCGTCCGCGACGACGCCACCGGCGACTTCCACCACTACGAGGACCTGCCCGAGGACTACGCCGTGGACCGGTTCGCGGACGCCGGGCACTGGTACACGCTCGCGCTGCGGTGGGGGCGGGACGACTACGGCGACGTCTTCGCCATCGAGCGCCACCCGACCCCCGACCGGGCGAGGGAGAGCGCCTTCATCCACCCGGTGATCCGCCGGTACCGCGGCACGGAGCTGGTCGCCGAGCAGCACCTGCTGGAGGACCTCCTCGCGGAGTGGCGGCGCCCCGACCGGCACGTCGAGCCGCTCGTCGACTTCCTGGCCAAGGACTTCACCAGCGGACCATGACCTCCTCGAGGGGTTTGCGGGTCAGGTCCGGGACGCGGGCGTCCGGCGCGGGGTAGCCGACGGGCATCACCACGTACGGGCGCTCCTCCGGCGGGCGCTCGCACACCTCGTTGAGGAACCGCATCGGGCTGGGCGTGTGCGTCAGGGTGACCAGGCCGGCGTGGTGCAGCGCGGTGATCAGCAGGCCGACCGCGATGCCGACGGACTCCTTGACGTAGTACGGCTTCGGGCTGTGCGGCCCCCGGTGCACCTCGAACACGACGATGACGGCGGGTGCGGTCTCCAGGAACGGCTTGTGCCAGTCGGTGCCGAGCGCGGAGATCGCACCCAGCCACTCCTGCGGGGCGCGCTGCTCGTAGAACTCGCGCTCCTCCGCCTCCGCCGCCTCGCGCAGCCGGCGCTTGCGGGCCGGATCCGTCAGCACGACGAACCGCCACGGCTGCACGTTCGCGCCGCTGGGCGCGGTCGAGGCGGCGCGGATCGCGGCCTCGATCACCCCGTCGGGCACCGGGTCGGCGGCGAAGTCCCGCACCGAACGGCGCTGCGCCATCCGCTCCGCGAACCCCTCCGCCGCGCGGACCATGTCCGCCGGTGGCCTGCGGTCGTGCCGGATCGGAACGGTGGCGAGCAGCTCTGCGTCGGTCACCAGTGGCCTCCCTGCAACGGTCGGCCGGTCGCCCAGGCGGCGCCCGGTTCCTCCAGCGTCGCGGAGACCGGTGCGGTTCGTCGCTACGCGGACGTGCTCTCTTCGAACGTCATCGATGTCACGGGTACGCCCGGGGCGGTGTGGGTGACGAGGTCGTCGACGACGTCCGCGAGACGGTCGCGCCGCGCGGCGGCGGCGCGCTGGCGGGTGGCGCCGTCACCGCCGGTGGCGAGCCGGGCCAGCCAGTCCTCGACCCGCACGCGGTCGCCCGCCTCGTCCAGCGCCGGCCGGGCGAGCGCCACCAGCCGCTCGGCCAGCGCCGCCGCGGGCAGCAGCCGTCCGGTGGCGACGTCGACGCCGTGACCGCCCATCCCGTCGCGGGCGGCCCGCCAGTACGACAGCCGCAACAGCTCAGGGAGCGGCCTCGGCCCCTCGTCGCCCTTGTCCACGGCGTCGCCGGCGACCACGACAAGTGCCCGCACCAGCGCCGCGAGCGCCGCGGACTCGCCGGCGGTGACGGGCACGTCAGCCACCCGGACCTCGAGGGTCGGGTGGTTCGCCGACAGCCGCAGGTCCCAGAAGATCGTGCCCCGGTCGACCAGTGCGCCCGCCTCGAGCAGCAGGTCCACGTGGTCGTCGTACTGGCGGGCGGAGGTCAGGAACGGCGGCGGGCCGGCCACGGGCCAGCGCCCCCACGTCACGCTGCGCCAGCTCGCGTAGCCGGTGTCCCGCTCGGCCCAGTAGGGCGAGTTGGCCGTAAGGGCGATCAGGACCGGCAGGTGCGGGCGCAGGTGGTTGCCGATCAGCACGGCGCGGTCCCGGTCGGGCTCCTCCACGTGGACGTGGACGGCGCAGATCGCGAGCTCGTCGTGCAGGCCCCGGAAGGTGGCGTTACCGCGGTCCTGGCGGGCCCCCTCGGTGATGGGCGGCGGCACGGCCCGGCCGAGCACGGGCGAGCCGCTCGCGATCACCCGCAGGCCCGCCGGCACGGCCGCGGCCTGCACCGCGGCGCGGGCACCGGCGAGCTGCGCGGCGAGGTCGTCCACGCTGCGGCACGGGTCGGTGCGGGTCTCGACCTGCAGCTTGGTGATCTCGCCGCCGACCCTGGCGCCGAGGGCCGGGCGCGCCGCGTCGACGACCGTCGCGGCCTCCGGGACCACCTCACCCGTGGCGGCGTCGACGACGAGGAACTCCTCCTCGACGCCGACCAGAGGGACTGACGATGCCGGGCGCTGCGCCGAGGTCATGCCGACGCACGTTACGGGATCCCGCCCGCCGTTGCCGCCTCGGCGCGCCTGGCCGCGGCGAGTGTTTCTGTGAGCCCGGCGAGGAGTGCGGCCCGCTCCGGCATGCGGTCCAGGCGGATGTACTCGTCGGCGGCGTGCGCTCCGCCGCCGACCGCGCCGAGGCCGTCGAGGGTCGGCACGCCGAGCGCGGCGGTGAAGTTGCCGTCGGACGCGCCGGCGGCGTACGCGCCGGTGAGGTCCGCGATGCCGAGCCGCCGCGCGGTCGACCGGGCCAGGTCCAGCAGCGGCCGGGCGAGCTCCGCCGGCATCGGGTACCGGTTGATCCCGCCACCCACCGCCAGCGTCGCCTCCGACAGGACCGGCACCAGCCCGCGGATGGCGTGGTCGACGCGCTCGAGCTCGTCCCTCGTCCAGGCCCGCACGTCGACGGCCAGGCTGGCGCTCTCGGGCACCGTGTTCGTCGTGGTGCCGGCCGACAGCAGCGTCGGTGTGACGGACGTGCCGCCGCTGTCGGCCACGCCGAGCCGGCCCAGCGCGAGGACCTGGTGGGCCACCTCGACCGTCGCGTTGATCCCGCGCTGCGGCTCGACGCCGGCGTGCGCGGCGCGGCCCTGGACGGTGACGCTGTAGACCGAGCCGCCCTTCCTCGCCACCTTCACGTGCCCCTCCGGCGTGGCCGCCTCGCAGACGAGCACGGCGGCGGAGCGGCGCGCCTCCGCCTCGATCAGCGGCCGCGACGTGACCGACCCGGTCTCCTCGTCGCAGGTGAGCAGCACGCCGACCGCCGAGGTGTCCTCGATCAGGCGCAGGGCCGCGAGCATCTGCACGATGCCGCCCTTCATGTCGAGCACACCGGGCCCCGTCGCGATGTCGCCGCGCACGGTGAAGGGCCTTGACCTGGTCGTGCCAGCCGGGAAGACCGTGTCGAAGTGGCCGAGGAGCAGCACCCGCTGATCGGCGGCCGGCCACAGCAGGTGCGGCAGGCCGTCGATCACGACCCGCCGGGCGGGCCGGCCGAGCACTTCCGAGCCCCAGCGGGTCAGCAGGTCGGCACAGGATTCGAGATGGGGCAGCGAGCCCGGGGCCGACTCGCACGCGACGAGCGCGGCCAGCCGGTCGACCATGTCTGCCCGGAGTTGCTGCGCGGACTTGAGCAGGCGATCCATCCATCGACGATCGCAGTTGGATCGGCGCGGGGTCACCCTTGTGTTTGCTCAGTCCATCGGGATGGCGTTGCCGTAGCCGACCTCGACGATGCGGCGGGCGGACTCGGCGTACGCGTCCCGGCCCTCGGGCGCGAACGTGCCGAGCCCGTCCACGTACCGGTTGAACATGCAGAACGCTGCGGCGATGAGGACCGTGTCGTGGATCTCCACGTCGGTCGCACCCTCCGCGCGGGCCGCCTCGACGAGCCCGGTGGTCACCTCGCGGCCGCTGACCTGCACCGCGCCGGCGATGCGCAGCAGCGCCCGCAGCTTGGCGGAGACCGGGGCGGTGTCGAGGTCGGCGCGCACCTGGTCGACGAGCGTGTACCCCTCGTCGAGCTGCACCGCGGCGAACGCCGAGTGCGACGCGCAGCAGAAGTTGCAGTCGTTGCGCCCGGACACGTACGCGGCGATCAGCTCCCGCTCGCCGGCCGGCAGCGAGTGCGGGGCGCGCAGCAGTACTTCGGCCAGTTCGTTGAGCGGCTTCGCCGTCTCCGGGCGGAACCGCATCGGCCCGTGATGCCTGGGAACTGCTTCTCGTCGACCCCGAGATCGATGTGTGCCATGTCGCTCCCCTTCCGGTAGTGGCTGTCACGATGCCACTTCTTCCGGCGTTCGTGTTTCTCCGTTCGTGCGCTGCTTCCGTCCACTGTGGACATGGTTGAATGCCACGCGACCTCTCATGATCCGGAAGACTTTTTGTCGCCCTGGCGACCATAAGTCTTCCGGATCACGGAAACGCGGGGGGTGCGGGTGCGGGAGGCGGCCGCCTGGGCGGTGAGGCCCGCCACGGCCAGCGCCGCCGACGCCACCGCGACCGTCGCCGCGGGCACCCCGAGCGGGGGCAGGCCGGCGCCCTTCAGGCCGGGCAGCGTGCCGCCGACGGCGAACCACGCGAGCCCCGCCCCCAGCACGCCCGCGACGCCGGCCGCCGCGACGAGCGCCAGGACCACGAACGGCTCCACCAGCGTGCCGGTCGAGCGGCGCAGGCCCTGGACGCGCAGGGCGCGCAGGTCGTGGGTGCTGGTGCCGATCGCGGCCACCGCGAGGCCCGCCGCGCCGAGGGCCGCCGACAGCCAGCCGGCCAGCAGGTAGAAGCGCAGGCCGAGCGCGGTGCCGCCGGCGGCGATGGCGGTGCGGGTGTCGGCGACGGTGCGGCGGCCGGTGACCGTGAGGCCCTGGGCGTGCAGGGCGTCGACGATGCCCGGGGGCGCGGTCGCCGACAGCCACACCTCGGCGCCGGTGGCGCGGCCGTCGTCCTCGGCGAAGAGGTCGGCGTACTCCAGGTCGACGAGGGCGCCCGTGGTGCCGACGCGGGGCAGGCGCCTGGCGCTGACCTCGGCGACCGGGACGGCCTTGCCGCCGAACGTCTTGAACTCGGCGTCGGGCAGCGGGGCGGTGGTCGCGACCGGCAGCTCGGCCGGGCCGTAGGCAGGGCGCAGCGCGCCGGCGCCCGGCTGGGAGGTCATCGGCAGGCTGAAGGTGACCCCGTCGGCGCCGCGCACGGCGGTCGCGCCCGGTGCGGTGCGCCAGTCGGTCGCCGGCGGCGAGTGCAGGGTCACCACGATGGTCGGCCCGACGTACGGCGGCAGCTTCACGGCGATCTCCACGAGGCGGCAGCCGCGCACGCACATGGGGGTTTCGCCGGTGTACGACTTCCGCCCGAGCACCAGCTTGCCCAGGTCGGCGCTGGCGGTGGCCTGGCCGTCGAGCGGGGTGAGGACGGCGGTGAGATCGACGTCGGGCCGGTCGAGCGCGGAGACGGTGACGTCGAAGGCGATCTTGGCGCCGGTGTGTGTGACCGCCTCGGCGGGCGCCGGTGGGTGCAGCCGCGCGGCCACGTCGGCGACGGGTGGCGCGCCGGCGGGCCACAGCGCGACGGCCGGCAGGCGGGCCGCGTCGACGGCGACGGCCCCGGAGTTGTCGTCGGAGTCGCGGATCGGCACCACCGCCATCGCGGACCGCCCCTCGGGGTCGGCGGCGCGGACGGCCCGCAGCAGCTGGGTGCGGCTGGTCGCGTCGACGTCGAGGACGACGGGCGCGCCGGTGTCGAGGGCCGCCTGGGTGCCCTGCCGCTGGTCGACGGCGGACGTCGCGCCCGCGGCGAACGCGAGGGACCCGACGGCGAGGGTGAGCAGCGCGAGGAGCCGCGCGCCGACGGGCCGCCGCGCGAGCCGGAACCCGGCGAGGGCCCCGGCGAGCCGGAACCGGCCGGCGGAGGGGCGGCGCAGCGCCCTTGCCGCGGACAGCCCGCTGAGGACCGGCCCGACCCGGCCGGCGAGGACGGCGACCGCGAGCAGCACGAGGGCCGGCGCGAGCAGGGCGACGCCGCCGGGCCGGCCGCGGACCTGCGCGACGGCGACGGCGGCGGCCACGACGAGGACGCCTTCCAGGGCGACGCCACGCCAGCGCGCGGTGTGCCGGTCGACCTGCCGCAGCAGCGCGGACACGGGCGCGGAGACGGTGCGCAGCGCGACCGTGAGGGCGACGGCGAGCGCGCCGAGGACGGCGACGGCCGCGTACGGCCAGGCACCGCGGATCTGCCAGCCGCCGGCGGCGGTGAACCCGAGCGCCGCCCCGGTGAGCACCGACAGCAGCGTCTCCCCCGTCGCCAGCCACCACCGGCCGGGGCGGGCGACGCCGCGCAGCGCGATGACGCCGTGCTCGAAGCGGCGGGCCCGGATGACGGTGGACACGGCGAGGGTGATGACGGCCCAGGCGAGCAGCAGCACGGGCGCGACCGCGAACGGGACGGCGGCGCGGACCTCGGCCCGGCGCTCGGCGATGCGGTCGAGCAGGACGTCGAGGTCGGTGTTGAGCCGCGCCTCGTCGGTGCTGCGTTGCTGCGCCTTCTTGGCCCACTCGCTCAGCGCGGGGAGGGTGTCGACGGTGATGGCGCCGGGCAGCGGGTACGCGTCGTAGGCCTGCAGCTCCGCCGGCCGCGAGAACATGTCCACGGTGCGCCGGTCGACCTGGAACGCGTCGCGCATGCCGCCGGTGCGCCCCCAGTAGGGTTCCCCGCCGTCGCGGGGCTCGACGACGCCGACGACGGTGAGCGCGGTCGGCGGCCCGGCCGGCGTGTACCGGCCGCTCTGCTGGTCGTACCTGGAGCCGGCCAGCGACACGGTGTCGCCCGGGCGCAGCCCGAGCCGGTCCGCGGTGCGCCCGGAGAGGATCGTGTCGCCGGTGCCCATCAGGCAGCGACCGGCGACGACCCGGACGTGCGCGCAGATGTTCTCGCGGAACAAGATGGTGGTCAGCTGCGACGCGGTCGCCATCTCCAGGTCGGCGGGCTGGGCGGTGAACTGGGCGGAGAAGACGGTCGCGTAGCCGGGGGTGTCGAGCCAGCGGCCGGCGAGGCTCTGGAACGTCGTGGCCATGCTGCCGCCGCCGGAGGACAGCACCTCACCGGTGATGAGCACGGTCCGCTCGCCGGGGGTGGCGGCCGCCACCTCGGAGCGGACGATCCGGTCGTCGGCGGCGGCGAGGTACGCGGGCGCGGCGAGCGCGCCGGCGGTGGCGAGCGCGGTCAGCAGCATGACGGTCGCGGCCCTCCCCCGCCGCGACCACAGCATCGCCAGCACGAGCCCGATCACCGCGACCCCCTCCCCGCCGCCGGCGCGGCTCCTCGTGCCCGGTCGCCCGAGCGGGACCACAGCGCGGGCGGCAGCAGGACCGCGAAGACGACGGCGGCCGCGGCCAGGAGCGCGAGCCACTGCACCGGCGCGACCGGCACGGGCCACCGGTCGGCGAACGGCCGGACCGGTGCCGGTGCGAGCAGCCGGACCAGCACGGCGGCGGCGATACCGACGGGCACCGCGACGAGGACCGGGGCGACCGCGGTCCAGCGGCCGACGGTGCGGGCGGTCGGGGCCGGCAGGCCCTGGCGGCGCAGGGCGGTGAGCTCGGCGCCGCGCCGGCGGCGGTCGACGGCGGCGACGACCGCGGCGGTGACGGCGGCGAGCAGCAGCGCGACGGCGCCGCCGGCGAGGCCGGCGCGGAGGGTCACGGCCGGGGAGAGCCGGTCGGCGCGGGCCGTGGCCGCGCCGGCGCTGTCGCCGCCGATGATGGTGAGGCCGGCGGCCCTGAGCCGGTCGGGCAGGTCGGCGGGGGCGGACGGGCCGAGCCACACCTCGAGGCGCTCGCGGGAGCCGGAGGTGGCGCCGCCGGTCGGGCCGGCGATGCGGGCGGCGTACTCCAGGTCGATGAGCACGCCTTCGGCGCCGCCGCGCGGGATCGACGTGACGGCGTGCGGTGCCACGGGGAGATCGGCGCCGAAGAGCTGCACGCGGGGCACGTCGTTGTCGTCGGACAGCTCCAGGTCGCCCGCGACGAGCGCGGGCAGCGGGACCGGGGTGTCCACGACGTAGAGGCGGTTGTCGCGGGGGCGTTCGCTGGCCGGGTCGGTGTCCAGCAGGCGGAGCCGGCCGTCGCGCTGGCCGGCCTGCACGGTGCTGACGGCCCGGCCGAGCGTGGTCCGCCAGCGGGCCGGGTCGGCGAACGTGGCCCCGTCGACGGCGACCTTGCCGTCGGCACGCAGCTCGAGCAGGTCGACGGGGCCGCGGTTGATCTCGACGGAGACGATCCGGCAGCCGGCGGCGCACTGCGGCACCGAGACGTCCACTGTGGACTCGACGGCCGGCGGCGGCGGCGCGGCAGGGTCGACGGGCACGGCGGCGGGTCCGGCACCCGGTGGCCGGAAGACGGCCGTCACGCGTTCCGCGTCACCGGCCAGCAGCATGGTCACCGCCGTGCCGGGCGAGACGAAACGCAGCGTCAGCCTGGTGCCGGTGAGCGTCAGCGGCGCGGGCGCCTCGGCGCGCAGCGTCGGCAGGTCGGTGCCGGTGACCGCCCGCAGGCGGGTGCCGTCGACGGCGATGACCGGGGCGCCGATGCCGCCGCCGATCGCGACCGCCATCGCGTCGCGGCCGCCGGGGTCGGTGGCGCGGACCGTGGCGAGAAGCCGCTCCCGGTCCATCGGCGCGACGCGCAGCACGCGGTCGGCGCCGACCTCGACGGCGGCCCGGTCGGCGCGGGCGCCCGCGGCCCCGGCCCAGTCCTGCGCGGCGACGGCGAGGACGCAGGTGGCGGCCGCGAGCACGGGCACGATCCGGTACGCGGTCCGCCGGCGTCCGAGGGTCAGGCCCGCGAGGGCACCCCCGACGTGCCCGGCGGCGAGGGCGGTCCGGCCGGCGAACCCGGCGATGGACAGCAACGCGCGGGTCGCCAGTACACCTGCCGCCAACGCGATCAGGAGCACGGCGGCCTGACCGAGGCCGAACCCGGTGTCGCGCCGCACGTTGGCGGCCGGCTCCGCGACGAGCTGGAAGACGGCGGCGGCGCCGATCGCGAGCACGCACACCTCGAGCGTCGCGGCGACCAGCGGGAGGCGGGGCTGCACGACCCGCAGCAGCGCCGGCACGCCCGCCCGCGTCGCCGGCCACTCGGCGGCCACGACGATGACGACCCCGGCGGCCAGGGCAGGCCACAGCGCGGGGCGCAGCGCGACCGCCCACGCGGCGCCGGCCAGCAGCGGCACGAGGCTCTGCCCGGCGGTGCCGGCGAGGATGCGCCACGGCGGCATGCCCCGGATCGCCATGCGGGCGGCGTCGGCCCGGCGTTCCTGCGCGGCGTAGGCCGCCGCGACCGCGACCGCCAGGCCGCCGCACAGCAGCACCTGCAGCTCGACCAGCAGCAGACCGCGCCGGACCCCGCGGCGGTCGGCGGCGACGGTCGCGGCGAGCGTGCCCGCGGCCGAGGAGACGTCGACGGACCCGCTGCGCAGGCGGGCGACGGTGGCCTCGATCGCGGCCGGGTCGTCGAAGGCCGTGGCGGGCAGCAGGGCGTCGTAGGTGGCGACCGCCGCGCCGCCGGGCATCGCGACGGTGTTACGCGTCGTGTACGCGGCGACGCCGTCGAGCCCGGACCAGTACCAGCCGAGCGGGTCGCTGGGCGCGAAGAGCCCGACGAGGGTCAGCGGGACCACGGCCGTGCCGGAGCCGCCGTCCTGCTTGAGCGTGCCGCCGACGGCGAGGTTGAGCTGCCGGGCGATGTCGGGGGCGAGGACGATCTCGCCGTCCTGCTCGGCGCAGCGGCCCTGCAGCAGGGTGATGTTGTCGCAGAACCCCTCCACCGCCCGCAGCTCGACCGGCAGGCGCGAGGTCTCGGTGCGCAGGACGCCGGAGTACCGCACGCCGATCAGGGTCCGGTCCGCGGGGACACGGGTGATCGTCGCCTGGAACCGGCTGACGATGTCGTCGGGTGCCTTGCCGAGGGCGACCGAGGCGCGGACGGACAGGGTGCGCTCGACGGGGGTGGCGTCGTCGACCCTGGCGGTGGCGGCGCTGCGCTCCAGGCGCCCGGACACGGCGTCGGCGCCCACGGCCGCACCCATGGTGACCGCGGCGAGGACGAACATGACGACCGCGGTGGCGCGCCGGGCCCGCAGCGCGGCGAGAATCAGGCCCAACACGTAGAGGACCTTACGTCACACGAGGCTGTTCTCGGGGTCCCGTGCGCCCGGGGGTGCCACCTCGTGCAGCGGGCCGGCGAGCCCGTAGCGGTGGCCTTGGCCGTACCGGCAGCCCAGCGCCGCCATCGTCGCGGCCTGACGGTCGGTCTCGATGCCTTCGGCGACGACGGTCACGCCCATGCCGGCGCAGATCGACACGATGGAGCGGCAGATCGCCTCGCTGCGGCCGCCGTCGGCGAGGGTGAAGCTGCGGTCGAGCTTGACCTCGTCGACGGGGATCGCGTGCAGCTGGGCGAGGGCGTTGTACCCGGTGCCGAAGTCGTCGAGGGCGAAGCGCACGCCGAAGCGGCCGAGCCGCCGCACCGCGCCCGCGGCGGCGGACAGGTCGGGCAGCGGCGCGGTCTCGGTGAGCTCCAGCAGCAGCCGGTGCGGGGCGAGCCCGTGGCGCAGCACGGCGGCGCGGACGGTCTCCTCGTGCTCGGGCCGGCCGAGGCGGGCGGCGGACGTGTTGACGTGCACGGCGATGCTCGCCCACGGCCCGCGGAACGCGGCGGCGTCGCGGCAGGCCCGGTCGAGCACGAAGTCGTCGACGAGGCGGATCAGGCCGATCTCCTCGGCGGTGGCGATGAACATGTCGGCGCTCACCGGGCCGAGGCTCGGATGGGTCCAGCGGGCGAGGGCCTCCACGGCGACGACGGTGCCGTCGTTGAGCCGCACGATCGGCTGGTAGTGCACGTCGAGGCCGCGCCCGTCGCGCAGCGTGTCGGCGAGCATCTCGGCGAGGTCGGAGCTGCCGGTGCCGTCGGGGAGGTCGACGCGGTAGCGCACGAGGGTGCCCTTGCCCTGGCGTTTGCCGGCGTACATGGCGGCGTCGGCGCGGCGCAGCAGCATGTCGGCGCTGTGCACCGGCCCGTGGGTGCCCGCCTCGACGAGCCCGACCGACGCGGCGACGCCGACCACGGCACCGTCGAGGTCGAACGGCTCCCGCAGCGCGGCCATGATCCGCTGCGCGGGGACGCCCGGGTCGCCGCCGCCCTCCAGGAGCACCGCGAACTCGTCGCCGCCGACGCGGGCGATGGTGTCGCCGTCGCGCACCGCGCCGCGGAGCCGGTCGGCGACCTGCCGCAGCAGCCGGTCGCCGGCGTGGTGGCCGTAGCGGTCGTTGACGGCCTTGAAGTCGTCGAGGTCCAGGAAGAGCACGGCGAGGGGGCGGTTGTCGCGGTGGTGCAGGGCGAGGGCGTGGTCGAGCCGGTCGTGGAACAGCACCCGGTTGGACAGCCCGGTGAGGCCGTCGTGGAACGCCTGGTGGCTGAGCCTGGCCTGGCTCTCGGAGAGGCGGTCGAGCAGCACCGCGTTCTCGACCAGGGTGACCGCCTGCCGGATGATCAGCAGCGAGATGACCGCCGTCTCGACGGCGATCTCGAACATGTCCATCGGCCGGCCCTGCACCAGCTGGATCATGAAGAGGACGCCGGTGCCGGCGACCGGCACGTACGGCAGCAGCAGGTGCCCCCAGCGGTGGTGCGGCCGTTTGTCGGTGGTCTCCCTGTCGGTCGCCTGCCTGTCGGTGGTCTGCCTGTCGGTGGTCTCCCTGTCGGTGGCCTGCCTGTCGGTGGCCTGCTTGTCGGTGGCCTGCTTGTCGGTGGTCGCCTCGTCGGTGGTCGCCGCGGACGGCTCCCGGGTCGGGGTCACCGCGGCCACGGCGACGAGGGCCTGACCGGCGATGAACCCGGCGTCGGCGAGCGGCGGCATGCGCTCCGCACCGGCGGCGACCAGGTAGGCGAACACGCTGTCGGAGAACGACAGGCAGAACAGCCCGATGCCGAGGAGCGACAGCTGCCGCCGGTTGACGGCCGTGGACCTGGCCAGCAGCAGGATCACGATGACGGTGAGCAGCAGGTCGGTGACCGGATAGGCGATCGCCACGGTGTAGGCGAACCGGGTCGCGGCCCCGGCCCGCACGACCGCGCCGAGCGACGTGGCCCAGGTCAGCACGAACAGCGCGCCGACGACGATGAGCCCGTCCAGGACCATCACCAGCTGCGCGGCGAGCCGCCGGGGCCCGCGGCCGGGGCGGTCCGCGGCGAGCGCGACGAGCGCCGGCAGCGCGAAGACCGGCAGCATCAGGTAACCGGCGTCGGCGAGCGACGGCGAGGGCAGCGCGTCGTCACCGAACAGCTGGTGCCAGGACCAGATGAACTGGCCGATCGACCAGCCGCAGGCGCCCGCGCCCATCCACAGCCGCCAGCGGCGCTGGGCGCCGGTGTGCCGCCGGGCGGTGAGCCAGCAGGTGAGGGTGGCGGCCAGCCCGGCGCCGAACTGCGCCAGGTCGTCGACGAACTGCGACCACCACGGGCTCAGCAGCCCCGAGCCGCCCAGACCGACGGCGCCGAACACCCCGGCCATGGCGACGGCGAGCGGAACGGACACGGGTCTGCGCGACAATGAACGCATCCTCACCGAAGGTGATCACGACAACACGCCCCCCGTACGCTACCTCAATCGTTCATCGCTGAGGTCACGAAACGCATCGGAGCTGCCGGGCATTGTCGCAATGCATGACGTGCCCCATGAGGGCGGTACGAATCGACACGCATGTGCGCCGCGGGCTACCATCCGGCGTCCCCGCGACCGGCCGGCGACGCCCGGTCGCAGCACCGACCTGAGGAGCACCTCCATCATGCGACGGTTCCTGACCGCGGCACTGCTCGTAGCGATCGTCGGCACCGCCGGCGCCTGCGGCGACCCGGCCGAAGACTCCGCTGCGACGGGCACGACCAGCGCCGCGGCAGCCCCTTCGAAGACCCCGTCGATCGACGTGGCGGCGCAGACGAAGGACATCTGCGAACGCTCCGAGAAGCTGGTCAACGAGACCGACATGCGCGAGGTCGGCCGGCAGATCGGCCTCATCATCACCGCCCGCCAGCAGAAGAACGCCGACGCCGAGGCGAAGGCGAAGACCGCGATCCGCGCCAAGACCGACGTGTGGGTCAAGGAGCTCGGCGCCATGCAGCAGGAGGCCGCCGACCCGGCGCTGAAGACCGCCCTCGGCACCCTGGTCACGGCGATCACCACGCTCGCCTCCGACCAGTACCTGGCCGACTTCAAGTCCGCCGCCGACGTCACCAAGCTCGAGGCGACCCTGACCACCGCCACCGACGCCATGACGAAGGTCTGCGGCTAGCTCCTCCCCGGTGGCCTCCACCCCGGCGTGGGGGCCACCGCGCCGGGGTGCCCCGGTCCTCAGTCCGCCCCGATCCGGCGGGCGAGGGCCGGCTCCAGCGGAAACGGCCGCTCCACCGGCAGCAGCCGCTGCGCCTCGGCCGCCCTTCCCCCACGCACCAGCGCGGCGATCCTGTGCACCACCGGGGTGAGGTCGGTGAGCCCGGTGACCCACTCGTCCGCGTACGTGCGGATCAGCTCCCGCCCGACCCCCACCTGGATGCTGTAGTGGTTGAGCGCCGCGCCGCGCAGCGACCGCTCCGGATCCCACTGCACGTGGACCCGCGCCCGCGCCAGCTCAGGGTCGCTCGTCAGCACCGCCTCGCCGAGCGCCCGCTCCCACCCCGCCCGGCTGATCCGCACCGCGAGGATCCGCTCCTGCCCGGCCTTGCGCGCCCAGTTGCTGCGGTGCATCAGCCACAACAGCGACGGCTTGATCCACGTCATTCTCCCGAACGAGAACGGCGCCACGAACCTCCCCGCCACCAGCGCCGCGTCGGCGATCGCCCGCGGGTACGCCTGATAGACCACGATCGTGCTCGCGTCGAAGTCGGCCCGGATCTGCCGCTGCCCGGTCATCGCCACCTCCGCCCCCCAGACAATCGACCCACCACCCCGCCCCGGCAACCCGATTTCCGCTCCGCGACCGGCTCGGAGCTCGTCTGGGCAATCCCGAGGACGCCTCGCGCTCGCCGTCCTGCCCCACTCGCCACGCCCCGCGCCGTCCCGCCTCGCCCACGCGCCGCCTCGCCACGCGCCGCCTCGCGCCGCCCCACCTCGCCTCGCCATGCGCCGCCTCGCGCCGCCCCACCTCGCCTCGCCATGCGCCGCCTCGCGCCGCCCCACCTCGCCTCGCCATGCGCCGCCTCGCCCCGCCCACGCCGCCACGCGCCGCCTCGCCCCGCCCACGCCGCCACGCCACGCGCCGCCTCGCCCCGCCCACGCCGCCACGCCACGCGCCGCCTCGCCATGCCCCGCACGTCACCACGCGTCACCACGACGCCGCCCCGCCTCGCCACGCCCGTCACCACGACGCCGCCCCGCGCGCTGCCATGCCCACCTTGCAACTCGCCGCAACGCGGCCTCCCACGCCTCAACGCGACGCCCACCCCTCACCACGACCGCGACGCCCGGCTCGCAACGCCCCGAGACCTCCGCCTCGCCCTCGCAAACCCACCCTCACCGCGACACCAGGCTCGCAACCCGCCGCTCCGCCTCCCACCGCGACCCCCGGCTCACAACCCGCCGCACCTCCTCCCACCGCGACCCCCGGCTCACAACCCGCCGCACCTCCTCCCACCGCGCCGCCCGGCTCACAACCCGCCGCCCCACTCCTCGCCGGCGACGCCCGCACCGCAACCTGCCGCTCTGCACCGTGATGCGACGCCGCACACCGCGACGCCTGCCTCAAGACCCGTTACGGCCCGCCTCTCACCGCGACGGGTCGCATCGCGACGCCGGCGGTTCGCTCAGTCCTGTTTCAGTGGCACTCTCCCTGGTCGCGGAGGATTTCCGAGGCTGAGACCTGGTCCACTGCCGAGAACGGGACGGTGGGCTTGCGGGGCCACTGGCCGCCGCCGGCTGGGCAGATCCAGATCGTCAGGGACTGCTCCGGGTGCTCGCCCGGGACGCCCAACATGATGCCGGGGTCGAGGTCGGCGATCAGGGTCCTGCCGCCGGGCAGTCCTGGGCCGGCGGGCAGGTCACGCTCAATGCGGCTCTGGTACCCGCCGCCCTGCCCGGACCGGCGCCAGCCGCGCCGCTCCAGGCTGAGCAGCTTGACCGTGAGCGCCTTCCTGCCGTCGAACCGGTCCAGCCGTGTCGCAGCGCGTTCCTGGGCCGTCAACGCGTGGACGTCGCGGGACAGCTGGCGGAGCGGCTGCAGGATCTCGTAGTCGGCGAACACCTCCGACCATTCCGGCACGTCGAGGTGTACGGGATGCGCCACCGACACGACGTCGTCGTCGGCGAGCAGGACGGGCCCGTCGGCGGCGTTCGCGAGCGTCCGGTCCTCCGCCAGCCGTGCCGCGACGTCCACACCGCCGTGCGTGACGAGCCACGACGCCGGCACCACCAGCCGCGCCGGTGCGGGCACACCCGGCGGCAACGCCGACACGGACACACCCGGCGGCAACGCCGACGCGGGCATGACCTGCGTCGACGCGGACCCGGACACCGGAGTTCCAGTCACGGCGTCACCCTAACCAGACCCACCGACAATTCCGGGTCGCGGCCGGACGGGGGCTCAGGCGAACACCGGCGGCTGCCCCGTCGCCTCCAGGACCGACAGCCACAGGTCACCGTCGGGGTCGACGAGGTTGCGGGAGCTGATCGCGAGGGAGATCGGCACGTGCACGAACCGGCCCCGCCACCTGCCGACCACCATCTCCGTCCGCCCCGCCATCGCCGCGTGCACGGCCGCGTGCGCGAGCCGGATGCAGTACACGCTGTCGTACGGGTTGGCGGGCACGCTGCGGATCGTGTAGCTCGGGTCGATGTACTTCAGGTTGGCCTCGACGCCCGCCGCGGCGAAGTCCTCGGCGATGCGGTGCCGCAGGTACCGGCCGAAGTCCTGCAGCCGCACGTTGCCGGACGCGTCAAGCGAGGAGGCGGCGTCGAACAGCTCCTGTCCCGCGCCCTCAGCGACGACGATCATGGCGTGGCCGCGGTCGACGACGCGGGCGCGCAGGTGGGCGAGGAAGCCGCCGGGGCCGTCGAGGGAGAAGGGTACCTCCGGGATGAGGACGTAGTCGGCGTCGTTGTTGGCGAGCGCCGCGTAGCACGCGATGAACCCGGAGTGCCGCCCCATCAGCTGGACGAGGCCGATCCCGTTCGGGAACGCGGTCGCCTCCACGTGGGCCGCCCGGATCGCCTCCGTGGCCTTGGCGAACGCCGTCTGGAAGCCGAAGGAGCGTTCGATGTACGGGATGTCGTTGTCGATCGTCTTCGGCACGCCGACCACGGCGATGCGCCGCCCGCGCTCGGCGACGACCTCGGCGATCTTCAGCGCGCCGCGCATGGAGCCGTCGCCGCCGATGACGAACAGGACGTTGACGGACAGCTGCTCGAGGCAGTCAACGATCTCGTCCGGGTCCTGGTTGCCGCGGGAGGTGCCGAGGATCGTGCCGCCGTACTCGTTGATGCCGGCGACGACGTCGGCGTCGAGGTCGACCACGGACCGGCCGTAGCGGGCGGTCATGCCCTGGTAGCCGTTGCGGAAGCCGAAGATGCGCCGCACGCCGTAGTGGTTGGTGAGCTCCAGGACCAGCGCGCGGATCACGTCGTTGAGCCCGGGGCACAGGCCGCCGCAGGTGACGATCCCGACGCGGGTCTTCGACGGGTCGAAGAAGATCTTGCGACGGGGGCCGCCGGGCTCGAAGCCGGGCAGCTCGTCGACGGGCACTCCACGCGCCGCGACGAGGGACACGGTGTCGTCGAGCAGCACCCGGTCGGACTCGTCGACGTAGTGCTGGGTGGTGCGCCCGGTGCGCAGCAGCGCCGCCAGGGGTGAGTCGATGCGGCTCTCGCCGAGCGTCCTGACCTCGAGCCTGGCCCGTTCGTCCACCATGTGCCCATGCTGGTGGACGCGCGTTTCGTGCCGGTGAAATCGGTTGAGCGCTTTGCCGGCGGCGGGGATCGTGGAGCGATGCGGGTCACCTTTCACCGGCTTGCCGACCACCAGTGGGCCGATGTGCTCATCGAGCGCGACGACGGGGTGGTCTACCGGATGCACGCGGGTCCGGTGACGGCGCACGCGCCGCACGACCTGGTGCACTTCACCGTCGAGGACGCCCTCGGCATGGCCGACGGGATCTGGGGTGCGATCGCCGGCGGGGTCGTGTTCCGCAGCATGACGCACGTGTCGGGGCGCCGGCCGCCGCACGCGGCGGAGCGTTCGGCGGAGCTGATCAGGGCCAACCGGGACCGGCTGCAGCGGGCCGAGCTGGTCGGCGGGTTCGTCGAGCGGGCCGCCGCCGTCCCGGACCGGGATCTCGACCTGGACCGGCTCGCCGCCCAGCAGGGCGCGGACCCGCTCGCCGTGAGTGACAAGGCGGCCGTGGTGCGCGCGGTCGCCGCGCTGCGGGCCGCGCAGCGGACGTGGGCCGGCCTCGAGGTGGGTGCCGAGCTGACGCTGACGTGGCCGCGGCACCGGCGGCTGGCACCGCTGGAGCGCAAGGTGCGGCGGCGGCAGCAGACGCTGCGGCGGGTTTCCTAGGTGTACGAGCCGGGGTAGCGCAACCCGCCGCAGAGGCACAGCAGCACGATCGCGAGGAGGAACGCGATCCCGAGGGTCCACGCCGCGCGGATCGCCACCCGCGTCTGCAGGTCGCGTGGGCGGGCGGCCGTCACGACAGGCGGCTGCTCGGAAGCGGGGCGGCTGCCGTCGAGGGCATCGACCCAGCCGGCGGCCGCGACCGCGAAGTCGCCGGCGAAGGCGGCGTGGCCGGCCGGGATGCGTCCGGCCAGGCGGACGGGCAGGGCGTCGAAGTCGCCGCCGTCGCCGACGACGATCACCGACCCGGGGACCTTCCGGCGGTCGAGGGCCTCCAGCGCCAGGAGGGTGTGGCCGACAGCGTCCGGACCGGCGCCGGTCACCACGATCACCGGGGCGCGGACAGCGGTCGCGAGGTCGGCCACCGTCCAGTCGCCGCCGGTCGGTGTGACGACCCCGTCGCCGACGAGGATCACCACCCGGTCGTGCTTCGCGTCGAGGTCCCGCACGACCGCGGCGACAGCGTCCAGCCCGGTCCCGGCCGGCAGTTCCGCAAGCGCCGCGACGTGTGGAGCCAGCGCCGCGACGGGTGAAGCCAGCGCCGTGACATCCGGAGACTGCGCCGCCACGTGCGGAGCCAGCGCCGCAACGGACGGAGGCTGGGCCGTGACGTCCGGAGCCGGCGCCGCAACGGACGGAGGCTGGGCCGTGACGTCCGGAGGTTGGGCCGCAACGGATGGAGACCGCGTTGCGGCCGGCACGGCCGAAGGCCCGCCGAGCACCACCGCGGCGGCGCTCCCGCCGGTGGTCGCGGCGAGGGCGGCCGCGGCCACCACCCAGTCGACGGACGACGAGGTGGGGGTCACGACCCACGGGCCGCGTACAGGCAACGACATCGACGACGATCCTAAGCCCGCGGCGGCGCGGTCGACGACCGGACCACCAGGTGCGTGGCGAGCTCCACGTGCAGGGCGTCGAGCTGGTGCCGCTCCAGCAGCCGTACGAGCAGCGACACCGCCATCCGCCCCATCTCCGGCAGCGGCTGGCGGACCGTGGTCAGGCTGGTGGCCTCGGCCAGGTCGATGTCGTCGAAGCCGGTCACCGACAGGTCGTCCGGCACCCGCAGGCCCCGCTCGGCGGCCGCCTGCATCGCGCCGACGGCGGCCTTGTCGTTGAACGCGACGAGCGCCGTCGGCGGCTGCGGCAGGTCCAGCAGCGCGCCCGCGGCCCGCCGGCCCTGCTCCGTGGTCGGCTCGATGGCCCGCAGCAGCTCGACGGCCGGCAGGACACCGACGTCGGCGAGCGCGGCGTTGTGCCCGGCCAGGCGGGCGTCGCTGGCCAGCCACTCGGTCGGTCCGCCGATGACGCCGATGCGGCGGTGGCCGAGGCCGACCAGGTGCGCGGTGACCTTGCGGGCGCCGGCGAAGTGCGCCGCCGACACCGACACGATGTCGGGCGGCAGCGTGGTGCGCGGGTCGACGACGACGAACGGGATCCGCCGCCGCTGCAGCTCGACCAGGTCCGCGCCCGGCTCGGGCGGCAGGATGACGATGATGCCGCCGATCCCGTCGTGCCGCTCCAGGTCGCGCAGCAGCGGGGTGCGCTGGGCCGCCTCCCCCGCGGTCAGGACCAGCTGGCGCCCGTGCAGCTGGACGGTCTCGGCGATCGACGACACGATCAGCCCGAAGTAGTCCGTCAGCACGTACGGGCAGCGCAGGTACACCCGGTCACCGGCCGGCCGCTGCTCCCGGGCGGACCCCTGCGCGCTGAGCCGCTCCGCCGCCTGGCGCACCAGGTCGCGCGTGTGCGGGGCGACCGTGCCGTGGTCGTTGAGCGCGCGCGACACCGTGGCGATCGACATGCCGGTCGCCGCCGCGATCTCTCTCACCGTGACCTTGCGCATCCGTTGCGGTCCCCGTTTCACGCGTCTTTGGGAAGGACACTTGACAGTAGGCGGACCAGGGCTGTTTCCTGGTTCCAGGCGATGTTACACGCCGATGTTTCATTTGTTACAGCTCCCCGGCAGGGGTGTCCGGGCGAGGACGGCGACGGTGGGGTGGTCGTCCGGGCCTGGCGGACGGGGCGGGCGGTCGGGGCCGGCCGCCCCGTCCACTACGCTCGTCCCGGTGCTGTTCATGGTGATCGAGCGGTTCAAGGACGGTCAGCCCCGGCCCGTGTACGACCGGGCCCGTGAGCGTGGCCGCCTCATGCCCGACGGCCTGCGCTACGTCGACAGCTGGGTCGAGGCGAACTTCGCCCGCTGCTTCCAGCTCATGGAGTGCGACGACCTCACGCTGCTCATGACGTGGATCGCCCAGTGGTCCGACCTGGTCGACTTCGAGGTCGTGCCGGTGGTCACCAGCGCCGAGGCGGCGGGCGCGGTCACCGGCTGAGGTTTCGGGCGACCGGCACCGGCGCCGAGGCGGCCGCCGCAGTCACCGGCTGAGGTTGCGGGCGGCCGACACCAGCACGGAGGCGGCCGCCGCGGTCACCGGCCGGGGTTGCGGGCGGCTGGCATGATCGCCGGATGCTGTTCGCCGGGCTGGTCCTCGTCGCCGCCGCCGCGCTGCACGGGTACCTGTGGCTGCGGCTGGTGCGCGACACGACCCACCATCCCAGGGCCCGGCGGATCGGCGCCTGGGTGCTGGGCGCGCTGGCGCTGCTCTTCGCCGTCACCGCCGTCGGGAACAGGGCGCTCCCCCGCCGGTACGAGATGACGCTGGAACGCGTCGTCGGCTGGCCCGGTTACGTGTGGATCGCCGCAGCGGCCTACCTGTCCCTCGCGCTCATCGTCCTCGAGCTACCGGTCCGGTTGGCGACGTGGGTCCGCGGCCCACGTCGTACATCAGCGGAAAACGCGAACAGGAGCGAGGACGCCGACCGGAGCCGGCGGCTGCTGGTGGCACGCGGTGCCGCGATCGCCGCCGGGCTCGCCGCGACGGGTGTCACCGCCACCGGCATGATCACCGCGCTCGGCCCGCCGCGGACCCGCCGGGTCCGGATCCCCCTCGCGAAGCTGCCGCGCGGCATGGACGGCACCCGGATCGCGCTCGTGTCCGACGTCCACCTCGGCGCGCTGCTCGGCCGGGCGCACACCGAGCGGGTCGTCGCGGCCGTCGAGGCCCTCGACGCAGACATCGTGGCCATGGTCGGCGATCTCGTCGACGGTACGGTCGGCGACCTCGCCCACGCCGTCGCCCCGCTGCGGGCGCTGCGCAACGCGTACTTCGTGACGGGCAACCACGAGTACTTCTCCGGTCACGAGGACTGGGTCGAGCACCTCGGCACGCTGGGGCTGCGGGTGCTGCGCAACGCGCGGGTCGAGCTCGGCGGGCTCGACCTCGCCGGGGTCAACGACGCGACCGGCGGCACCGTCGGCGACCCGCCCGACTACGACCTGGCGCTCGCCGGCCGCGACCCGGCCCGGCCCGTCGTCCTGCTCGCCCACCAGCCGGTCCAGGCGCACGAGGCGGCCCGCCGCGGCGTCGACCTGCAGCTGTCCGGGCACACGCACGGCGGCCAGCTGTGGCCGTTCCACTACGTGACCAGGATGTCCCAGCCACTGATCAGCGGCCTCGGCGCGGTGGACGGGATGCCCGTCTACGTCACCAACGGCGCCGGCTTCTGGGGCCCGCCGGTGCGGGTCGGCGCGGCCCCAGATGTGACCTTGGTCGAACTCCGGGCCGGCTGAGGGTGCGCGGCGGTGTTCTTGACGTACGATGGCCGCGTGATGACGGCGTATTGGCGCTTTACCGTGGCTCCGGGTGGAGCCGGCGGTCGATTGCGCTGACCTGACATCACCCGGAGCCAGCAAGGGCAGAGACCAGCGTCTCTGCCCCTTTGTCGTGTCACACGGCGGGCTGGAGCACCGGACCCGCCTCACACCCTGGAAGAGGACGGGACATGAACACCAGCAACCTGCGCGTCACCGGGTACCGGCCGCTCGTCACACCGCGCGAGCTACAGGCCGAGCTGCCGATGGACGACGCCCGCGCCGAGGTCGTCCGACGATCCCGGGACGAGGTCCATGCGATCGTGACCGGCGCCGACGACCGGCTGCTCGTCGTCGTCGGCCCGTGCTCGGTGCACGACCCGGTCGCCGCCGTCGACTACGCGCGCCGCCTCGCCGCCGTCGCCGCCGAGCACAGCGCCGACCTGTGCGTCGTGATGCGGGTGTACTTCGAGAAGCCCCGCACCACCGTTGGCTGGAAGGGGCTCATCAACGACCCCGGCCTCGACGAGACGTTCGACGTGCCCACGGGCCTGCGGCTGGCCCGTCGGCTCCTGCTGGACGTGCTGGGCCTCGGGCTGCCGGTCGGCTGCGAGTTCCTGGAGCCGACGAGCCCGCAGTACATCGCCGACGCCGTCTCCTGGGGCGCGATCGGCGCCCGGACCCCGGAGAGCCAGGTCCACCGCCAGCTGGCGTCGGGCCTGTCGATGCCCGTCGGCTTCAAGAACGCCACCGACGGCGACGTGCAGGTCGCGATCGACGGCTGCCACACGGCCGCGAGCCGGCACGTGTTCTTCGGCGTCGACGAGGACGGCCGCGCCGCCGTCGTCGAGACCGCCGGCAACCCCGACTGCCACATCATCCTGCGCGGCGCCCGCTCCGGCCCGAACTACGGCCCGGCGGACGTCAGCGACGCCCTGGCCCGCCTGGAGAAGGCCGGCATGCCGCAGCGGCTCGTGGTCGACGCCAGCCACGGCAACAGCGGCAAGGACCACGTCCGCCAGGGTGCGGTGGCACGGGAGATCGCCGAGCAGGTCGCCGCGGGCCAGGCCGGCATCGCCGGGGTGATGCTGGAGAGCTTCCTGGTCGAAGGCCGGCAGGACCTCGGCGGCGAGCTCACCTACGGCAAGAGCGTCACCGACGCCTGCATGTCGTGGGAGACGACGGAGACCATCCTGGCGGACCTGGCCGCCGCCGTCCGCGCCCGCCGCGCCGCCTGAGCCGCCCCCGGCCGTCCTTGTTGCTGGGCGGCCGGGGGCAGTCAGCCGATTTTCGACACACGACGGACCGGAACGGCGTGTCGATGCGCGGTCACCGTCCGGCACAATCGTCGAGTGACGGACGGTGATGCCGGCGCCCGCGGCGTGCAGGTCGGCGACCACAACACGCAGACGAACCACTTCACGGCGCTGGGGCAGTCGCCGGCCGCCGCCGGCCTGCAGGCGCTGCATCCCCGGGCGGCGGCCCGGCGGATCCGGGGCATGCCGGCCGAGGACGGCGCCGCGCTGGTCGCCCAGCTGGCGGTGCAGCCCGCCGTCGACCTCCTCGAAGAACTGCTCCGGCGCAGTTCTTCGACAAGGGGCTGGTCACGGTCCGCGACGGGGTCGCCGAGGCGTGGGTCCGGCCGCCGCCGGTGAACTTCTTCGACGGCTGGCTCAGCTGAGGCGCAGCTCGCGGCCGGCCCAGCGGGAGCGCAGCCAGCGGTCGTGGCTGGCGACCACGATCGCGCCGGGGCCGGGGCCCAGGGCGTCCTCCAGCTCGTCGGCGAGGGTCGGGGACAGGTGGTTCGTCGGCTCGTCGAGGAGCAGCAGCTCCGGCGGGTCGGCGATGAGCAGCGCCAGGGCTAGCCGGCGGCGCTGGCCGACCGACAGCTCCCCCACCGGGCGGGCGAGGTCGCGCGGGGCGATGAGGCCCAGGGAGCGCAGCGGCACCGCTTCGGCGCGGGACGGGCCGACCGAAGCGACATAGGTCTCGGACACCGTGCGGTCGGGGTCGGGGAAGACGGTGTCCTGGGTGAGGAGGCCGACGGTGAGGCCGCGGCGCCGCTCGACGGTGCCCGTGGACGGCAGCCGGCCGGCGAGGACGGCCAGCAGGGTGGACTTGCCGGCACCGTTCGGTCCGGTGACGAGGATCCGGTCGCCGGCGAGGACGTCCAGGCGGTCGACGGCGAGCCGGCCCGGCACGGAGATAGCGCGGGCGGCCACCAGTACACCATCCGCCGACGCCGAAGCGAGCGCTGTCGCGTTGAAGCGCAGCGGGGGCGGGGGTTTGCGGACCTGGGTGCGGGTGAGGTCGTCGAGGCGGCGGCCGGCGTTGCGGACGCGGCGGGAGATCTGCTGCTGGACGCGGCCGGCGGTGTGGCCGTAGCCCATCTTCTCGCTGTCGCGGCGCTCGCGGCCGGGGGCGACCTGGTGCGCCGTGACGGCGACGGCGCGCCGCAGGTCGTCGAGCTCCTCCTGCTCCTGCTCGAAGCGGCGCTCCCAGCGTTCCCGCTCGGCCCGGCGAGCGGCCTGGTAGTCGGTGTAGTTGCCGCCGTACCGGGTGGGGCCGTCGACGGCGGGGTCGAGGTCGATCAGGTCGGTGCAGACGGCGTCGAGGAAGGCGCGGTCGTGGCTGGCGAGGACGACGGCGCCGGGCAGGTCGCGCAGCTGCGCCTCCAGGAACGCGGCGGCGTCGTCGTCGAGGTGGTTGGTGGGCTCGTCCAGCAGCAGGGCCGCCGGGCGGCGGATGAGCACCGCGGCGAGCGCGAGCCGGCCGCGCTGCCCGCCGGAGAGCGAGCCGAGGGCGCGGTCGTGCGCCAGCGCGCCCAGGCCGAGGCCGTCGAGGACGAGCTCGGCGCGCCGGTCGGCGTCCCACGCGTCGTGCAGCTGGGCGCGCTCCAGCACCACGCCGTACTCCTCGAGCGTCATCGAGGACGGGGACTCGAGCGCCGCGACGTCCGCGTGGGACGAGCGCAGCGCGTCGTCGAGGACGTCGGCGATGGTGGCGTCCGCGTCGAACGGCATCTCCTGGTGCAGGTACCCCAGGTCCGGCGGGCGCACGACGGTGCCGGTCTCGGGCTCGTCGGCGCCGGCGAGCATCCGCAGCAGGGTGGACTTGCCGGCGCCGTTCTCGCCGATGAGGCCGATGCGGTGGCCGGGCGAGGCGGTCAGGGAGACGCCGTCGAGCACGCGGCGGGTGCCGTACGTGCGGACGAGGTCATGCGCGAGCAGGGCGGAAGAGGACATGCGGACACCACCGGCGTTTGAGCAAACGGAAACCCGCCGGGCAAGTGGCCTCGGGCGCGGGTCGGGGAGGTGTCAGTGGATCACATCCCCTCCAACGTACCCGACAAAGCAGCATTACGGAAGCGGCGCTACGGAAGCATGGCGTCGGCCACAGCACGCCGGGCGGGGTTGTTGCTCCCCCTGCTGGCGTCGGGGTGGACGCGGTTGGTGAGCAGGACGAGGACGATGCGGCGGCCCGGGTCGCAGACCAGCGACGTGCCGGTGAAGCCGGTGTGGCCGAAGGCGCCCCGCCCGGCGAGCTTCCCCATGTACCAGGCCTGGTCGACGTCGACGCCGAGCCCGTGGGCGGCGGCCGGGCCGAAGCGCCGGTTGGCGTCGGTGCGCATCAGGTCCACTGTGGACGGACGGAGCAGCGGGCCGCCGCCGGACAGCAGCGCCCGGCCCAGCAGCGCGACGTCCGAGGCGGTGGCGAAGAGCCCGGCGTGCCCGGCCACGCCGCCGAACGCGGCCGCCGACGGGTCGTGCACCGTCCCCCGGATCCCGCCCTCGGTGGCGGCCGTGGGCAGCGACGGCGGCGGGTTGTAGCCGGTGCTCGCCAGGCCGAGCGGCCCGGCGATCTGCTCCCGGACCAGCAGGTCGAGCGGCTTGCCGGTCAGCCGGGACACGATCGCGCCGAGGGCGATGAAGTTCTGGTCGGCGTACAGGTAGCCGCCGCCGGCCGGTCCGACCGGCGGCTCCCGCAGCACGTGCTCGATCCGCTCGGCGGGCGTCGAGCCGGCCAGCGGGACGTCCTTCGACAGCCCCGACGTGTGCGTCAGCAGCATCTGTACGGTGATCGCCGGCTTGTCCACAAAGGACGGCAGATACCCGGCCGCCGGGGCGTCCAGCGCCAGCGAACCCTGCTCGACGAGCCGCAGCGCCAGCACGGCGGTGAACGTCTTCGTCAGCGAGGCGAGGTCGTACAGCGTCTCCGTCGTCGCCGGGATCCGCCGGTCCAGCGGCAGTTCGGCCTTCGCGGCGTCGTACCGGACGGCATCCCCGAACCCGAAGTGCGCGACCACCGCCCCGTCGACGGCCGCGAACACCACGCCGCCCGGGAACATCAACGAGGACAGGAACGGCGTCACCGCGTCCCGCAGCCGGTCGGCACGCGACCTCCCGGTCCGCCACGGCGACGGCGTGGCGACCGGCAGCGTCCAGGGCGACACGGCCGGTGAGGGCGCGGCGGCCGGCGTCGCGCGACCCGGCCGCGAGGTGCAGCCCGCAAGAGCCCCCAGACCGATGCCGAGCAGGGCACGGCGGCGCACTACGACGGGGACCGCACGGCCTCGTACAGCGCGGCCAGGTCGTCGTCGGCGAACCCCCGGTCCGCGGCCGTCCGCAGCAGCGCCGCCGCCGCGTCCACGACGGACCGGTCGACGCCGACGGCCGACGCGAGGTCGCCGATCAGCGCCGCGTCCTTCACCCCGCCGCTCACCGGGAACGCCACCGGGTAGGAACGCTCCATCATGGACGGTGCCTTCGCGTGCAGGTACGGCATGTCCAGGGCCCCGCCGGAGACCAGGGACAGGAACAGCTTCGGGTCGACGCCCAGGCCGTCGGCGAGCGCGACGCTCTGCGCGAGCCCGGCGACGGCGGTCAGCACCCAGCTGTTGACGACGAGCTTGATCCGGCTGCCGGCGCCGGCCTCGCCGAGCCAGGTGACCTTGGCCGCGATCGGCGCGCACAGCCGCTCGACGCGCTCGCGGACGTCGGCGGGGCCGGACGCGAGGACGTTGAGCTTGCCCTGCTCCGCGGGCTGCCGGGTGCCGAGGACCGGCGCGTCGACATACACCAGGCCGAGCTTGGCCGCCAGGGCGGCGAGGTCGTCGGTGCCGGGCACGCCGACGGTGCTCAGCTGGAGCCACAGGGTGCCGGGCGCGGGCGCCGCCGCGGAGACGACCGTCTCCACCGACGCGGCGTCGAACAGGACGGTCACGACCACGTCGGCGCCGTCGACGGCCGAGGCCGGCGTGTCGCAGACGACCGCGCCGTCGGGCGCCAGGGCCTCCGCGGTCTCGGCCGTGCGGTTCCACACCCGCACGGTCTCACCGGCGCGCAGCCAGTTCCGCGCGACGGCCGCGCCCATGATCCCGGTCCCCAGCACCGCGACGGTCATGCCCTGCCCCTTCCACCCGACTCCCCCGCATTGTCCCACCCGGGGACCGCGTGCCGAAGCTGGCCAGTGCCGCCTCCAGCAGCGGCAGCGCGTGCAGCACCTGCCCCGACCGGATGAGCACGTCCCACACCCGCTCGAACTTCTTCCACCCGCCCGCGTACGCCAGATGCCGCAGCCGGTCGCCGAACCGCGGCTTCGCGGAGGCGCCGCGCCAGAGGTTGGACCAGCGGTAGAAGTCCCTGTAGGCCCGCCAGTAGCCGTCGGAGAGCTGCTGGGCGGTCATGCCGCGCGGCTCGTAGACGACGTGCCGGGTGTCGTACAGCTCCCAGTCGCGGTGCACGATCCGGCCCTCGGCCTCGATGCGGCGGAAGAGGCCGGTGCCCGGGTAGGGGGTCATGATGTGGAACGTCGCGGTCTCGATCCCCTGCCGCACCGCCCAGTCCACGGTGCGGTCGAACACGTCGGGCCCGTCGGAGTCCATGCCGAACACGAAGCTGGCGTTCACCATCACGCCCGCGTCCCGCAGCCGGCGCACGACCTGGCCGTAGTCGCGCCCGACGTTCTGCCGCTTGCGCTGCTCGGCGAGGTTCCCGGCGTTGATGGTCTCGAAGCCGACGAAGAGGCTGCGCAGGCCCGCGTCGACGGCCCGCTCCAGCAGGCCCGGCCGAAGGATCGAGTCGACGGTGCCGGCCGCCTGCCACACCCGGCCCGCGCCGCGCATCCCCTCGAACAGTTCGGTGGCGAAGCGCGCGTTGCCGAACAGGTGGTCGTCGAGGAAGTAGAGGTGCCGCCCCGGCAGCCGGTCGATCTCGGCGAGCGCGTCGTCGACCGCCTGGGTGTAGAACGACTTCCCGCCCTCGAAGAACGCGTCCTTGTAGCAGAAGTCGCAGTGGTGCGGGCAGCCCCGCGAGACGACGATGGAGTTCGGCACCAGGTAGCGGTGGCGTTTGATGAGGTCCCGCCGGATCGGCGGCAGCCCCGCGAGGGTCCGTTGCTTCGAGGTGTACCGCTTCGCCGCGGCACCCCGGCGCAGGTCGGCCAGGAAGACGGGCCAGGTGTCCTCACCCGGACCGCAGAAGACGCTGTCGGCGTGCGCGGCGGCCTCGTCGGGCAGCGACGTGACGTGCAGGCCGCCCATCGCGACGAAGACGCCGCGGGCCCGGTACCAGTCCGCCAGCTCGTACGAGCGGCGCGCGGAGGTGATGTAGGCCTGGATGACGACGAGGTCGGGCAGCTCGGCGAGCGCCGGGTCGAACCGCTCGACGTGCTCGTCCACGATGCGCACCTCGTCGTCCTCGGGCAGGTAGCCGGCGAGGGTCGCCAGGCCGAGCGGTGGGAAGAGGCTGTACTTGATCGGCCGGAACAGTGGGCTGGTCGCCTCGGTCAGGGCCGGAAGGATCATCAGCACCCGCATGTCACCGACCGTAGGCATCGATCGGGGCGAGCGGGTGTGCGAGTTGTGCAGATGTCGTGCGCGACCGCCGTCGTAGGCTGGCTGCGTGAAGACCTTCCAGCTCGGTGACAGGACCGTCCACCGCGTCGGCTTCGGGGCGATGCAGCTGCCCGGCCGGGGCGCCTTCGGGCCGCCCCGGGACCGCGCCGAGGCCCTGGCCGTCGTGCGGCGCGCGGTCGAGCTCGGCGTCGACCACATCGACACCGCGCAGTACTACGGCCCCGACGTGGCCAATGAGCTGCTGCGCTCGGCGCTGCACCCGTACGACTCCCGGCTCGTGCTGGTGAGCAAGGTCGGCGCGGCGCGGGACGACAAGGGCGGCTGGCTGCCGGCGCAGGAGCCCGAGCAGCTGCGCTCGGGCGTGCTGGACAACCTGCGCTCCCTCGACGTGGAGCGGCTCGACGTGGTGAACCTGCGGGTGACCGGCCCGGACGGCGACTTCGACGCCCAGCTCGACGCGATGATCGCCATGCGCGACGAGGGGCTCATCGGTGCCGTCGGGCTCAGCAACGTCACCCTCGCCCAGCTCGAGCACGCGCTGACCCGCACCGCTGTGGCGTGCGTGCAGAACCCGTTCAACCTCGTCGACCGCGGCGGCGAGGACGTGCTGCGCGCGTGCACGGCCCGCGGGATCGCCTTCGTGCCGTTCTTCCCGCTCGGCGCGGCGTTCGGCCGCGAACGGGTCCTCGGCCACCCGGCGGTGAAGGCCGCGGCGCTGCGCCTCGACGCCACCCCGGCGCAGGTCGCCCTGGCCTGGATCCTCGCCATCGCGCCGAACACGCTGCTCATCCCCGGCACCGCCTCGCTGGAGCACCTGGAGGAGAACGTCGCCGCGGGGCGGGTCGTCCTGGACGACGAGGCGCTTGCCGAGCTCGGATGAGCAACCGGAAGAACCTGCTGGCCCTCGCCGTGCTGGCATACCTGAGCCAGCGGCCGATGCACCCGTACGAGCTGTCCAAGACCCTGCGCAACCACGGCGACGACCGCAGCATCAAGTTCACCCACGGCTCCGTGTACATGGTGGTCGAGCAGCTGCTGAAGGCCGGCCTGATCGCCGAGCAGGAGACGACCCGGGAAGGGCAGCGCCCCGAGCGCACCGTCTACGGCATCACCCCCGAAGGGCGGGCCGAGCTGCAGGGATGGCTGCGCGACCTGGTCGGCGTGCCGCGGCACGAGTACCCGGCGTTCGGGTCGGCGCTGTCCCTGGTCAGCGCCCTGCATCCGGATGTCGTGGTCGAGCTGCTGCACGAGCGGCTGGCCCGCCTGCGCGACCAGCGGGCGGCGGCCGCGGCGATCGCGGACGGCCCGTCTCCGCACCCGTTGTTCCTGATCGAGGAGGTGTACCGGGTGGGCCTGCTCGACGCGGAGATCGCCTTCGTCGAACGGTTCATCGAGCAGATCACCGACCCGGCCGACGGCTGGCGTCCGATGTGGGCCGCACACCACGACAATAGTTGACTCTGACTAATCAGCGGCGGATAGTTGGTGTCAACCAATCGTCTCGCCGGGGGTTCGTCATGGGAACTGTCAGGTCCGCGATCGTCGTCGGCGGCGGCATCGCCGGTCCGGTCGCCGCGCTCGCCCTGCGGAAGGCCGGCATCGCCGCCACCGTGTACGAGGGGCACGACGGCGTCGCCGACGGTGTCGGCGGGGCGCTGAGCATCGCGCCGAACGGGCGCACCGCCCTCGCCGCCGTCGACGCCGACCACGTCGTGGAGCGGGTCGGCACGCCGATGTCCGGGATGGTCATGCAGAGCTGGACCGGCAAGCGGCTCGCCGAGTTCGGCTCGTTCGACGACCTGCCGCCGATGCAGCTGGTCTGGCGGCACGAGCTCTACCGCGCCCTCTACGACGAGGCCGTCGCCCGCGGCGTCCGGATCGTGCACGGCAAGCGCGTGGTCTCCGTCCAAGGCGGCGTCGCCGGCTTCGCCGACGGCAGCACCGCCGAGGCGGACGTCGTCATCGGCGCCGACGGGATCCGCTCCACGGTGCGCCGGCTCATCGACCCCGCCGCGCCCGCTCCCCGCTACGTCGGGCTGCTCGGCTTCGGCGCCCGCTGCGGCTCGGCCGGGGTGGCCCCGACCGGCGACAAGATGCACCTGGTCTTCGGCCGGCGCGCGTTCTTCGGCTACCAGGTGACCTCCGCCTCCGACGGTGGCTGGTTCGTCAACCTGCCGTCGAAGGATCCGTCGTACGGTGCGACCTTCAGCCGCGAGGAGTGGCTGCCGATCCTGGCGGACGCGTTCGCCGGCGACCGGATCCCCGCCGCGGCGCTGATCCGCGGCACCGACCCGGCCGACCTCGTCGTCACCGGCGGCCTGGAGGACATCCCGTCGGTGCCCGTGTGGCACCGCGACCGGGCCGTCCTCATCGGCGACGCCGCGCACCCCACCTCGCCCAGCTCCGGGCAGGGCGCGTCCCTCGCCATCGAGAGCGCCGTGCAGCTCGCCCGCTGCCTGCGCGACCTTCCCGTGCCGTCGGCGTTCACGGTGTACGAGCGGCTGCGCCGCGCCCGGGTCGAACGGGTGATCGCGACCGCGGCCCGCACGAACAGCGACAAGGCCGCCGGTCCGGTCGCGCGGGTCCTGCGCGACCTGCTGATGCCGCCGATGATGCGCCTGTTCGCCGACCCCGCGAAGTGGCGGTGGCAGTTCGACCACCCGATCGACTTCGCGGCGCCGGTCACCGCGGGGGCGCCCCTCAGCGCTTCGGGAACGCGATGACCTTCGTGGGGGCGCCCCTCAGCGCTTCGGGAACGCGATGACCTTCGTGGCTCCGGTGCCCAGGCGCTGCACCACGAGGGTGGCGGTCTCCGGGGTGAGGTTGCGGGCGTCGGCGACGTTCCACGCCTCGCCGGCCGCGTAGGTGGCCCCCTCCCAGGTCGGGTGGACCACGGGGATGAGCGCCTTCATCACCGACTCGAACGCCTGCTCGTCGCTGACCCGGTCGAACGTGGTGATCGTGACGACGGTGCCCTCGAGGGAGCAGGTGCCCTGGTCGTGGAACCGGTACACCGACTCGTCGTGGGTGGTCGCCTGGGTGTAGTTGTCGCAGCCGAGGTCGGCGGCGACCTTGGCGGCGGGCTCACCCATGTACGCGGGCTTCGTCAGCTCGCCGACGACCCGCGGGGCCTGCCAGCCGATGACGCCGGCCGCGACGGCGAGCAGGGCCGCACCGGCGGCGAGCTTCGGGGTGCGACGCGGCTTCGTCTGTTCAGCCGTTGCCGTCGCCGGCTCCTCGGAGATCTCCAGGGACGCTACCAACGCGGGCCTCCTGCGGGTACAAGCGCGGAATTTGCTGACATGTCGAATTTAGGTGCAATCGGGGTGCGGAGCTGTCCCCCGGGCAGCCAGAAAGGCCGGCGCTTGGGGGCACCGGCCTTCCTGGGTGTTGCCGTGGTGACTACATGGACCCTGCCGCGACGAACGTGTAGCCCGCCGCCTGGATGCCCGTGACGGTCTCCTGCAGGTAGCTCAGCGGGACGTACGGGTGGAAGAAGAAGCTCGCCACACCGTCCCGCACGACCGTGTTCAGCTGCGCGGACTTGATGATGTCCGCCGACAGGTGGGCCGGGTGGTTGTTGAACGGCTCCAGCTCGATGTTGCCGACGTTCTCCGGCACGGTCAGCACTCCGTAGATGTCGCGCACCGTGTACGGGAAGAACTGGCCGAAGATGCGGCTGTTGTCCAGCGCCCCGCCGCGCAGCGCGCCGGAGGTGTACAGGCCGCGGTCGTACCGCGTCTTGAACGTCGCCGCGACCGCCCGGTTGGACGCGTCGGAGCCGGCGTAGTGCGGGAACTCGAAGATGGTCGGCGCGGCCAGCCCGGCCGCCTTGAACGCCGCGAACGCGCCGTCGATGCGCCCCTGCGCCCATGCCTGCGAGTCGGCCGGCACCGGGCCGTCGTAGATCACGTAGTTGGTGACCGGGTCGACGTGCGCGGTGTAGAACTCGAAGTCGTCCGCGCTGGCGCCGTTGTACGGGTTGATCATGCTCTCGTACTGGTGCGTGTAGCCGTGCATCAGCAGCGTGCCGCCGTGCGACTGCATGTACTTGAGCTCGGCGACGACCAGCGGCCGGTCGGCGAGGGTGTAGTCCTCGGCGACGCCGCCCGAGCCGGAGCCCAGCGGGTCGCGGTAGCGGGAGTAGACGGCCACCGAGAACGGGACGTTCTTGCTGTACAGGTAGTTGGTGATCGCCCGCAGCTCGCTCGGCTCCGCGTCCGGGCCGACGTCCTCGATGCGCACGAGGGCCCGGTGCCGCTCCGCGGTCGACGGCGCGAGCACGTCGAACAGGAAGTCGGAGAAGGCGACGTACCGGTCGTCGGCGCTGATGTACGAGAACGGGATCTCGCCGATGTACGTGAAGTTGCCGGACCGCACGCCCCACGGCAGCGTCGTGCCGTCGGCGCGGACCGCGGTCGCGACCGGCGTCGCCCTGGTGGCGTCGCTGATCGTGGTGTTCATGATGCCGGCGCCGTTCTGCGGGTCCCGGGTGAACGTCTTCGCCTTGTAGTTCACCGTGGACACCGACGACACGTCGAAGCCGGTCCACGTGAAGCCGCGGTTGGCGACGAAGTTCGGGTCGCGGGCCGTCAGCTGCCAGATGTTGTCGTAGATCCACACGACCGGCTTGGTGGTCGCAGTCACGTCGTCGAGGAACGCCAGCGGCAGCGGCTCGTCGTACGTGCTCCCCAGGTACACCACGGCCTGGAACTGGTCGAGCTCACCGGCGGCGTAGCTGGTCACCGGCTGGGCGGTCCAGTCGCCGAAGTGGGAGCTGAGGTTCGCGGCGGCGGTCGCGTACAGCTCACCGAGGAAGCCGTACGGGCCGGTGGTGTCGTAGAGCACCAGGGTCTTGCCGGTCGAGCCGGGGATGCCGGTGCCGTTGACGCCGTTCGCGATCGGCGTGGCCGGCGTCGTCACGACCGTGCTCGGCGAGGCCGGGGACGTGTTGCCCGCCGCGTCTTCGGCGGTGATCTTGAATGAGTACGCGGTCAGCGGCGACAGGCCGGTCAGCGTGGCGCTGTTGACGGTGCTGGTCACGACCTCCGGGCCGCCGGTGACCGTGTACCGGATGACGCCCACGTTGTCGGTCGAGGCGGGCCAGGTGAGCGTCACGCCGGTCGACGTGAGCGCGCTCGCGACCGGGGCGCCCGGGGCCGTCGGCGCAGCCGTGTCCGGTGCCGGAGGCGGGGTCAGGGTGCTGAAGCTCACCGGTACCGACGCCGCTGACGCATTCCCGGCGGCGTCGAGCGCCTTGATGGTGACGCTGTGCGCGGTGCCCGGCTCCAGGCCGGCGAGGGCCGTGGAGGTGCCGGTGACGGTCGCCTTCAGGGTGCCGTTGTCGAACACCTGGTAGCCGGTGACCCCGACGGCGTCCGTGGAGGCGCCCCAGCTGACGGTCGCGCCCGTCGTGGTGATGTCCGCGACGCTCGGCGCGCCCGGCACGCTCGGCGCCACCTTGTCGGTGACCCCGGTCGTGAACGACCACGTGTAGGTCGACGTGCTGAGCTTCACCGTCATCGTGTACTTGGTCTGCTCGGCGAGCGCGGCGCGCGGGGTGAACGTGAACGTGTGCGTCGGCGCGTCGTACGCGTAGTAGCTCGCGACCGCGGCGCCACCGCTGGTCTTGACGAACGAGTACCGCATCGCCGCCGGGTCGACCGCGTCGCCGTAGCTGATCGTCGGGCGGACGCCGACAGCGACGCCGGTCGTCCCGTTCTTCGGCGTGACCCCGCTGACCGCCGGCCCCGCGGCGTGGGCCGCCGCGCTCAGGCCACCGGCGGCGATGGTGCCGACGATCGTCGACGCCACCAGCTTCACCACAGTGCGCACAGGTGCTCGCTTTCGCTTGGTTTGGGCGTTGTTGACGAAACGGCCCCGGCACGGTCGCCGGGGCCGCTGCTTCGGTTCAGCTGAAGCTGACGCAGGTGACCAGCGCGGTCACGGTGTTGGAGCTGCCCGAGTGCGTGAAGGTGAACTGCCAGGTCTTGCCGTCGGCCGACTGCTTGCCGCCGGTCTGCGTCACGTTGCCCGAGCCGGACTCGCTCCACGTGCCGACCATCGCGATGCCCGCGTTGTCGCAGGTGACGTTCAGGACGTTGTTCGTCGACGTGCCGCTGCTGATGTTGAGCGAGCCGGGCTTCGTCGAGGACGTCGCCGTGGGCGCCGCACCCTTGATGTTGCCGCTGGGGGTCCAGGTGGTCGCGGCGGTCTTCTTGTAGAGGTTGTACGTCGCGGTGTCGAGGTACATGTCGCCGACCGCGCCGTTCGCACCCGCCGGGGCGCCCGTGCCGGTCAGCCAGACCGAGCCGTTCGCACCGGCCGGACCCGCGGGGCCCTGGGCGCCGGCGGCACCCGTGGCGCCGGTCGCGCCCGCCGCACCCTGGGCACCGGTCTCACCCTTGGCACCGGCGGCGCCGTCGACGCCGTCCTTGCCCTTGAGGGAGGCCAGCCACTCGTCCGGCGTGCCGGTGAACACGTTCATGTCGACCGCGAGCTGGTACGCGTCCTTGCCGTCGACCCCGTTCACACCGACGAGCGAGGCGAGCCACTCCTGCACCGTGCCGATGGTGGGGTCGTTGGCGAGGGCCAGGTCGTACGCGCTCAGGCCGGGCATGCCCTGGATACCTTGGATGCCCTGGATGCCCTGTTCGCCCTTCTCACCCTGGGCACCGGTCACGCCGTCGGCACCGGCGGCACCGGCGGCACCAGCGGTGCCGGTCTCGCCCTTCTCGCCCTGGTCGCCCTTGTCACCCTTGTCACCCTTGGGACCCGGGTCGCCGTCCTTGCCGTTGATGCCGGGGATGCCCTGGAGGCCCTGAGCGCCGGTCTCGCCCTTCTCGCCCTGAGCTCCAGTTTCGCCCTTCTCACCCTGAGCGCCAGTCTCGCCCTGGGCACCCTGGGCACCGGTCTCGCCCTTCTCACCCTGGGCACCCTGCGCGCCGGTCTCACCCTGCGCACCCTGAGCGCCAGTCTCGCCCTGGGCACCCTGGGCACCGGTCTCGCCCTTCTCACCCTGAGCGCCCTGCGCGCCGGCAGCGCCGGTCTCGCCCTTCTCACCCTGGGCACCCTGGGCACCGGTCTCGCCCTTCTCGCCCTGGGCTCCCTGCGCACCCTGGGCACCGGTCTCGCCCTTCTCACCCTGAGCGCCCTGCGCGCCGGCAGCGCCGGTCTCGCCCTTCTCACCCTGGGCACCCGTGGCACCGGCGGGGCCCTGAGCGCCGGTGGCACCCGTCGCGCCGGTCGCACCCTTCGCGCCGGCGGGGCCGGTGGCACCCGTCGCGCCGGTCGCACCGGTCGCCCCCTTCGGGCCGGTGGCACCGGTCGCGCCGACGGCACCAGTGGCACCCGTCGCGCCGGTCGCACCCTTGGGCCCGGTCTGGTTCCACTGCACCATCTGCTCACTGCTCCGGCACCGCGAGCCGGCCTGGTAGTCGATGACCCGCAGCGCGCTGGTCTTCTTGTCCCGGCACCCGGTGATGACCCCGGTGTTGCTGGCCGGCACAGCACCGTAAGCGGCAGCACCGACACCGACGAGCACAGCCGCGGCGGTCGCACCGATGGCGGCGATCTTCTGCTTCTTCGAGCGGAACACGCAGTTCTCCTAATCTGGGGCGGTACGTATATCGGTGACGACTTGCTTCGCTATTTACTGGTGACGACGACGCGCTCGGACGGCTTCAGCAGTTCCGGCTTCGGCGGCGGCTGCAACTCGCTCCGGCTGGCGGGCCGGGAAACAACACCGGCGTCCGCCGCAGGCGTCTGATGCGCCGCCGCCAGGTAGATCACGGCACCCAGCGCCACTGCGGCAACAGCGGAACCGAAGCCCATCGCAGCTTTCTTCAGCACGGAAAACCCCCGGTCCCGCCGCAGCACGGCATGCTTGAGAAACCCTCGATTCATCGAGAGCAAAGACTTTGGAATGCGTTACGTCAGCGATTCACTGCTGCACATGAAGGCGCAAAAATACGCACACCGGTTCCCCCGCGAATACTCACCTGAAGACGGGCCCGGTTTCGCCACTGGCTCCCCACCGGACCAAACTGGCGACCAAAGACGCCCGGCGGATCACTGCTTCCCGCCAGCCTGTGTGGCTGGTCCACTTAAGGTAGCCGCCCAGGTGCGACGAGGTTGTCAGCAACCGAGTGGCACCCCACCACCCCGGTCGGATGACAACCCCTCCCCCACCGCGCGGACCCGCACACGGAGAGTGACACCAGTCGGACGTACCTCTACAAAACCACCCACAGCGATCCCCCAGCCATCACCCACCGCGACCCCATGTCCACTTCACCCCGACCGTCAACTCCGCAGTCCCCACCCCGACTGCCAACCCCGCAGTCCCCACCCCGACCGCCCACTCCGCAGTCCCACCACCCCGACCGCCCACTCCGCAGTCCCACCACCCCGACCGCCCACTCCGCAGCCGTCACCAGCCCGACTGCCTACACCACCACCACGGCCCGCCGCCCACCACACCGATCAAGGACCGGTCCACCCACGTCACGGATCCCGGCGCCACAGCACCAGCCAGCGCCATCCGACCGCAACACGGCCGGCGCCGCCAGCACAGGCCGTCGTCCACCATGGCCCGCTTGTTTCGGCCTCGCGTTTGCTTCGGCCTTGCGCTTGCTTCGGCCTCGCGTTCCACGGCCGGGCCGTGCCGGGTGCGACGCCGGTCAGCGATGCATGCACCACAGGGCGAGCCCTGGCGCCGAGGTGTCAGGGGGCGTCGTGGCGCAGCGGCTGCGCGGTCTCCTCCTGTAACAGCGCGAGGCGGGTCGAGCCGAGGGCCACCGCGGCCACAGCGAGCCGCCACACGACGATGCCGAACTCGGTCGTCGTGAGGTGACCTGTGCCGAACCGCCCGTTGACGCCGTCCAAGCCCGGGAAGCTGACGATCAGCATGATCACGGCTGCGGCGGCCGTTGCCGGGGGTAACCACCGCCGGCGGGTCCGCTCGAACGCCACCCACGCCGCGAGCGCGAGTGCCACCGTACCCGCGATAAGGATCATCGCCACGGTCAGCGACACGGGGCGGTGCCCGTCGAGACGGCTCGCGCCGTAGATGCCCCAGCCGGTCCACTCGACACCGCCGCGCAGCAACAGGACCTCGCCGGTCTCGGCGACGCCCGTGTTGTCCTCGCTGGCCCACGGCATGCTCATGGCGAGCACCGCGGCCAGCGCGCCGACGAGCGCCACGACCCGGGCCCCCATGCCTGCCGCCGTGAACTCAGCGCGCTGCGGTGCCGTCATGGTCGTAGACCGTAGTGGATGCACTGGCTCACGTCAGCGCCTGCGCCTCGCGCTCAGCTGACGGTAGCCGGGATGTACACCGGGAGTGAGACCCTGCTGGTCGGCGATGCGCTGCAGCAATCCGGCGAGCTGCGCCCGCTCGTCCGGCTCGAGCGCGGCGCAGAGGTCCTCGTCGTGCGCGCGGGCGAGCTGCCGCATCTCCATGAGCACCTGCCGGCCGTCGTCGGTGAGGTGCAGTGCGTGGTGCCGCCGGTCACTCACGCCGGGCCGCCGCTCGACGAGGCCCTTGTGGTCGAGCGCGTCGAGGATCGCCACCACGCGGCTCGGCACCACACCCATGTCGGCCGCCACCGACTGCTGACTCCGCCCCGGCGCCCCGGCGATCATGCGTAACAGCCCGACCTCGGGCGGCGTCAGCCCCAGCGCTTCGACACGCTCGGCGAACCTGCCGGCAGCGTGCGCACCGACCTGCGCGATGAGAAACGCCGCGCCCTGCGGGGGTTGCCCAGGCCTAGTCACAGCGCTAGTGTACTGAATAATTCACTCCAGTGAATGATTCATCCGATGAAGGGATCGCTCCATGGCCTCGCCTGCTGCACGGGCTGCCGCCGGGCCGGTTTCCCAGCCTGGGCAAGGCGGCCCACCGCTCGGAGTCCTCGGCGTCGTCGTCACCGCCCTGTTCCTCGCCGGCCTGGTGCTCGGCACCCTGTTGGCCGACGGGTCACCGTTCCCGTCACCGTTCGGCGACGCGGCGCAGATCGTCGCGTACTTCCAGGACCACGAGCTCGCCGTGCGCGTCGGCGGCACGCTCCAGTTCGCCGCCGCCATCCCCCTCGCCATCTATGCCGCGACCGCCTCGGCCCGCCTGCACCGCCTCGGCATCCGCGCCCCGGGCGCCACCATCGCCCTCGCCGGCGGCCTGCTCGCCGCCGCCTTCATGGCCTGCTCCGGCCTGGTCAGCTGGGCACTCTCCCAGCCGGCCGCGACCGCCGAACCGGGCGTCATCCGCGCCCTGCAGCTGCTCGCCTTCGCCACCGGCGGCCCCGGCCACGTGGTGCCATTGGGCCTGCTGCTCGCCGGGATCGCGGTCCCGGGCCTCCTCGCGGGCCTGCTGCCCCGCTGGCTCGCATGGACGGGCCTGGCCATCGCCGCCGTCGCCGAGGTCGCCACGCTGGGCCTCTTACTCGAGCCCGCCACGTACCTGCTGCCGGTCGCAAGGTTCACCGCCCTCGCCTGGCTGATCACCGCAGGCTTCAAGCTCCCGCTCCACCGCCGCCCCGGCACCACCACGTGACGATCGACGATCCGCCCCCGGCGCCTCACCGCGTCCGAGTGCATTGACCGAGCCGATCGCCGCCGGCGTCGGCCTGGTCCCGCACGACCGGCCGCGCCGGGGAACGTCCGCGCCGAGGAACGGCCGCGCTGGAACGGCCGCGCTGGAACGGCCGCGCTGGAACGGCCGCGCTGGAACGGCCGCGCCGGAACGGCCGCTGGGAACGGCCGCAGCGCCAGTTCCCGGGCGCCGGCGACGACGTGGGCTCGCGCCGCGCTGGGCCGGCCTGTACCTCGCGGCGGGTGCGGGGACCCGTGGAGACGTACCGGTGCTTCGCCACCGAACCGGTGCCGGGGACGGAGACGTACGCGCAGGCGGCTCGAGCGGCCGGTGCCCAGGCTGCGGCTGTACGGGCTGCGCCGGTGGGCCTCCTCACGCAGGTGTTCCACCCCAACGAGCTGCACAGCGTCCCTCCTCCGGCAGGCTCGGTGCGATGAGCAACGGCCGTGTCCGCCTGGAGGTCTGGAACGCGATCGGCAACGCCGCGACCACGGTCCGGATCGACGCGTCCGCCGCCAACGGCAACCAGTCGACAATGCGGATCCCGTACACCGCGTGAGTCCGTCCTGAGGTGAGTTCGCCCGCGCGTCCTCGCTGCCGCTGGCCTCGTCCTGAGGTGAGTTCGTCCTGCACGGCGGGGCCCGCAACGAGTCAGTGCCGGCCCGCCATGTTTCAGGCTGACCGGCACCGCTGCTGGGATTCACGCATCTGAAGCTCAGGAGGCGGCGAGCTCGGCCGGGCCGTCCTGGACCACGGTCGCCTGGGCGAACGCGGAGTCGAGCTGGGCGCGCAGGGCGTCGAGCTGGTGGAACTCGCTGGAGCTGAACGACTCGGAGCCCTCGGCGGCGAACACGTGGTCCGTCTCGGCGGAGGAGTGGTCGTAGGAGGTGAAGTCCGACTCCTCGTACTTCGCGCCGCTCGGGTCGGTGTACGACACCTGGTGGCCCTGGTCGAAGGAGGTCGACTCGGCCGCCGCGTGGTCCTGCTCGTACACGCCGAACTGCGCGTCGTAGTTCTGCTCGCTCGCGTCGACCTGGTGCAGCTGGTCCAGCGACTCGTGCTGCTCGCCGGTCTCGATCTCGCCGTACTCGCTCATGTCATGTCCCTTTGTATGTCGGTGGTTCGCGGTGTGTTCCTTGCGATGCACCAAACATTACGGAGCCGCTGACCTCGCCGAATCCCGGGAACGTGCCACTGCAGGCAAGACAAACAGGGCGGCTCCGGGAAGCAGGGTCAGTGGGATTCGCGGGTGACCCGGGGGCCGGAGGAGCCGAGCAGGAACGAGCAGTCGGCGCCCGTGTCGGCGCCGAGGACCGTGTCGACGTAGAGGCGTTCCCAGCCGCGGGCGGGCCGGGCCAGGGCGTCGAGGAGGGCCTGGGACGGCGGTCGGGCGTCGAGGTCGGCCTGCGGCACGTCGACGGTGAGCGTGCGGCCGGGAACGTCCAGGACGATCATGTCGCCGGTGCGGATGCGGTTGAGGGGGCCGCCGGCTGCGGCCTCGGGGGCGACATGGAGGACGACGGTGCCGTACGCGGTGCCGCTCATCCGGCCGTCGCAGATGCGGACCATGTCACGGACGCCGGCGCGCAGGAGCTTCTCGGGCAGCGGCAGGTTGGACACCTCCGGCATGCCCGGGTAGCCCTTCGGGCCGCAGCCACGCAGTACAAGCACAGACGACGCATCCACGTCCAGCAGTGGGTCGTCGATGCGGGCGTGGAAGTCCTCGATGGAGTCGAAGACGAGCGCCGGGCCGCGGTGCCGCAGCAGGGCGGGCGTCGCCGCGGCGGGCTTGATGATCGCGCCGGCCGGCGCCAGGTTGCCGCGCAGCACAGCGATCCCAGCGGCGGGCAGTACCGGATCCACTCGCGGCCGGATGACCGAGTTGTCCCAGATGGACGCGCCCGCCAGCGACGACACGAACGGGGTACCGGTAACGGAGAGCGCCGCGGGCGACAGCAGATCCAGCACCTCGGACAGCACAGCGGCAAGGCCGCCGGCCCGATGGAAGTCCTCCATGAGGAACCGGCCCGCCGGCTGCAGGTCCACCAGCAGCGGCACGCCGGCGCCGATGCGGTCGAAGTCGTCGAGGCTCAGCGGTACACCCAGACGCCCGGCGATCGCGAGCAGGTGCACGACGGCGTTGGTGGACCCGCCGGTCGCCGCGAGCGTGACGATCGCGTTGTGGAAGGACTCGGCGGTCATGACGGACGAGGGGCGGCGCCCGGCGTGCACGAGGTCGACGGCGAGCCGGCCCGACGCGTGCGCGCGGACGAGGAGCCGGCTGTCGGCGGCGGGGATCCCGGCGGTGCCGGGCAGTGTCATGCCGAGCGCCTCGGCGAGCAGGCCCATCGTCGACGCGGTGCCCATCGTGTTGCAGTGTCCCCGGCTGCGGATCATCGACGACTCCGAGTCCAGGAACCCTTCCGGACTGAGCGTTCCCGCTCGTACCTCCTCCGACAACCGCCAGACGTCGGTGCCACAGCCGAGCGGCGCGCCCCGGAAGGTGCCGGTGAGCATCGGGCCGCCGGGGACGACCAGGGCCGGCAGGTCGACCGACGCGGCCGCCATAAGCAGCGACGGGATCGTCTTGTCGCAGCCGCCGAGAAGGACCACGCCGTCGATGGGGTTGGCGCGCAGCATCTCCTCGATCGCCATCGCGGCCATGTTGCGCCACAGCATCGCGGTCGGGCGGACCTGGGTCTCGCCGAGGGAGACGACGGGCAGGTTGTGCGGGACGCCGCCGGCCTCCCAGACGCCGCGGGCCACGTGCTCGGCGATCTCGTCGAGGTGGCGGTTGCACGGTGTCAGGTCGGAGGCGGTGTTGGCGATCGCGATCTGGGGCCGGCTGCCGTCGAGCGCGTCGGCGGGCAGGCCGCGCCGCATCCAGGCACGGTGGATGTACGCGTTGCGGTCGTCGCCGGCGTACCAGTCGGCGCTGCGCAGTCGTGTCATGGCACCTGCTTCGGCGGAAGATGGGAACGTGCGCGCATTCGTCATCATCGGTCCCGGCCGGGCCGAGGTCCAGGATGTCCCGGAGCCGGTCGCCGGCGCCGGACAGGTCGTCGTCGACGTGGAGCGCGCCGGCGTGTGCGGCACCGACGTCGAGTTCTTCACCGGCGAGATGTCCTACCTGCACGACGGGCAGGCCGAATACCCCATCCGGATCGGGCACGAGTGGTCCGGCGTGGTCCGCGAGGCAGGCCCCGGCGTCGACGCGAGCTGGGTCGGCCGGCGCGTCACGGGCGACACCATGCTCGGTTGTGGCGGCTGCTTCAGGTGTACGAGCGGCCGCCAGCACCTCTGTGCGCACAGGCACGAGATCGGCATCCGCCACGGTTGGCCCGGCGCCCTCGCCGAGCGGCTCCTCGTCCCGGCCCGGGCTCTGCAGGCGCTGCCGCCGCAGGTCGGGCCGGCGCTCGGCGCGCTGGTCGAGCCCGGCGGCAACGCCCTGCGCGCGGTCCGCGGCGCCGGCGTCCGGGCCGGCGACCGGCTGCTCGTCCTCGGACCCGGCACCATCGGGCTGCTCGTCGCGCAGATCGCCGCCGCGCAGGGCGTCGAGGTGCACCTGCTGGGCGTGACGGCCGCGTCGGTCGAGTTCGCCCGCGGGCTCGGCTGCGGCGCGGTGTGGACCGCGGCCACGCTGCCCGCGCTGCGCTGGGACGCGATCGTCGACGCCTCCAACGCGGCGACGTCGCCGGCGGCCGCGCTCGACCTCGTGGAGCCGGGCGGCCGGGTCGTGTACATCGGGCTGTCCGGCACGCCGAGCCTGCTCGACTCGCGGACCCTCGCGTTGAAGGACGTGACCGCGGTCGGCGTGCTCAGCGCGTCCGGCGGGCTGGCCGGCACCGTCGAGCTGTACGCCTCCGGTGCCGTCGACCCGCGTCCCCTGGTCGCGGCGACGATCGGCCTGTCGGAAGCGGCGTCCGCCCTGTCGCCCACCCGGCCGGCCGCCTGGGGCGCGGCCCCGAAGGTCCACATCGACCCGTCCCTGCCGTGACGCCGTACCGGCACGTCGTCCACAAGCACCCCGTTGTCCACAGGGGTACGCCGCCAGGGCAGCACCGCGCGACGGGCAGGCGCTAACCTGTGGCACGTGCGGCACCAACCGTATGGGCGTCTCCGGTCGCGACGGCAGGTTCGGCCAGCACGGCGCCGGCTCGGCCGCCCGTCACGGCAACGGTGACGGGGAAGACACGTACGACACCTGGCTCACCGAGGACGACATGGTCTGGAGCGACGACGAGAACGCCCCGCCCTCGGTCCTCGGCGGATCCGTCATGCCTGCTCCCCCAGCGGCCGGCTGACCGATCCACCTCCGCAGCGGCGCTCGGCACTCGCCCGGGCGCCGCACAGCATCCGCCGCTCCAGCCCTGCCTGACGGCGTGTCTGACGGATGGCACCCCTCCCGGATAAATCCAGGCGCAGGCGCCGAATTTATCCGACATTTCGTATTTGTCGGGATGACGGGTCGCGGCCCCCGGCGGTGGCCCCGCGGCGGTGGCCTCCGCGGCGCGCTGCCCCCGCAGCGCGAGGCCCGGCAGCGCGAGGCCCCGCAGCGCGAGGCCCCGCAGCGCGAGGCCCTTCGCAGCGTGGTGATCCAAGGACGGATCCGGTCGTGGTGACAGCCGCAATCATCCTTTGATCAAGCCGGTGCCGCGGAGACCAGCGCTGTGTCGTTGCTGTCCGCGTGCGGGGTCGCCGACCCATGCGGGATCTCGCAGCAGCAAGCCAGCCCGGTGGATGGTCCCTCCCGCCCGACCGAGGGCCGGAAGCCAGGCGCCGCGGTCGCGATGATGATCCAAAGACGGATCCGGTCGTGATGACAGCCGCAATCATCCATTGATCAAGCCGGTGCCGCGGAAACCAGCGCTGTGCCGCTGCTGTCCGCGTGCGGGGCCGCCGACCCATGCGGGATCTCGCAGCAGCAAGCCAGCCCGGTGGATGGTCCCTCCCGCCCGACCGAGGGCCGGAAGCCAGGCGCCGCGGTCGCGA